>NZ_MKGQ01000150.1 GCF_001908105.1 Xenorhabdus eapokensis
TAAATAGTCTGACTAATTTATTGGGTTAACGATTTAATAATGAAGGAAGACACATGCTGCGAATTGATTTAAACGTCCCCGACGATGAATACGAGAAAGTACGGAAGCTGGGCGCTCACTGGGATGCGGCCGCCCAAACCTGGTATATCGACAACAGTTTTGACCCGACCCCGTTTATGCACTGGTTGCCGTTCTACAATGTCCATGCGGAATTCTGGTATCTGGCCCAAACCCGGACGTCATGCCCACACTGCCATCAACCCACCACCGTGACGGCATTTATGCTACCGGCCGGACACCAGCGACTGGAAGCGGATAACGATGATGAACCCGGCACGGAAGTGGACTATACCGAGCAGGACAGCCCGGCGTTTCTGTTTTATATCGCCGATATTCCCACTATTGTGCGTAGCGTGCTGCCCGGTTTTCACCACACCCTGCGCAAAGTGGTCAGCCAACGACTGCGCAGACAGCACTGGGTAAACCATTGTGAACACTGTGGCGCGCAGCAGGATGATACCGACCTGTTTGCCGAAGCCGGTGGGGCATTTTTCCCGACGTCCAAAGAGCAAGCGGCCGCTATTCAGCTTCACCGTATAGATCAGCCCTTTGTCGGGTATTGTGAAGATATCTCACATCATCACTATCATTTTGATCCGAAGGGAGGGAGCCATATCAGTAAAGCCTGTGACTGGTTTGAATGGATGACACCGGTGGTGAATACGCCATCAAAATATCAGCATTAACAAGAAAGACTGACGCGCCGCAGTGCGGCTTGTCTGCTGACGCTGGAATACAAAACAAA
>NZ_MKGQ01000151.1 GCF_001908105.1 Xenorhabdus eapokensis
ACTGTGCCATTGCCGCACTTCATAATGATCCAGGCCACATTCCCCCTTCGTTTCCTCAAAACCACTTTCAATTTCCCAGCGATGCCCTGCCACCTGAACCAGGGTTTTCAGGTCAGTCTGTTCCCTGCGGGCATAGACGATATAATAAGCCCGCTCTTGTTTCTCATCCTGGCTGCGCCTAACCAGCAGATAATGACCATAATCCCGCTCTTCCTCACTGGGTTGTAAACGCCAAAGCGGCACCCGAACCCAGTCATACCAACGTTCTCCCTTTATCCCCAATCCCGCGGAGTGTTTTTCCCAAAACGAAGATGGCAGACTGTCCACCACCTTGTCGGCGCTGGTATACGTGGGTCCTTGCCACCACACACGTTCATTTTTGGGGATTGCCAGTACAAACGGTTGATATCGGGATTCTAACCAGCACCGCAGACGACGATCTTGACCATACACCGTATCGGCGGTCACCCAACGACAAGGGACGCCGGCATCTAATGCGCGTTCCAACATCTGTTGGGCAAGTTGGGGTTTGGTGGCAAAGGTGACCGAGTCAGGAATGCCAGCGGCTTTACAGCGGGGCCGGTTATCTGTCCATTGTTCAGGCAGATATAAGGCCCGGTCAATAAAGGCATGGCCGCCCTGACCGGCATAACAGAGAAAGACGCCTATCTGACTGTTTTCTATCCGTCCGGCAGTCCCGCTATATTGGCGTTGGACGCCGGCAGAATGCGTCCCTTTTTTGATAAAACCGGTTTCATCGATGATGAGGATGCCTTGCTCATCACCGAGATGGTCAGTCACATA
>NZ_MKGQ01000152.1 GCF_001908105.1 Xenorhabdus eapokensis
AATACTCTCTTTCGAAAATCTAAGCTGTAACCCATCTCATTTTATGCCTTGTCATCTTAGGTTTAGATATTATGTCATATTAGTATGATTTAGCTATATACCTGACAACATGCAATCTCTGGCGCGCGACCATTCTGGCAAAACAGAAAAACCTGCTTTGCCCTTGATCGATATCTGTGCGCCAGAGTGAACGCAAGTTGAGGTATTGCGGGGTATCGGTTGAGTACGCGGTACTGCCGCCTGCATAAACAGGTCATCCCCACCGGCAAAAAAGCCAGCCTCGATATCGTCAAGTTCTCCTTTTTCAATCTAAAAATGCAGTGTCAGATTTACTGCGGGGTGAAGCAGGCGTGAGCCTGTCAGGGTTGCGTGGTGCTTTGGCTGCGGCGTCACTTTCAGCGGTAACCCTGCAAAAGTGACGCCTTTAAGTTCCGTAAACGGTCAGCAAAAGTTGTACGAGCGTTAAAATGCCAGCAAGAATCGCAAGACACAGCAAAGCTAAGTGTTAAACGGTAGTTATGAGTTAATTATTTGGATACAGAAAAGTTGTCTGCTGAATATTTCAAACAGAGATTGTAAAAGTGTGAATGTGATGTGGTGTAAAGAGCATGATTCAACGTTTAATGCTCTTAGATGACGATATAAAAACGCCCTTTTGGGGTATTTTTTAGTTTAAGAAACCTTCATTACCAGACAAGGGGTTTATGTCTGACAATATCTGCTTCCAAAGGTGGGCAGATGTACCGCAATGCTTGCTCTCCCTTGCAGGCTACGGGAGTTTTCATTC
>NZ_MKGQ01000153.1 GCF_001908105.1 Xenorhabdus eapokensis
AATCTGACCAGAGATTATGTATGAAGCGGTCGCGCTAAGATTAGGAATGGTAAATTCAGGCCCCTACGGCAGCTAAAATTAGCTTAGCGTACGATTTTTTCCGTTTTTTGAGATTACCCCTTTCAGAAGTTAAAAAATAAAATCTGAAAAAATGATTGAATCAATGAGAAAAGTGCTTAAAAAAATTAATAATTCATCCGGCTAAGGGTTGACGTTAATCGATTCTGAAAAGAATCCCTATAAAATATATAAGGAAGTGGATTTTAGTGGGCGTTCTGATAAATTGATATTGAGTTTGAATATTAACAGTCAGTATCTGTTAGATGAATTTTTAAAGTCGGATTTTAATATATCGAAAAATAATTATTTTGAGACGACTGTTGCTAAGATTTCTCATGGGTTTAAAAACGCATTTTTATCTTATCAAAATTTGAAAACCAAAACAAATCTGGCGCTAAATAGTTTTTCATAATAGTGAGTCACTCTTTTTAAAAATTTTTTCACGTTTATAATCAGTTTCTACATGTAACGATAGCAATGGTTACGTGTTACTGTTTCATGTAACGTGTGCCATAAGTGTTCTATTTTGTTCAGCCAAGGCGAATAGACGGGCAGGAATAAAAGAAAAATAATGGTAGGATTTTGAGTCAGCCAATTTCGTCTCAATTCCCGACTAATCGTTGATGGATCTCGACTGAGAGACGTTGCAATAAAACGTTGTGTAAAACCGGCTTCTTTTAAGCTGAAAATCTGATATCTTTCTATTTCGGTCAGTTGTGTA
>NZ_MKGQ01000154.1 GCF_001908105.1 Xenorhabdus eapokensis
GTCACGGACAGAAAAGGGGCACTGGAGGCTTTTACGCGGCACAAAAAGTCACTCAGTTGGGTGAAAAATGTTTTAGCCGATGGCGGTTATACGGGAGAAACCTTCGCTGAGAACGTGCATCATATACTCGGCGCGACTGTCGAAATTGCTAAACGTAGTGAATTGCATACTTTCCAGGTGATACCCAAGCGATGGGTTGTCGAACGTTCATTTGGTTGGCTGGAAAAATGTCGACGATTGTGGAAGAACTGTGAGAGATATTTGAATACCAGCCTTCAGTTCGTCACTCTGGCATTTCTCGTCGTGTTGCTGCGCAGAAAAAATACTGAATAGGCTGTTAGGTAACACCCCTTGGTGGTACACCGCTGGCCAGTAATTTTCTGACCGACTCAATTTTACTTTTGGTCACCTTTTAGGTTTGTGGCCACCACTCTTGCGACCCTGCTGTCTGGCAACCTCTCTCTAACCCTGCACGGGTACGTTCTACGATTAATTCACGTTCCATCTCAGCAAAAGGCTAGCCATCATGTGGGAAAAGAACCGACTGAAGGGGTAATCATGTTGTGGAACATGGTTTACTTGGAACGGGCGGTTAAGAGTCTGTGAGAGCATGGGTATGCTATAATCATTACTTGAACATCTGTCTCTGATTGGTTGGGAGCACATCAATCTGACCCAGGGCGCGAGCATACTTTTTTAGCATCTCTTGAATGAAGGCAAATGACATGATCTAATGAGACTTATTTTCCTTCTTATTGCTGACCTATGACTCTAA
>NZ_MKGQ01000155.1 GCF_001908105.1 Xenorhabdus eapokensis
TAACGCGATGCTCGACTTTAACACCCAATAACGAGAGTTTGTTGAAGCCAGTCGCGTTGTTTTTTACCTTGTTTAAAGTTGGCAAAAATACCTAATGTGTGAGCAAGCAGCTTTCTGGCGATTCGATTGCTCAGATGCCACATATCCCGCGCCCAGCACTTCTCGATAGCAAATTGCCCGGCGAGTTGACCAATCACAGTTTCAATGAGACGCCGTTTGGCATTGATGCATTTTCTCGTCTCTTTGGGAACAGGGTCATCCATATTGGCTCGCACCGGCGTTATCATTTCAATGCCTTCTCTCTTCATTTCCTGTTTAAATTCAGTGCCTAAGTATCCTTTATCACCGAGTAAATAGCCGGTGATTGGCGCGACCAAATCCCCGGCGGCCTCACGCTCGCTGACACTTGCCGGTGTGAGTGTAAACCCTGTCACGATGCCGATTTCATCGACCAGCAGATGTCCTTTAAAGCCGTAGTACGTTTCACTCTTGGCGGCGCAGAAGCCATAATCGGCTTGTCCTTTAAAACGTGCACAACCTTTCGCGCGTTTAAAGAGGCAAACGGGCAGAGGAAATCCATCAATAATATGCACCGGCCGGTCGAACGCACCCAATAATATCGCCAGTTCCTCTTGCAGTGGTTGTTTAACAAACCAAAGATTCGAAATCTGTTTAGCAAAATTGGCGCGTGAACCCAGCCTCGGAAACCACTCGCGCCAGTGGCTATTAAAGTA
>NZ_MKGQ01000156.1 GCF_001908105.1 Xenorhabdus eapokensis
TAAACAGATATCCGACAATGTGTGCGGATGTCCCCAAGGGTCAATCGTATCGTCAATACTTGCCAATATCTACCTGCACTATGTGATAGATGAATGGTTTGATGAAATCAGCCGTTCACACATTCATGGTCGGGCAGAAATGGTAAGGTACGCTGATGATAGGGTGTTTACCTTTGAGTTCCTGAGTGAGGCAAAACGCTTTTATAAGATATTACCAAAACGACTGAGTAAATACGGTCTGGCGTTGCACAGTGACAAATCGCAATTAATTCCGGCGGGTCACGTTGCAGCAATGAGAGCTAACCAGTCTGGCGGACGCTTACCTACGTTTAACTTTCTGGGATTTACCTGCTATTGGGGGGTATCGCGAAAGGGTTTCTGGCGACTGAAGTTGACCAGTCGAAAAGACCGTTTTGCCGCCAAATTGAAGGGGCTCAGGGACTTCCTCTGGAAGAACCTGAATACACCTGACAAAAGGCGTGTTCTGACCATCGTCATCAGGGTTATCAAAGGCTGGATAAATTATCACGGTATTTCTGATAACCAGAGACGAGTCGGGCAATTTATCTACCAAAGCAGGCGGGTACTCTACAGATGGTTTAACCGGAAGGGAGGGCGTCGGGGGCTAACGTGGGAAAAGCTGACTTTGATCCTGAAAGTGCTGGGTTATCCTTCAAGCTGGAAAGTCCATTCAATGTTCAATTCTTGCTGAATAGGTGTGACGACTGGG
>NZ_MKGQ01000157.1 GCF_001908105.1 Xenorhabdus eapokensis
TATGACAGTAACGACAAACCACATCCACTTTAGCCATCTCTCACTCCATAATAAAAAGCAGGGAGTTTATCACAATATCTAATCATTGAGAGCATGACCAAAAATTCAGTGTATCGGAAAGAAAGATGGCACTCTTTGCCGCTGAAAAAGGGGCCGTCCATCACTACACTACACTACACTTTGCGCCCGGAACAGCCCTCACGTCAATTTCTTATCCAGAATTCTGGTTATTTAGTTGCCAGAAGATGTTTTAATTTTACCAAATTAATGTGAACCTGTTCCAATATGATAACTTGTTCTTGAATAACAAATTATCATATTGTTGGAACAGGAGTGTCATTTAAGCTTTAAAATTATTTAAATTAATAATTATATTTGCGGATTCAATTGTTTCTTTTCTATGTGCCACCATTATTTTTGTAATATTCAAGCCTTTTAGATTAGATGAAATTATCATTTCATTCTCAACATCAAGGTGACTAGTTGCTTCATCTAAAAATAAAATCTTAGGGTCTTTGTATAATGCTCTCGCCAAACATAATCTCTGTTTTTGGCCTCCAGATAAAACAGTTCCCATATCTCCAATTAATGTTTCATATTTCATTGGCATTTTCATTATAAGTTGATCAGATAAACTATCTGCATTGGTGTTATAATCGGTAATCAGATGACTTATTGCCTGTTCTTATGAAATCGAATATCACACTGTCTGA
>NZ_MKGQ01000158.1 GCF_001908105.1 Xenorhabdus eapokensis
AAACTTCATCTGGTTATCAATGATTGCGGTGAACTTTTGGCCGTAAAATTAACCGCCGGAAATAAGGATGATCGTCACCCTGTCAAAGCATTGGCAAGATGTAGTGGTCATACCTAAACCTTGCCTTGGTGCACACGAACATTGAGTATATCAAGTTTAGTGCAGTCGTCTTTTGAAATTATTTTATCAGAAGTTATATGCACATTGGTCGTTATGCCTTGTTAATTGGCAGAATAGCCTTCTGAAAATGACAGATCCTTCAAACAGTTCCTGTATATCGTGGTCAGCTTCATAAAATTGTTCATCTATGCTGACAGTATTTTCGCATCCTCCTGGTATTCTATCTGATTGGTTAATAGGGACTAACTGGACATAAGGTTTTCCAGATTTAGCGATAATAACAATTTCACCGTCAACAACTTTATCTGCAAGTTGGCTCAAGTGTGTTTTCGCCTCGTGCATATTTGCTTGAATAGTCATTCTCTCTCCGTTAGCTAAGGATGTATTATAGCCAAATCTGAACAAAATATCATCACCCATGTTCAGTTAAGCAATATGCTGATAATTTTCGAAATATACTTAGGGTCTGTTGATGTTTTGTGAGGGATTATTAGACAGCATGATGATTTGGTATAATTACTTTCGCCAAAAAACAACCAGACCTCACCATCATGCCGCGAACTATGTTAACAGATCTCCAATGGAATAAGCTA
>NZ_MKGQ01000159.1 GCF_001908105.1 Xenorhabdus eapokensis
GAATGAAAACTCCCGTAGCCTGCAAGGGAGAGCAAGCATTGCGGTACATCTGCCCACCTTTGGAAGCAGATATTGTCAGACATAAACCCCTTGTCTGGTCATGAAGGTTTCTTAAACTAAAAATACGCCCAAAAGGTGTTGTTATCTTGTCGCCGAAGGGTGTTGAACGTGGGTTCATGCACTGACTTTTCAAATCAACATAAATCCTATTTATCTTCAATGAACAACAGGATGGCTTTTGCGCATCCGTTCATACTTTTATCTATCCCTGTCTGAATTATTCAACAGACAATTGTTCTACCGCTAAACCATTAACGCATGACTACCGTTTGACACTGAATCTGGCGGCGTTTTGCTGTACCCGTTGGTATTTCAACGCTTGCATAGCCGTTGCTGATTGTTCGAAAACTCAAGGCGTCACTTTTTGCGGTTTACCGCTGAAAGTGACGCCGCAGCCAAAGCACACCACAACCCTGACAGACTCAGGCCTGCTTAACCACGCAGTAAATCTGACACTGCATTTTTAGATTGAAAAAGGAGAACTTGACGATATCGAGGCTGGCTTTTAGCCGGTGGGGATGACCTGTTTATGCAGGCGGCAGTACCGCGTACTCAACCGATACCCCGCAATACCTCAACCTGCGTTCACTCTGGCGCACAGATATCGATCAAGGGCAAAGCAGGTTTTTCTGTTTTGCCAGAATG
>NZ_MKGQ01000016.1 GCF_001908105.1 Xenorhabdus eapokensis
TGGTTCAGACAGTGTGATATTCGATTTCATAAGAACAGGCAATAAGTCATCTGATTACCGATTATAACACCAATGCAGATAGTTTATCTGATCAACTTAATTATAAATTATAAGGAAAATAACCAATGACAACCCTAAAACCTATCGAAATCGCAACCGATTTGGAAATTCTGATTGAACCACGTGAAGTTTACGTCGTTCGTGGTGCTAACAAAGCCTATCTGACTGAGAGCGGCGCATTGAATAAGCTGGCTTACGTTCGGGCGCAAAGGCAGTTCGATGAGGAAGATAGGTCAAGCAACTTCCCTGCCATAAAAGTTAAACGGGAAGATGGCACGCACGCATTACGCTTTGGTGATATGCGCCCTGAATTCATAGAGCGTCACACTCAGGTGCTGGAGGAACTGAAAGCCGATGTCAGACGAGAAAGAGAAAGAATCGCTCTACAGAAAAAGTATTCAAAAGCAATGAATGAAATTAATTCATTACATGAAAAGATATCTGAGTTAGAAATACAAATAGCCGAATTAGAATAATAAAAACAACAAAACAATTTTAATTACAGCGCCATTGCTGGGGGATCGCTTACTCCAAAAACGGAGAATATAGAATGACAGGATTAACTTTGCTTGAAAGAAAGCGAAAAGCATTAGTAAACGCGAAATTGGATTCATTAAAAAGTAAGTACGGCGTTCATACCGATATAGTCACAGTAAAAAACACTAAATATCGATTGGATTTAGACGAAGAAATATTAACAAATGCTTTGATTCATCACTTTGAAAGAAGTGTGAGATTAAGTCTGAAAGGGCAATTTGTTGCTGAAGGTGCCCTAATAAAGATATACGAAAACTTTTATACCAAATTCGGAAATTTAACCGAAGAAGGTGAAGCATTTATGACTGAGATTTTAGAAAACGTTGCACAAAAAACGGAGCCAATAACATGACAAATAAATCCTATTTACACTTTGCTGATACAGCTATCCAGATGGAAAAAGAAGAAAAGTACGATCTGGCGGCCGAATATTGGGGGAAGGCCAAAAATGTAGCCACCAATTTAAAGAATCAACTCTGGACTGAATATCGCCAAGAGCATAACGAAAAAAGACATTCATTACATCATAGCCATAGTACAGCATTAAGAAACCAAAAAGAAAATGGGCGAATGTACGCTGCATTAAAAAGGCACATGAAAAAACAGGCGGTGAATAATGACAACATATGAAAAGGTAATACAAAAAGCCAAAGAATTAGAAAGCCAGAATTTATTTCGTCGTGCTGCTGATAAATGGAGTGAGGCACTTTCATTATCCCGCGACAAAAAACAAGAACAAGAGTGTGCCAAGAATAATTTGCGTTGCGTTCGGAAAGCACAAGTCAAAATACAAGAGGGGTTGTAATGACCAAGAAAAATGAATTAGTTCCAGTATCCGCCAAAGAATTACAGATCGTTGAGTATCGCGGTCAGCGTGTTGTGACTACTGAGCAGTTAGCTGCGGGGTATGGAGCTACCAATCAGCAAATCACAAACAACTTCAATAGAAATAAATCGCGTTTTGTTGAAAGCAAGCACTATTACCGTATCGAAGGTGAAGAAGTTGAAATTTTGCGCAACTCATTTAGAGGTGTGCAAATATCAAATAAGGCACGTTCCTTTTATCTCTGGACAGAACGCGGCGCGGCGAACCACTCCAAGATGCTAGAAACCGACCAAGCTTGGAATTACTTCGATGACCTGACCGAGTTCTACTTCACTCGCCGTGACAGCATCACAACGGAAGCTGAGTTACTCAGTAATCCCGCGAAGCTACGTTCAATGCTGTCTGTGTATGCCGAGAACGTCGAGCGCCTTGAGGGTGAAAATAAAACCCTGAGTGCCACGGTTGGCAGTCTGGAAAAGCACTTTACCAAAGGCATGACTATTCCCGCTTTCTGTAAGGGTTTGAATGGTGTGAATACCACCAAAATCATGTGGTGGGCAATGGAGCGCAACTGGCTCTACAACGAACAAAAAGATCCGGAGAAAAAGCCGCGCTGGCGTGTCGCTTCATACGCCCGTGATCGCTATCTCACCGAAGACGAAAACGAAATAAAGCCGCATGGACAAGATCCCTTTATTACCCGTACCGCCGTGTTGTTGGAAAAAGGCTGCCATCGCCTCTATGCCCTGTACATGAAAGGCGAGCTTCCCATGAAGAAGTCATGGAACGGCGAATACCAACACGATAAAGCAGTTTATACACCAGAGGTTAAGTCATGAGCAAACACATTGAAACAGGATTTGATTACAGCAAGTATGGCGTGATTGTCATCACTGAGGCGGCGAATACTGAAATCGTAGGTTATGTAGAGGCGCTGAAATCATTAGACGCGGGTCAGTATGACCGCGATTTATCGCTGGGCTTTGAATTGATATCGGCTATTTCTCATGGCTGGAAAGCGGGCTTTTATGAACCAACCCATGAGCAAATGCTGATGTTGTGGCGGTGGATTGCATCAGCTTCATTCGTGCAAGAGCAAATAGACAGAAACGGCACACGTGAGATTGATAACGGTCAGGGCGGCACTGATACCGCCGCTATTTATCTTAATGGTGCATCTGCAATCACGGTGTACCCACTGGCAGAGCGCCTGATGCTGGCAACCCATATTGAGGGGTTCGCCTTTGAGCAGTTCGGCAGCGAAGAAGGGGCAGATATGGCGCTAAGAATGTACATGGATTTCGTCAATAAGCAGCCAGAGAGAGGTAACCGGTTATCTGAGAAAGGGCGTGAGGGGCTTTCTATCCTGCACGATGAATTAATCGAAGCGGTCGAGTCTGGTGAGTTTGACTCTATGCCGATCTTTCATTGAGAGGAAGCTCACATGATAACGAAAAACTTTCGACTCAACGCACTGGCGAACACCTACGCAGCCGCTATCTATCGCGATGTAACGACCCGTAACGGTGGCGATCACTTCACGATGCAAGTTGGAAAAACAGAAATCAATGTCGCTATTGTCGATGGAATAAAAGGCATTCGTGAACTGGTGGATAGTTACGCACTGGAAGCACTCCAACAGAACTATCCGGCATGGGAAGTGATAGCTATTAACCTGATGGAAAAATGCGTAGCCAATGGCTACCTGACAGGCTACGGGCGTGAAGTATGGCAAAGCATGATCAATGACATGGGCGATTCGCTGGCAGCCAAGGGGATGTTTCAATGACTGAGGAGCACCGCCAGATGGTGGACATTAACGACGAGCTGGTCAGAACGGTAGTCTACATCGACGACGGCAGGGATCACACCAAGCGGCATATCCACCGCATGAGACGCAATCAACATATTCACGAGGGCATCTGCCCTCCTCTGCCACCCGCACCCAAAGTGGCAGAAATAAAGATAACTCCGAAGAAAGGCAAGAGGGGGAAGAGAAAATAATGAAAAGCAAATTATTACCCGTGGTTGTCGGTGTTGAGATTCCTCTTGATGAATTCGGGCGTTACAACCTGAACACATTACATAAGGCCAGTGGTGAAAGTGAAGAAAAAGCACCAAATAGATGGCTGAGAAGTAAGCATGCAAAAGAATTAATCGCAGAACTGGAAGCTAAGTTACTGAAAAATATCCAGACGCCAAATTTGGCGTCTGCTCAGAAAGCGGTCTATGTAAACAATGGCGGTTCATCACCCGGCACTTACGCACATGAATTGATAGCCGTTTCTTATGCTGGATGGATCCGCCCTGACTTTCAACTTGATGTGAATCAGGCATTTATCGATTTCAAATCGGGAAATTCAGGCATTGGGATTAACGCCCTACCGTCTCTCGATCACATGATTGGAAGATTTGATGAATTACGCCACCAGCTAGCACGGGATGAAAAGAACGAAGCTGAGTTACTTTCTGTGTGCAGCCAAATCATGAACGCACGAAAAAAGACCAAAGGGAAGCGCCAGAAAATGATTAGCGCACTGGAAGAAGCAGGCCAGATGGCTATCGACCTTAACAGTGGAGAAGAACAATGATCAGTATCGATAACGCACAGAATGAAATTGGTTTATCCGGTCATATTGACGACGGGCGCGAGTGGGTTGATTGGTTATTAAAGAAGGCAGAGGAAAGCAAGAAAGCCCAAGTAATCCCTTGGGTGAGCGTTCAGGACAGGATGCCTGTAGATGATGATAAGTGGGTTCCTTTGTGTCTTGTTTATGTTTCTTTTGGTTCCATTTCCCGTGCAGGTTACGACTACTGGAATACCGACACGCAACAATGGTCAGAACACGAAAACGACGAAGTCACCCACTGGTGCTACATGGATGACGTTCCTGCGCCAGTAACACAGGAGAATTGATGTGAAAATCAAAACAAGTGCACTAACAGGACGGGCGTTGGATTGGGCTGTGGCTAAAGCCGATGCTAGGGGCGTTAAAATTAACGAGCTGGGTTATGTTTTTGTCAATGATAACCGCTCTATCGGTGTTTATTCCCCCTCAGCCGACTGGGCGAAGTGTGGGCAGTTGATTGAGAAGCACTATATTGAATTGAATTTTAATTCAGTAAACGAAGAGTGGTCGGCATACATATTTAGTTTCGAAGAGCTTGAAAGTGTAATTGAAGATGGTGAGTCTCCTACTATCGCCATCTGCCGCGCTGTGGTCGCTGCAAAATTGGGCGATGAGGTTGAGATACCGGATGAGCTGGTGGAGGGGGTAAATGACAATGGCTAGAAATGACCAATATCAGAAAGGAGGTGAGTGATGGCGGAATCAGATTATATAACCACTAGCGAACTAGCCAAAAAGTTACGAGTAAAGCCCAATACCATTCGGACATGGTGTGGGAATGGGAAACAAAAAAAAGATGGCTTCCCAAAACCCAGATTCAAAGGCAGAGAATTACATTTCTCTAAGCAGGATGTTGAAGATTGGGAACGCGGGAAACAATTTTAGTCAACTTATTCCACCAGCGCTCATAGGCTTCTCTCTGCTCATTTAGGTAGGTGTGCTTATCGTACACCTGCCATACGCCCGGTAGTTTATGACCAATCATGATTTCAGCTACATGAGGCGGGGTTAATTCAGAAATCTCAGTGCGCATGGTTCGGCGTAAGTCATGAATTGACCATGAGGTATAGGAGTCATCAAAATATTTAGACATCTTTTCACTTAGTCGATCAATTATCACACAATGTGACGATTTCGAAAATGGCCTACCTCCAGATATAGCAAACAAATACTGACTTCCACCATTAATTTTTTTTGCTTGCTCAATTAATTCTTTCGCTGCTGGAATGATCGGTCTAATAATAGGCTTTTTGGTTTTCCTTCCTGTTTTATGATTAGCAGGAGGCACAATCCAGACATTTTTCTCATAGTCAAAATCAACCACTTTAGCCTTTAATAACTCACCAATACGGCACCCGAACAAAAGAGACAACTTTACCATTAAAGCATTACGTAAATTGTAATTAGAAGATTCAATAATATGAAAAAGAATTGCCAATTCATCTTCGTTTAAAGTTCTCCCTCCTATATCATTATCATCCTCATCAGAACCCAAATTTGCGCCCTGACTTCCCAAATCACTTGACATGACATTAGCTATCGGAGTGTTGTTAGTTATTCCACGTCGAACAGCCCACTTATGTGCTTTCTTGGAGTATGACAATATCCGAGCGCCTGTTGTGGGGGAATGCTTAGACACCTCTTCTATCAAGGACAGCCAAACATGAAGCGTCGCCTCATCATGTGGCATTCCACCAATTTTTGGAAAAACATAAATCTCAAAACCACGCAATATTTGCCCGGCAGCAACCTTCGAACCTTGCATTGTCGCTTGCCACCAGTCCCGTATTAGTTCCTCCACAGTCACAGCATTCAAAGCAGCTTCCTTTCTAACACGTTTAACTATTTTGGGATTACGGTGTTGTTCTAACTCTCCACGGTAGAAAGTTACAGCGTCACGGGCATCTTTTAAACCCGTTGCTGGATAGGTTCCTATGTCTATTCGATCCCCCTTTCCATCCCATCGATATCTAAACTGGAATATAATTTTCCCTTTAGGGGTAACACGAACAGATAGACTATCCCTATCTGATTTGGTGGTGATTTTTTCTTGGGGTTTACCATTGGTAGAGCGAAGCCACGAATCAGTGATTGCCATATTATTTTCCTCAAAAAATAACACAGCTTTTAATGTAGTTTATGTACACCAAAATGTACATATTTATGATGTAACCAGATAGATACTTGTGAATACAAACGAATCATTAAATCAGTATTTGGTTTTATTTCTATTTGAAATCAAAATATTAAATAATATTCGATGAATATTTACATATACACATGATTACGCATGAACAATTGTTAGTATTCAACTGATAATTCAAAACATCATTCTCTTAGCCATTCATAAGACGTGCACAACAACGCCGGTAAAAACCGGCGTTGTTGGTGTGCAATGGGGTAGCAATTACCATACTCAATTTGTAGCAGGATTACCTGCTTTTGCCAACTCTTCATTGCGGAGTTCTTTGCGAAGAATTTTGCCTACATTGGATTTTGGCAACTCATCGCGAAATTCAATCAGCTTCGGCACTTTATACCCGGTCAGGTAACGACGGCAATGCGTTTTAAGTTCATCCTCAGTCAAACTGGGATCTTTGCGTACCACAAATACTTTGACAATTTCACCTGAATTTTCACTCGGAACGCCCACTACTGCGGACTCTAACACTTTAGGATGGGATGAAACGATATCTTCTATTTCATTTGGATAGACATTAAATCCGGAAACCAGAATCATGTCTTTTTTCCGATCCACAATGCGTAAAAAACCTTTTTCATCTATGCTGGCAATATCCCCAGTTGCCAACCAGCCATCTTTCAAAACCTCATCCGTCGCATCAAGACGATTCCAGTAACCTTTCATTACCTGTGGTCCACGCACCCACATTTCACCGACTTCGCCCGGTGAAACTTCATTACCATCATTCCCTACCAGCTTGATTTCTGTTGAAGCAATGGGGAAACCAATGCTACCACTGTAATAGTTCAAGTTATGTGGGTTAGCTGAAACCAAAGGAGAACATTCCGTTAAGCCATAACCTTCCAGTAGATGACGACCTGTCAGATTTTGCCACTTTTCAGCTACCACTCGTTGTACGGCCATACCGCCACCAACAGATAAACGTAATGAAGAGAAATTCAGCTTCTGGAATTCCGGATTATTCAGCCAGGCATTGAATAGCGTGTTCACACCCGATAATGCAGTAAAACGATAACGCGATAGCTCCTTGACTGTGCCGTTTACATCGCGAGGGTTGGTAATCAACAAATTTTGCCCTCCCAATTCAATAAAGAACAGGCAATTTATCGTCAAGGCAAAGACATGGTACAACGGCAATGCAGTGACCACTAACTCTTGCCCAGGCTTCAATAGCGGAGAATAACAAGCTCTGGCCTGTTCAAGGTTTGCTAACATATTACGATGAGTCAGCATTGCACCTTTCGCAACCCCTGTGGTGCCCCCCGTATATTGCAGAAAAGCCAAATCCTCACTTTTCACATCCGGTTTGACATACTGCATACGGTAGCCTTTATGGATCACACTACGAAACGAAATGGCATCCGGTAAGTGATATTTAGGTACGAGCCGCTTCACGTATTTAACGACGAAATCAACAAGAGTCCCTTTCGGACGTGAAAGTTGGTCACCCATGCGTGTCAAAATAACGTTTTTGACTTGCGTATTAAAGACGATCTTTTCTAGGGTATGTGCAAAGTTAGAAACGATAACAATAGCAGATGAGCCACTGTCATTAAGCTGGTGTTCCAATTCACGCGGGGTATAGAGCGGATTCACATTTACAACAACCATACCTGCACGCAGAATACCAAATAGTGCCACGGGGTATTGCAGTAAATTAGGCATCATCAATGCCACACGATCCCCTTGTTTCAGCCCCAGGCCATTCTGTAAATAGGCAGCAAAGGCACGACTACGCTCTTCCAATTTACGGAAAGTCATTACCTCGCCCATATTGATGAATGCGACCTGATCGGCATAACGCACTACAGCATTTTCAAACATTTCAATCAGCGACGAATAACGGTCGGGATCGATTTCTGCCGGAACATCTGCCGGATAATGTTTTAGCCAAACTTTTTCCAAGTTGAATACTCCTGAAATCTAATTGCGATGTAACCACTGACCATAAAAAACCTGACTTGTGCATTTAACAAATTATTAACTCAGCGTACCAGTTTGCAAAGCAACAATGTTCAGGTTGGCGATACACATCACTAATTTAATCCTATCAATTACTGCAAAAAAATAAGGCAGCTTTTGCCGCCTACATATTTTTTTATTATTTATCAATTAATTAGTTAAATTATCAGCGCTTTTATTTATAATTCGCTAATTATACACTGGTTTACTAATTTTGGAGCTCAATGGTTTATCATTATCTTAAATGGTTATAAGAAAATCATTTAAATTGAAGAATGGTTATTATAAGTTCATATCATAAAACGGCGAGAAGTTGTCTCTTTTACAAACGAGATAATCCTAGATATCCTCAATGGTGGTTTGTTTCTGTTAGGGAGCATGCCTGTCACTGGACACCCCCTCTTAATTGGCAAAAAGTTTATTCAGTTAAAATTGTTTCAACTGATCCAGGTTGAAATGTCGAATAACCGCGCCAAAATGGATCATAAGGGTTGCCATAATAGCTCCACGGCTCCATTCCTACAGCAGGAGGAAAAATCATTCTCTGGGATTCATACCAACGTTTCACTCCCGTAGCATTTATCACAACATAATTATACGGACTATTGCCTACCTTCCCTTTTTCAAGACCAGTAATCAAACCGACAACAGTTACATAATGATCTTTAAAATCACTGGGTTCTAAGAAAGTATTCACGTCAGCATAAACCCGTCCCAAAGAGGGGGCATCCAAACGTGGGGCAGCATTGCTTGCTAGTGGCATGGCGGATATTTCTAATCGAGTCTGGTTTTTTTCATTCAAGACACTCAGTACTTTGCCACCAAATCTACCTTCATGACCAACATATAACTCAGGCATGTTCTTGACAGAAAGCAGATTTTCCACCGGTGTTTTAGTAGTTCCTTTAATAACATCAGGAACTGACACACAGCCCATAAGTATCAAGGTTCCCAATAGTGCCATCGCTTGCAGTATGCTTCGATAGTGTGTTCCATTGAGCATAACGCCTCCAACGCAGAAAAATCTTATCAGGCTAACCATCAATTTGGTTAGCCACACTCTAGCCCTTTATACTCATGGACACCGCTTTCTGCCACAAGTTGCATGAATTTTATTGACCAGACAGAAGCGCCTTAACGACCCGGCAATTTTTTCCATGTCACTTCATTACGTAAATACACGGGTTCAGCATATTCAACCGCTGTTGCTTCACCAGCTTCCCACATCTGGATTGCCAGTGGCAGCATATCTTCTGCATGGGGTAAAATAATGTCACTTGCTGTCAGCGTTAACTGGCTGTCCAATAATTGAGGATAAGCTTTCCATCCTGTTCCAGCAATTGCCCATTCGCCTGACAAGGAACTCATCATCTCTTGCACTTGCTCAGGTTTCAAAACCGTTTCCGTTTCATCGCCCTGCCATTCACCTTGTGAATTACGAGTGTATCGACCCCAATAGACTTCTCCCATCCGTGCATCAATAGCAACCAAAACGTTTGTTGCTCCTTTTAAGCGAAAAACCCCTTGTGCCATTGTTTTCAGGGAGGAAACGCCAATCATCGGTAATTCAGCACCCAATGCCAGCCCTTGAGCGATGCCAACACCAATCCGTACACCGGTAAAACTGCCCGGCCCACGGCCAAACGCTAACGCATCTAATTGTTGCAGACTCACTCCCCCCTTTGATAAAACTGCCTGAACCATCGGTAAAATACGTTGAGTATGCTCTCGTGGGGAAATTTCAAACTGTGCCTCAATAGCACCTTCATTCCAAAGCGCAACCGAACAGGCTTCAGTTGCGGTATCAATAGCTAAAATTCGCGTGGACATGCCTTAACTCCGGCAAGATATAGAATCTAAAACAAGGAGCTATACTACCATAGCCCCACCATCATCACCCCGACATTTTATGACTCAGGCCGCGGTGGGCGCGATTTCAGAAACGCAATCGCTTTTGATAAATCACGGGTACGGGAAGCGGGGGGCAGGCTATTTAGAAAAACCTC
Source organism: Xenorhabdus eapokensis (assembly GCF_001908105.1). The sequence goes on from NZ_MKGQ01000016.1 coordinate 10,225, forward strand.
ACCGTATGGACGCAACACTAATCGATTATCACAGATGACCACAACACCATAATCGTCAATATCACGGATCAGGCGCCCAACCCCCTGCTTTAAATCAATCACAGCATCGGGAAGCTGGACTTCGTGAAAAGCATCCCCACCTTTAAGCTGGCAATCTTCGATACGGGCTTTAAGCAAGGGATCATCCGGCGCAGTAAATGGTAATTTATCAATAATAACACAGGATAATGCATCACCTCGGACATCCACCCCTTCCCAAAAACTGCCAGTCGCCACCAGCAATGCATTACCCGCAGAGATAAATTGTGCCAGCAGTTGTGTCTTACTTGTTTCTCCCTGCACCAATACCGGCAATGTCATATTGGCACGAAACTCTTCTGCCAAACTGCGCATCATTTGGTGAGAAGTACAGAGGAAAAAACAACGCCCTTTATTGCTTTCAATCAAAGGCTTCAGCATACGAGCCAGCCATTTGGCACCACCATTTTGGTTAGGCGATGGTAAATGACGCGGAACACATAATAACATTTGATGTTGATAATCAAATGGACTCGGCAGGAGTAATGTTTGGGCTTGTTTCAGCCCTAAACGTTCAGTGAAATGATTTAACTGTTCATTGACCGACAATGTTGCTGACGTAAAAATCCAACTACCCGATTGTTCACGGATCATCTCACTGAATTTGTCAGCGACAGATAACGGTGTCAGTGCCAGCAAAAAATGCCGTCCATAACTTTCAAACCAATAGCTGTAATTGGGTATGCTGACATCAATCAGACGTTTAAGGCGATTGCGGTAAACCGTTGCCCGTTCAAAAGCCGCATCCAATATGGCTGAACGCCCCAAAGAGAGCTTCATCACGTCATAACAAAGCTCAAGGGCATCATCTAACCGTACTAATGAACGCTGAACTTGCTGCTGTTGCAAAGCTTCACGAAGATTACCTCGATAGCTGTTTTCACCTAATGACAAACGAAAATCTTGTGCACTTTGGCTGAGACGATCGGCACTTTTTTGCAGTTGTGCCTGATCCCGCACTTCAGTGCGGTAAGCCATGATGATATCCCGCGATAAATCCATCAATTGACGGCTACTTAACTGCTGACCAAAGTATTGGCTGGCTATATCAGGGATCTGATGAGCCTCATCGAAAATCACCACATCGGCCTGCGGGATTAATTCACCAAATCCGGTATCCTTAACGACCATATCGGCCATAAATAGGTGATGGTTAACAATCACCACATCGGCTTCCAGCGCTTTTCGACGGGCTTTCAGCACGAAACATTCCTGATAGCGTGGGCAATCACTGCCAAGACAATTGTCATTAGTGCTCGTGATCAATGGCCAAACAGCGCTATCTTCCGCCACTTGATGGCAAGTGCTGATATCCCCCTCTTTAGTATGGTCTGACCAATGCTTTAATTTGATGACTTCCGCCAGGATTTCAGCTTCCATCTGGGAATTGCCGATTGACTGCTGCTCAAGGCGTTCAAGGCATAAATAATTTGAGCGCCCTTTTAATAGCGCCAGATTGCCTGTAAAACCTAACGCATCAACGATAGTGGGTAGATCTCGATTGTAGAGCTGATCTTGCAATGCTTTAGAACCCGTAGAAATAATCACCTTTTTACCGGAACGCAAAGCAGGCACCAGATAAGCAAATGTTTTACCCGTTCCCGTTCCTGCTTCTACGACCAATTGTTGCTGTTTTTTAATCGCAACTGTAATAGCCGAGGACATTTCCCGCTGGGCATCGCGTGGCTTGAAACCCTGTATGGCTTTGGCTAGTATGCCATTTTTCGCAAAATCGTCTGACACAAACAGTCTCTTTCAATAAAAAATGTGGCAGAATTATGCCAATACTAAGTTGTAATAACTACTCAATTCAGCAAAAAACTGGATAAATTAACAGGAGATTTAATGACTATTAAACGCATTGATCCAGATACTCGTTGGTCAGAAGCAGTCGTTCACAATGGCACTATCTATTATACCAGCGTGCCAGAACAACTGGATGGTGATATTACAGCGCAAACCGCCGATACTCTGGCAGCCATTGATACCCTGTTACACCGTCTTGGTTCAGATAAAAGCAAGATTTTGGATGCTACGATTTTTCTGGCGGACAAAGCCGATTTTGCAGGCATGAACGCTGCCTGGGATGCATGGGTTGTTGCCGGAAGTGCTCCAGTCCGCTGTACTGTGCAAGCCGCATTGATGGATCCTAACTATAAAGTAGAAATCAAAATTATCGCCGCTTTATAATCTGCGCTTATCAAACAAACATGGCATTGAATTGAGCAATAACTCATTCAATGCCATGTTTAAAAATGCATTTACAAAATGAAATTTAAGGAATGGAGAGTAAAAAATTAAGCCATCTTAATAATAATCATGCCAATTAATAGCAGCAAAATACCACTCCATCCCTTAAAATTCAGTCGTTGATTAAACATTATCCAGCCAGCCGCCACTGTAGCAATAATGCCGAATGCCCCCCATAAGGCATAAGCAACGGAAAGCTCTATCCCCTTCACTGCCTGTGCCAACGCACTAAATGCGCCCAAAACAGCAACCAGGGATAAGATACCCATCCAAAGGCGCTGAAAGCCATTGGATAGTTTTAATAAAATATTTGCCACAATTTCCAAGACAACAGCCAGAACCAGAAACGCGCCATGCCACCATTCAAATTGAGTTAGCATATCATGCCTCCCTGATTTGCTTGTTCGAAACAGGGTTTAATGCTCTTGATGAGTTATTCTTAACTGCATGGTTTTTTGTTGTGGTGTTTGAAGCCTGGCCTTGACTCTTTTTCTCTCCCATCTTGATCAAAGCAATTCCGGCTATCAACAATGCTAATCCACCAATTTTCATCAATGACAGTGATTCGTTGAACCATATCACACTAAAAGTGGTAATAACCAAGATCCCAATACCTTCCCACAGTGCATAAGCCACGCCTAATGCCACTTTTTTCACAGCAACTGCCAGTAAAATATAAGAAGTTGTGATCATGGTATACATCACGATCATGCCTGTAAAATCACCCGAAACGCTGGCTTGTTTCATTGACAGAGTACCAATCACTTCTGTCACTATCGCCAATACAAGAAACACCCAATAAATCATTTTTTCTCTCCTGAACATACTGATAAGCATGCCAAGATATCAAGCTATAAATGCCAACAAAGTCGGCCACAAATGCAATCACGCAATATCAGAATCAAACTGAATTTTTAGCGAAATATTTTGGCAAATGAAAACTGCCGGTGAAGAACCGGTTAGTAGGAGAAGACCCTAAAGGGCGCCGCACCAATAGTGCTCACTGGATAAGATAGTTGAGAGGAAAAAAACATGAGTACAACGCTGAATTTTATTACTATGTTGAATGTTGACGCTTTTGGCGCTATTCATGGTGTTTTATTCTTTCATCACACGACAACCGTATAACTATCGCATGATATACTACGAATCCTCATTTTAGTAAGTGAATGGCGTATTTCTATCATAGAACATAATAAAAAGCAACAATTTATATTTGGTTCATCAAAATATTTGATTCCGGCTCTAAACCAAATTCCATGGTACGCCCATAAACATATCCATTTGTAATATTGGAATCATTGATGGTTGGTATTAAAAAGCTGGTACACATTGAAACTTCCCATTGATTTAAGGTATGTATGGTAATTATCGTTTGCTGTTATATTTTTTAATTGAACTTTTTTACTTAGATAGGTTTAATTTTAAAATAAAATATTTTTGACAAGCCATATATTGGCAATAAAAATAACAACACCTGCCTATATTGAATTTATTTTTAAATGACTCTCAGTTTTTGAAAAATTTCATTATTTAATCTATAAGTTAAATATTTTCACATTAATTTTTATTGCATTACTTTTTGTCTTAAGCTTTGGGGTTAATATTGAAAAACATTATCACAACGCCTTGGAGTCCCCTCACCAAAATAGCCATGATGAACCCAACAGGATCCTATAAAAAATGAACAAAATTAACAATATAAACAAAAAGTTATGTTGGAACTCTGTTTTTTTTACAGAAAAATAGGGATTTTCCTTAAGGCCTTATAATAGTTTAATTATCGTTTAGCTTAATTACATTATAGTTTATTCATATTAAGAAAGTGTCAAAACATGTATAACCTTACAGTTTTGTTTTATATCAATATGTAAAATGGCACCAGATTAATATTATATTGTATAAATTTATTTCAGGAGGAACACATGAAACTCCATCAATTTATTTTCACTACCATTTTACTGATCACAGCAGGAATGTCACAAGCAGGTACAGTGCAAAAGCAAGTCACATTTGACCCCAGTTGGTGTAAATATTACTGCATGGGGGAGGCAGATAAAGAATGTGGCGCGAACATGAAATGTTTTCGTTATATATATAAATCATGTATGGATAATTCTGCTGCTGTAGGAAGATGTGCTCGTTGGAAAACACCGGTTACAGCGGCGAGTATTTAAACTGAACATCAACCGGACATTAGTCCGGTTGATGTTTTATTAATGAGTCGCTTAATGTGAGCTAAAGAACACGCAGATTATTCAAACTCATTCCATGAACGACCATCGCGGGTAATCATAGCAATAGAAGCTACTGGTCCCCACGTGCCTGCCTGATAAGGTTTCGGGGGTTCATTATCCGCCGCCCATGCCTCCATAATGGAATCTACCCATTTCCAGGCTTCTTCCACCTCATCACGACGGACAAACAATGCCTGAATGCCGCGCATCGCCTCCAATAATAACCGTTCATAGGCATCAGCAAGATGCGTCTGGTTAAATGTTTCCGAGAAACTCAGATCCAGTTTGGTCGTTTGCAAACGGTGTTTATGTTCCAGTCCCGGCGCTTTATTCAGCACTTCAATATCAATACCTTCATCTGGTTGCAAACGGATTGTCAATTTGTTTTGCGGCAATTGCTGGTAGGATTCAGCAAACAGATTCAGAGAAGGCTCTTTGAAATAGACGACAACTTCAGAGCATTTGGCTGGCAACCGCTTTCCGGTTCTCAGGTAGAAAGGCACACCAGACCAACGCCAGTCATCAATATCGACACGAATCGATACAAAAGTTTCCGTTTTACTGGCTTTGTTCGCCCCCTCTTCTTCCAGATAACCAGGCACTTTCTTACCATGCACAAAACCTGCGGTATATTGTCCGCGAACCGTTTTTTCCCTGACGTTGGTCTGATCAATCCGACGCAATGAACGTAGCACCTTCACTTTTTCATCGCGAATGCGATCTGCTGTCAGGTCAGCCGGTGGAGACATGGCAATCATCGTCAGGATTTGCAAAAGATGATTCTGGATCATGTCGCGCATTTGCCCTGCCTGATCGAAATAACCCCAACGCCCTTCGATACCCACTTCCTCAGCAACGGTAATTTGCACATGATCAATCGTGCGATGATCCCAATTATTGACGAAAAGTGAGTTGGCAAAACGCAGCGCTAACAAATTTAATACCGTTTCTTTCCCCAAATAATGGTCAATACGGTATATTTGTTTCTCATTGAAATATTTTGCAACTTCATCATTAATTGCTCTGGAAGAAGCAAGATCTGTTCCCAATGGTTTTTCCATCACAACACGGTTGGGTTCCGTATTCAGCCCCGCGGCACCTAATCCATGGCATACTGATCCAAATGTACTTGGTGGCATGGCAAAATAGTGAATAGCCGGTAAGCCATCTTTATCCAGGATTTTTGCCAATTCAGTAAAATGCCCTGTTTCATTTACGTCCAAATTACAAAATTCCAGACGCGAACTGAGTTTCTTCCACAATTCTGCGTCTAATTTTTCGGACATAAATGTAACCAGTGCTTCTTCAACAACTTTGATATAGGCTTTTTTATCCCAGTCAGCTCGACCAACGCCGATAATTCGGGTATCAGGATGGATATAACCCGCTTTTTCTAACTGATAAAGGGAAGGCATTAATTTCCGGCGTGCTAAGTCTCCTTTCGCCCCAAAAATTACCAAATTACAAGCCTGAGCTGTAGACGTCACCGCCATGTTGCATCTCCTCAATTGCGGGATATTGTAATTTTTTTACATAATCTGTGGGTAATGTACTCTTTTGGTTATATGCAGTAAACACTGATTATTCATTATTGTACCCACTTACAATATGGTCAGAATTTATACCAAACAACAACTAGCAACTGAAAATTTACAACGATTAAGAAGTAATCTTACTAAGTTGAAAGTTAGACACTTGTCATATTTTCATGAAAAACCCAATTTATCCGGTTATTACCACTGCCAGCTTTCAATAACAAGTAGTATATTTTCATGAAAATGACATAGATTTCTCCTGTTAATGAAATCGTTAAAACCGAGGTTGAACTTCGTCTTATGAATACACTGGAACGGCTCCAAAATAGTCTTGATGTTTTGAGTAAGTCAGAGAAAAAGGTTGCACAGGTCATCCTTGCTTCGCCACAGACTGCCATCCATTCAAGCATTGCCACTCTGGCTAAAATGGCGAATGTAAGTGAACCGACAGTTAATCGTTTTTGTCGTCGCCTCGACACCAAAGGATTTCCCGACTTTAAATTGCATCTGGCACAAAGCCTCGCCAATGGTACGCCTTATGTGAACCGCAATGTGGAAGAAAGTGACAGCGTCACTTCTTATACAAACAAAATTTTCGAATCGGTAATGGCAAATCTGGAAACGGTCAAAAGTAACCTGGATATTACAGCAATTAACCGAGCTGTCGATCTTCTGACACAAGCCAGAAAGCTCTCTTTTTTCGGTTTAGGAGCATCCGCCGCTGTGGCCCATGATGCCATGAACAAATTTTTTCGCTTCAATATTCCAGTGACCTATTTTGACGATATTGTGATGCAACGAATGAGCTGCATAAACAGTACCGAAGGAGATGTTGTCGTATTAATTTCCCATACAGGAAGAACAAAAAGCCTTGTAGAAATTGCTAAACTGGCCCGCGAGAACGATGCAACGGTGATCGCCATTACCTCAACCGGCTCTCCATTGGCATACGAAGCTACCCTTCCCATCCTGTTGGATGTACCCGAAGATACTGATATTTATATGCCGATGGTTTCAAGAATTGCTCAATTAACCATCATTGATGTGTTGGCCACTGGTTTCACACTACGCCGAGGCTCAAAATTCAGGGATAATTTAAAAAGGGTCAAAGAAGCTTTGCGCAATTCACGGTTTGATAAGCATGAATAAACCAGAAAATAGACTGTGTTTTTGTTCACTATTTATCAACTCTCCAGACTGATAGCATATGTAGACTGTTCCCCATCTGCATATTCGCAGTGCGGAGTTAATAATCAATAAATTAAATGGTTATCCTACGGTAATCGAAAACTCATATACCCAATGGATTTCAAGTTACCGCCCAACGGTACGGCAATTTGAAAAACAAAAGGGATACTTCATAGGTCAACGGAGTAATACATGTCCAGACGGCTCAGAAGAACAAAAATCGTCACTACACTTGGCCCAGCCACAGATCGCGACGACAATCTAGAAAAAGTTATCCAAGCGGGAGCCAATGTTGTCCGCCTTAATTTCTCTCATGGCACTGCGGAAGATCATATCCAACGTGCTAATAAAGTGCGTGAAATTGCTGCCCGTTTAGGGTGTCATATTGCCATCCTCGGTGATCTTCAAGGACCCAAAATACGCATATCCACCTTTAAAGAAGGAAAAATCTTCCTGAATGTTGGGGATAAATTCCTGCTGGATGCCAATCTGGGTAAGGGAGAAGGAGATAAAGAAAAAGTCGGTATTGACTATAAGGGCTTGCCGTCTGATGTAACGGCTGGCGATATCCTGCTATTGGATGATGGGCGCGTTCAATTGAAAGTCCTGGATGTTCAGGGGATGAAAGTCTTTACGGAAGTCACCGTAGGAGGCCCGCTTTCCAACAATAAAGGCATCAATAAATTGGGCGGTGGATTGTCAGCCGAAGCACTAACAGCAAAAGATAAGGAAGATATCATCACAGCAGCCAAAATTGGTGTTGATTATCTTGCGGTTTCTTTCCCTCGTTCAGGTGAAGATTTAAATTATGCGCGCCGTCTCGCACGAGATGCAGGCTGTGAAACCCAAATTGTCGCCAAAGTTGAGCGAGCAGAAGCTGTCAGCAGTGACGAGATTATCGATGAAATCATTCTGGCATCAGATGTTGTCATGGTCGCTCGTGGTGATCTCGGTGTTGAAATTGGTGATCCTGAACTGGTTGGTGTACAGAAGAAACTGATCCGCCGTGCTCGCCAACTGAATCGTGTCGTGATTACTGCCACGCAAATGATGGAATCCATGATCACCAATCCAATGCCGACACGGGCTGAAGTCATGGATGTTGCCAATGCGGTACTTGATGGTACTGATGCGGTTATGCTCTCTGCCGAAACAGCGGCAGGTCAATACCCTGCGCAAACCGTTGCCGCTATGGCGCAAGTCTGTCTTGGCGCGGAGAAAATGCCAAGTGTCAATGTGTCCAAACATCGCCTGGATATTACATTTGATAGTATTGAAGAAGCGATTTCAATGTCTACCATGTATGCAGCCAACCATTTGAAAGGGGTCAAAGCAATTATTGCCATGACTGAATCTGGCCGCACAGCTCGCATGATGTCCCGCATTAGTTCTGGCTTGCCTATCTTCTCAATGTCTCGCCATGAATCAACCTTAAACCGCACCGCCCTTTATCGTGGTGTGACGCCAGTTTATTGTAGCTCACATACTGATGGGATCGCTGCGGCAAATGAAGCCGTGAATCGCCTGCGCGATAAAGGCTATCTCATCTCTGGAGATTTGGTACTTGTGACCCAAGGTGATCAGATGGGAACTATTGGCAGTACCAATACCTGTCGCGTACTTGAAGTAGAATAATCTCAATTTAAATTTAGGGCTGCACTATCACAGCCCTATTCTCACCATAATAACGACTTCTCATCATCCCTCTAAAACGGGCACAATTAAAGAGCAATTATTGTTCAGGCGGATATAAGTTAATTTATGCGGTAAAATCAATGGTCACAAGTCTTCCCTTTTATAAGGCTCAATATCCCCTTCTTTCCGCGTCTTAAGCAATTTTAAGATCCAAGTGTATTGTTCAGGATTCGGCTTCACCAACTCTTCTAATTCCTCATTCATCCGGCGAGCAATATAGGCATCATCCTGTCCTGCAATATCATTCATAGGTGGACGGATATAAATATCCAACTGATGGGTTTGACAATTATAAACCGGAAATAATGGAACAATGGCCGCACGGCAAACTTTCATCAAGCGCCCAAGAGCAGGCAGTGTAGCCTTATAAGTGGCAAAAAAATCGACAAATTCGCTGTGCTCTTCACCATGATCCTGATCAGGCAAATAATATCCCCAAAAACCTTCGCGCACTGTAGAGATAAAGGGTTTAATTCCCGCATCACGGGAATGCAAGCGACCACCAAAGTGGCAGCGCGCCTTGTTCCATAAATAATCAGCCACAGGATTACTTTGATGATGAAACATCGCTGCCATTTTTTGACCACGTGCAGCCAATAACATCGCGGGGATATCAACAGACCAACCGTGTGGAACCATAAAAATCACGTTCTTACCTTGTGCCTCCAAGGCTTGAATGATGTCTTCGCCATGCCATTGGGTACGTTGAAGTGTCGATTTTGCTCCCCTGAGACAAAGTTCCGCCAGCATAACAAATGATTGGGGGGCGGTAGAAAACATGTGATCAATCAACTCTTCATGCTGTTGTTCTGTTAACTCAGGAAAGCAGTAAATTAAATTGACTTTCGCCCTGCGGCGAGCACTTTTCGCTTTCCTGCCCGCCAAAGCGCCTATCTTGGCCAGGAATGGATCACGCCATCTCACTGGGACATAAGACAATCCTGCTAATATTCCGACGCCAGCCCAAAGCCCCCAATAACGGGGATGTAGATAAGCTCGATGAAATCGAGGAACATATCCCAATTTACTATCTGTATCTTTTTCTTTATTCATGAGCTAACTCTGATGATCCCAACATTTGCTCTCAAGGCACAAGTTTACAACAAAAAATAAGATAAAAGCGGACGATAGTAATCATCCGCTTTTATCTCTGTCAATAATCAGAAGTTGATGCACCTAATCCAGCAACAATTGAGGTCTAACCTCCTGAACCATTGCTACATATTCTGCGCGTTCTTTACCATTCAGCCCACCAGAACGCGGTAATTTTGCAGTGAGTGGGTTAACCGGCCGCTGGTTATCCCAGAATTCAAAATGCAAGTGTGGACCAGTTGAGCGCCCTGTATCCCCAGATAGCGCAATACGCTCACCCCGCTTCACTTTCTGTCCTGGTTTTACCAATATTTTCCTCAAGTGCATGTATCGAGTTGTATATTGACGTCCATGGCGAATGGCGATGAAATTACCAGCCGCACCATCAAATTTGGCAACAACAACTTCACCATCACCTACTGCCAGAACGGGAGTTCCTACTGGCATAGCAAAATCAACCCCTTTATGCGCTGTAATTCTGCCAGTTACCGGATTTAAGCGATGTGGATTGAAAGAGGAAGACACTCTGAATTGTTTAGTTGTAGGGAAACGCAAGAAGCCTCGTTCCAGACCAGAAGCATTACTGTCATAAAAACGCCCATCATCAGCCCGGAAAGCATAATAATCATTACCACCGCTTTGTAAACGAACACCCAATAACTGGCTCTGTTCACTTTTTCCATCAAGCATTTCACGGGATATCAGCACAGAAAAACGATCACCTTTACGTAACTTGCGGAAATCTATCTGCCATTGCAGCGCTTTTGTCACTTCTCTGGCTTCACTGCTTGTTAGTCCGGCAATCAGGGCACTACTATTAAAACTGCCATCGACTGTACCTGTGATGACACTGTTTTTCCACTCTCCTTTCTGAAACTCTTGCTCTTCGTTAAATGTATCCCCTTCGCGAGTATAAACGCGAGTTTCACGACGTGATATATCCCATGTCAGCGTTTTTAAATTCCCATTATCATCAGTAGTCCACGATAATGACTGGCCAATCCCTAAATTACGCAATGCCTTATATTGATTTGACAATAAAGCAACCTCAGAGGAATCAATTCCGAACTGAGTTAAAATCGAACTCAGGGTATCACCACTAGAGACAATATATTGGTGCGGAACATTTGCCGCTGTATCAACAGAACTGCCATCATCATCCTCAATACCTTCATTGGGGAGTTGTTCATTAGCCTCCCCAGCAACATCATCCGTTGCATCAGAAATGCTATCGGAAGTGTTGAGAATAATGCTACCTGCTCGTTCTTCTCCTTCTTGTTCATGGTAAACAACAGGCCGCCATATCGCGATAGCCAAAGTGACTAACGTTAAAGATCCCAACATGATCTTGTGTGGTTTGGGTAGGTTGTTGTATACCAAAACGATAGTTTTAGCTATTTGCTGCACTAATAAAATTCCTTATTGTATTAATTCAGGCAGCTCGCATATTGTTTTGATAACTGAGTTATAAATTTCATGTAGCTATCTTTATCCAATACGATGCCACTCCCTAAAGGGTCAAGTATTCCAATACGTACATCAGTACCTTTTGCTACGGCGTGAATAACGGCTGGCCTGAATTGAGGTTCAGCAAAAATACACTTTGCTTTTTGCTCAACCAATTGTGTTCGTATTTTGTGTAATCTCTGCGCGCCAGGTTGTATTTCAGGATTAACGGTGAAAACACCTAGCGGAGCCAATTGGTAATGTTTTTCAAAATAGCCATATGCATCATGAAAAACAAAATAACCCTGCTTTTGCATGGGCTTTAAAACATGAGTAATATTCTTATCAGTTTGTGCAAGCTGTCCATTGAATTTACGTAGGTTTACTTCTAATTGCTGTTTTTGTTGAGGATATTGTTCAATAAGGTGTTCATATATTGCCTGAGCGGCTTTTTCTGCAATCTTTGGAGAAAGCCAAATATGCATATTATATTCACCGTGATGATGATGTTCGTGCTCTTCCTCATGCTGAGATGATTCAGCACCAGCACCGTTACCCACTTCACTATCCTTTAATTCTTCACTATTTTTTAATAATAATGGCTTAATGGTAGGTAATTCAGCCAGTGACAGTTGTTTATTCTGTTCAATTTTAGCTATCGGTTTCGCCAAAAAGGTTTCCATATCTGGGCCAATCCATACAACCAAATCGGCTTGCTTAATTTTCCGTACATCCAGAGGACGTAGCGCATAATCATGTGGAGAAGCGCCATCGGGCAGAAGTACTTGAGTATTTGTGACACCATCAGCAATGGCAGCAGCAATAAAACCCAATGGACGAATGGAGGTAACAACATCTGCCTGCGCAAAGCAATTCACTCCTGCCATTAACACAGTTGTTAATGCGATTTTATGAAAAAATTTATGCGCGTATTTCTGTGAGTTGTGTAACATAATATGAATATTCCATGCAGAAAATCGAATAATGTTATATTATAACATTTCAATGATTCTGCAATACACTTTTAACTTGCCCACTATGATTACCCTAAAAAACATTACGGTTGAATTTGGTAACCGCAAGGTATTAAACAATATTTCATTCAATCTCAAGCAAGGGAAAATTCTGACGCTGATCGGCCCAAACGGTGCGGGAAAATCAACTCTGGTTCGCGTCGTTCTTGGTTTAGTCCAACCCACTTCGGGCACCATCGAACAGAGCCCCGCGTTGAGAATTGGTTATGTTCCACAAAAACTTAACCTTGATCCCACTCTGCCCCTGACTGTTAAGCGTTTTATGATGCTAAGGCCTAATGTAAAACCAGCAGATATCATGCCGGTATTAAATCGGGTCAAGGCGGCTCACTTACTGGAGCAACCAATGCAAAAGCTGTCTGGTGGCGAAACTCAGCGAGTGCTACTTGCCAGAGCTCTACTTAACTCCCCACAGCTTTTGGTTCTTGATGAACCAACACAAGGTGTTGATGTCAATGGCCAACTGGCGCTTTATGATTTAATCAATCAAATCAGGACTGAGCTTAATTGCGCTGTACTTATGGTATCCCATGATCTGCATTTAGTAATGGCGAAAACAGATGAAGTTTTATGCCTCAATCAACACATTTGTTGTTCTGGTACACCGGAAGTAGTGTCAATGCACCCAGAGTTTATCGCAATGTTTGGGCATCATGGTGCAGAACAACTGGCAGTCTACCGCCATCATCACAATCATCATCATGATCTTAAAGGGAAAGTTATTTTGAAAAATATTGGGGGAACAGGTCGATGATTGAATTATTGCTTCCCGGCTGGCTCGCTGGTATTTTTTTAGCCATTGCCGCCGGACCTCTGGGTTCTTTTGTCGTTTGGCGCAGAATGTCCTATTTTGGCGATACACTGGCTCACGCATCACTGCTTGGTGTTGCATTCGGTTTCTTACTGAATGTCAATCCATTTTATGCAGTTATTGCAGTTACACTTATTCTCGCCACTATTTTAGTTTGGCTGGAAAAACGCCCACAATTGGCAGTTGATACATTATTAGGCATTCTGGCTCACAGTGCCCTGTCGCTCGGTTTAGTCGTCGTTAGTTTTATGACCAGTGTAAGGGTCGATCTAATGGCCTATTTATTTGGCGATTTATTATCTGTGACTTATGAAGATCTCTGGCTGATTGCGGTCGGTGTCGCGATTGTTACTGGATTACTGACATGGCAGTGGCGCGCCCTGCTATCAATGACCGTTAGCCAAGATTTGGCTTTTGTCGATGGCATTAAAATTCAACGTCTGCGGATTTTACTGATGTTAGTGACAGCATTAACTATTGGGCTGGCAATGAAATTCGTCGGAGCATTAATTATCACCTCCCTGCTGATTATCCCTGCCGCTACCTCCCGTCGTTTTTCCCGCACACCTGAACAAATGGCCGCTTTTGCCATTATTGTCGGTATGCTTTCTGTTACAGGAGGATTAACGTTATCGGCGTTTTATAACACACCAGCAGGGCCTTCCGTTGTACTTTGTTCGGCCGTGTTATTTGCATTGAATTTAACTTGCAAGGCAAGAAGCGGATAATAATCCCCCTCACCTTGCTACTGCGGTTTTTTAGCGACAACTCAAATACCACTGACGGGGTTATAATTGAGATAAATTATAACCCTTTTTTTATCTTATAAATCAACTATCTAAAAAAACAATATTATTATTCGTCTTTTTTGCTCAACCCAAAATGCCGGTAAGCATGATGGGTCGCAATTCGCCCGCGTGGCGTGCGTTGAATAAATCCTTGCTGGATCAGGAAAGGTTCCAGCACATCTTCGATAGTTTCCCGTTCCTCACCAATCGCCGCTGCCAAGTTATCCAAGCCAACGGGGCCACCCATAAATTTATCAATAATGGTAATCAGCAATTTACGATCAAGATAATCAAATCCGGCGGAATCGACACTCAGCATATCCAGAGCTTGGGATGCAGTATTGCTATCGACCGTGCCATTACCTTTCACCTGAGCAAAATCACGTACACGACGCAATAATCGATTAGTAATACGGGGAGTACCACGGGAACGCATTGCGATTTGCCTTGCACCATTATCTGAAATATCTAATCCCATATAGCGTGCACTGCGGGAAACAATGCTCTGCAAATCATCAACATTGTAAAATTCAAGGCGCTGTACGATACCGAATCGATCACGTAATGGTGAAGTTAAGGAGCCTGCACGCGTAGTCGCGCCAATCAAAGTAAATGGGGGAAGATCAATCTTGATGGAGCGGGCGGCCGGCCCTTCGCCAATCATAATATCCAGTTGATAATCTTCCATTGCCGGATAAAGAATTTCTTCCACAACCGGCGATAAACGGTGGATCTCATCAATAAACAGCACATCATGCGGTTCCAGATTAGTGAGCATGGCAGCAAGGTCCCCTGCCTTTTCCAATACTGGTCCCGATGTGGTACGAAGATTAACCCCCATTTCATTTGCAACAATATTTGCCAGTGTGGTCTTACCTAACCCTGGAGGACCAAAAATTAATAAATGATCCAGTGCATCACCACGCTGACGTGCCGCCTGGATAAAAATTTCCATCTGCTCACAAACATGAGGTTGCCCAACATATTCAGACAGAAATTTCGGCCGGATAGCACGATCAATGGCTTCATCATCTTGCAGAACGCCTGCTGAAACTAGACGGTCAGCTTCAATCATCACTTAACTCCTGTGATTACAGCGCCGCACGAAGCGCTTCTCGAATGAGGGTTTCACAATCAGCACCGGGTTTAGCGACTTTGCTCACCATTCGGCTAGCTTCCTGCGGTTTATACCCCAGAGAAACCAGTGCCGCTGCGGCTTCTGCTTCAATATCGGCTGTAGAATTCGCTTGTTTGGTGGCTGCGGGCAAATTAACATCACAATTTTGGTTAAATAGATCGCCATTAAGCCCCTTAAAGCGATCTTTCATCTCTACGACTAACCTTTCAGCCGTTTTTTTACCAACCCCCGGTAATTTGACCAATGAGGCAATGGCTTCCTGTTCTATCGCGGTAACGAATTGCTGGGCAGACATACCCGAAAGGATTGCCAGTGCTAATTTAGGCCCAACACCATTAACCTTAATCAGTTCACGGAAAAGCGCCCGCTCTTGTTTATCATTAAAACCGTATAATAGTTGAGCATCTTCACGCACAATAAATTGGGTAAATAAAATAGCTTCCTGGCCAATTTCAGGCAGTTCATAAAAACAGGTCATTGGCATATGAACTTCATAACCGACACCATGAGTTTCCAATAAAACCAACGGTGGCTGTTTTTCCAACACGGTTCCTCTCAAACGCCCTATCACTGTTTACCCCCTGAAAATAAAATAAATCGTTCCGCTAGCTTATAGCACAAAAAAAGCTGGACGTATATCCAGCATCGGCTATTTCAGGCGACCTCGTGTTAAATTTAACCGTGCATCACCTACCCGAAGCAGGTTTTGGCTGAGATGACAATGGGTAATAGCAATCGCCAGAGCATCGGCGGCATCGGCCTGCGGATTAGCAGACAGTTTCAGCATCGAACGTACCATGTGCTGGATCTGGCTTTTTTCGGCTGCTCCCGTACCGACCACCGTCTGTTTAACCTGACGGGCGGCATATTCAAATACCGGTATGGATTGGTTAGAAGCCGCGACAATGGCCACACCACGCGCCTGCCCTAATTTCAAGGCTGAATCCGCATTTTTCGCCATGAAAACTTGTTCTATTGCAAAAGCATCGGGCTGGAATTGAGTGATGATTTCAGTAACTCCGGCGTAGATCTTCTGCAAACGACTGGGTAAGTCATCTACTTTTGTTCGAATACAACCGCTACCGAGATAGATAAGTTGCCGTCCCTGCTGGCGAATAACGCCATATCCCGTGACTCTGGAGCCAGGGTCAATACCAAGAATAATCGCCATATCGAACTATTCGCTTTATTCGCCTAAATCTGCCTGTGATATGGGATAAAAACGTTAGAGAAAGTGCCCTGATCGAAAGAGCACTTTCTCTACGCTGTGAACCCTAATGCTAATTACAGCAGTGCTGCAACCTCATCTGAGATTTCACCATTATGATAAACCTCTTGCACATCGTCAGAATCTTCAAGCATATCGATCAGACGAAGTAATTTAGGCGCGGTATCCGCATCCAGTTCCGCTTTTGTAGATGGGATCATAGAAACTTCCGCGGAATCTGCCTTGAAGCCTGCTGCATCCAGTGCATCTTTAACACTCCCGAAAGACTCTGGAGTAGTATAGACGTCAATTGCACCATCATCATAAGTTTCAACATCGTCAGCCCCCGCTTCCAACGCTGCTTCCATCACCGCATCTTCGTCCAAGCCTGGTGCGTAGGAAATAACCCCTTTCTTGGTGAACAGATAAGAAACAGAGCCATCCGTTCCCAGGTTACCCCCTGTTTTGGTGAACGCATGACGAACTTCAGAAACAGTACGGTTACGGTTATCACTCAAGCATTCAACCATTACCGCTGTACCACCAGGGCCGTAACCTTCATAAATGATGGTTTCCATGTTATCTGAATCGTCGTTACCAACACCACGGGCAATTGCACGATTCAACGTATCACGAGTCATGTTGTTGGATAGCGCTTTATCGACGGCAGCGCGCAAACGTGGGTTGGAATCTGGATCACCCCCCCCCAGTCGCGCAGCCGTGACCAATTCACGGATAATTTTTGTAAAAATCTTACCGCGTTTGGCATCCTGTGCCGCTTTGCGGTGTTTCGTATTGGCCCATTTACTATGACCTGCCATGCAAATATCTCCGATAAAACGTCTTGTAGACTAAATTACAAATTCTTCAATTGCTTGCCGATTGCTCCACGACTTCGTCAATTTGGCCGCGTCTTCCGCAGACAACCATTGATAAGCCAGATGTTCAGTCAGCAAAATCTCTCGCTCCTCAGGTAACGCCAGAGAGAACCAATGTTCTTTATTGCGCGTTATCCCCTGAGCATATCGATGTCGTAGGTGCGAGAAAATCTCATAATAAAGACAACGTTGACAATCTTTCAGTTCAAGATTTTCATTGATAATATCAATGCCTACCTCTTCCTGTACTTCACGTAACGCCGCCTCCCGCGGTTTTTCGTCCTTTTCAAGGCTACCTGTCACAGATTGCCAAAATTCAGGATCGTCCCGTCGCTGTAGCATCAGCACCCTTTTGCTGTTAACGGCGTAAATCATAACCAGTACAGATTCAGGGCGCTTATAAGCCATTATTCGTTCTCTTTTTTAACGACTGAAATAGCCAGTTCTTCCAACGCCGCTGAATTCGCTGGGCTCGGTGCATCCGTCATCAAACAAGCCGCAGCCGTTGTTTTCGGGAAAGCGATCACATCACGAATATTATCTGTATCAGTCAGCAACATGACGAGGCGATCCAAGCCGAAAGCCAAGCCGGCATGTGGCGGTGTACCGTATTTCAGGGCATTCAGCAAGAAACCAAATTTCTCTTGCTGTTCCTGCTCATTAATACCCAAAATGCGGAATACAGACTGCTGCATTTCATTGCGATGGATACGGACAGAGCCACCGCCTACTTCATAGCCATTGATAACCATGTCATAAGCGTTCGCGATAGCAGATTCTGGATTACCTTCCAATTCAACCGCCGACATATCACGCGGAGACGTAAATGGATGATGCATTGCCGTCAAGCCACCTTCTCCGTTTTCTTCAAACATGGGGAAATCAATCACCCACAGCGGTTTCCAGCTTTCCAGATCGGTGATGTTCAAGTCACGACCCAGTTTCAGGCGCAACGCTCCCATTGCATCAGTGACAATGTTTTTCTTATCAGCACCGAAGAACAGGATATCACCATCCTGAGCATTGGTACGGGACAACATACCCTCAACTATCTCCGCAGACAGGAATTTAGCAATCGGGCTTTGTACCCCTTCCAGGCCAGCAGCACGGTTATTAACTTTCATCCATGCCAACCCCTTCGCACCATAGATGCCAACAAATTTACCGTACTCATCAATTTGCTTGCGGCTCAACTCTGCGCCACCAGGCACACAAATCGTCGCCACACGGCCTTTAGGATTGTTTGCGGGTTCTGCAAAAACAGAGAATTCCACGTCTTTAACCAGATCGGCAATATCCACCAATTCCAGAGGGTTACGCAAATCGGGTTTATCTGAACCAAAGCGGCGCATGGCTTCTTCGAATGTCATCATTGGGAAGCTGCCCAAATCGACACCTTTTACATCCAGCCACAGTTCACGGATCATTTTTTCCATGATTTCGCGAACTTGTTCAGCGGTCATAAACGAGGTTTCAACGTCGATCTGGGTAAATTCTGGTTGACGATCGGCACGCAAATCTTCATCACGGAAGCATTTCACAATCTGGTAATAACGGTCAAAGCCAGACATCATCAACAACTGTTTGAAAAGCTGCGGGGACTGCGGCAGTGCATAAAATTCACCTTTATGCACACGGCTTGGTACTAAATAGTCACGCGCACCTTCTGGCGTTGCCTTAGTCAGCATTGGCGTTTCAACATCGATGAAACCCGCATCATCCATAAAACGACGCACAAAACTGGTGATCTTTGCCCTGGTTTTCAGACGCTGCGACATCTCAGTGCGACGCAGATCAAGATAGCGGTATTTCAGACGCTGCTCTTCGCTGTTATTCTGGTTGCTGTCCAGTGGCAATGGCTCCGAGCGGTTGAAAACCATCAGGCTTTCTGCGAAAACTTCAATTTCGCCAGTTGCCATATCTTTATTGATTTGGTTATCAGGGCGCGCACGCACAATCCCCGTAATTTGAATACAAAATTCATTACGCAGCTCAGAAGCCTGAGCAAAGACCTCTTTCTGATCTGGGTCAAAAAATACCTGAACGATACCCTCGCGATCTCTCATATCGATAAAGATCAAGCCACCTAAATCACGGCGACGATTTACCCACCCACAAAGAGTCACTTTCTGGCCTTCATAGGCTAGGTTTAACAACCCACAATAATTAGTACGCATACAATATCCTTTTACTCAGCTCGTTATGCTTTCTGCTGCGGAAATTTTGGCATTGTTCTTTTAGGAAGAATTGCAAAAAAGGTTGCTATTATACTGGAAATTCTGACCGGAGATAAGGTCATAACACCGTTCTTGGCAAGACAATTTTTTGCTATCCGATCACATTCATAGAATTTATTATTAAATACGATGATTTATAGCGACAGTTTTCTTTTTGAGGTTTATCATCATTTGGCCGTTTTGAGATTAGGCAATTGGAGTTAAAAATGGTTAGCTCGCTTTATATAGTACTGGGTGCACTACTGTTAATTAAGCTGTCTCTGGATGTCGTCAAATTAAGAATGCAATATCGGGTAGCTTATGGCGATGGCGGTTTTTATGAATTGCAAACAGCCATTCGGGTTCATGGTAATGCGGTTGAATACATTCCAATTTCAATGCTGTTATTGATTATCATGGAGATGAATGGGGCGCCCGTCTGGTTGCTACACATTTGTGGATTAGTATTACTTTCAGGCAGAATACTACACTACTTTGGCTTGCGTCATCGGGAAATACGCTGGCGACGTATGGGGATGGTAGCAACCTATATGTCAATGATAATAATGATTATCGCTAACATCTACTATTTACCGTGGGAGCAGATCTTTTCTCTCTATATTTGATACTTTCTGACGGACAGAATTTTTTATCGCGCACTGGATAATTTTCCTTATGCCTTATTATCGATAACCCTCCCTTTTCTGCGTATGTTGCATTACAGCCGATGGCAATAGAGATAACCCCTCAGGCAATATATGCCGCCTGAGGGGTTATCTCTTGATTATCTCTCTTTCTGCCTTTTCCTGCATTCTGTTAGAATAACGGCTTCTTATTGTTTCCAATATCAATGCTGTTATGTCAAATCAAGAATCTCACAATCAACGGGACAGTCTGTTCTCTGCCCCCATTGCCAATTTAGGTGACTGGAGTTTCGATGAACGTGTTGCCGAAGTCTTTCCTGATATGGTGAAACGCTCTATTCCCGGTTATTCCAATATCATTGCCATGATAGGTATGCTGGCAGAACGTTTTGTCACACCAAACAGTCAAATTTATGATCTCGGTTGTTCCCTTGGTGCAGCCACGCTGTCAATCCGCCGTGCCATAAATGTCGATAATAGTAGGCATACCACTTCCCGTGCTGCGGGTTGCCGTATTATTGCCGTCGATAATTCACCGGCAATGATCACACGCTGCCGCCGCCATATTGACGCTTTCAAAGCCAATATCCCCGTTGAAATCATCGAACAGAACATTCTTGATACCGACATTCAAAATGCATCAATGGTTGTTTTGAATTTCACATTACAGTTCCTGCACCCTGATGATCGCCAGAAAATGCTGGATAAAATCTATGCCGGTTTAAAGCCAGGAGGCGTTTTGGTGCTGTCTGAAAAATTCAACTTTGAAGACGAGCAAATTGGTGAGTTGCTATTTAACATGCACTATGATTTCAAACGAGCCAATGGTTACAGCGAACTGGAGATCGGCCAAAAACGCAGTATGCTGGAAAATGTCATGCGGACAGATCCTGTTGAAACTCACAAATCACGCCTTGCACAAGCCGGATTCCAACACGTTGAAGTCTGGTTCCAATGTTTTAACTTTGGCTCATTATTGGCAATAAAAGGAGCTGACCAATGATTGATTTCAGTAACTTTTACCAATTGATCGCCAAAAATCACTTAAGTCACTGGCTGGAATGCCTGCCTGCACAATTAAACCATTGGCAGAAAACCGCATTACATGGTCAATTCAGTTCATGGGTAAAAATTCTGGAGCGTCTGCCTGAAATTCGCCCGACCCAACTTAACCTGAAACATGGTGTCATTGCGAACCATGAACCAGCGCTATCAAACGGTGAACAAGCCTGCATTCAAAATATTCTGAAGCTGTTGATGCCGTGGCGTAAAGGCCCTTTTTCTCTGTATGGCGTGGAAATTGATACAGAGTGGCGTTCTGACTGGAAATGGGATCGTGTCCTTCCCCATATTTCGCCTTTAGAAGGCAAAACTATACTTGATGTCGGCTGTGGCAGTGGTTACCACATGTGGCGTATGGTCGGTGAAGGGGCGCATTTGGTCGTGGGTATTGACCCAACTCAGCTTTTCCTGTGCCAATTTGAAGCTACCCGAAAATTACTGGGTAACGATCAACGCGCCCACCTTTTGCCATTGGGCATTGAGCAATTACCCGAACTAAACGCCTTTGATACGGTGTTTTCAATGGGGGTGCTTTACCATCGCCGCTCTCCCCTCGACCATTTATGGCAACTGAAAAACCAGCTCGTTTCCGGCGGTGAGCTAGTTCTGGAGAGCCTGGTTATTGAAGGTGACGAATACCAATGCCTTATGCCGGGTGAACGTTATGCACAAATGCGAAATGTCTACTTTATTCCATCGGCCAAGATGCTAAAAGTGTGGTTGGAAAAATGTGGTTTCATTGATGTCCGTATTGTTGATCATGCCGTCACGACACTGGATGAACAACGCCAGACCGAATGGATGAAGACTGAATCACTGGTCGATTTTCTCGATCCAAACGATCACAGTAAAACGATAGAAGGCTATCCGGCACCCCTGCGGGCTGTTCTGATTGCCCGCAAACCATGACCTGACACTCTCCAGCTTTTAAGTTGCCACTTGGCGGTTTCTGGCTGCCGTTCCCAGCCACAGGATTAACTCTGTGACTGGGTTCTGGCTTTTATTTTTTCCGTTGAACCAAACTCATCACGCACTTCATCGATTCAACTAACGATCCATCGACACAATAATAAGCATATTCGTCTATATCACTGTCGTCAGAACTCATTGTCACGCCCGCTTTCCGGTATTTCATGAGAGAAGGCACCGTCTTACCTGCTGAACTATGAACTTCCGTGACGCCAATTTCCAAAAACTTACTGATATTGCTCACTCTGACACCCGCTCCTGGCATAATAATCGGCCCTTGGCTAGCCTGTAACAACTCTTTTAACAGGGGCAGTCCCAATTCAGCATTTTGTTGCTGGCCTGACGTTAAAATACGCTGCACACCGAGTTCAGTTAGTTGCTCCAGCGCAACGTGTGGATTAAAACACAGATCAAAAGCACGATGAAAAGTGACTTTCATATCCCCTGATAATGACATCAGTTGCCTCATGCGCAGCCGATCGATATGACCTTCTTCATTTAACACACCAAAAACGACGCCGGGAAAACCCATATCACGGATACGAGCGACATCATTTTTCATCACGTCGAAATCCCTATTGCTGTAACAGAAGTCGCCTCCTCTTGGTCGTACAATAGGATGGACAGGAATTGATAAATACTGTCGTGCATGCTGCAATGCTCCGAAACTCGGCGTTACCCCGCCTTCCGATGGGCTGGCACACAGTTCAATGCGATCAGCTCCTGCCTTTTGTGCAACCAAAGCACAACTTATGCTATAACAGCAAATTTCCAGCCTTATCATTCAAAGCCCCTCAGATATCGCCCTTCGTTATCCTGTTCTGTTTAATACGAGTTTGATTAACCTACACGTTTTACCTCTCCCACAAGAAAGATATAGGAGAGTGCACCCATCAATGTTACGACAGAAATGTAAACCAGTGCTGGAGAAAAGCCGTAGCTCTGCGCCAAATAGCCAATCACAAGCGGTACGGAGATCCCCCCCAACCCGCCGGCAAAATTAAAAATGCCGCCGGTCAAACCAATCAAACGCATCGGTGCCAGTGAAGAAACCAGCGACCAGGTAATGGATGCAAAGCCATTACCAAAGAATGCCAACGCCATCAGCACCATGATCCATATCGGATTGTTAGTATAATTGGCTCCCATAATACAGGTGGAAATTATCAAACCACAAATAATCGGTGTCTTACGCGCCGCGCCCAAAGAGAAACCTTTACGCACCATTTTATCTGCCAACCAACCAGAGAGCAGCACACCGAGAAATGCAGCTAAAAACGGAACGGTCGTCATGAAGCCAGCTTTCAGAGCGGTAATCCCCTTCTCTTGAGTCAGATAATTCGGGAACCAGGTCAAAAAGAACCACAATGTTGAAGCCACTGCAAATTGCCCCAGATAGACCCCCACCAGCTTACGGTGGAACATGAGCTTCCAGTCAGCAATAGTAAGAGACTGCCGTGCCTTTTTCTCAGTTGACGAGTCATCACTTATCAATCCCCCTCCACTGCGTATATATTCAAGCTCT
Organism: Xenorhabdus eapokensis; assembly: GCF_001908105.1. Next base: position 34,018 of record NZ_MKGQ01000016.1, read on the forward strand.
GCATGACTCATATTTTTGGTTAACTGTGGCCGCCGATAAACTTTAATCCAGATGAGTGACCATATAATCCCGATACCACCAGTCAGGAAAAAGACCCAGTGCCAGCTAGTGAGTACCTGAATCCACATAAGAAGTGGTGTCAAGAAAGCAAGTCCAACAAACTGCCCTGAGGTGTAAAAGCCAACGGCAGAGGCGCGTTCATGTTCAGGGAACCAATTTGTCACCATGCGATTATTGGTGGGGAATGTCGGTGCTTCAAAAATACCAATAATAGAACGTAATCCAATCAATGACATCAGCCCGATAGCAAAGCCCTGTAATAGCGTCGCCACCGACCAGCCAAGAATAGCAATAAAATAGGTCAGGCGTGAGCCAATCCGATCAAGGAACCAGCCACCGGGTATTTGACATAAAGTATAAAACCAGGAGAAAGCAGAGAAAATGTAACCCATTTCTGCTTTCGTGATAGCAAACTCTTGCTGAATACTTGCTGATGCAACCGCAAGGTTAGCTCGATCAACATAACAGATAACGACCGTAATAAAGATCATTATCAGCGTCAGATAGCGCCGACGCCCAATTTTCGTAGTTGTTACTGAAATATTCATATCAATCTGTCTCCAGATTCTGGGCATGGGGAACCCCGTCACCTTGCCCTGTTGTTAACAGAGGGTGTAAAAAACGCATCAATTGAATTAGTTGTTAGTTAAGGGCGGGCATTATCACCATTCAGCAACGGAACCATCTTTATGCCGCCACAATGGATTCCGCCAGTCTGGTGCATTTTTGCTACGCTCAATGACCTGTACTTCGTCGATTTCAACCCCAAGACCCGGCTTCATTAAAGGTTTAAAGAAACCCCCTTCCATACTGAAATCTTCTTTATTTTTCACCAGATCAAGTAACTCCGCGCCTTTATTATAATGAATGCCCATGCTCTGCTCCTGAAACACCGCATTACGTGATATGAAATCGATGTGCAGACAAGCGGCTAGCGCAATCGGCCCCAGTGGACAATGGGGTGCCAGCGCCACATCATACGCTTCAGCCATGCCCGCAATTTTATAGCATTCAGTCATTCCTCCCGCATGCGATAAATCTGGCTGGATAATAGCCAGCCCGCCCATTTCCAATACACGTTTAAATTCAAAACGGGAAAACATACGCTCACCTGCCGCGATTGGAATATGGGTTTGCGCCGCCAAACGGGGATAATATTCCGACTGCTCCGCCAGCACCGGTTCTTCAATAAATAGAGGACGATACGGTTCTAATGCCTTAATTAATACTTTCGCCATTGGCGCGCTAACACGGCCATGAAAATCAAGCCCAAATTCAATTTCATTCCCGAACACTTCACGGATTTGTGCCACGGTACTGACAGCAGCATCAATCTTTCGACAATCATCAATGATGCCCAATTCTTCACAACCATTTAATTTGAATGTATCAAAACCGATCTTCCGTAAGGTTTTAATACCGTCAATCACTTCAGACGGGCGATCGCCCCCTACCCAACTATAAGCTTTGATCTTATCGCGCACTAATCCACCCATCAGTTGCCATACGGGTGCATTTAAGACTTTACCTTTGATATCCCATAAAGCCTGATCGATACCTGCTATAGCGCTCATCAGAATGGGGCCACCACGGTAAAAACCGGCACGGTACATCACCTGCCACAGGTCATTGATACGGGCGGGATCTTGTCCAATCAAATATTCACTCAGCTCGTGCACTGCCGTTTCCACTGTGCAGGCACGGCCTTCAATCACTGGTTCTCCCCAACCCACAACCCCTTCATCTGTTTCGATTTTCAGGAATATCCAGCGAGGAGGTAAACGGTAAGTGGTAAACTTAGTTATTTTCATTGCACGGCCTCTCGATACGCATTCACAAATAAGGTTGCTTGCTGTGCAGTACGATCAACCGATTGACCAGCACGATAAAGATCGCTACCTAAACCGGCTCCTGTGCAACCTGCATTTATCCACTGAGACAGATTATCTGGCGTTACACCACCCACGGCAAAAACAGGTACGTCTGGTGGCAAAACGGCTTTCAGCGCTTTGATATAGTCTGGACCGAATGCCGATGCGGGGAACATTTTTAGTGACTGAGCACCCGCTGCCAGCGCGGTAAAAGCTTCCGTGGCTGTCGCGCAACCCGGACATACTGTCATACCATAAGCGACCGCTCTGTGAATCACTTCACTGTGGATATTAGGCGTGACAATCAGTTTGCAACCCATTTCCGCCAGCACATCCACCTGTTCTGGTTTAAGTACCGTTCCCGCCCCAATCAACGCCTTACTGCCAAACGCTTTCACAATGGCTGGAATACTCTGTTCCCACTGTGGAGAATTAAGTGGGATCTCTACGGTATCGAATCCAGCATCAATAACCGCTGTAATGTGTCCAAGTACTTCGTCCGGTTTAATACCGCGAAAAATAGCGATAAGTGGAAGGTTGGTTTGCCACAGCATCTGCAATACTCCTTATACCTGCCTGAAAAACGGTATCGCCATCTGCCAGAGAAACATTTCGTCCAATCGCATTGAACGCCTGTTTATAACGAGCAGCTAACGAAAGTCCGGCGACGAGTGTGATAGTCTGTTGGTCAGCAAAATAGTGACTCATGCTCGCAATTTCTGCACCAATCAACAGGCCGGACAAAAATTCACTCACATGTTCGCGGGGCAGAGCATTCAATATATGTGAAGCGCGAACTTCAAATAAGAGCGGCAAAATCGCCGGAAAATCTATTCCCCGTTCAAGACCTGCGTTAAAAGCCTCAGGGCAGACAACCTGTTCTGGTAACCCCGCCCCCACCAGTGAATGCTGCAAAAGTAAATGGTGGAGTTCACCGGTCATCACAGTACGAAAATCATGGATTTGTTGGTTGTCAGCCAATACCCATTTGCAGTGAGTACCGGGCATAACATAAAGAGAAGAAGGAAAAAGCTGGGAAGCCCCCAATAATTGCGTCTCTTCGCCTCGCATCACGTTGTGATTATCTTCACGTGAAACACACAATCCAGGAATGATCCAGACATTGTCTGCGACGGGCGTTAATTGCTCGCCGATTGCAGAGAACTGAATGGGAACCGACAAATAGGGTGCTATTTTCCAACCCACGTTACTACCGATCATCCCTGCCATGACAACCGGTGTTTTATCATTGCGCCAGCCTTGCGTGATTTCTGCTAACACCCCTTGTGGGGATTTTCCATTGAGACGGGTAACTCCCATTGCGGATTGCCTGCTTTCCAGACATTCATCGCCCTGATATAGCCAGGCTCGTAAATTAGTCGATCCCCAATCAATAGTGATGTAACGTGCTGTCATATGATTTCCTTAAGCCTTCGTGCTGACCGCCGCATACCCCCTGATGCCGTATCGTATCAAACAGCACCTTATGTCCCTCCCTGGCGTGTTTTAGATTACCCACACAAAATCGTTCAAATATTACCCAGCAAAGCGAGCTTATCGCTACGCTGAGTTGCAGTGCTACGATAAAGATCACAAAAAGAACACTGCATTTTTAATTTTTAATGATCTCTTTGAGAGAAAAAGGGGGGAAATTTAAATCAGCGACTAAAGAAATCGTTTTCTGCCCTTACCTCAAAATCCGGCTGATATGGCGAAGAATTGCTGGAAAGGCGAGCTGAAAACAAAAAGTCATACCGCAAGCGGCGGCTGGTGGTAGCATGCAGGATGCTGAATATGGTATAAAACCTGTTATTTTGTCATAACTCACACGCTTAAAAGTATTTGCACAGTTCAAATGCACGGGCTTTTATGCGTAATTTAAGGTAACTCGGTGAATATTCAGGCCATTCTTTCAGAAAAAATCAGCCATGCGCTGATTGCTGCTGGTGCTCCAGCCGACAGTGAAGCTCACGTTCGTCAATCTGCAAAAGCTCAGTTTGGTGACTACCAGGCGAATGGTGTCATGGCGGCAGCGAAAAAAGTGGGCATGCCCCCCCGACAATTGGCAGAAAAAGTCGTCAGTTTGCTGGATCTGCAAGGAATTGCCAGCAAAGTTGAGATTGCAGGCCCTGGTTTTATCAATATTTTTCTGGATAAAGCATGGGTTGCAGATAATGTTGAAACTGTACTGAAAGATGAAAAACTGGGCATTACTCCGGTAGAGCCAAAAACCATCGTGATCGACTATTCTGCGCCGAATGTGGCCAAGCAAATGCATATTGGGCACATTCGTTCCACGATTATTGGTGATGCCACCGCGCGTACCCTTGAATTTTTGGGTCACAAAGTCATCCGAGCCAATCACGTTGGTGACTGGGGTACTCAATTCGGGATGCTGATTGCCTACCTGGAAAAAATCCAAAATGAAGATGCCAGTGACATGGCATTAGCGGATTTGGAAGCCTTCTATCGTGAAGCGAAGAAAACTTACGACGAAAATGAAGAGTTTGCTGTTCGTGCCCGTAGTTACGTAGTAAAACTGCAAGGCGGTGATGAATATTGCCGTACCATGTGGCGCAAATTGGTTGATATCACCATGTCACAAAATCAGGAAACCTATGATCGCCTGAATGTGACGCTGACGAAAAAAGATGTCATGGGTGAAAGCCTGTATAACGATATGCTGCCTGGCATTGTTAGCGACCTGAAACAACGTGGGCTTGCCGTTGAGAGTGATGGCGCTATCGTGGTTTACCTTGATGAGTATAAAAACAAAGAAGGCGAACCAATGGGTGTCATCATCCAGAAAAAAGATGGGGGTTATCTATATACCACCACCGATATCGCTTGTGCCAAATACCGTCATGAAGTCTTGCACGCTGACCGCGTTCTTTACTACATCGATTCACGCCAACACCAGCACCTGATGCAAGCCTGGACAATAGTGCGCAAGGCCGGTTACATTCCTGAATCCATGTCACTTGAACACCATATGTTCGGCATGATGTTGGGTAAAGATGGCAAGCCATTCAAAACTCGCGCAGGTGGCACAGTAAGACTGTCTGATTTGCTGGACGAGGCCATTGAACGAGCAGATGCCTTGATCCGCGGGAAAAACCCAGATATGCCGGAGGACGAACTGAAAAAAGTTGTCAACGCTGTAGGTATTGGCGCGGTGAAATATGCGGATCTTTCCAAAAGCCGGACTACCGACTACGTATTTGACTGGGATAATATGCTCGCCTTTGAAGGTAATACTGCACCTTATATGCAATATGCTTATACCCGTGTCAATTCTATCTTCAAGCGTGCAAAAACCGATGAAAGCAGTCTGACACACCCCGTTCTTCTGAATGAAGAACGTGAACAAGCCTTAGCGACGCGCCTGTTGCAATTTGAAGAAACTATCACAACGGTTGCCCGCGAAGGCACTCCTCACGTGATGTGTGCTTACCTCTATGATCTGGCTGGCCTGTTCTCTGGTTTCTACGAACATTGCCCAATCCTGAATGCGGATAGCGAAGAAGTGCGTCAGAGCCGCCTGAAATTGGCTTTGCTGACGGCAAAAACATTGAAACAAGGCCTTGATACCTTGGGTATCGAGACAATAGAACGGATGTAATTATCTTCTCCCAAACTGGCATGATCAAATCATGCCAGTCTCATCATGGCTACAATCCCCGTTGGGAAAAATCTTTTAATCTGAATCCCATTAAAGTGACACTGTCAGAGGTTTTGCCAAAATGCCCAACGCCACCGCGCAAGGTAAAGCCAGCAAAAAGCAAAGGCGCAATAAGTTAGGTAGTTTGCAAGCAACGAAAAAGGCATCTGTCGCCGAATGCTAAATTTTTGATACCAAAATGTTACAAAAGGCTTTATTTATATCCTGCCAGGTGTATCCCACCTACTCTTTTAGAAAAAAAAGACAATATCATAAAAAATAAATTTATATATCTAATAGAAAAAAGCAATTTTTGCTCAAAAAACCCTAAATTTTAGACTTGTTTCATTAGCTAATCTCAAAGAGGAATTTTCTAAAAAATTATGTTAACCAGACTAAAAAAACAATCTTTTCGATAAAACATTCAAGACTCATTAATCAATCCACGCCACCCTTAAATATTCATAATAATTAATAAGTTATGCATTACAATCTATAAAAATAAATCTTAATCAACATGTTTAAGCTATTTCTAGCATTAAGTAAATTTGTAGTTTTTAAATATTAATAAACACATATACAAGCATAGTGATAAATCTTAATTAAATAATAAAAATAAACTTATACATCTTATCAACAGAATAGAATCTATAGATTGCAAATAGTAAACATTATACTTAACTCATAATCAGAGAAGTCATCACCTTATTATTACTCCCCTTTTTGTATGTTCCTTATCCAAAAAGAATATGCTATCTTGATTTTGCTCTTTTAGAGCCATTTTATACATATTCCTTACTGGCAAGGAATATGCGGTAGCTATAAACTAAAGCAAGGGCATCCTATGAAAAGACAGTTTATCGCACATACCTCACTGCCTGATAATCCTTTACTTTTCAAATCATTGATAGGGAGGGAAAGGTTATCTGAAGCCTACGAGTTTGAAGTTGAATTATTAAGTAAGAAAAGATTATCAAACCCAATATCTCTGCATAATAAGATACTCACTGTAGAAATAAAAAATAAGTCAGCACCAACAAGGTACTTAAGTGGTTATATAGAAAAAATATCCTACGCACCATTCTATAAATGTGATGATAGACTTTATTTATATACTGCCATTGTCAGACCTAAACTGTGGGAATTAAAACAAAGATTTGGTTATAGTATTTGGCAACATAAGACTGTACCCGATATCATCACTGAGGTATTGGGTAAAGCCGGCATTCTATTTAACAACCAACTCATTGAAAAATATCGCACATGGGAATATTGCGTCAAATATAATGAAAGTGATTTCGATTTTATTCATCGTCTGATGGAACATGAGGGAATTTATTATTATTTTAAACATGATATGGGAAACCATACCATGATTTTGGTTGACGCCCCCCAATCACATGAACCCATGCCTGAATATGAAACAATTAAATATTTCAGCACAGGTCATTCACTGAAAGAACACCTTACAGAGTATCTCTATAGTTGGCATGTCTCTAGTATCACCATACCGAATACCTACAGCATTGATGACTACGACTTCCGTAAGCCACGGGCTGAACTACATACGGCTGTTCAAACCCCAAGTAGCTCTATTGATAACTCAGAGATATTCATTTGGCCCGGGCGCTATGTAGAAAGTGAACAAGGACAATTTTATGCTCGCGTTCGTCAGCAAGCTGCCGAAGCAAAAAGTGAGCTGGTTGGGGGCAAAGGAAATGTATTGGGAATGGCTCCAGGGCACACTTTTACCCTATCACTCCCCAATGACATCAAAGGTGATGATCATGGAGACTATTTAATTATAGGTACGCAATACTTTCTTTATGAAAAACCTTATGTCACCGATTATACTGGCAAGGTTCTTAATACTGTCACCAACGACCTCTCAAATTCAGATACAAACAAAAACACCATTCAATTTGAGGCAATTCCTGCCAGCACTCATTGGAAACCACTTGCTGTGACCCCGTGGCCAAAAGTAACGGGCCTTGAAACCGCCGTTGTCACTGGTCCTAAAGATAAGCAGATATGGACTGACGAATACGGTCGTATAAAAGTGAAGTTTCGTTGGGATAAAGACAGTAAAAAAGATGATACCCGCTCTTGCTGGGTGCGTGTTGCGACTTATTGGGCAGGTTGGCGTTATGGTAGTCTGTGTGTCCCTCGTGTGGGCGAAGAAGTGGTTATTAGTTTCGTCAACGGTGATCCTGATAAACCTTTAGTCATCGGCAGTACTTATAACCAAGAGAATAAGCCCCCGTGGGAGCTGCCCAAACATGAAACTCGTGTCGGTATTATGTCAAATACCAAGGGAGGTAAGCATGAACAGGCAAACTATCTTTTTTTAGATGATGAACCCAATAATGAATCGTTTGATCTACATGCAGAACGTGACATGAATATTTCGGTGGAAAAAGATAAAAAAGTCACTATTGGCGGAGAGTGGGTACAAAAGATTACAGGCGAAACAAATATCTCAAGTTCTAAATCCATTACTATAAAAAGTGATACTCATGTAAATATCGATACTCCAACAACTTTAGTGAATAATAAATATAGTTGCATTAATACGACGCCATTTAATATGAACGTAAATGGAGAAAATGCAAGCTTTAATGGAGAAAATGCAAGCTTTAATGGAGCAAATACAAGCTTTAATGGAGCAAATGTAAGCGTTAATGGAGCAAATGTAAGCTATAATATAGTAAATATAAGCGGTACTAAAATAGATATTACACAAAAAGAAATAGATATGGCAAAGAGAAAAATAGTTATCAAAATAACTGATTTCCTCCTCTCACATAACATCATATCTATTTTTTCTTAATAAATAAATCATCAGAATTCTAATGAAAATTATCGGTCATGTATTCAAGGTGTTGTTCTTCATCTATAATGCCTATTTTGCGAGATAACTTGCATGGTCACAGTAGAAGTCAAATGTCGATTTTGTCACCAGACGAAGGACGTTAAAAACATGGTATTGGCAAAGGTGGGTACCAACGTTATCGTTGTTTAGTCACCTGAAATGCATGACAAAATCATTGGTATTTTCATTGAACGTGAATATTATGCTTGAGGGTGATCAACGCTTTGAATACATGTTCCCCAAACTGGCATGATCAAATCATGCCAGTCTCATCATGGCTACAATCCCCGTTGGGAAAAATCTTTTAATCTGAATCCCATTAAAGCCAGTGCAGCAAAATAGCTACCCGCCCCCGCAATCACAACGCCCATTAACCGTAGCAAGCGCCATGCCATATTGCCCTGCTCCCAATCCGGCATAAGCCACAATATTGTCAGTAATACCCCAACCATGACCGCAAGCGCTATTGCCAGTTTCAGCAGAAAAACACCCCATCCGGCCAATGGTTTAAAAATCTCACGCTTACGCAATTGCCAATAAAGCATGCTGGCATTGAAACAAGCAGCCAGACCGATAGAAAGCGCCAATCCCGCATGTTTCAATGGGCCAATAAAGGCAAGATTCATTAACTGAGTCAAAATCAAAGTCGCAATCGCAATCTTAACCGGCGTTTTAATATCCTGACGAGCGTAAAAACCAGGAGCCAGGACTTTAACAACAATCAATCCCATTAAACCAAAACAGTAAGCGATTAACGCCCGTTGCGTCATTTCTGCATCAAAGGCAGAAAAATTGCCGTATTGAAAAAGTGACACTGTCAGGGGTTTTGCCAGAATGCCCAACGCCACCGCACAAGGTAAAGCCAGCAAAAAGCAAAGGCGCAATCCCCAATCCATTAACCTTCTATATTCTAGGTGATCCCCATTGGAAAAACTTTTTGCCAGTGAAGGCAGCAGGATCGTGCCTAATGCCACCCCCAACACACCCGAAGGTAATTCCATTAAACGATCGGCGTAATACATCCACGAAACCGAACCAGAAACGAGAAATGAAGCAAAAATAGTGTTGATAATCAGTGAAATCTGGCTGACTGAAACCCCTAAAATAGCGGGTCCCATTTGCCGGATAACCCGCCATACGCCACTGTCACGGAAGGAAATTCGTGGCAATACCAGCATGCCTATTTTTTTCAGGTGCGGAAGCTGATAAACCAATTGCAAAATACCACCCGCGATCACAGCCCAACCTAATGCCATTACAGGCGGGTTACAGTAAGGTGCGACAAACAGCGAAAAAATAATCATGCTGATATTAAGCAATGTGGGTGCAAAAGCGGGCACAGAAAAGCGATTCCACGTATTGAGAACCGCTCCCGCTAACGAAGCCAGAGATATCAAAAAAATGTAGGGAAAGGTAATTCTGAGTAGATCACGGGTTAACGTGAATTTATCCGGCGTATCAGTAAAACCCGGTGCCGTAACATAGATGATCCAAGACGCGGCCATCACCCCGATTACTGTGACTATCGCCAATATCAGCGTCAACATCCCTGATATATAAGCAATAAAAGTGCGTGTTGCTTCATCCCCCTGCTGATTTTTATACTCAGCCAGTATAGGAACAAACGCTTGTGAAAATGCGCCCTCAGCAAAAATACGACGCAGTAAGTTAGGGAGTTTGAAGGCAACGAAAAAGGCATCTGTCGCCACCCCCGCACCAAATATACGAGCAATGATGGCATCACGAATAAAGCCCAGAACGCGGGAGAACATCGTCATTGAGCTGACCGCTGCCAGTGATTTCAGTAAATTCATGGTATTTTCTAAGATTGATTTGTATGAAATGAGCATAAAAGATGTAAATCTATTAGGCCAAATAAATCAAGCTAATATTGTTGAATATTAATAATTTCTATTCATTCCAAAGCTGGGAGTACAGTAAACAACCTCAACCTATATGCAATCTGCAACCAGATGGCTACATCGCCATCAACGGGTTGAAAACATGACCAAATTATAGTAGCCGGCTTCAAAAACATTTTCCCGAAAGGAAAGTAAAATAATTACTTTAATATATTGAATATAGATTATTTATTTCAAAATCTCAAAAATGAGTCTCAATTTAAACATTTAAGAAATTATATATAAAAACGAACTACATATTTAAAATTTATTTATATATAAACACACAAATATAAATAATCATAGTAATAAAATTAAACCAGAAAAATAAAATAATTTATTCTATAAATAAGATACAATCTATAGGTTGCGAACACTGAGCATTATGTTTAAATTATATCAGAGAAACTATATCCCATATTTCAATTTCGTATGTTCCTTACTCCTGCAAGGAGTATGCGGTAGCTTTGAGCAAAAGCAAGGATATTCTTATGGAAAGACAGTTTATCGCACACATCTCATTACCCGATAATACCTTATATTTCAAATCACTTAGAGGAATAGAGAGATTATCTGAGGCCTACCAGTTTGAGATTGAACTATTGAGTGAAAAGAGGTTATCAAACCCAATATCGCTACATAAAACGACACTGACTGTAGAAATAAAAAATAAATCAGCACAAACAAGATACTTAAGTGGTTATATAGACAAAATATCTTATTCCCCATTCTATAAACGTAATGACAGATTTTATTTATATACGGCTACCGTCAGACCTAAGCTATGGGAATTAAAACAAAATATGGGCTATAGTATATGGCAAGATAATACTGTGCCCGATATTATTGCCGAAGTACTCAATAAAGCTAACATTCTGTTTGAAAATCAGCTTGTTGAAAAATATCGCACATGGGAATATTGCGTCAAGCATAATGAAACTGATTTCGATTTTATCCATCGCCTGATGGAACATGAAGGCATTTACTATTATTTCAAACATGAAATGGGAAACCATACCATGATCCTGGTTGACGCGCCTCAATCTCATGAGCCAATGCCCGGATATAAAAATATTTACTATATTAACAAGGGTGATTCACCGAGAGCACACATCAAAGAATACCTCTATAATTGGAATGTCTCCAGTATCACTATACCAAATACTTACAGCCTTGATGACTACGACTTCCGTAAACCACGGGCTGAACTATATACAGCTACCCAGACCCCAATCAGCTCTATTGATAACACAGAAATATTCATCTGGCCTGGGCGCTATGTAGAAAATAAACAAGGGCAATTTTATGCCCGAGTTCGCCAGCAAGCTGCCGAAGCAAAAAGTGAACTGATTAATAGCAAAGGAAATGTGCTGGGGATAGCTCCAGGACATACTTTCACACTATCACTACCCGATGACATCAAAGGCGATGATCATGGTGACTATTTAATTATAGGCGCACACTACTTTCTCTATGAAAAACCTTACATAGCCAGTTCTCCTGACTATGCTTTTGATACCGTTACTGACGAAGTTTTTAATACGCTCACTGGCGATCTTTTTAGTTCAGATTCAGACAAAAACAGAAATAAAAACAAAAACATGATTCAATTTGAGGCAATTCCTGCCAGTACTCATTGGAAACCGCTGGCAGTGACGCCGTGGCCAAAAGTGATGGGTCTTGAAACTGCTGTCGTTACCGGCCCCAAAGATAAACAAATATGGACTGATAAATACGGCCGTATAAAAGTGAAATTCCGTTGGGATAAGGATCGCAAAAAAGATGATACCCGCTCTTGCTGGATACGTGTTGCGAGCCATTGGGCTGGTTGGCGTTATGGCAGTATATGCGTCCCTCGTGTGGGCGAAGAAGTGGTTATCAGTTTCGTCAATGGTGATCCTGATAAGCCTTTAGTGATTGGCAGCACTTATAACAATGAGAATATGCCTCCGTGGGAGCTACCTAAATATGAAACCCGCGTCGGTATTATGTCGAATACCAAAGGAGGTAAGAATGATCAGGCAAATTATCTCTTTTTAGATGATGAACCGGATAAGGAATTATTTGATCTGCATGCAGAACGGGACATGAATATCTCGGTGGAAAAAGATAAAAAAGTCACTATTGATGGCAACCGTACGACTGAAATAAAAAAACAGCAAAAAGACACTGTGACTGGAGATGCTGACTTCACCTATAAGGCAAACCATGAAACAACCATTCAAGGCAAAGATACATTAAAGATCAACGACGGTCAGCAAGAAACCATCAAAAATGGACGAAAAACCGAGATTAATGGTGGCGATACTTATACCCTTAAGGGGGATTTAAACGCAAAAATTAATGGAAATTGGGATCAGAATATTACAGGAACGACGACAATCTCAAGCACCGGCGACATTACGATAAAAAGCGGTGGTACCAAAACTGAGAATTCAGACACCAGTGTTGTGAATAGTAACTTATATATCTTCCACTAATGGTTATCTTCTAATAACTATCCCCATGAATAATTACCAATACCTTCAGGATTGTTATGAAAATCATCAAACCGTTGCGCCTGAGTGTACTTTATCGACCTTATCGTTGGTTGCAAAGAAACTACCTCGGAATTTCCATTATGGCATTGGCAGATATGGGATCGACCCCACGCTTGCGCCCTGAAATAGAGCTTTGGCAACTTGCAGAAAATGAGTTGCAAACCTGTAATGGCGTTATCGATCTCGCTATGCCGAAATCTTGTGCTGAATTTTTGGCCACGGGATATGCCTATACCCACCATCAGGCTGATAAAACCACCTGTGCGGCGCGTATTCAGATTGGGCAGTTGGACAAGACATTAGTTGCTTTCGGTGATCGCTATTGGATTAATGATTCTCCTTCAAAACTCCAACCTTTTGCACAAATGCGATTAGACTGGAGTCGAGCGTTTGGAGGGAAAGGTTGTGACGAAAACCCACACGGAATCGGCTTCAACCCAGAAGAACTGGATAACAGACTAAAAATTCATCGTCTACCCAATATTGAAGCCCTGCATCATCGCTTAATGTCACAACGGCAATTGACATCACAACAGGAAGCTCCCATTCCGGCAAGTTTTTGCCCTTTAGATTTTATATGGCCACGCCGTTTTACCCGTATAGGGAAAAAATACGACAAGGCCTGGCTGGAAAATGAATTTCCCGGTTTTGCCAATGACATTGACTGGCGGATATTTAATGCCGCCCCTGAGGATCAATGGTGGGAAGAAAATACCACACTGCCAGAGAAAGCAGCGTGGCGCATTTGGAATATGCATCCAGAACAACCTGTTCAGGAAGGTATTTTGCCCGCATGGAACGCACGTTGCTTTATCAAACGATTGCGTCTTGATGAAGAGATTTTTGAAGAAGTCGTCATGCGCAACACAACTGTATGGTTCTTTCCCCACCTGGAACAAATGGTTCTGATTTGGCATGGCAGTGCACAAATTAATGAAGATGATGCCAGGGATATCTTGCAAATGATATCGGCACTAGAATTAAGCGATAATCCTCGCCCACAGAAACATTACTTGAATGTCCTTGAACAACGATTGGATAAAGAAAAAGGTGTTTTATATACTTTTCGGGAAAAAGATCTTATCGCCGAAGAGATGATTGGCCCGTGGCTAGATACAGAACAACCAGAAAATAGCTCACCATTGCAACAAAATTTGCAAAATCGTGAAAAACGTCTGCGCGAACAGCAACAAGAACGCTTATCTGAATATGGCTACGATATCAATACAATACTGCCAGTTGATACAGAACAACCCCCTCCTTTTCCAAAACTGGATGAGTTACCGGAGTTCACGGAAAAAATCGAACAATATGCCACCCAAAAAAAAGCTGAGGCTGAATTACAGAAAGAAAACGCCATTGCTTTAGCAAAGGAACAAGGCATTGATATTGAAAAACTAACAGCAAAGTCAGAACCCAAGGGACCAGAAAACCTGCATCAGATACGGGATATGCTACAAAAGCACCCAATAGGATTCAATGATAAAGAACTGGCACAAATCGAGCAAACAGTACACTCGATGTATTTATCTTCAGTACAGGCACAAAGCCCTGCCCTGCGCTTAACAAGCAGCCTGGCACAAATCATTCGCAAAAGAGTACAAAAAATCATGCTGCAAGGGGGAGATTTCACTGGCATGAATTTTACCGGTGCGGATTTGTCAGGCATGGATTTACGGGGGGCTAATTTCACTCGCACCTTATTGGAAAGCGCATGTTTAAACCATTGCCAGCTAGACGAAGCAAATTTCAACGAAGCTATGCTGGCAAGGACTGAAATTTGCAACGCTTCATTACGTGGAGCCAAATTAGATCATGCCAGCCTGTCGCTGGCTAAATGTGAACAGAGTGACTTTTCTTCTGCAAGTTTCACTGAAGCCCAACTACAAGAAACTCGATTTGACCATTGTCACTTTGACCATGCCATATTTACAGATCTATTCCTGCAAAAAATATTTATTACACATTGCCAATTTCAATATTCACAGTGGAAAAACTGTACATTTATAGAACTTGAACTCCCTGCTCTTAGGTTCAATCACACAAACCTGAATAAAGTTTCATTTATTAAATGCAAGCTAAAACAAGTCATTTTTGATTATGCAAAACTGGAAAGTTGTTCATGGGTGGAAACTGAAGCAAACGGTATCCGGTTTCATTCAGCCAAGTTGCTGACCTGCTCATTTGCTATGAACAGTGAGCTTAATCAAGCCGATTTCAGCCATGCAACCTTGACAGAGTGTAACTTGCGCCAAATGCCTTTGGTCAAGGCGAAATTCTATGCCACAACCTTGAATAACACCGATCTCAGTGAAGCCAACTGCCAATCGGTTGATATGCAGTACCTTAATGCAGAAAAAAGCCTGTTTATTAGGACAGATTTCCGAGATGCCTTACTGAATAATGCCAATCTGATGAGCGCATTTATGCAGAAATGTAACTTCAATAATGCAGACTTACAGGGAGCTAATCTATTTCGTACTGATATGTCCCAATCAATTATCAGCGATTCAACCTCAATTACAAATGCTTATATTAAATGTACCAAGACCTTGCCCAAACGCGATAAGGATCTGATATGAGTTCACTGACAGCCGATGAATTAGCAGACAAAATCAAGCAAGGTGAGATCATTGAAAAAATCAATTTGCAGAATATTTCCCTGGCCGGATGTGACTTATCCGGGGGAATTTTTAAAGAAGTCGATTTTTCAGGTGCTGATTTTTCTCGAACTTTAATAAAAGAAACCTGTTTTACCGAGTGCCAAGCACAAGGCGCAATTTTCGACTCGGCACTACTTGAGCAGAACACTTTTGAACAGTGTAATCTGGGGCTCGCAGTCTTTAATAAAAGCACATTAACAAACAATGTATTCCATCAATCTGTTTTGGAAAAAACCCAGTTTACCGCGACAAAACAGAAAAATACCCAGTTTGCATCTTGTTCACTACAACATGCTGATTTCAGCCACAGTGACTTTGAACGAATCACCTTTCTTGCGTCATCAATGGATCAAACAAGATTTAGCCACGGTCATTTTTTTTTGGTCACTTTTTTTCGACAGGATTTACGAACAAGCGATTTTTCTGCCAGTGAATTTAATAAAACTGTTTTTTTTGAATGCAATCTGCGTAAGCAAAATTTCCATAAACAAGCCTTTAAAATGTGTCAATTTATGGATAGTCAGCTTGAATCCGTCAATTTCAATCACGCCATACTGACTAATTGCAATTTCAAAGGTGCCATTTTAAAAGACGCCTTACTATCAAATGTCAATGCAACCCAGGCGTTATTTACCGAAGCAGATTTAACCCAAGCCCGTTGCAAAAACAGCCTGTTTGAACAAGCTCTTTTTATTGGTGCATCCCTTGAATCTGCCGATTTTCGGCACAGTAACCTGGCATTGGCCGTCATGCACAAAGTACAGGCAACGAATGCACAATTCACCGGTTGTAATATGTCTTATACAGATTTCTCCTATGCAAACGTCAACAATAGTGATTTTCGCACTGCTCAATTTATGAGAACACTTTTTCATCGTGCTCAACAAATTGGAACATTATTTTCTGACCGCCAAGGTATTCTGGAAAATGATCCTGAACTATTTGCCGCTGAAGAGTGGAATACACAACATAACAAGATTTCATCAGGAGAATCAAAATGACGAAGCCCGCTTATGCACTTTCCTCATTCATCCTTAATACTGAGCCATTGCAGCAGATTACCGGCCAGATTGTTAACGTTCTTCCAGATGGCAGTTTTATGGCGGAAAACCATAACAACCGTGGTTGGCATTGCCGACAAGCTGTCAGTTGTTTATTGACACCCAGCATGGGGGATACGGTATTAATTACGAAAACCAACAATCAACTCTGGATATTAGCCATATTGGAACGGACAGAACAACAACACATGGCTGAAATCAGCGTCCCAGGTGATCTCACAATCACCTCACAAGGGAACCTAAGTATGCACAGCAACGGATTCGCTATCACAGCCAATAATGGGAATTGTCATATCAATGAAATGCAATATAGCGGGGAATCCCTGTCTGCATGGATCTCAATAACTCGTCTGGTTGGTAATCAATTCGAATCTCTTTGGAAAACAGTCACCCAACTGAGTCATCGTCTATTTCGTCATACCACACAAACAGAACAGGTTCGTGCAGGTCAATTAGATATGCAGGCTGAAAATTATGCCCGATTACATGCCCAACAGACTATTGTCTCTGCAAAAGCCATGACCAAAATCGACGCTGAACAAATTCATATCGGCTAAGGATAAGACTCTATGTTTGCTAACACTCAAGGTGGTGGAACGGATATGGCCGTTCCCGATGTTTGCCTGACACCAACGGTTGTACCTCCTGTACCTGTGCCTTATCCTAATACGGCACAAGGCACGACCGGTATAAGCAATGCCACCAATATCTTATTTGTGGGTTGTCCAGCCCATAATTTAGCAACAACCATACCTATGACAACAGGAGATAATGCCGGCGTCAATTGTGGTGTAACTTCCGGCACCGTCATGGGTAGTGCCCGCCATGTCATAGGAGTCAATTCCGTCTTGATCAAAAGCTCTCCGGCAACCCGAGTTTCCTGTTCTACTATGCAAAATTCGACTAACGCCCCGGGTTCACGCACTGTACCCAGCCAAAACAAAGTTCTTATCACAGCCAATTAACTTTTTGTCTTTTTGATTTATTAATCGTTCATTATGCCTAAATATGCTTTGACAAACATTATGACAATGTTTCTTTCACTCAGTAAAAAAGCGGCAAAAAATGGCTTCCTATCCACAGTATCGATAACCACAGTATTAATAGCCATAACGGGCTGTTCATCAAAAACAAATTTGCCGCCCTATAAATTTATCTTCAATACAGAATCTAATGTAAATGATTACGCACCCGTGAAGATAAATATTTTTTTACTAAAATCAAATGAAGAGTTTATGTCTGCCGATTTTTTTTCCTTGCAAAACAAAGCTCAGAATACGTTAGGCGATAAGCTGGTTAATAAAGACCTATTGTTTATACTCCCTTCTCAATCTACGCATTGCTTGTTGGAAAAAAACCAACCGGAAGCTAACTACATC
Organism: Xenorhabdus eapokensis; assembly: GCF_001908105.1. The sequence continues at coordinate 52,026 of NZ_MKGQ01000016.1, forward strand.
GGACTTATCGCTGAATATAAAACATTGAACGGTAAGAAATGGCGCATTTTATTCCCTGTTCCTGTCCCTGAAAAACCCTCTTTTTACGAATTTTGGCGTACTTCTTCTGACGAACTACGGCTCTGCGTAAAGATCACTAACCATGGCTTAAGTCTCATCAATGAATGCAACTTGGGTTGTGTGACAGGAGATAAATAAAATAATGAGATCAGAAAAAGTTATCTGGGCAGAAGGCATGTTTTTACGCCCCCATCACTTCCAGCAAGCTGAAAAATACCTGGAAGCCTATATTCGTGATTGGGGAATAGCACAAAACCCTTACTATTGGGGTTTTTTAACTCTTGAATTGGATCAGGAACTGCTTAATCAGGGTAAAGTCAGACTTTTCACCGCCAGTGGTATTTTTCCTGACGGAACCCCCTTTAGTTTTGATGCCACCAATGCCCCCACGCCCTTACAGCTTGGTGAAAACCCGTCTGATAACCGTGTTGTTCTGGCTTTACCAACTCGTCAGCGAGGGAAAGAAGAGGTCATTTTCAGTGAAAAAAGTGATTCTCTGGCTCGCTTTGTTAGCTTTGAAGCTGAAGTCAACGACTTTAATGCCATGTCTGTTGGCAATGCTGCGATACAATTTGGCAAAATGCGTTTGCGCCTGATGTTGGAATCTGATTTAACTCCCGAGTGGACCGCATTGGGTCTTGTATATGTCATAAATAAAACGAATGACAAGAAACGCTATCTTGACTCGCAATTTATTCCGCCCCTGCTCAACTGCCATGTGAATCCACAAATAGAAAGTTTTATCAATCAAATACAAGACTTACTAGAACAGCGCCGCCAACAAATTAGCCAGCGCCTGTTACAGTTGGGGCGATACAATGATTCTGAGATTATGGACTTTCTCTTGCTGTCACTTTTAAATCGCTATAGCGGCCAGATGAACCATATGCAGAACCTGTCGCTATTGCATCCAGAACGGTTATTCAACGAATGGCTACAATTTGCCACTGAATTGGCGACATTCTCCCAACGCCGTGTACCGGAAGAAAATTTACCTCTCTACAATCATGACAATTTAACACAGTGCTTCAACCAACTTATGTTTCAACTACGCCAAGGGTTATCAATCATTCTTGAAGAACATGCCATTCAGTTGCCATTAACGGAATACTCTCATGGCTTGAATATCGCAACGTTACCCAACGCCAATATGATACATACGTTCAGCTTTATTCTGGCCATCCATGCCGATGTTGCAAATGATATGCTCATGAACAAATTCCCTGCCCAAATGAAAATTGCCCCCGTTGGTCGTATACGTGAATTGGTTCAATTGCAATTACCCGGCATCTCACTACGATCCATGCCATCTGTGCCCAGACAAATTCCCTGGCATTCAGGTTATGTCTATTTTGAACTAGAAAAAGAGGGTGACTTATGGAAACAGATGGAGAAATCGAGCGGTTTTGCCTTACATCTGGCAGGTGAATTCCCTGGCTTGGTCATAGAGTTTTGGGCTGTCCGTAATCAGAAGAAATAGAGGTAACGAAGCCAATGACGCAGGAAAAACAGAAAACTGAACATAAGGTGCTTTCCGATGATACCCACCGTAACCCGTTGGTTTCTGCCGCAAATCCATTGTTAAATACGATTCCCCAGATCCGGCATTCAATTGTTCACCCTGATCCAACCCATTTACGCCAGCAACTGATCAATGAAATCCGGCGTTTCGAAGTGGAATGCCAGCAAATCAACCTGCCCTATAACGTGATCATTGGTGCCCGCTACTGTCTGTGTACCGCATTGGATGAAGCCGCAGCACTCACTCCTTGGGGACTGCGCAGTGTTTGGTCGGGCAGTGGTTTGCTCGTCACTTTTCATAATGAGACGTGGGGAGGCGAAAAATTTTTCCAGTTATTAGCCAAGTTGTCACAAAATCCCAAGGATAATTTGTTCCTATTAGAACTCATTAACTTCTGTCTCCTGCTTGGATTCGAAGGGCGTTATCGTGTCATCGATAACGGTCGCACCCAATTGGAAACCGTGAAACAACGCTTATTCCAGTTAATAAGTTCGATTAGAGGTAGTTATCCCATTGAATTATCAAAAAAAACACAAGCCATTAACTTGCCGAATAAACGTCAACACATGTCCTTACCAGTATGGAGCTCTATAGCGATATTAAGTTTTCTGGTATGTATCTTGTATATCAACCTGAACTGGCAGTTGAATGATAGGGCTAATCCCATTTCGGCAAAAATCTACCAGACTAACTTACCCAATGTAACGGTCAGCGATAGGGTATCTCCGTCTGCACCACTCCCCCTGAACCTGCAAAGCAGGCTACAGGATGAAATAACTGCGGGATTATTGGACGTCACTGACATGCCTGATAGAAGCGTGATCACGCTAAAAGGAGATGGTTTATTCAATACCAGCTCCATTCAGATCAAAAGCCGTTATTTGGATGTCACCAGGCGGGTTGCTGAAGTATTAAACCAGTTTAACGGAGAAATCCTGGTTGTCGGGTATACCGATAATATTCCCATTAGTACCCGTTTTTCCCATTTTTCATCCAATAATGCTTTATCACTAGCGAGAGCCAAGTCTGTGCAAAAAGAGCTACAACGTTACCTAAACCAGCCAGAAAGAGTCAAAACAGAGGGAAAAGGTGCCCAAAATCCTTTAGTTCCAAATAATACTGCCAGTAATCGAGCCAAAAACAGACGAGTCGAAATCACACTGTTAGTTTCTCCTGTAAGCCAAACGATGTAAGGAAATTAAGACATGCTAAATGCACTTTTTTCTATCATCACCAGCCGGTTAACATGGAGTTTTCTTGGAGTAACGGCTATTTCTTTTTTCATCTGGTTCATTGGTCCCATTATTTCTATTGGTAATAAGTTACCTTTTGAAACAAAGACCATACGAATAATTACCATTGTTTCTTTTTACGTGCTCTGGTTATTAGTTAAAGTCATGCCGCGGTTATACCAATCATGGCTTAACCAAAAGCTGGCCAAGAAATTGAATATCACTAAAGATGAAAATGAAGAAAATAAGCAGAATGAACAATATATTACATTGGCAGAACGTTTCTCTGATGCTGCCAGATTATTGAAAAAAGCCTATTTTTCGGGTTGGTATAATAAAAACAAACCGGGCTGGATAAATTTTTTCAGCCGACAATATATATATCAATTACCCTGGTATCTGGTTATCGGTGCCCCCAGTTCAGGCAAAACTACAGCCCTGACAAACTCTGGCCTACATTTTCCTCTGTCGGATTATCTGGGTAAATCCGCACTGTACAGTATGCAAGACATGAATAGCTGTAGCTGGTGGTTCACCAATAAAGCCATTCTACTAGATACTACAGGTCGCTATGTCACACAGGATAATTTTCACCAACAGGAGGCTGAGGAATGGAAAAATTTCATCCGATTGTTGAAAAAATACCGGATACGCCAACCACTTAATGGAATTATTATCACTATTAGTGTGGAAGATTTACTCAATCCATCCACTGAGAAACGGGATCAGCAGGCTTATATGCTGCGCAAACGTCTGTCAGAGTTACATGAACAACTTAAGATACAGTTCCCTATTTATATCATGATCACCAAGACTGATTTATTAAAAGGATTTAATGCTTATTTTTCCCATTTTGACAAAAAATCCCGTGAGCAAATTTGGGGATTTAATTTCCCATGGAATAATTCTTCACGGGGCAAATGGAATAAAGGTCTTGATTTTGATTTGAATGAAACTCTTAATCAACAATATAGCCAATTAGAATTGCGGTTAAATGCTGAATTACCTTCTATTCTCTTAAACGGACACAATTCACAACAATGTGCCGAAAGTTATTTGTTCCCGCAAGAATTTGCATCCCTGCGCCCGCTGATCGCACAATATCTTGAAATCGTATTCGCAAAGTCGGGATTTGAAATACCCTACTATCCACGAGGGCTCTATTTTACCAGTGGAACACAAACAGGATTTCCCTTTGACAATGTCATGGAGAAATTTAACCGCAATTTTCAGTTACCAACAAATAACAATAGTGAGGCCATGTCATGGGGGAATAATAAAGGAATTGTTCATCCTACCCCGACCAGCCAGGCTTACTTTATAAAAAATTTACTGGAAAATATCTTCAATGAAGCGGGAATTGCCGGTTATAACCGCTGGTGGATATACCGCAAACGCTTTCTGGGAGGGTTGGGATATATTATTTCAGTGGCAATACTGGCATTTGTGGCTAATTTATTTTTGACCAGCTACAACAATAACAGAAATTATCTGATGGAAGTGCAAGCCAGATTTCCAGCCATTGCAAAACAAAGCTCTGATTTAAAGAAAAACGCCAATGATATTTATGCGTTGCTTCCTATTTTAAACAGCTTGGTTCATTTAGATAAAAGCCAACGTTTTTCCTTAAATGATCCTCCCTTATCCTATCGAATGGGGTTGTATTGTGGTGAACAAATCAGTGATGCCAGCCGTTTTCTATATAGAAAAGCACTACAAACATTATTGTTGCCCCAGATAGCAACAATCATCACTAACCAGATGCATGATGACAATCACGATGATATAGAGAACACCTACAATACACTAAAGGCTTATCAAATGTTATACCAGCCTAAGCATTATGATGGTAAGTTTCTGCATAACTGGGTCATGCAATATTTGAAAACCCAATTAAAAGCAGACACAACCCAACAGCATTTACAACAAATCGAGGAACATATCGGCCAATTGTTAGATAACCAGGTTGTCACATCCCCTTTCATTCGTGACGACACTCTGATCGAAAAAAAACAGCAATTAATTAGCAGAATCCCACCAGCACAACGTGCTTATAATTATATGAAGGACAAATTAATCAATGATCCCAATTTAGCTCCCGTAAATCTGGAATCACTTGCTGGCTCCCAAGCTGAATTGGCTTTCTTACGCATCAGTGGCACACCCATTACAGAGGGTATATCGGGGATATTTACCCCTGCTGGTTATCAACAAGGTTTTGAAAAAAAACTCAATACTTTTCTAACAACCTTATATTCACAAGACAGTTGGGTGCTTGGTAGCTATGCCAAAAAGCAAACCGATAAGGAAATAAAATCCTCCGTTAAGAAATTTTATATTAACGACTACATATATCAGTGGAGCGAGTTTCTGGCGGATATTGGTCTGAGAAATATCGATAGCCTGGAGCAACGGATCAGCACTTCACGCCTGTTGTCTTCTTTTGATTCACCTATGCGTAACCTTTTAATTAATATCAGTAAAAACGTCATGCTGAATGAAAATAGCAATAATATCAGACAACTCAACAATATTGTGAAGAGCAATGTTGTGAAGAGCCAATCAGATAAGTTAACGAAATTAGTGCCCCAACAAATAATGCCAGATAATAATCAATCTACACCAGAACAAGAATTAGAAGAATATTTTTCACAAATTATTGCGTTAGCAAAAAGGCCAAATAAAAACACCCAAAGTATTCCCTTTGATAAGACCTTAAAAGAAATTGGCGAGTTATACCTGTATTTAACCTCAGTACAAAATGCAACCAATGCGGGAATGCCCTTGCCTCCTGGTCAGATTATCACGCAGCTACAAGCAACATCAGCCCTCCTGCCTATGCCGTTCAGGGGCATAGTTTCTTCACTCGCAGTTGGAGCCAGTAGCGATACCCAGCTTAGTGACATGAAAAATGTCGGTAAGCATCTCAGTACAGAAATCGGCAGTTTTTGCAACCAAGCGATTGCCAATCGCTATCCGTTGAACCCTAATGCAAGGCAGGACATCAAGCCCGATGACATGGCACGAATGTTTGCCCCAGAAACAGGCTTAATGGACCGTTTTTTCCAGAAAAGTTTAGTGGGTAAAGTCGATACGACCCTTCCAAGATGGCAATTTATGCCTGGTGTGAATGGCAAGCCCTTGCCAGGGGGGAAAAAGCTGCTTAAGCCTTTCCAACAGGCCCAGATTATCCGCAATACGTTATTTACCAACGGAACCCCAACGCCATCATTCCGCGTCATGGTTCGTCCTATCAACATGAGTAACGATATATTGAGTATGGTGCTCGATGTAGATGGACAGATATTAGAATACAGTCACGGCCCGCAACTTTCACAACTCATTAGCTGGCCTGGGCCTGCCAATATCAATCAGGTTCATATTCAATTGAACCTAACTAATGGGACAACCGCAAACTTATCAACGTCAGGTTTCTGGGCACTAAACCGATTGCTGGATCATGCAAAACATATCTGGCGTGGTAAAACAGGGAACCCAACCAATATCGGTGATATGAGCTTATGGGCAAGGTTTAATATCAGTGGTCATACTGTCTTGCTGGAATTTACCCCGAACAGTATTTTTAGCCCGTTTAATCTCCCTGCTTTCTCGTGCCCAAATCCAGAACTGTTTCAAGCAGCATGACCGATATCCTTACGGTTAACTTGTGAACTGAATATAAGCTGAAAATACCATGAATATTGACGCCTTACTCACCCCAATCAGTGTGGAGTTTCCTTGCGGGGAAAACCTCGAATACGATGATGAATTTCTGGCATTAGAGCGAAACCTAATCGAAAAGCCGGAACAACAGTTTGGTGATGTTCTCATCCCTGCAGAGCCACCCAACTGGATAGAAGTTGAAAAAAAAGCCACTCACTTACTGTCCCGTTCCAAAGATCTGCGTGTCATCATAGCCCTCATGCAAGCATGGTTAAATGTTCGAGGAGTATGTGGGTATGCCGATGGCCTGAGTTTACTACGCCAAACCCTGGAACGTTATTGGGAAGATGTGTGGCCAAAATTGAAGTTTGATGGTGAATATGATCCCTTATTCCGCCTAAACACGCTGGCCACTATAGAAGATGGTTCACCATGTACGATAAAAGCTCAAAACTCGATTATATTCAAGGATGCTTCAACGGAATTGTCATTACAGGAAATGTGCTCACTGCTTAATGGTACGGTAACCGAAATCAAAGGTTATACTGGCGGACGCACTAGATTAATTAACGAATTACATCAACAATCTAATAGCCCTGAGATTTTGGCAATCATCACCATTCATGAGCAACTGACTGCCTTGATTGAAATTATTCGCCATAATTTATCCGACAATAACATCCCCGAATTGCCACAGTTTTTAAAACAGTTGGATACCATCATTGGATTTTTTCCCACACATAAATCAGGAACAAGTATTCCGGGGCATTCTGACGGAACAAGAACATTTGAGTCCGAACCTATGCAACAAAATAGCGCAGCGGAGCAAATAACATCACCAACCACAATCCTTGAATCCCTTGAAAAGGGGACATTTCTCCATTGGCGAGAAATCGAAATAAATAACCGTGATGATGCACGCATTTTATTAGAAAAAGCCAAAACTTATTTTCTTCAACATGAGCCAAGCCATCCTGCGCCTATGATGATTGACCGCATCCTACGGCTGATTGACAGTGATTTTATTAATATCATCTACGATCTTGTCCCTGAAGGATTAAATCAGCTTGAGAGCGTTTTTGGTCGCCCCAATAACCCTGATATGATGGATTAAATTAGTCGGAATACGTGTACGTTACTTACCAAGTTGTGGCTTAAAGCAACTTAGTTATCCAGACAATAACGGAGAATGTGTTATGAAATCCAGTGGACAGAAATTTATCGCACGGAATCGCCCTCCTCGCGTACAGATTGAATATGATGTCGAGCTTTACGGTTCAGAGAAGACGGTTCAATTACCATTTATTATGGGGGTTATGGCTGATTTAGCAGGAAAACCTGTAGAAGCCTTGCCTGACGTTAATGATCGCAAATTTTTGGAAATTGACATTGACAACTTTGATGAACGCATGAGTTCAATCAAACCGCGAGCCGCCTTTCAAGTTGAAAATACCCTGACTGGTGATGGTAAGCTGAATGTCGATTTAACATTTGAAACTATGGAAGATTTCCAACCTGATGCCATAGCCAAAAAAGTCGAGCCATTGGCGCAATTGCTGGAAGCACGCATCCAACTGGCAAACCTGCTTTCTTATATGGACGGCAAAAATGGCGCAGAAAAACTGATTGCCGAGATATTGCAAAACCCTGCTCTGCTCAAATCTTTAGCTGAAGCGCCAAATCTTACAGATAGCGCTTCAGCAGAAGGTAATGAAGATAAGGAGTAATTGATGAGCCAAATTGAACAAGACCCCCAAATTCAACAAGCACAGGTAGCAAAAGAATATACCCCTGATGAACTAAGTTCATTGCTGAATAAGGAGTTTCGTCCGCAAAGTGACCATACCCGTAGTGCCGTTGAAAATGCGGTGAAAACACTGGCACAACAAGCGTTGGAAAACACGGTCACTATTTCTGACGATACTTACCGTACTATCCAATCATTGATTGCTGAAATCGATACCAAGATATCACAACAGGTGAACCATATTCTGCACCATGAAGAATTCCAGACCTTGGAAGGAGCTTGGCGTGGTTTGCATTATATGATAAACAACACAGAAACCGATGAAATGCTGAAAATCCGTGTGATGTGCATTTCCAAAAAGGAGTTGGGCAACACACTAAAACGTTTCAAAGGTGTCAGTTGGGATCAAAGCCCAATTTTCAAAAAAATCTATGAAGCGGAATATGGTCAATTCGGTGGCGAGCCATTTGGCTGTCTGGTGGGAGATTACTATTTCGACCATACTGCACCGGATGTTGAACTTCTGCGCCAGATGGCACAAATCAGTGCAGCAGCACACTGCCCCTTTATTTCAGGCGCATCACCAAGTGTTATGCAAATGGAATCCTGGCAGGAATTGGCTAATCCACGGGATCTCACCAAGATTTTCCAAAACACCGAATATGCGCCTTGGCGTAGCTTACGTGAATCAGAAGATGTGCGTTACATCGGGTTGGCACTACCGCGTTTTCTCTCCCGTCTCCCCTATGGCGCCCTCACCAACCCCGTTGATAATTTCAATTTTGAGGAGAATACAGAAGGCCCAACGCACAATAACTACACTTGGACAAATGCCGCTTATGCTATGGCGGTTAATATTAATCGTTCTTTTAAACTGTATGGCTGGTGTACTTCTATCCGTGGTGTAGAATCCGGTGGTATTGTAGAAAATTTGCCTTGCTACACCTTTCCTTCTGATGATGGCGGGGTGGATATGAAGTGCCCAACGGAAATCGCCATTAGCGATCGCCGTGAAGCAGAATTGGCAAAAAATGGGTTCATTCCGTTATTGCATCGCAAGAACACAGATATTGCCGCCTTTATTGGTGCCCAATCCCTGCAAAAACCAGCAGAATACTATGATACTGATGCGACTGCCAATGCCAACCTTTCTGCCCGTTTACCCTACTTATTTGCCTGCTGTCGTTTCGCCCATTACCTGAAATGTATCGTGCGCGATAAGATCGGGACTTTTCAGGAGCGTTTGGATATGGAACGTTGGCTTAATGATTGGATTATAAATTATGTTGATGGCGATCCCGTTAACTCATCACAAGGAACTAAAGCGAGAAAACCGCTAGCAGCAGCAGAAGTTCTGGTGGAAGAACTGGAAGGCAACCCAGGATACTATCAGGCTAAATTTTTCCTGCGTCCCCACTATCAACTGGAAGGCTTGACCGTTTCCTTACGCCTAGTTTCAAAACTCCCCTCACTAAAAGGAGCCTAATATTAAAAAATTAAGAAATATTTTTTTACTTATAAAACTTCTATCTATCCAAAACTTATTTATCCATCTTTGAATTTCAATACGTATATACCTTATATGCATAGCACCAATATGTATTTATTGAATGTGCTTGCTTTAGTTTAATTCATTTCATTCAATTCTCTATATTAAGGAGAAAATTATGTCTACTCTGCTGGGTATTGATGCATATGTTAACTTTACCGATGTTAAAGGAGAATCGGGAGATAGTGAGTTCAAAGAGTGGACGGCTGTTAGGACGTTTACACTTGAAGTCTATAACAATGTTAATATGCAATCTCAAAGTACTGGACTAGGTGCAGGTATCGTGGCAACTTCTGGTTTGTCTTTGGATCTTTTGTTTGACAAATCTGCCATAACCTTGCGCCAATACCTCGTTAAAGGGAAGCATATCAAGGAAGTGCAACTTAAAGTACGTAGACAAGGAGGTAAACAAGAGCCTTGGTACACATTGGTTTTAACAAATTCCTTACTCTCTAGATCCACCCTGACATACGGGGATGGTGGTTTTTATTGTTCTATCCACCTGGTCTTCCAAAAACATAAAGAAAGCTATTTCTCTCAAGAATATGGCTCAGGCGCTAAAGGTGCTGAAGTCAGCTATGAATGGGATTCTCACACTAATAAAGACGATTAACATACACAAACCACACCTATTAATGGCCTTCCTGTGGACACTCACAGGAAGGCTGTCTTTTCAATTTCATTATTTCAAAACGTAATTATCTCCTAATTCACCGTTATCTATAACAATAGGTATCCATACTTATGAGATTCACCATTGTTAATAACTCTGGCTCAAGCCAACCACTACAACTGAGTCACGATTTTTCTCCCCCAGGAGGAACAATCGGTCGCAGTACGGAAAATAATTGGTATTTACCCGATGACGGACAAGCAATTGCCAGATTGCAGGCCATTGTGTCTATTTCTGCTGACGGAGAATGCCGGATCAATAATCAAGGCGCTGCCTCCGAAGTTTTACTGAACATGATACCCTTGGCTCCCAATCGCCAGGTTGAAATTCGTGATGGTGATATGCTAAACATTGGCAATTATCAGATCCAAGTTATTGATATCAAAAACAACTCATCACAACAGGCGACCACTCACGGGATCAATATTGGGCACTCGCTAACTTCCAGTGAAACAAAAACTCCCAGTGAAATCTGGGACGTTCTTGAACATATTCTAACCACTTCTGCTACCCCACCGTCTTCTGATTCACCCCAAGCTAAACCGGAAATAAACGACAATAACCCTCTGGTAACAAGCCAATACAATAAAGAACGCAATCCAATTGATCCATTGGCAGAAATTGAACCAACAATCGATTTTGACGCCCTCCAATTACGGGCAACAGATCCCATTGCCATGTTCAATTCAGATACCACTTTTCAACAAGAAGACATATTGGGTAACCATACACCGACTTCGTTATTACCACATGATAAGAATGATCAAAATGATGATAAACAGGAGATTGACCCACTGGCACTGTTTTCCGACAAACACATTAAGGCTACACCATCAACCAAAAATGATGATCTGTTGAATCAAATATTGGATAACGCCATGCCATTGAAGGAACCAGCTAATATAGAAGAAACAGAAAAAGAAACCTTCCACGATTATTACCAAAATCAAGACATACACAATTTCCAAGACACACACGCTCATCAAAATACAAATGACCAAGATGCACACCAGCATCAAAACAATGGCATCATCAAATCAGAAGGAAAATTACTGGCGGCGTTATTAGATGGTATGGGGCTAAAAGAGATCAACAGGCAGCAATTTGATGAACAAAAAATGTATCAATTAGGACTACTCGTCAGTCAGTTAACTCAGGGTATCGTCACTCTCAACACTTTACGTACCCAACTGAAACACGAGACAAACGCAGCCATGCCCCAATCTCAGTCTAACGCTAACAACCCATTTAAACTTTTACCTTCTGGCCAATCTATTTTGGTGTTTATGCTTTGTCATCCTGTACCAGGGTTTATGCCACTTGAACTGGCAACCCGTGACATTTTGGTCGAGTTGCAGGCACACCAATTGGGCATGATTGCGGGAATACGTGCTATTACGACAAATATATTGCATTTATTCCATCCCGCGGCTCTTAAACGAAAAGCACAGGAAGACAATTACTTGCCGCGTTTTTTTTTGTCATCAGCTAACAACAAAGCTTCAATGTGGGAATACCTCATCAAACACTACCAAGAAACAGAGAAAGAGTTTAAACAAGATTCATTCCTGTTTGGTGAAAAATTCCTGCAAGCCTATGAAGCAGAAGTTAACCGATATAAAAACTCCCAATTATAATGGTGAATCATGAACGAGAATATAACTTTATTGTATGGTGGTTATCATAGTCGAAATAACGCTACACGTATTACTGCCAAAGATAGAATGTTACCTTCTTTATTTGACAGACTCACCGATCATGAACCTGATAAAAAACAAGAGACAATCAACAATTACATGCTGTCACACACGGCCTTAAGACAGAATGTCCTAAGGGATTTGCAATGGTTACTCAATAGCATCAACAGCGAATTTCCCGAAGATCTTACCCCATTTCCAGAAATTCGCCATTCTGTATATAACTTTGGTTTGTCCTCCTTAGCAGGTGAATGCATATCTGCAATAGAATGGGGGAATATCCAGAACAGAATCATTAAGGCAATTCATATATTCGAGCCACGTATCATTCCCGATGGGCTGGAAGTCAATTGTATATCCGAACCCCGTATATTACCCCTATACAACACGTTATCCATAGAGATAAAGGGATTGTTGTGGTGCGTTCCCTGGCCACTGGAATTCCTGTTCCGTAGTGATATCGATCTTGAAAACGGTCACTTCACTATAAAAGAGGCTTGACGAAGCTGAAAAAACGCCATCCAGCCTGTGTGGCGATCCCTTAACTTTTAACCTCAAGGGTGAATGCAGAAAGATTACTGAGGCAAGAATAACGATGACAAAGTGATTTTTGTCTTGTAAACGGGATGCGTTCATATAAGGAATATGGATAATAAACTGCTTGAATATTATAACCGTGAATTAGTGTATTTACGGGAAATGGGTAAGGAATTTGCCAAACTCTACCCTAAGGTTGCCAATCGCTTGGGGATGCATGGCATTGACGTTGTTGACCCCTATGTTGAACGCCTGATGGAAGGTTTTGCTTTTCTGACTTCCCGCATTCAATTGAAAATGGATGCGCAATTCCCCCGCTTTTCTGAGCAATTACTGGAGATACTGTACCCTAACTATTTATCTCCTACACCTTCAATGGCAATCGTCGAACTCAAACCAGATACCAGCAAAGGAGATATTAGTCATGGGTTTTTAGTGCCGCGAGGCACAATCATGCACTGCCAGACATTGAAAAAAGATGGGATCAATTTCCACTACACCACCACACAAGATGTCACCTTACAGCCGCTAAATATAAAAAACGTTGAACTTGGCAGGATCCCCGCTAACCTTCCGCTCGTGGCACTGAACCTTCATCAATATGGCGCCGTCAGTGCACTGCGCATTCACCTTGACTGTCAAGGAAAATTTTTCCTCAATGAACTGGATCTCAAGAAACTGGTATTCTTTCTTTCCGGGCCAGATATCCAATCCCAACGGTTGTTGGAACTGATTATGGAACATTCTGTTGGCATAGTATGCCAGACGCTTGGTGATACTCCCCAATATCAGGTCTTGCCCGATATATTCCCGCATCATGAAGGATTTGATGATGATCAGTCATTACTTCCCAATGACTCGCGTAATTTCAGTGGCTATCGACAACTCCAGGAATATTTTGCTTTTCCGGCACGCTTTCAATTCTTCAGTATCAGTAGCATGAAATCTTTACTAAAACAGACAAAAGAAAAGAATGAATTTGAGTTGATACTGCTTTTGGATCACACCGATTCCGAACTGGAACGTTTAGTGGATGCCTCTTACCTGGCCTTGAACAGTACACCGGTCATTAACTTATTCCCTAAAATCACGGAACGAATCTCGGTGGAAGAACGTACCAGTGAATACCATTTAGTTGTCGATAACACTCATCCTCTGGATTACGAAATTTTCTCGGTACAACACCTGCACGGCGCAAACATCAAACGTAAAGAAACACAAACATTCAGGCCATTTTGGTCTACTCTCAGTGACGACAAGGATAATTACGGCTCTTACTTTTCTGTGCGCCGTGAACCCCGTATCTTATCTGAACATACCCGTCACTACGGAACCCGAACCAGTTATGTTGGAACAGAATCCTTTGTCTCTATTGTTGATGAACAGAACTCCCCGTGGCTTAATGAGCTAAAATTCCTGACCGCTGACGTCATGTGTACCAACCGTGACTTATCAGCGATGTTGCGCCAACAGGATCTCAACAGTTTTGTCATGCTGGATTCGATTCCAATCAACCAGATTGTATTTCTCAAAAGACCCACTATTCCCCGCCCTGCCTTAGCACAAGGCTCTACCTCCTGGAAACTAATTAGCCAGCTTCAACTTAATTATCTGAACTTCATGGATAAAGATGAAGAGCAAGGTACCCAGGCATTACGACAATTGCTGGGCTTATATGCCAACCTTGCAGAGCCAGCCGTCGTCCGCCAGATTAATGGCATCCGACACAGTTCATTAAAAACGATTTATCGGCGGGTTCCTGAACCTGGCCCGATCGTCTTTGCCCGTGGTGTTAGCATTAGAATTGAAGTGAATGAACAAGAATTTGCAGGAACCAGTCCCTGGCTGTTGGGCAGCGTATTGGAAAAGCTCTTCTCACGGCTGGTCACCATGAACTCCTTTACTGAAATGACGCTATATAGCCAGCAACGCGGCAATATCGGATTTTGGCCTGCCCGTATGGGCAACAAGAATTTGCTATAACAGACAAGAAATGAATATGATGCAAGAAAATTCTATTTCTATTCACCCACTATGTCGTTTGCCGGATGACTTTTGGCAGCAACTCACCCAAACCCCCTGGCAATTCGACTTATTTCAAACCCTGCGCCGTATAGATGCCCAATCTGGGGCAAATTATATGCTAGGTTTTGCCCCATTGCCGAAATATGATCTACTGCGGTTGGGACAAAAAGCCTCCATGATTTTCGCTCCTTCTACTATTGCTGAAGTCAAGCAGCGAGAAAACTCGAAGCTGTATGACATGCTCATTTACAGTTTTGGCTTGTTCGGTCCCAATGGCCCATTGCCACTACATATGACCGAATATGCCTATACACGACAGTATACTCATCAAGATCCAACCCTGAGTGCATTCGCTAACCTATTCCATCACAGATTAATACTGTTGTTCTATCGAGCCTGGGCCAATACTCAGCCAACCGTATCGCTCGATCGTCAGGATAATCAACGCTTTTGCCATTATTTCTCCTGTTTGGTGGGTATGGGTTTACCAGCCCAACAAAAACCAGACACCATCAATGATCACGCGCGTTATTTTTTATCCGGCCATTTGTCCCGTCAATGGCATAACGCAGAAGGATTAGAAAAAATACTTTCCTGCTATTTCCATGTGCCGCTAAAAATTGTGCAAAATATTCCCCAATGGCTAAAAGTCGAAGTACAGGATCAAACCCGATTAAAAGCAGGACGCAACATGCCACGTTTGGGTAAATCAGCTTTTTTAGGCATTGCACTCTACGATGTTCAACATAAATTTCGCATTAAATTGGGTCCGTTAAAACTGGCTGAATACAAGATGTTCTTGCCGGAAGAATCCAAATCAAGGCAGTTGCGTGACTGGGTTTATCAATATTTGGGAATTGAATACACATGGGATGTCCAATTAATTCTCCACCAGTCAGAGATAAAAGGGATTTGTCTGTCTGAACCGATAAAATTAGGACTAAGCAGTTGGCTTGGAAAAATTGAGCGGGATAAAAATAAACAACCAATCCATCGCGGGGATTTAATTTATAAACCGGAATGATCCCCCTCTCTTGCCTGCAATACTCAATCACTGTCAACAATACTACGGATGATATACTATGTCAGAAATTAGTCGTTCTGTGCTCTTCGGCAAACTTAATCGCATCCTGTTCACTTCCTTAGAGAGTGCCACCACTTTTTGTAAACTACGTGGTAATCCTTATGTTGAATTAGTTCACTGGCTGCACCAACTCATGCAGCAAAAAAACAGCGACTTACAGCAAATTATCCGCCACT
Source organism: Xenorhabdus eapokensis (assembly GCF_001908105.1). The sequence goes on from NZ_MKGQ01000016.1 coordinate 67,991, forward strand.
TTTCACTGGACGAATCTGCGTTGACTAAAGACATTGTTACTGCGCTTGATCGCTTGCCACGTGGAGCCAGTGCCATCTCTGATCTTTCCGAACATATTGATAATGCTGTAGAACGCGCTTGGGTATATGGGTCGCTGAAATTTGGTGTTAATGAAATTCGTAGTGCCCATTTGCTGATAGGCATATTGAAAACCTTTAACTTACACAATGCACTGAAGTCCATTTCTCCCCAGTTTGACCATGTGAATGCAGATACTCTACTCGACAATTTCAACGGCATCTGCAACGATAGCGATGAATCCCAATCAAATGCCTCACAGGGTGTGGCAAGTTCTTCCCCACAACAATTTTCTCTACAACAATCTTCTCTACAGCAGTATGGACAAGAACTGACCGCCCGTGCACGTAATGGTGAAATTGATCCAGTATCAGGGCGTGATGAAGAAATTCGTCAAATTATTGACATTCTGATGCGTCGTCGCCAAAACAATCCACTGCTGACTGGCGAGGCCGGTGTCGGTAAAACCGCCGTCATTGAAGGGCTGGCATTGAAGATTGTAGCGAAAGAAGTCCCCCCACCTTTGCTGGATGTCCAGCTTTGGTTGCTGGATATCGGTATGTTGCAAGCTGGTGCAGGTGCCAAAGGCGAATTTGAGTCACGTCTACGCAAAGTGATCGATGAAGTACAATCTAGCCCGACGCCAATCATTCTGTTCATTGACGAAATTCATACCCTGATTGGGGCGGGCGGACAACAAGGAACCGGCGATGCTGCCAACCTGTTAAAACCTGCATTAGCGCGCGGGCAATTACGTACTCTTGGCGCCACAACTTGGTCGGAGTACAAAAAATATATTGAAAAAGATCCTGCCCTTACCCGCCGTTTTCAAGTCGTTCAAATTCATGAACCCAATGAAAATAAAGCGCTGCTCATGCTACGCAGTCTGGCCAAGGCACTGGAGCAACATCATCATGTACTTCTGCTGGATGAAGCCATTGAAGCTGCTGTACGCCTTTCACATCGCTATATTCCTGCCCGCCAATTACCGGACAAGGCTGTGGCCCTATTGGATACCGCCTGTGCCAGGGTTGCAATCAGTCAATATGCAGAACCACCCCAACTGGAAAATTGCCGCCATCACATCGATGCATTGCAAATTGAGTTGGAGATTGCCGAACGGGAATTTAAAGTAGGCATCGGTGATAAACAACGCCCGGAAACTATTCTGAACGAGCTATCTACGCTGGAAGCCCAAAAAAACCAATTACAAGAACGTTGGCAACAAGAACTTTCCTTGATCGATAGAATTATTTCTCTGCGAACGCAATTAAACGCAAACCAATACGATAACTTTGAAGCAAAACATGCCGAATTGTCAGAGTTACAGCAACAATTGAAAACCTTACAAGGTGAAGAACCTCTTATCTTTGCGGCTGTAGACAGCAATATTATTTCTTCCGTTGTTTCAGATTGGACAGGAATTCCACTCAATCGGATGGTAAAAGACGAAATCGATGCCGTATTACAGTTGGCTGATACCCTTAGTCAACGTGTTATCGGTCAGTATCATGGATTAGAGTTAATTGCAAAACGCATACGTACTTCACGCGCCAAACTGGATGATCCCAATAAACCTGTTGGTGTTTTCATGTTGTGTGGCCCATCCGGTGTGGGCAAAACAGAAACTGCGCTTGCTCTTGCCGAAACGTTATATGGCGGAGAGCAAAATCTTATTACTATCAATATGAGCGAATTTCAGGAAGCACATACGGTATCAACGTTGAAAGGAGCACCTCCTGGCTACGTTGGTTATGGTGAAGGCGGTGTACTGACGGAAGCTGTCCGACGCCGCCCTTACAGTGTGGTCTTGTTAGATGAAATAGAGAAAGCTCACCCCGATGTGCATGAAATTTTCTTTCAGGTCTTCGACAAGGGCTGGATGGAAGATGGCGAAGGGCGCCACATCGATTTTCGAAATACAATTATTATCCTGACATCCAATGTCGGGGCTGATCTGATCAGTTCATTGTGCATCCAGCAGAACACCTTGCCGGAACCAGAAAAACTCAATATGGCATTGCGTAAGTCATTATTGAATGTGTTTCCTGCCGCTCTGTTGGGGCGATTACTGGTCATTCCTTACTTCCCATTAAGTAATGAAGTGATGATAAATATTGTACACTTACAATTGGAGAGAATTAAAAAACGTCTGTTGGAAAACCACGGAATTACAGCAACATTCGATGATGTCATGGTCGAGCATATCGTCAGTAGGTGTACAGAAATTGAGTCAGGTGGACGCATGGTTGATGCTATTCTGACAAATACCCTGCTACCGCAAATCAGCCAGCAACTGCTTTCCGCCAGTGCACATGATGAACAATATCATCAGCTTCGGATTTCTCTTGAGCAAGGTGAATTTCAATGTCAATTCATGAATTAAGCAGATAACAAGAGATTAGCCATTTGCAGAATTTTCACAGGACACATATCGGTGGCAATATTGACTTTACTCCCCCTCTTCCAATCGGATACTGCCTTAATGAATTTGAAATCGAAGAAGTCATTAGCAAAAGCCGCGGCAGTATTGTGTATCGTGTTTGGGATCACCATCTCAAGCAGTCTATTGCTATCAAAGAATATACGCCTCACTCTTTTGCTATACGCCGTCAAGATATGAAACTCAACTTACGAGGAAAAAGGTTAGAAAAACGATTTCATGCTGGATTGCAAAATTTTATCCGTGAAGCCCACTTAATGTCCTGTTTCGAACATCCCTGTCTTCCTCGTTTTCTGCGCTTTTGGCAACAAAACTGCACAGCATATATAGCCGTCTCTTTCTACAAGGGGATAACATTAAATAAATTGAGGATAAAACACCCACATTTCATCAATGAAAATTGGCTTTGCCAGATACTGTTTCCCTTGTTGAACGCACTGGATACGCTCCACCAAAGAAATTATTTACATTACGATATTTCTTTGGACAATATTTTGATCCAAGAGAATCAATCACCGATATTGCTGGATTTAGGATCTACCCGCCAAATCACAACATGTTTGTCTGATGATACAGAGATCACCATCCGATCCGGCTTTACTCCCATTGAGCAATATACGGCCAATGAAGAAAACCAACATGGGCCCTGGACAGATCTCTATGCGTTGGGGGCGGTACTCTATACGTTGATTGTGGGTAAATCCCCTCCGGTCAGTATCGTGCGCAATCTTGAAGATAATTATCAGCCTCTGGTCAAGCTGCGTCCAGTGGGATATTCCTTACCGTTTCTACATGCCATTGATTCTGCCCTGGCAATAAAACCCTCAAGACGGCCACTGTCTATATCTGAATTCATTGCTATTTTTTTAACAACTTTATAAATTCACATTTCCCCATGAATCATCAATCAATGATGTCAGCACATGATCCTGCCAAACTCCATCAATCATTAAATAATTCCTAGCATAACCTTCTCGTTCAAAACCTAACTTCTTAAGTAAATTTCCACTGCGATGATTATGTGGCATGTAATTAGCCATAATCCGGTGCATTTTTTGGTGACGTTGCATATAACGGATTGTCGGTTGCAAGGCTTCATACATTAACCCTTGACCTTGCCATTTTTCGCCCAAAGAATAACCAAGGTAACAAGAATAAAACGCGCCCCGTACAACATTAGTGAAATTAGCAATCCCCATCACTTCATTTTCATTAGGATCTAATAACAAGAAATTAAATGCCGATCCCTGCCGCTGTAATTCCGCAATATAATTCAGCCGATTTGTCCATCCAAAAGGTTGATAAAAACTCCCCTCTCTTGTCGGCTCCCATGGTTTAAGAAAATCTTTATTTTCTGAATAATATTCAGCCAATCTATAGGTATCCCGTTCATACACCAGACGAACAACCATTCTATTCGTAATAAAGCGAATTCTGGGAGATGAAGAACGATAACCAAACATATTTTCTCCTGATATTTACCCTGGAAAATTTATTAAGTAATTTAGCGCTTACGGCATTTTTAATCACCATCTGACGATAAAAAAATATCATCTATATCCCTCTACCTTAATTTCGTCTTACGTGTTGCCGCTAATCTAAATTCAGTATCAACTATCACTTTCGGTAACGTAGCCCGATCGATATCAAGGCTCGCTAAAGTGCGCTCTATGGATTCAATGCGCGCAATATTGCGATCTAGAGCCTGTTCTGCACCCATAATCTGTTTTGCAATATCACCACGTAATTCCGAATCTTCGGCCGACTCAAAATCAGTGCGCAACTTGCCAAGTATGTTTGTCACTGACAATATTCTTGCCCGAACAAACAATAATTCCTGAGCCAAATCCAGCTCTGCCGCATCTTCAAACAGCTCTTCTGCATCAGGCAGATATTTAGAGTAACCAGAGTGCGTTACCGCTGCGCTGTTGCCAATCTCAAAAGGCGGAGCGGTGTTGGAATTGCGCTTTTTTGAATTGCGCACTTTGTGGGTTTCGTTTTGCGCAGTTTTGTGCGCAGTCGGATTTTTGATATACCTTCGGGCAGTTGAATAATTTAATCCCTGAGACTCACACCACTCTTTCGGTGATACCCCCGTTTCGGCGTGGTCAGACAGGAACTTATTTTTCTGCCTGCAAAACCGACTGATTTTTCCACCTCATTATCATGCCGCTCATGAATGCGATCCATTAGTTCAGCGATGTGCTCCAGTTGTGATGCCAGTTGATTTAATGCCTCGGTGTCATATTTGATACCAATGGTGAGTGTACTCTGTGACAGAGTGTTCCCCATAAATCAGAATAATCAACTAGCAGGGTTGATATAACCCCGACAAATTTTGTACTGCGATGATATAAAATGCCTCCAGCCCGTGTGCGTTGGGTACGCAATGGGAACAGGGGCAGCATGGGTTATTCCTGTAGCCACTCAGGGAATGGACACAGAAATATTTCATTGAGTTTAAAAGGGTCATCAATTGTTAAGTATTATTCGCTTGTTATTGGGTGAAAATAAGTTTATCAAGGGATAAATATATTAATTTTGTGGGAGGTGACTATGCCCGTTCCTATTTTGGATAACGTTTTTCAGGAATTAACGCGTTACAAAAATCCCAGTGGCAAACCTGTGTTACGGGAAGTTGAATACGCTGACAATAAAACAAAGACACTGCTTATTCTGTTTGACGACATAGATGTAAGAACATCTTTCTCAAAGAAAGCTGGACTAGGTCAACTACCTTCCCGCTCGGATTATATTGTAAATATCCTTAATCAGTTGGGATTCAAACCTCTCGCTTCAAGGTTAAAACTAAGATTCAGGTTAGCCGACCATCCGAGGTATAATGTAACAATTCATGCGTATCAAAAAATACTACTACCTAGTTATTCACCTGAAGAAAATAACTGGACTGACCTATTTAAAGAAAGGCTGGATGAAAAGAGCCGTAAATACCAAGGTATCCGGGACAGTTTAAGGAAGTATCACAGCCCTGTCTCCTCTCCATCAGGAAGCCCTCAAGCTGAGTCTTCTGGTTTTTTTAGTGCTCACAATCCTTGGACTTCACAGTATGAACAAAATATGCGGCAAACAATAGGGCAAAGTCTCATTACGGCTTATCAACATGGAGATATGCCGGGGCCTTCTAATTTCTTACAAACTGCTCAATCTGGTGGTCCTGTTAGGAGACTAACTCCTTCAACATCACAACGTTCTGCTCCGTATTCCAGACCTGCCAGACAAGAAAGTCATCCAATGTTGTGCTCTTTATTAGAAAGCCCATCTTCTCCAAGTTCACCAACACGACAAAGAAGTTTATCTCCTTATGCACAGCCCCCACTATCCATACAACCACCGGGCGCACCGAGGCCACCATCCAGGCCACAAACTCCACTGTTTCCACAAAGGCAAGTGGTTTCCTCCAACCCTATATATGATAATCCCAGCAGTGAGGATTTTAATGATATTTTGGAGACTCTTCGTTTTCATGCCAGAACACCAAGTCCACGGCGTTAAGGTGTTTCGCAACTCCATGAGTCTCTGAGTATGACACTGTGTCCTAACCTGTTCCTGCCATCCCAGCATCATTTGTCTGGGGTGGCGAGGTGTTCTTTTCAATTTCCCGTATTGCCCGTTTATCCAGATTGCACTGTTCAATGACCGTCAGTAACTGCTCATTCAAAATGAGACTGTCACTCCATGTCATTATGTCCGGTATGGCTGGAGGCAAACAATCAGTGAGCAAATGTGCCGGAATCAGTATCGGGGGCAGCGGAACGTATTCGGTTCGCGTGCTCTGCAACCGGATAACAGCCCCATCAGGCACAGTGCGATAGGCGCAATCTGAAATATCGTGGCGGCGGTGTGCAGATGTACTCATAGTTAATGATGGAATGATGGAATGATGGAATGATGGAATGATGGAATGATGGAATGATGGAATGATGGGGCATTATTAATTGCACGAAATTTCTCATGACGATAGTATCAGCAAGCATTAATTATATGATGAGCTAATTAAGTAATAATTAGTGTAAGATCTGCTCATTGAAAACGAAAGGAGACAACAATGAGAAGATTTTTCTTAGGGGCAATCTTGCTACTGGCCGGATTAATCAGCGGCTGTGATCAATTCAAAGAAGTCAGTATTAACGAAGGCTTACTGAATGATTATTTATTAAAAAGAGTCCATTATCAAAAACAAATTAGCCTGCCTGCGGCTACCAAAGCCAATATCACACTGGGAGATTTAACCAGTCAGATCGGCCGTCAAGATCCAGAAAAAATTGAATTATCGACTCTGGCAAAAGTTCAATTAGTGACCTTGCTGGGAACGGTTCATGCTGATATGAAACTGACTATTAGGGCTAAGCCGATATTTGATGCGGAAAAAGGTGCCATTTTCATTAAGGGGTTGGAAATCGTAAACTACCAAACTACACCAGAAAAAGTCGCTACCCCCATTAAAGCGTTGCTCCCTTATTTGAATGTATCTTTAAGTGAGTTCTTTGATGCTCATCCGGTTTATGTTTTAAATCCAGAAAAAAGCCAGTCTGAAGCCGTTGCTTTAAAATTAGCCAAAGGGTTAGAAATTCAACCCGGTAAATTGGTTATTGATTTGGTTGATAAATAATTTCCATTATCGATAAAATAGTCAGAGCGGATTACTAAATAACCGCCCTGACTTATTGTCGCTATTTACCGATTGACTTATCTATATGCGTTGTCACTCTGCGTCTAACTCTTCACGTAACGCTTGCAACGCCTCTCGAGTCATCACCGCCAACGTCCGATAAAAACCGCTGGCCGCATGAGCTTCAACTTTACCAAGAAATTGCCCACACCAAGGCAACAAATACTCATCAAACAACTTAATCTGAGCCTGGACTTCATCCTCTGCGGCCTGATCTTCCAACCATGATGCAGCCAACAATAAAGAGCCAAATTGATCGGCAGGGGTATCAGTCAAAGGCATGCCTCGTTCCACCAAAAACTGGCGTACTTCACTTTCATCTTTATCAGTATAATCAGAACGACAGATGGCAACACCCGCAGATTCTCCAGTAAACAAGGCATGATAATCGGCGTCAATCACCGATATTTCACTGTTTTTCTGTAACCTATCCAATAACTCATCCTGATCCAAAGGCCATAATGGTTTCAATTTTCCCTCAGCAATCATGGTGATTACAGGTTGCAAAACAGCATCTTGTGGTGCTCGGTTAAACAATGTACCCAATATGCGGCAGACAATAGAAAATTCGTTCATGGTTTAATTCACCCCAATAACTTACCTAAATAATCAATATTTGTTATTGTCCCTAATCGTCTGCCTTGCTGTAAAGCGACTTGTTAATAACCAAGTGTCATATCAACGAGGCCAATGGGTGATTCACCTTTTTCCATTCGTCGAATATTGTCACAAATCATATCTATAGCTTCATCAGGAATAGTTTTAGCTGCGATATGGGGAGTGATATTAATGCGGGGGTGAGTCCAGAAAGGGTGAAAATTTGATAGTGGTTCTTCAACAAATACATCAAGGGTCGCGCCAGCGACATAACCTTTATCAATGGCTATCAGCAAATCTTGTTCTACCAATTGGGCGCCCCGTGCAATGTTGATCACATATGAGCCTGATTTTAGCTGCTTGAATAGTGAAAGATTTAAAATACCACGAGTTTCTGGCGTATCTGGCAGGATATTAATCAAGATCTTACATTCAGAAAGGAAATCACCTAGCTGCTCTTTCCCATAAAAACTCTCGACATGATCAAGTTGTTTTGGCGTTCTGCTCCAGCAGCGAATATTGAAATCAAATTCTTTCAATTTTTCAATAACGCTACATCCTAAAATCCCTGCCCCCAAGACACCAATAACAAACTCTTTTCGATTATGGGCAGGCATAGGGTTCCAAAAACGCTGTTCTTGATATTGTTTATATTCATCCATGCGACGGAAATAGTATAAAACGGTGGAAACCGCGTATTCCTGCATTTGCCGAGCCATGCCCGTATCTTCAAGACGTATTAGCGGAACCCCTTTAGGTAACGTCCCTGGGTTTTCTAGTTCCTGTTTAAGGATTGCATCCACACCCGCCCCAAGTGAAAATATTCCTTTGATATCTTGGCGATGAGCTAACATTTCATAGGGAGGTAACCAAACTAAAGCATAATCAGCAGGAGCATTATCACCACTCACCCATTGCCGAACGTTAGCCTCAGGTAACCTGGATTGTATTCCCTGAAGCCATTTATCAAAATTAAAATTAGAGGAAGGGTGAAAAAAAATGATGTTCATAAAATCTCATTCCTTTTTGTTTTTCTAATAGAGTTAACTTATTGCTGAAAGGTTGCAAGCCTCCGATAGGAACACAAGAATGAAAATATTGATAATGTTATCTGGTTAACAGATTTGTCATAATTCGTTGCAACAAAAAAAGCACTTTTATCTTCGTAATTGTCTGTCAAGCACACAAATTGTTTTTTATTTGTCTAATCGGTCAAAAAGCCTGAAAAAAATCGTCATAAGCCTGTTGACGCCTGCCCTGCTTTTCCCTATAGTAGCGCCCCGTTGCAGCGACGAACTCAAAAAAAATCACTGCAATACTAAAATATGGTGAGGTGTCCGAGAGGCTGAAGGAGCACGCCTGGAAAGTGTGTATACGTGAAAACGTATCGAGGGTTCGAATCCCTCCCTCACCGCCATCTTCTAAAAAAGAGCCTGAACAGAATGCTAAGGCTTTTTTTAATACTTAGAAACTTAACCATAATGAGTTGGGTTAATGAGTTGATATTGCAGTAACGCATTCTTATTGAATAAAAAAAACGGTGAGGTGTCCGAGAGGCTGAAGGAGCACGCCTGGAAAGTGTGTATACGTGAAAACGTATCGAGGGTTCGAATCCCTCCCTCACCGCCATCTTCTACAAAAAATCCTGAATAGATATTCAGGATTTTTTCGTTTCAATTCCCATCAATCCCATTAAAAGAAAACATAAAACAATATTATCCTATGCCTTTTTACTAGGGTCTGTTGATGTTTTAAGGTCATAATTCATTCAACCCACATGGGCAACCAGACAATGATAAACGCCAGAGCCAACATACTGGCGTAATTCCGTTCAAGCTTATCGTATCTTGTTGCTATTGCACGAAAATGTT
>NZ_MKGQ01000160.1 GCF_001908105.1 Xenorhabdus eapokensis
ATGCCTGCGTCAGCCCGTCAGAGACCGTTTGTGCGGGATTTGACAACAACAGGCTCTGGGTCAATTCCGTGGATAAAAATTGCAGCTCGGTTTTCATCATCGTCTGGCTATGAGAGGCACCTTGTTCTGGCCAGAAAAAAATCATACCGAGATATTCCAGTAACAGACTGAATAGCCAGGACATGACAATAAACCCAATGAGTTGCCACGGCCATGCCCATAACACATGATACAGCAGGCCATGCTGGCGGGGCGGTTGAGAAGATGGACGGGATTGGTTTTCTGACTGTGCCATGACCTGAAATTACCCCTTCTCTTCCCACCAGGCTTCACGGGTACGGTAATGTCGTCGCATTTGTTCGGCGATGTTCTGCAAGCTCGCCGGCATCAGGGCATCATCGTCATCCCCCGTTGGCAGGGGCATGCGAATTTTCCACAGTTGCCCGCCCTCCAGTAAGGCGAACGCCTGCCCTTTCGGCAGGTTGATCATCTCAGCCGGCGTCACCAGCGGCGTTTTGACCGTACCTACCCGGTCCTGCGTGGACGAGGTAAAATCCTGCCCCTGTTCAACATCGGCAATATCAGAGTGCCCTGAGACCAGCGTTTTGCTGTAGATTTCCACTTCGGGCAACTGGCTGGTGAGCAGCTCTGCCGTCCGGTTATCCCGCACCCGCAGCATAATCAGGGTATTGAAGTTACCAATC
>NZ_MKGQ01000161.1 GCF_001908105.1 Xenorhabdus eapokensis
ATTCGGAATCTTTTTTGAACGTAATTGTTTTTCCTGTATTCTGTCCGCCCAAATAAGATAAGTGCCTATATAAGTGACCTGCTGGAATGAGAAAAACCTACCCGAGTGATATCAGCCGAGAAGCCTTTCAAAAAATTGAACCCTTGTTGCTCAGCAGCCGAAAACGTACGCGTCCTCGGAAAGTCGATGTGTATGAGGTGTTTTGTGCCCTGCTGTATATCCTCAAGAGCGGTTGTCAGTGGGATATGCTCCCCAGTGATTTCCCCAGCAAAAGTACCGTGTATTACTATTTCAAACTCTGGAAAGAGAAACCGTCAGAAACAGAACCTAGCCTGCTGGAGCAGGCATTAAAAAAATCGGGTTGGCGAGGCCCGTATCAACTCTGGTCGGAACGCTAACACGACGTTTGTGATCGTCGACGCACAAAGCGTTAAGAACACAGATACAGCGCGTGAGAAAGGCTATGATGCCGGTAAAAAAGTGTCTGGCATCAAACGCCATATCGCGGTAGATACTCAAGGTTTACCTCACGCAATAACCATCACCACGGCAAATGTCACGGACAGAAAAGGGGCACTGGAGGCTTTTACGCGGCACAAAAAGTCCCTCAGTTGGGTGAAAAATGTTTTAGCCGATGGCGGTTATACGGGAGAAGTCTTCGCTGAGAACGTGCATCATATACTCGGCGCGACTGTCGAA
>NZ_MKGQ01000162.1 GCF_001908105.1 Xenorhabdus eapokensis
TTTTCAGGCGAACGCTTTTGTGCCAAGTTACGCTGTACCCTAAGAACTTGCGTTCCCACGGTCTCGCAACCGCACTTTTCTTCTTGTTGATACTCAGTTTTAGTCCCCTTTCGAGGTAGTCACTGAGATCGTTAAGGAGATGTTCACCCGCTTTCCGACTCCTGACATAGATATTGCAGTCGTCTGCATAACGGCAGAAGAGATGTCCTCGCTTTTCTAACTCTTTGTCCAATTCATCCAACAATATGTTGGAGAGCAGCGGTGACAATGGACCACCTTGCGGCATGCCCTGCGTTCGCTTTATATGCTCTTTTCCATCCCTCATCGGTGCTTCTAGATATCTGCGGATCAGCTTCAATACGCATTTATCTTTGATTATCCGAGCCAGACTCGACATCAAAATGTCGTGATCGACCTTGTCGAAGAACTTCTCTAAGTCCATGTCTACAACCCATCTTTTCCCGCTGTTCATGTGCGCTTGTGCTTGTTGCACCGCTTGCCAGGCGTTACGGGATGGTCGAAAGCCATAGCTAGATCGAGAGAAAGTTGGCTCAACTAAGGGACTCAGTTTCTGCACGATGGCTTGTTGGATCAGTCTATCTACCACCGTTGGGATACCCAATGTTCTCACTCCACCGTCTGGTTTTGGGATGTCCATTTTACGTATCGCTCGGGGGAGATATTCTCCGGCCATT
>NZ_MKGQ01000163.1 GCF_001908105.1 Xenorhabdus eapokensis
TGATTTCACTGGGATACATATGACCTTGTCGGCGGCGTAAACGATGCCCACTCTCAAGACAAAATTGTTCCCATTGAGGAATGAAAAAACGGCAAAAATCATCGACATCACAGAAAATTTCAACTAACTTGTCCATAGCCTGTTCCCCCTCGGAGTTGTTTTCGGTGTGCACCAAAACTTTGCTCCTGGAACAGGCTTCTCGTCAATTTCTTATCCAGAATTCGGGTTAATTAACCGACATCACGAAGGGCAGAACATGTTTAACCGCAATTAGGACATTGATACTCGATGCCGATTAATGACGCACAAAGGCAAAAGAATGCCACCACAGGTCAGGATAGCGAACAGAAGTCGTCAAAGCAGCCTTGTGGTGCTGAAACCGACACGGCGGTCAGTGGGCAAACGAAAGCGGAAATGCCGTTGACAATGGAAACGGTGATAGAAAGAAGCAACATGATGCTTGCTTATCAGCGAGTGGTGGAAAACAAGGGTGCGGCCGGGGTAGATAACCTGAGCATACAGGCGTTGAAACCGTGGCTGAAAAGACATTGGGCAAGTGTCAAAAGGGCATTAATGGCCGGAGAATATCTCCCCCGAGCGATACGTAAAATGGACATCCCAAAACCAGACGGTGGAGTGAGAACATTGGGTATCCCAACGGTGGTAGATAG
>NZ_MKGQ01000164.1 GCF_001908105.1 Xenorhabdus eapokensis
GCATGTTGGGAGAGAATCCTGAATTCAATCCGGGCTTAAAATATGCAGGCCAGTGGTTGGACGACGAGAGCGGGCTGGTCTACAATCGGTTCAGGTATTATTCGCCGGTTGCAGGGCAGTATTTGACGCCGATCCTATTGGCTTACGCGGGGGCGTTAATCATTATGCTTATGTGCATAATCCAATGTCTTGGATTGACCCACTTGGATTATCTAGTTGTGTTTTGGGCAGAAATATGGGAGCAAGAGCGCGTGATGGTATGGCTAATCATCATCTTATTCCTGAAGAACTAATTAAAAATAAAGAATACGGGGTTGTATTTGATCGTCTTAAAAAGATTGGTTGGAACGGGGATGGTGCATCTAATGGAATATTTTTACCAGGTACAAAGGACTTAGCTGATAAGATTGGGATACCAGGCCACTGGTCTAATCATAATAAATACACAGCTCAAGTTGAAGAAAAACTTATTAAGCTTGCAGAAAACGCTAATAAGTTAAGCGATATTCAGTTAGCATTAGGTGTTAAAAAGATTCAAGACTGGGCTAAATAACTTTTCATAATTATGACAGCCTATTCAGTATTTTTTCTGCGCAGCAACACGACGAGAAATGCCAGATTGACGAACTGAAGGCTGGTATTCAAATATCTCTCACAGTTCTTCCAC
>NZ_MKGQ01000165.1 GCF_001908105.1 Xenorhabdus eapokensis
TAAGCCCGGATTGAATTCAGGATTCTCTCCCAACATGCCCAGCCGCAATCCATACAGGCTTTGCGGCGGCTGGCGCCAGACCCGGTGACCCGCTTCATCAAACAACGCCAGCGGTTCGCCGGTCGGCGCACACACCGCATATTGTGTCTGCATTTTCCCGGCCAGTAATTCACTGCGGTTTTCCGGGTTCGGGGTGAAGAACTGGATCTGCTGCGCCAGTAACTGCCAGCCATCAAACACCAGATGGCGAATACAGTGCAACCGATTGTGCCGGTATTCCCGGATTTCCGCCGGCACATCCCCATCCCACAGGTACGTCGTGCGCTCACCTGACTGTTCACACACTTTCTCGGTGCGCCGCCCGAAGGCATCGTAGCGATAGGCCCACTGCTGCCCGCCCGGCGTTTGTACCCCGATAAGCTGGTTCTGGCTGTTCCAGCGGAATTTGGTCAACTGAGCGCGATGACCTTCCTGCCAGAGCTGCATGGCGGTCATGCGGCCGGCTTCATCATATTCAAACAGGTGCTGGCCGAGCTGCCGTAACCGGTGGCCTTTCTGGTAAAGACGTTCACCGCTAATGTCATGCAATCCGTCAAACCGGCGGGCAGGATAACCGGCGGCATCGTATTGATAATGCTC
>NZ_MKGQ01000166.1 GCF_001908105.1 Xenorhabdus eapokensis
GATTTACCCGAGGAATTCGGAAAATGGAATACCCTTTTTAAGCGTTTCAATGCCTGGTCAAAAAAAGGGGTTTTTGAGCTATTATTCAAATTGTTATCTGAGAATACGGATACCGAGTGGTTATTCATTGATGGCAGTATTGTGCGTGCTCATCAACACAGTTCAGGAGCCGTATCACCGGAAGATGAAGCCATTGGCAAGAGTCGGGGTGGGCGTTCTACAAAAATTCATCTGGCTGTAGACAGTTACGGGTTGCCCGTGCATTTTGAGCTGTCAGGGGGCCAAACACATGACATTGTTCATGCGGAAAGTTTAGTTGCACATTCACCCACATCCGATTTTGTGATTGCGGATAAAGGTTACGATAGTAACGTGTTCAGAAGATTCGTTGAAAAACGAGGTTCGAAAACAGTTATTCCTTATCGAAAAAACAGCCGAAAATCGGATAAGAATATTGATGATGTTTTATACCGTTATCGGCATTTGGTCGAAAATGCGTTTGCCAGAATAAAACATTTTCGAGCTATTGCGACAAGATACGATAAATTAGCCCGAAATTATGCCAGCATGTTGGCGCTGGCATTTGTCATGATATGGCTACCCATGTGGGTTGAGTAAAGGATAAACGGTAAACG
>NZ_MKGQ01000167.1 GCF_001908105.1 Xenorhabdus eapokensis
GGTGAGTTGAAATGACATAGCCGCTCCTTTATAACTTTAAGTCGTCAAAAATAGAGAAATAAAGGAACAAAAGGCTATGTCACAGCAAGATTTTATCATTTGGGTGTTTTGTTGGATAGATGACAATTTAACGCAGTTACAGCAAGGTAGGCGATTAAGAAGCCGGGGATATCCGCCTAAACTGAGCGATGCAGAAGCCATCACGATGGAAGTGGTGGGTGAATTTTTAGGATTTTCAACAGATAAAGGCATTTGGACATACTTTAATCATCACTGGCGCGAATGGTTTCCGGGGCTAGGTTCACGCGCCAATTTCGCTAAACAGACTTCGAATCTTTGGGTTGTTAAACAACAACTGCAAGAAAAGCTGGCGAGGTTATTGGGCGCACTCGACAGGCCGGTACATATTATCGACGGATTTCCGCTGCCCGTCTGTGGATTCAAAAGAGCAAAAGGCTGTGCCAACTTCAAAGGACAAGCCGATTATGGGTACTGTGCGGCCAAAAACGAAACTTACTACGGTTTCAAAGGACATCTCATGATAGACGAAATCGGCGTAGTAACCGGGTTTACACTGACGCCCGCCAATGTCAGTGAGCGTGAAGCAGCCTGGGATGTGATCGGCTCGATAA
>NZ_MKGQ01000168.1 GCF_001908105.1 Xenorhabdus eapokensis
TTGACATCTGCTGTCTGCTATCGCTTGTGTCGTGTCATTCCGTTTATGGAAAGATGCATTATCCATCACTATCACGGCGCCGTGTGGAAGCTTTGGCAGCAAATCTTGTGTCATCCACGCATAAAAAACATCGGCATTAATATTCTCGGTAAACAAGCTTAAGGTGACGAAGGTATTTTCGAGAATGGCACCAATGACGTTGATACGGCCTTTTGCGTGCCAGTCATGCGAACCAAAACAGCGTAACCCTTTTTCCGAATAGCCATGTTGACGTGGCATCGATTGGGCAAAACCACTTTCATCCAAATACACAATCGGCCTGCCAGCCCGCTCATAGTCGCTGATGCGCTCGATAAATACCTGACGAGCCTGAAGATCAGCGCGAGGGTGTTGGAGTGTTTTTTTTATGGGTGATCCGAAGCCGTTTCAAGGCATAATGAATAGCCGATTGTGAGACACCTAAACGTTTTGCTCTTTCCCATTGATAGTCATCGGGAAAGTTTTGGACATCCTCCATGAGCACTGCATCAGGGATTTTCGTGGCGGGTTTATTACGGGTCATGCAAGGTTCTATCTGATTGCACCACCGGAACAAGGTGCGCATGGAGACTTCAAAATGG
>NZ_MKGQ01000169.1 GCF_001908105.1 Xenorhabdus eapokensis
TCAGTCCTTCTTTTTGCTTTTTTGTGTCTGGAAAATCCAAATTCGCAAAAATGGGACTGAGTTTCTTTGATACTCCTACCATTTTGAAAAGTCATTTAGATATATTCGCCGATCTTGCCCTAGTATTGGTGTTGGAAATTAAAAGGTTGTGAATTTTTGAGTGGTTTTAAATATTGTAACTGCTTGGGTTCGCTTAAATTGGATTCAAGTAATAAGTGTAAGTTTTATTATTATTCTGTATTTTATTAGGTAGTGCCAATAACTCAAATAGTTTAGTTTATTTGTTAAACTTACACATTCTATTATTGAATTAGATAACGAAATTCGTTAAAGTAGAAACGCTATCGGCAAAATCCGATAGTCGGGAGGTCGCAGCCCCGTAAGTTATCCACTGGTAGGAAGTTTCTACCAGTGTGCCTGTTGTCGCCCCTTCTATGGCGGTTCAGGCAGGGGAGACTTCGGTCTCGCCGGCTGATAACTCCGGTACTGCGAACCCTGTTTGGAATCGCCACCACTAATAATCAACAGAAGGGGAAGCAGGTATGACTCACACTCAACAAGACTGGCACCCAGCCGAAATTATTTGTGCATTACGCAAGCGTGGTACGACACTCG
>NZ_MKGQ01000017.1:0-50113 GCF_001908105.1 Xenorhabdus eapokensis
CACATTAGGTATTTTTGCCAACTTTAAACAAGGTAAAAAACAACGCGACTGGCTTCAACAAACTCTCGTTATTGGGTGTTAAAGTCGAGCATCGCGTTAAACTATGATGATTCTATCCTAAAAAATAATAAAAGAATGTCGGAGCTATTTAATAAAAATAAGGAATTAAAATCATTTGAAGAAGCATTATCAATTGAAAAGTTAAACACAAAAGGTTCTGTATATCTAAATTCTGCAAATCAATCTCTTAATTTACGAGGGATCAGTATTGAAGCTGGAAAAGATATTACCTTACTTTCCGCAAAAGATATAGATTTAGGCCCTAGGATTATTTCAAAAGACTTTGGGTATAGATATTGGATAGGTTCTCAAGGTATTAGTTGGACAGAGAATAAAGATACTCTTTGGATGTATAACTCTCCTAATTTTGCTGCAATAGATGATGCATATAAAGGTGGTCATAAAAATACTTCCGCAGAAATAACTTCAGCTATAGATCCATTTGAATTTTGGATTTCTACAGAGTTGATTGATAAAATTTCAAGTAAAGTTAAAGCAGGAGGAGAGCTTTTAGTTCAATCAGGAAGAGATCTCAGTGGACAAAGTGCTACATTATCTTCGAATGGTCATACATTATTATTTTCTGGTCGAGATATAACTTTTAATTCATTTCCATATTCGACAGCACCTAATCCTATAGGTTATGACTGGGAACAGAGAGGGTATCAGTTAGGTTCCAACTTGATTGGCAAAAAAAAATTAACTTTAATTGCTAATAATACTTTAACCACTCAAGGAAGTTCTCTTCAATCTAAGGGAGATATAAATATTACTAGTGGTGGAAACATACGTTTTGAATCTAGTCGAAATGGCATTCATAAAATAACCAGAAACAGTAGCTTAACCAATATAACTCATAAAAGCACAGCAATAGATAGTGTTGGTGATTTAAATATTGTAACTAACGGTAGTCTTTTATTTCAAGCTACTAAATTAAACTCTGGGGGTAAATTAAATGTAGCTGCCAAAGGTGGATATTTATATGCTCAAGCTCAAGAAGAAGTTCTTGATGAAACAAATACAAATTCAAAAACTAGTTGGGGTGGATTTGGTAAAACAAAAACTTCTACACAGAATCGCCATGATGTGACAAATAAAGTAACTGAGTTTAAATCTATTGGAGATATCAATTTACTTAGTCGAGATGATAGTACTTACGAAGCAAGTAAAATTGAAACCAATAAAAATGCCAAGTTAACGAGCACCCACGGAAAAGTAAATTTTAAGGCCGTTAAAAATACATCCTTTGAACAAACTATTACCCAATCTAAAGGATTTTTCATTAAGAATGGCAATAGTGGTCATCGTGCAGAAGCATGGGTACTGCCTTCTGTTCACATTGGTGAAAAGTTAACAATTGATGCAGCAAATGGAATCAATGCTGACATTAAAACACAGAAAGGCCAATCCTTACAGGCTGTACTCACTGTTCTTGGTAATACCCCTGAAACAGCGTGGTTAAAAGGATTAAGCCAGCGCCGGGATGTACATTGGAATGAAGTTCAGGATGCTTATAAGAGTTGGAATTATGAGAGCCAGCATTTAAACCCTGCCGTTTCTGCTGTTATCGCTATCGCTGTCGCTGCCGTCACAGCTGGTGCGGGGGTAACTATCGCCGCCGCCAATGCTGCCGCAGGTACAGCTAGTGGCGCAGCTGCCGCAGCTGGAGCTAGTGCTGCAACAGCAGCAACAGTAAGCACTGCTACATATGGCGCAGTTTCTGCTGGTATCGCATCTTTGGCGTCTACTGCGGCGGTCAGCCTTATTAATAACCAAGGCAATGTATCCAAAACTCTCAAAGAGATGGGTAGCAGTCAAACGGTAAAATCAATCGTCACTTCAATGGCAGTCGGTGGTGCGTTGGCCGGGTTTGACAAATTTATGGGCGTGGAAAAAGCGGCTAACGGTGCAACTAAAGCACCTTTATTAAGTAATCAAGAATGGAGCAAAGTTGCTCAACGTGTTGCAGGGCAATCTGTTATTAGCTCGAGTTTAAATACTGCAATCAACGGTGGCAGCTTTAAAGATAATTTCACTACGGCATTGCTTGCAAATGCTGGTAATCAAATTAATGCGGAAGGCGCAAACCTTGTTGGGGATTACGGGGTAGAATTAGGCTTACCCGGTAAAGCTATTAGTCATGCTGCCATATCAGCCCTTTCCGCTCACATTGGTGGTGGAGATGCAAGAGGTGCAGCCGCAGGCGCACTTGCAGCTGAGCTTGGTAAGATGACACTGTATAAGACTTTTGATGACCCCGCACAGATTCTGGCAGGCGGCAAAATTATCGGTGGGATTGCTGGGGCATTTGCTACCAATAGTGCTGAAGGGGTTAACAGTGGCGCAAATGCGAGTGAAATCGTTCTTGAGCATAATTTCTTTCAGCATGAACTGATAGAGCTGGATAAAAAAATCACAGCAGCGAAGAAGAAAGGTGAAGATATCGCACCTATCATTGCAGAAGAGCGCAATAAATTGGCAACAGAGAGAGAATCTCTCAAAAACGAGTGTCAGGCTAAACCAACACTTTGTGCTCATAATCTTCGTTATTATGCTAACGATGCACTAGAACCTGTAGATTCCTTCATCGGTAGGCTTTATTTTGAACCTGAAGTTATTGCATTCACCTTTGATGAATCGGCGAAAGATCATGCCGTCATTGATAAGTATACCAATGGGTTAGGCCAAGCGCTGGAATATGGGCTAGTCGCAGCAAAATCTCTGGGTGGTGAAGACACACGGTTTTCAATAACAGGGAAAAGTATCAGAACTGGGATCCACAATTCACAAGAAAAGCAGCCGGGTTTTTCGCCTACAAAGCCAACAGTTGTTGTTATAAACTCTGGTAAAACAGGTGCTTGGGAAAAGCAATTGAATAAGCCGCAACCAAATACAATTTATCATGTAGACGGAAATAAAACGTTCCAAACTGATTCATTAAGCCGTACCATCATTGCTGAAGGTTCTCTGTCTTTGTCTAAAAACGACCGTAATACTTATCAACAGAGCAAGACAGGGAAAAGTGGCAATCCAGGTGATGAAGGGGGTCATTTATTTGCCAGTATCTTTAATGGGCCAGGTGAGAAAATAAATATTCTCCCAATGAATGGAAATCTGAATAAAAGTGAATGGAAAAAGATGGAGAATTCTTGGGCCAAGGATTTGAAAGACGGTAAGCAAATTGATGTTAAAATTGTACCTGTTTACAAAGGTGAGAGTAAACGCCCTGAAAGCTTTAACGTAACATATTCTATTGATGGTGGTAGACCAATAGTGAAAGATTTTAGCAATGCTCCTGGAAGTGGTGAAAAATGAAGGAATTAGATATGCTTCATAATAAAATTGGCCAATTACTTGTTGATGCAGGGCCGGAAGATGCGCAGAAAATACTAGTACGTGCAACATTATCCCCAGAAGGTGATGCTTGTGAATATGAATACGATTATATAGATAACGAAGGGCATGAAGACTGGTTTCTCCCTGATGCTCACGCCAGTTATGACCTTAGGTTACTATTAGTAGAATTAAGGAAGTATTACGTGGAAAACAATTTGACTAACGCTCGTCCCGCATGGAATGGCTGTTTGCTCATTGTTGACCTTAAAAAGATGAAAATTAATATAGAATTCAAGTACGAAGACTAACCAGAAGATGATCCCAGCCACAAGCGCTGGGATCTTCCCTTTATCTATAAATCCCCAAAACCACCGCCTCAGCAGCTTCTCCTCTCACCAATTTCTCCGTCGCCCCATCGTAATGAATTTTGCCATCCACAATCAGCAAAGAACGTGGCGCGATTTTGGCTGCATCATCAAGATTATGGGACACCATGAGTAAAGTCATTTGCTGTTCGGTGCATATTTGATCCAGTAATTCCAGCATTTCATTGCGTAAAGCTGGATCAAGTGCCGAAAAGGGTTCATCCAGCAATAAAATCGGTTGATGGCGGACTAAACAACGTGCCAATGCTGCCCGTTGACGCTGTTCACCAGAAAGTTGAGCGTGCAGGCGAGACAACCATGCCTCCAATGACACTTGGAAGGCTATTTGTTGGAGGATATTTTTTTGCTCAGTGTTTAAATGGGAAAACAGGTTATTTTTCTGAAACAGCATCGAAACAAGCCGTCTGGAAGGTGAAGTTTTTGTCTGATGACAAAATCGACACTTAACTTCCACCGTTGCCATTTAATTTCTCTCATAAAAAAGAAATATTATTTCTTAAGAACAATACCTTGAATACATGATCCTAATTTAAACCGTGGAGCTTGGAAGAAAATGGAGAATAAGTGGACTGGTGCTTTAAAAAATGGTCATCAAGTTCAGGTAAAGATAGATGTTTCTTACAAAGATAATGGTGCCAGACCAAACCGTTTTTCGGTAACTTATCAGGTAGGCAATGAAAGGCCGGTAATAGAAAGATTTGAGAATGCACCAGGAGGTAAATAATGGTGAGTGATGATGAATTTTATTCAGAAATTGGTCGCATATTGTATGAATCTGCGCCTGATAATGCACAGAAGATTTTATTGGATGTAGAATTATCTCCTGAAAATGATCATGCTAAGTTTTTATATGACTATATTGATGAAGACGGAAGAAAAAAATGGTTTTTACCCTCATCTCCAAAAACAGATGATGATGTTATAGAAAATTTAGTCATGCTGCGTAAATACTATGTAGAAAATAATCTGACCAATGGTTGTCCTGTATGGTATGGGTGCCTGATCACTGTTGACCTTGAAAAGATGAAAATTAATATAGACTTCAAATACGAAGACTAGCCAGAAGATGATCCCAGCACAGGGCTGGGATCTTCCTTTTATCCATAAGACACATTCAGCATTTTTCGGAGGAGAATAGTTGATAATTTATCCGCCAACATCAACCAATCCCCAAAACCACCGCCTCCGCAGCCTCGCCACTCACCAATTTCTCCGTCGCCCCATCGTAATGAATCTTGCCATCCACAATCAGCAAAGATCGTGGCGCGATTTTGGCTGCATCATCAAGATTATGGGACACCATCAATAATGTCATTTGCTGTTCGGTACATATTTTATCCAGTAATTCCAACATTTCATTGCGTAAAGCCGGATCAAGTGCCGAAAAGGGTTCATCCAGCAATAAAATCGGTTGATGGCGGACTAAACAACGTGCCAATGCTGCCCGCTGGCGTTGTCCGCCAGAAAGTTGAGCGGGCAGGCGCGATAAACACTCCTCCAGTGACACTTGAGAGGCAATCTGTTGCAGCATTTGCTTTTGTTCAGCACTTAACCGTAATCCCGGATGCAATCCCAAACCAATATTTTGCTCAATGGTTAAATGGGAAAACAGGTTATTTTCCTGAAACAACATCGAAACAGGCCGTCTGGAAGGTGGCGTGTTTGTATGCTTTTCGCCATCCAGCCAGATAGTACCGTGTTCTGGAAACTGAAACCCCGCGATTAAGCTTAACAATGTACTTTTACCTGCCCCGCTAGGGCCGAGGATCGCAATGCGTTCCCCAGCTTTTACGCTCACATTAAAATGCATGGCAAAGTGTTCATAAGTATAAATGACATTTTCAAGTTTAATCATGGCGTCGGCTCGGTAAGCGTTCAATTACAGTGAATAAAACAAAACACAGCAGGAGCAGCAGAAATGCGGTCACTGCACCATCCTGACTGCGATATGCCCCAATTTGTTGGGAAAGGTAATAAGGCAAAGTGCGGAAATTTTCATTGCCAAATAAGGCGATCACACCAAAATCGCCAATAGATAATACACACGCGAAAGCCAACGCTTGTGCCAATGGAATTTTTAATGCCTTAAGCTCGATCCAATACAGGCGGTGCATTCCCTGAATATTGAGAGAGCGGCATAAGGGATTGTAACGTTCTGCCAGATCACGCATTGGATTTTCCAATACTTTGAGTGCGTAGGGGATCGCCATCAATGCGTTGGTCAGGATAATCAGTCCGTAAGGCGATTGAGGCAGACCAATCGTTGTGTTTAGCAGGAGAAAAAAACCGGTGGCAAGGACGATCCCCGGCATAGCAAGGATCAACAATCCACTGGTTTCCATTGCTTGTCCCCATCGAGAGAAATGACGTAAGCGTAATTCTCGGCTGCTCCATAACAACATCATGGTGAGAATAACACACAGTAAACCTGCGCCCAGTGCAATGATAATGGAGGTTGTAAGGGCTTGCCATAAAGCTGTTTGGCTTAAAACATTAAAAATATCACGGTTCAAGCCATCAACGATGACCGCCAATAAAGGAGGAATTAATAGCAGTAACGCGATGCCAATCAGTAAACCATCAGATAATTTTTGCAGCCATGAATCCTGTGGATTACGCCATTGTTGTTGATGCCCATAACCAACGGAAAGCGCGCCTTTAAGTTTTTGGCTAAGGAGTACCAAACCGAGACAACAAAAAAGTTGTATCAAGGCAAGCAGGGCGGCATGACCAAGATCGTAGTCATAGCTGAGAGCCTGATAAATGGCAAGTTCAATGGTCGTTGCGGCTGGGCCACCGCCAAGAGCAAGAACCGTCGCGAAACTGGCAAAGCACAGCATAAAAATCAGTGCTCCCGTCGGTAAAATTTGGCGGCGCAGGTAAGGCCACTCAATAAAACGAAAATGTTGCCATTCACTCATACCGAGCTGGGCAGCAAGTTGGCGCTGCTCAATGGCAATACTCTCCAGAGATTGCAGTAATAACCGTGTAGCCATTGGCATATTAAAGAAAATATGTGCCAGCAAAATCCCCTGTAGGCCATAAGGTGTGAAACGATATTCAACGCCTATCCATTGGAAAATATTAGCCAGCCAGCCAGTCTGACCATAAACGGTGAGAATACCAAACAGAGCCACCAAAACAGGGAGAATTAAGGTCATGGCACATAAGCGCAGAAATAGGGTTTTGCCGGGAAAACGGCGACGGTAAAGTGCTCGCGCCAGAAAAATGGCGGGTGTTACCGATAAAATGGCAGATAAAAATGCCTGCCAGAAGGTGAATCGAATGACATGCCAGAGATAACTGTCATGCAAGAATTCTTGCCAATGGCTTTCAGGCGCATTGAACCACAGCGTCCCGAATGCTGACAGGGCAACCACAATTAACAGGCCGGAGGCAATAACCCCCGGCAATAACCAACCCGCGATTAACGACTGACAGCGCTTTGCCATGTACGGATCCATTTTGTACGGTGTTTTGCCACATCATCTGCGTTGAATTGCAGCGATTTCTCAGGAACAGGAAGTTGTTTAAAAACGTCAGGTAAAGGGATATCAATGACGGGATACATCCATTGGGTTGTTGGAATGGCTTGCTGAAATGCCGGAGAGAGCATGAAATTCATAAATTTTTGCGCCAGTTCCGGCTGTTTACTTGAGGCCACTTGAGCGGCCACTTCAATCTGCAAATAATGCCCTTCCTTGAAGATAGCAGCAGCGTAGTTATCTTTTTTCTCTGACATAATGTGATAGCCGGGTGATGTGGTATAGCTCAGCACCATATCACCTTCACCTTTCAGAAACAGGCCATAGGCTTCACTCCAGCCTTTAGTGACGGTGAGTGTCTTTTGGGCAACTTTCTGCCACTCCTGAGCGGCTTTGTCGCCATAGAGTTCCTGCATCCAGAGCAGTAGCCCCAAGCCCGGCGTGCTGGTGCGTGGATCTTGATAAATAATCTTCCAATTCTGGTGGTTATTGATTAATTCATCCATACTTTTAGGGGGATGAGGCAGGGTATTTTTGTTGTAAATAAAGGCAAAATAACCGTAATCGTAAGGAATAAACGTCGTGTTGTGCCATGTGATGGGTAATTTCAGTTTTGAGGCATCGACGTGACTTGGTGTGAATAACCCTGTTTGCTGGGCGGCTTGAATCAGGTTGTTATCTAAACCCAGTATAATATCTGCGGGTGTTTTTTTGCCTTCCATTCTCAAGCGGTTCAGCAAAGATACTCCATCTTCCAACGCAACAAGTTTCAGTTCACAGTCACATTCCGCTTCAAAGGCTTTTTTGATGGCAGGCCCTGGACCCCATTCAGAAGCAAATGAATCATAAGTATAAACTGTCAGAGTAGGTTTTGCCTGGTCTGTTTGAGCAAAGACACTGGCAGAAATAGACAGCATACTGATAGCAATAAAGCTGGAAAATAATTTCGTAAACACTTTGCTCTCCTATAGTTGCACATATCAATAATTAAAAATATTGATAGTTATATACATTAATGACTAATGTTTGTTATTAGCAGATAGCAAAGGATCTGAGAAGATGCTAAATGAAAATGACATCTGTTATATCAAGGATTAGCGACTCAAATCCCTACGGCGGTACTAACCGATTCAGGTTCGACGGGTTTGTTCTCAGCAGTACTGTTTGACAACAGCCGCACCCCGTTGAGATGGCGGTATTGTAGAGACTTCGGCTACATCTGCAAAGTCTAATCATAGAGGTTTAGGTTTACCGCTTGAGATGAGTATGAAACAATTAGCTATCTTTTTAAATTTGTTATATCGAGAGGTAGTCTGGTGATCGATGATGATGGCTACCGCCCGAATGTAGGAATTGTAATTTGTAATCGCCAAGGGCAGGTTCTGTGGGCCCGCCGTTATGGGCAGCATTCCTGGCAGTTTCCTCAAGGGGGTATCAATCCAGGGGAATCACCAGAGCAAGCGATGTATCGCGAGTTGTTCGAAGAAGTTGGTTTAAATCGCAAAGATGTACGGGTTCTCGCCTCAACCCGAAGTTGGTTGCGTTACAAATTACCCAAGCGTTTGGTGCGTTGGGATACAAAGCCTGTTTGTATCGGGCAAAAGCAACGTTGGTTTTTATTGCAGTTATTGTGTAATGAAGCGGATATTAATGTGCAGCGCAGTAAGATACCGGAGTTTGATGGTTGGCGTTGGGTCAGTTATTGGTATCCTGTCCGGCAGGTCGTTTCTTTTAAACGAGATGTATATCGCCGCGTGATGAAAGAATTCTCTTCTATTGTGATGTCAACGCCGGAGCCCACTTCATTATTACCTTCACCTTATTTATATCGTCGTAGAAAAAGTTAGGTCATTGCTATGCTCATGCGCTTACGGGAAATTGTCGAACAGGTTGCAATGGCAACTAATTTATCGGAAGCGCTTGAGTTATTGGTTAATGAAACATGTCTGGCAATAAACACGGATGTTTGCTCTATCTATTTGGCGGATCATCAGCGGCAATGTTATTACCTGATGGCGACCAAAGGGCTAAGAAAACCGAAAGGGCGAGCAATTAGTCTCTCCTTTGATGAAGGCGTTGTGGGGCAAGTTGGGCGTTTATCCGAATTAATTAATCTCGCTGATGTCCGTGAGCATCCTAGTTTTAAATATATTCCTCAGGTAAGAGAAGAAAGTCTGCGGGCTTTTTTAGGTGTGCCGATTATTTATCGTCGCCAATTGCAGGGAATATTAGTCGTCCAGCAATATGAGCGACGGTTATTTAATGAAAGTGAAGAATCTTTCATGGTGACATTGGCGATGCAGCTTGCGGCGGTTCTCGCTCAGGCACAAACAAAAGGGGTATTCGGCCAGTATCGTCAGACCCGCATTAAGGCGCTTACCATTTCTAATGGCATTGTTATGGCACAGGGATGGCAAGATCGTTCCCAGCCTTTGTTGGAACAAGTGACTGAAGCATCGACCCTGGATTATCAGGCTGAACGCGCCAGGCTGACTTTTGCCCTTGAAGAAGCAACCGCTGAGTGCCGTCGTATCAGTAAACGCTTTACTGCCAGTTCACAGAAAGAAAGTGCCGCCATTTTCGATCTCTATTCTCATTTATTAAATGATCCTCAACTCAAGCGGGATCTGTTTTATTCCGTCGATAACGGTTTTGTGGCGGAATGGGCGGTTAAAACTGTGATTGAAAAATATGCTGAACAGTTTACCAGCTTGCAAGATCTTTATATGCGCGAGCGGGCATCGGATCTACGGGCACTCGGCCAACGGGTGCTGTTTCATCTGAATGGCTCCTTCACGGGCACAAGGCAGTGGCCGCAGCGCTTTATACTGGTTGCTGATGAACTCAGTGCCAACTTGTTGGCTGAGTTGCCACAAGATCAATTGGTTGGCGTGATTGTGCGCGATGGCGCGACTCACTCCCATTCTGCAATATTGGTTCGTGCGATGGGTATTCCCGCTATCATGGGAGCGGATATCCAGCCTGAGTTGTTACACAACCGGACACTCATTCTTGATGGTTATCGTGGCGAAATTTTTATTGAACCAGAGCCTCTGGTTGCCCAGGAATACCAACAACTTATTGAAGAAGAAAAAGTTATCAGCAAATTAGCTGAATATGAACAGCAGAAACAAGCGCGGCTAAAAAGTGGAGAACGGGTTCTGGTGCAGCTTAACGCAGGCTTGAGTCTGAAACATGAACGGCAGATAGAAGATAATATTGACGGTATTGGGCTGTACCGCACCGAAATCCCGTTTATGCTGCATAGCGGTTTCCCATCAGAAGATGAGCAGAAAAATCGTTACCAAGAGATACTGGAGCTTTTCCCTGATAAGCCAGTCGTATTGAGAACACTGGATATTGGCGCTGATAAACAACTTCCCTATATGCCCATCAATGAAGAAAACCCTTGTCTGGGCTGGCGGGGAATTCGCATCACGCTGGATCAACCGGAAATATTCCTGATTCAGCTACGTGCGATGCTAAAAGCCAATGCACAGACTGGCAATTTAAAAATACTCTTGCCGATGGTAACCAGTATTGAAGAGATTGATGAAGCCCGAAAACTGATTGAGAGAGCGAAAATTGAAGTAGAGCAAACACTAGCCGATACCATCACAATGCCCCAGATTGGTATGATGCTTGAAGTACCTTCTACCCTTTTTTTGCTGCCCCAATTAAAGCAACGGATTGATTTTGTTTCTATTGGTACGAATGATTTAACCCAGTATTTGCTTGCCGTGGATCGCAATAATACACACGTCGCTTCGCTATATGATAATTTACATCCTGCGGTGATTAAGGCCTTGAAACTCGCCTTTGATGAATGTCAGCGCCTTGATCTCCCGATTAGCATATGCGGAGAAATGGCAGGTCTACCAATGGGAACACTCATATTGCTTGGCTTAGGTTATCGTAGCCTGAGCATGAGTGGCCGCAGCGTTCCGCGTACTAAGTATTTATTACGCCACTTGGATGCTAAAGAACTAGAGCATCTTATTAAATTGATTTTGCAAGCTGAAACCAGCCATGAGGTCAAAGCGCTCTCAGCCGAATTTATGGAATCGCATGGCTTGGGTGGCTTGATTCGAGGGGGGATTTAGAAAAGCTATACAAAAAAAGAGCTATTTTCTTCATGTACGTGTATTTAAATTGTACATATTGTGAATCATCAGATTCTTTTGTACTATTTAAATGTGTACAAAAAATAGGAGGACTTAATTATGCCTCAGATTCCAGTAGAAACCAATGACCGTATGTCCTTACGGATTTCTTCAGACGACAAATTGTTGTTGATACGTGCAGCCGCCTTGCAACATACCAATCTAACCGAGTTTGTAGTCCGTAATGTGGTGTCAGTAGCACGAAAGGTCATTGACGAAAATGAGCGATTGGAACTCACCGAGAGAGACAGTTTGCGTGTACTGAACCTTTTGGATAACCCGCCGACACCTAACGATAAGTTAATGGCCGCAGCATTTGCCCTACCAAAGAGGCCATAGTGATGTTACCGATCTGGTATGAAGAGCCTATCAGTAAACATCATGATCGTGCCTCTTTAGACTGTGGTGATTATACGTTGAATCAGTTTTTACATCGCCATGCAAGGCAGAATCACGAGAAGGGTGGGGCAAAAACTTATCTTGCTATTACTGATGATATCAATAAGAAGATACTTGGATATTACACGCTTAGCCCTGCTTCTGTCACTTACGAACGTGTACCTGAAGTGGTTAAGCGTGGTCTGGCACGTCATGAAGTGCCAGTTTTTCGACTTGGCCGCTTGGCAGTGGATGTTTCAGCACAAAATCGAGGGCTTGGGGGACAATTATTACTTGCCGCAGGACGACGCTGTCTTTTGGTTGCTATGCAAGCGGGGGGTGTTGCTCTTCTGATTGATGCTAAGAATCAACAGGTTGCAAAATGGTATGAGAGTTTTGGCGCAGTCCCGTTATTAGATGCTCCTTTATCTCTGTTATTGCCATTCAAAACTATCCATCTTGCGCTGACCACGGCCGGAAAATTGTAAATGTAACGAAAGATCTTAGCGCTTGCTACTTACGGTTTAGTGGTGGGAGCGAGTCACTTGCCTGTGTTATCATCAGCGATTATTTGTCTTAAGCCATTCAAGTCATATAATTTACTCGCACAAGATCATTCATTCACACAACATTATTTTTAGTGGGGAACGATGAGCATTAGCTATCTGGCATTTCCTAATATTGACCCAGTCATATTTTCAATCGGGCCTGTATCCCTCCACTGGTACGGTTTTATGTATCTGGTTGGTTTTGTTTTTGCCATGTGGCTGGCAAATCGCCGTGCGGCAAAGCCGAACAGTGGCTGGAACAAAGCCGAAGTTGAGAACTTACTGTATGCAGGGTTTGTCGGGGTTTTCGTCGGTGGACGCCTCGGTTATGTTCTGTTCTATAACCTCCCAATGTTCCTTGATAACCCGCTTTATCTGTTTAAAGTTTGGGATGGAGGAATGTCTTTCCACGGTGGATTGATAGGGGTTATCTGCGCGATGTGGTGGTTTGCGCGCCGCACCAAGCGCCACTTCTTACAAGTCGCAGATTTTGTTGCTCCATTGGTTCCCTTTGGTTTGGGGATGGGGCGTATTGGTAACTTTATCAACGGAGAATTGTGGGGGCGTGTTACGCTTGATACGCCGTGGGCGATGTTATTCCCAGGCTCCCGCAGTGAAGATATTGCTCTAGCCACAGACAATCCTTCGTTATGGCCTATTCTGGAAAAATATGGTGTCCTGCCCCGCCATCCATCACAGCTATATGAGATGGTGCTTGAAGGCATTGTATTATTTATCATCCTCAATTTATTTATCCGTAAACCGCGCCCGATGGGGAGTGTTTCAGGTTTATTCCTGATTGGTTACGGTGCATTTCGCATAATAGTCGAATTTTTCCGCCAGCCTGACGCCCAGCTTGGGCTGTTTGAAGGGATAAGTATGGGGCAAATGCTTTCTATCCCAATGATTTTATTCGGAATATTTATGATGATATGGGCGTATAAATATCCTGGCAACAAAACCCGCAATAACAAGGTACAAGAGGCAAAATGAAACAGTATCTGGATTTAATGAAAAAAGTTCTGGAAGAGGGCACAGCAAAAGATGACCGTACAGGGACGGGAACACTCTCTATTTTTGGTCATCAGATGCGTTTCAATTTGCAAGAAGGTTTTCCGTTGGTAACAACCAAGCGTTGCCATATTCGTTCCATTATCCATGAATTGCTTTGGTTCTTGAATGGCGACACCAATATCAAATACCTGCATGATAATGGCGTGTCTATCTGGGATGAATGGGCTGATGAAAATGGCGATTTGGGGCCGGTTTATGGTCAACAATGGCGTGCCTGGGGCTCTGCGGATGGTCGTCAAATCGATCAATTAACTCAGGTTATTGAACAGTTGAAAAGTGATCCTGATTCACGTCGGATCATCGTTTCTGCATGGAACGTTGGAGAGTTGGATAAAATGGCGTTGGCGCCATGCCATGCTTTTTTCCAGTTTTACGTAGCGGATGGCAAACTTTCCTGCCAGCTTTACCAGCGCTCTTGTGACGTATTTTTAGGGTTGCCATTCAACATCGCCAGTTATGCCCTGTTGGTGCATATGATGGCTCAACAGTGTGATCTTGAAGTTGGTGATTTTGTCTGGACGGGTGGTGATACTCACCTGTACAGCAACCATTTGGAACAGACCAAACTGCAATTAAGCCGTGAGCCACGCGCGTTACCTAAGTTAGTAATTAAGCGTAAGCCAGAATCATTGTTTGATTATCGATTCGAAGACTTCGAGATTGTGGACTATGATCCACATCCTGGTATTAAAGCTCCAGTTGCAATTTAATTCTCTTTTTCCATCCTCAAATCTGGGGATGGAAAATGTATTTACCCTCATTAATTATTTATTCCATTAATTATATTTGTTTTTGTGCAGTAAATTCATCCTGTAGAGAGCTTGACATTTTTTAATCAATAAGTAGATTAAATGTTTATAACATAAACAGTAGGCGAAATTGACATGTTAAGTAACTCAGTAATTGAATCTTCATTTATGACTGGGCAATTGAATTTGGATGCAATAGTCATCGATATATTAAAATATAATAATGGTTATATTATTATTACGGATAATAGCCCATTTTATCCTGAAAACTATAAATGGGGAGATCAAAAAAGTGATATTGGAATTATAGTCTTTAGTACCCATATATTAAATATTGTCAAAACTTATACCGCGGCTATCATTGACGGACAAGTTTATATTGGTCAGAATATACCTAACAAATTAAATTCAGAAGATAAACTTATTCCAGCACACTATTTAGAGTCACTAAATGGTCTGGAAGAAAAGGTTATCATAGATAAAAGAATTATTATAGGTAAAAAAATTGAGTTATCTGTTGATGCAGAAGCCAGACATAAAATAAGTGCAGCACATAGCATGGCACATTTTATGTCTTTGGCTCTAAATAAGGTGGCTAATAAATATTGGAATAAAAATTATGATACAGATAGTTTAGGCAATTTTAATTTGGATAAAGCATCAATATTTAAATCGTCAATTTCTGAGTTACAATCCGTAGATATATATCGATTTGGTAAATCGATAAAGAAAAAAGGATTTGATAAGGCAGCCTTTTTGCAGGACATTAATCGTGTTAATGAAGAAATTAATCTCACCTTGAAAAACTGGCTTTCAACCGGAAGAGAAATACAGGTTGAATACACATCAAAAAATATTGAAGATTTACGATTATGGAAAAGTACTGTAGAAAATCATCCAGTTATTATCCCTTGTGGTGGGACTCATATAAAAAATACAGAAGAAATAGGGGATGTTAAAGTGGAAATCAGTCCAGGAGAAAGTGATGAATATGTTGTAATCACCACACATTGTCAGTTGAGATCATAAAGATGATTAGCTTTGAATTGATATCCATATTTATTTTATTGGCGTTGCTCTCTTATCTGACACCTGGTCCCGATTGGGCCGTTATCAGTAAAGGCGTATTCAAGAGTAAAAGGGAAGGAATGCTCACTGCATTTGGTGTGCAAGCCGGGTTGTTTTTTCACCTTGTTTTAGGATCATTGGGTGCTACAGTTATTCTGGCGACATCGAAACTAGCTTTTAGTATATTGCAAATCATTGGAGCCTTTTATCTTGTTTATCTGGGAATCTCTGGGGTAAGAGAAATTTATTGCAATAAAAATCAACAACAATCTGTCACAGTTTCACAAGATGTCGTCAAACAGAAAAGAAACCCTTTTTTAATTGGGCTTCTGACCAATGTGTTTAATCCAAAAGTAGCCATATTTTTTATCAGTATTTTGCCTCAATTTATTAATCCATCACTACCCCCGCTAAGACAAGTTATCATACTTGGGATTATTGATATTATCATTGGTATATTTTGGTGGATTATATTTGTTTATGCACTATCTTATATTCAGAATTTATTTTTAAAAGGAAATTTCCAAGTTATCATTGAATCTATCACTAATGCATTTTTATTGTTATTTGGGTTTATTATGTTAGCAAGTGCTATTTTTATGTAAATAATTTATTACTGTAATATGTGATTTTCTGTCCAAATTTATCTATAGAGTCAGGGGCATCAATATGAAATTTATTGATGCTATTCTTCTTTAAAATAAATAAGGTTAGGTAATGAACGATAGAAGTTTGCTTATTGTATATGATAATTCTTTTTATAATAAATTAGGGAGGGGTAATATTTCTATAAACTCATTTTGTAATATAATTGGTTTTTTTGAAAATTACAATTTCGATGTGTGTAATATAGATGATCATATATCAAAAGGAAATTCCATAAGTGATATTGATATTCTGATTACAACTAATGATGTTTCACAAAATAATATAGATGAACAACCTAATATATCTATCATATTCTCTTTGTCTGAAATTTACTCGCATACTGAAAGTAACTCTATGAACAAAGAGATTATTACTAAAAATATAGAATTCAAGCATAAAAAATATGATTATTTAAATCAGCTTGATGGAGAAATGAATATAAGTTACGGAGGAGAATTTTTCCATTTACATGGTAATTATGTAAGACAGTTTTTTGATTATAAAGGATGGCAGAGTTTCATAAATTACGACGATTTTGTTATTGGGTTGAAAAAGAATGAGAACAATAAAAAATTCTATTATCTTGGTTTATTGAATACCTATTCATCATTCTATTTTGCAAAATACGATAATGAGAGGTTTTTAAAAAGAATTATTAAAGATATTATTGACAACGATAAAAAAGAACTCCATTTTAAGTCGGAGAAAAGTTTTTCTAATAATATAAAGGAATATGAAAAATCAGATAATATTCATGATTTATCTAAAATTAAAGGTAACCATATTATTCACATTGATAATGGTGAGTTAATTAAAAAAGGGTTCTATGATGATCCATTGAATAGCCCTTATAATTGTCTGAATAAATTTCTTTCCGAAAGTTTTAAACGAATAACCTATCTTAACCAAGAGATCATAGAAAATTTATACAACTTTAAAAATTATGGTAATGATTATGGTGTATTTTTATTAAAAGGCTTAAATTTTGATGGTATTTTACCTCCCACTCCGTCACATGCGTTGCATTATCCTGATAAAGGAAATTTTTATGGTGAATTGTGGTTAGCCATGATTTCAGAATTTCTCGGTTGTGCCGTTGGGTATTCACAAGAAAAAAATGGCAACATATTCCAAAATTTGGTTCCCAGTATAAAAAAAGAGTTTCTATTATCATCGGAAAGTTCAAAAAAAGAACTTGATTTTCATACAGAAATTGCTTTCCATCCATTAATGTGTGATTACGTTTTACTGTATTGCTTACGTCAAGATCATGAAAAAAATGCTAAAACCTTTACATCAAGTGCTAAGATGATGCTCCGTGACTTGTCTCTAGAAGAAGTTAAAATATTGTCTGAGCCACTCTTTATCACAGGAATAGATTACTCTTATGGTAGCCCTAATGGAGTAAAAGGTAATGGTCCTCTGACTTCAATTCTTTATGGCAATCCTAATGATCCTTATATGATCTATGATTTAGATTTAATGAAAGGGCTTAATACAGAGGCTGAATTAATTCTTGATAAACTTAAAAAAATTGCCAATAAATATAAATATTGGGTTGCCCTTGAAGCAGGGGACTTACTTATCATTGATAATAACCGCTGTGTACATGGTCGTTCAGAGTTTATACCGCGTTATGATGGCTATGATAGGTGGTTATTACGAACTTGTGTGTTAACCAATATTAAACAGGCAAGATCAAATATTCTTGAAGAGCCTAGAATTATTAATACACGATTTATAGTTTAGATTATTTTATAATAAAACCATTTGCACCCAATTTATTTAAATTTATCAAAACTACATTTAGATTAAAAAATATCAATTAATATAAAAGGAACTATTAAAGAGTAGATTTCTACTCTACTCTTTTTTTATGTTATGGTTTTTAAATTTAATTTTGTGAGCTATTACGCAATTAAAATGTAAAAAAGTAACGTGTCTGCTTTTTTTTCAAATCTCTTCGCATAATCAAACAGTAGTACTGTTTATTCTGTTTCTAATAGTAGATATTTCACCTGACCAAAATCTGAACGATAAATAAATCAGGAAATAATGACCTATAAATGCATTAATCAGAAAAACGGATTTACCTTATTAGAATTAATGATAGCAATGCTCATCATTTCGATTAGTTTGTCTTGGGGATTGTACCATTGGGGGAAATATCAAAGCCGCCTGCGGTTGCAATCAGCGGTACATAATGTGTTGTCTTTTATGGAAAGGCAGCAGGCTTTAGCAAATTATTTAAATCAGGATCGTACCTTATGGTTCGTGATGGAGCAGCCTTGGTGTTTGATATCATCTGTCACCAAAATAACTATTTGTGATGAAGGTGATGGGGAACGAATTTATTCTCCGCACGAAGATGTGTTTTTATCATTTTCCACGACTGATCGCATTGATTTTTATGGGATTAGAAATACAGCCATGCCAGCCAGTTTCACGCTGGCAAACTCAGCAGATGAAATTAATGTCATCGTTTCTGGACGTGGGCGAATCAGGACATGCAGCAATACGATTAGCTCGTTGCCCAATTGTGAGGGAATAAAAACTCCATGACTCTGACTATCTTCTGTTGTAAGCAAAAACAAGATGGATTCTCTTTATTGGAAATAATGGTAGCTCTGTTAATCAGTAGCGTCATTTTTGTTGCCATGACAAAAACGTATCCGGTTTTATCAGGCCAGATTCTCGATCTCTATCGTAAATATAGATTGCATTATTTGGTGAACAGAACGGCTTATTTAATGGAGAAAGATATTCGGCGGGCAGGTTATTGTCGGGATAGAGAACAGTGCAAAGGTGAACCATTGGTGATTAACCATAAAAATACCGAAACGGCTAACTCCTGTTTTATTGTTGCTTTTGATCTCAATTTAAATAACCAATGGGAAAAATCGGGTCACATTGAATCTGAATTTTTTGGTTATCGCTTAAATAACCGAGCTCTTGAGTGGGGGAGAGGGGTGAAAGATTGTCAGGAAAATGGCTGGGAAAGGTTATTTGATCCAAAAGAGATGGTTATTGATACCTTTCATCTTGAAAAATCACACGCAAAAGGCGGCGTGATTTTTGTCACTTTGTCTATTGATGCCCATTGGTTGAAATCCCCAGCAATTGTGTACCACCATCAAGCCACAATTCGGCTGCGCAATATCAGAAAATAAAGATATCGAGGGGAAAAACATATGGCAGATAAACAACAAGGAAATATTCTGCTGATATCGATAATGATGCTATTGGCGCTGAGTTTAATGATGTTAAAAGCGCTCCATTACCAACAGGAAAGTGCGATGCTTATGATGACGGATGAACAAAATTACTTGCAGGCTTTTTGGCGAGCCGAATCATCATTGATATGGGGAAAAGCGCAGTCATGGTCACTCAATCAGCAAGAAACAGAGTCTTGGTTTTGTCTGCAACAAGCTGAATTTCATTTGAAAAGTTGCCTCAAACGCTATTCAGACACGCTTTTTTTATTAAAAGGTATTGCTCAATTTGCCTCAGGAGAAAAGCTTGAACTTTATCAATGGATGAAACAGATGAAACCTTTAAATCCAGATACACTTATTCCTGTTGAACTGATCCCTATTGAAAGCGGTTGGTTGGATTTTTGCCCTGTTGTTCAAGCTGAGTTTTGTTTATGAAAACCAGACGACAAGAGGGAATGAGTTTGCCAGAAGTCATGGTTGCGTCTGCCGTATTTGCGATCTCTTTATTGGGTTTAATGCGTTACCATCAAGCACTGTCTGCTAATTTCCACCAATATTGGGGGCAGCTTAAGGCAGTACGATATGTCCATAATCAGTTGGAACAATATGAACGTTTCGCAGGCCAGATTGATTTGCAGAAAACAGAAGAAGAGGCAGCCATACAGCGGGGATGGAAAATAGAAGTTCAACGAGAATTTCGTTCCTGGGGGTGTTATCAGGTAACGATTAAGCTGACAGTACATTACAATAAACCCAGTAAATTAGAACGCTGGTTTTGTGCAAGTGGGAGCATTGATGTTTAGAGTTTATCATTCAAATCAGCTCGATATTCTCAAAGAGCTGATGACGATATTGATCGGGGAAAATCCCCTTTCTGACCCATTTGGCAAAGAAGTGATTTTGGTTCAAAGCCCAGGGATGTCACAGTGGTTGCAGATTCAGTTGGCAGAAAAACTGGGCATTGCGGCGAATATGGAGTTCCCGCTGCCTGCAACGTTTATCTGGCAGATGTTTACCAAAGTGTTGCCTGATATTCCCAAAGACAGTGCTTTTAGTAAGGATGCCATGAAGTGGAAGTTAATGACCTTATTGCCAGATTTGTTGATGGAGCCGGAATTTTCAGCACTCAGGCATTATCTTGATCTGGATATTGATAAACGCAAAATTCACCAGTTAGCTGGCCGAATTGCCGATCTGTTTGACCAATATCTGGTTTATCGCCCCCAATGGTTAGAAAGTTGGGAAAATGGTCAATTAATTGATAGTTTGGGCAGCAACAGCAACCAGTTATGGCAAAAAAGGCTATGGTTTGAACTGACAGCCTATACCCGTCAGTTACAACAACCTTTGTGGCACCGCGCCAATTTATACCAACGATTTATCTCGGCGTTGGAAGAAGGGAATTTTCCATTGAAGGATCTTCCTTCGCGCATTTTTATCTGTGGTGTATCTGTATTGCCCCCTGCTTACCTGCAAGTATTGAAGGCATTAGGTAAACATATTGATATCCATCTTATGTTCACGAATCCATGCCAATATTATTGGGGAGATATTCAGAGTTATGCTTTTCTTGCCAAGCTAACTAGCCGTAAACCAAAACATTATAAAAGCGAACAATTGCTGGAAAGATTTAAGAACCCCGAAGAGGCGCCCTCGCTCTTTAATGCCGAAGGAGAGCAGGATCTAAATAATCCATTGCTGGCATCTTGGGGAAAATTGGGAAGGGATCACCTCTACCTGCTGTCACAATTGGAGCCAGATTCTGATATTCATGCCTTTGTTGAATTAGAGCCTGATTCTATCTTGCACCAAATCCAGCGAGATATTCTTAATCTTGAAGATCACGCCCAGATTGGCTCTACAGAAGATTCTTTCAACAACAGTCTGAGAAAGCGCCCATTTGATGGCGCTGATCGCTCACTGACTTTTCACTCATGCCATAGCCCACAGAGGGAAGTCGAAGTATTGCAGGATCAAATTCTGCATTTATTGGATGATGACCCTTCACTGACACCAAGGGACATCATTGTGATGATGGCAGATATCGATAACTATACCCCCTATATTCAGGCTGTTTTTGGTAATGCCCCTGATGATCGTTATATTCCCTTTGCCATCTCTGACCGTAAAGTTCGTCAGGCACATCCTGTTTTGCAGGCATTTATTACCTTGTTGGATCTACCGCAAAGTCGGTTTACGGCAGAACAGGTGTTAGCATTATTGGAAGTCCCTGCCTTAGCTAACAAATTCGCGATTCAGGAAGAAGGGTTGCGTTTATTGCGTCGTTGGGTAAAAGAATCGGGAATTTGCTGGGGGCTGGATGATGACAATATTGAAGCATTATCGTTGCCTGCTACAGGGCAGAATACCTGGCGCTTTGGCCTGACACGTATGCTATTGGGTTATGCGATGGATAGCCATGCCGGACCGTGGCATGATGTTTTGCCTTATGATGAATCCAGTGGCCTTGCTGCCGAACTGGCAGGGCAATTGGCTGAATTTTTAATGGCACTGAATCACTGGCGCAAAATTTTGAGTGAAGAACAGCGATTGACGGATTGGTTGGTTATATGTCCACAACTGCTGGAAACTTTTTTCGAAGTGGATGATGAAATTGAACTGGTTCTGGCGCTTATCACGCAGCAATGGCAAAAAGTGATTGATGCTGGCCTGAATGCCCATTATGAAGAAAGCATTCCTTTGGTGCTGCTGCGTGATGAGCTGGCGCTTCGGTTTGATGATGAGAAGATCAGCCAGCGCTTCCTCGCCGGCGCCCTCAATTTTTGCACCCTGATGCCTATGCGCTCCATTCCTTTTAAAGTTGTTTGCCTGTTGGGAATGAATGATGGCGTTTATCCACGGGCTATCCCGCCACTTGGGTTTGATCTGATGGCAGAAAAGACGCAGCGAGGGGACAGGAAACGGCGTGACGATGACCGTTATCTCTTTCTGGAGGCGTTAGTTTCGGCTGAACAACGTCTTTATATTAGCTATATCGGTAAATCAATTCGCGATGATACTGAGTGCAATCCATCCGTATTGGTCAACGAATTACTGGATTATATTTGCCAGAGTTTTTGCTTATCCGGCGATGAAATGCTGAATGTTGATGACAGTGCCAAAAATATCAGAAAACATCTGCTGTCACAGCATACCAGAGTGCCTTTTGCGACAGAAAATTTTTTACCTGACCACCACTTACAGAGTTATGCCGCAGAATGGTTGCCAGCCGCGACACAACAGGGCGTTTTAGCAACTGATTTTTGCCAGCCGATTATTTTTGATCGCAGTGAAATAAAAGAAGTTGCATTAGATGAATTGATCCGCTTTTATCGACACCCTGTCCGGGCATTTTTTCAGCGGCGACTGAAGGTACATTTTATCATTGAAGAGAGGGAGTTACCTGAAGAAGAACCTTTTGTACTGGATAACCTGCAACGCTACCAATTTAACCAACTACTGTTAAGCATCCTGATTGAACAGGGGGCACCTGAATCTCTGTTTTACCATCTCCGTGCGTCGGGAGGGTTGCCACATGGCTCCTTTGGTGAAGTGTATTGGATGGAACAACTGGAATCCATGCAGCCTTTGGCCTCCAGGGTACGTGGCGAGAGAATGGCATCCTTTTCCATTGACCTGTATGAGCCATTAGACACGGTGGTGTTGACTGGCAGAATTAATCAGGTACAGCCAGATGGAATTTTACGTTGGCGCCCAGCGAACTTAACGGCCAATGATGGTATCCAATTATGGATTGAACACCTTGCCTATTGTCTTTCAGGTGGAAGTAGTGAAAGCCGCGTGTATGGAACAGGTAAAAGGGGGAAAAAAGAGAAGGAAGATAAAAAGGTGTCAGAATATCGTTTCTTACCGCTAGAACAGGAAGAGGCGAAACAATATTTGAACCAGATGATAGAGGGCTATTTTCAAGGAATGTCTGAACCTCTCCCTTTGTTTTGCCGAAGTGGCTGGGCATGGCTGGTTGATTGTTTTGATAAGGAAACGAGAGAAATCGATTTTAACGAAGAGGTTCAACAAAGTGCTGAAAATAAATTAGTGGAACAGTGGCTGGGAACACATGACAGAAAAGGGGAAAGCGCGGATCACTACGTACAACGCGCTTTCCGGCAAATTGATCAATCACTTTTGGAGCGAATGAAGCGTGAAACTCAGCGCTATTTACTGCCGATGGCACGCTATTCCAGTGGATCATTATTTAAATAATTAGGGAGAATATTAGGTTATGCCTAAATGTCTTATCCGCATCATGACGGTGCTCTTTCTGCTATTTTTTGGGGTTACTGCCTATGCACAATCGTCCTGGCAGCCATTGCCAGATACGATCCACAAAAGTGATCGCGATCCTCGTCAATATAAAGCAATTAAATTGCAAAATGGCATGACAGTTTTGCTGGTTTCTGATGAAAAAGCGATTAAATCATTGGCTGCCGTATCTCTTCCGGTTGGTCATATGGAAAATCCAGATAACCAGCTTGGTCTGGCTCACTATCTTGAGCATATGGTATTGATGGGTTCCAAGCGTTACCCACAATCCGGAGAGTTTGTTGAATTTTTGCAAAAACATGGGGGAAGTCGTAACGCCAGTACCACCGCCAATCGTACAGCATTCTATTTGGAAGTTGAAAATGGCTCCTTAACCGAAGCCGTTGATCGCCTTGCAGATGCGCTTGCTGAACCTCTATTGGAACCAGGCAATGCTGATCGTGAACGCCATGCGGTTGATAATGAAATGACCATTGCTCGTGCGGGGGAAGCGCATCGCTTATGGCAAATCCGTGCCGAGACCATCAATCCGGCTCACCCCAATGCCCGCTTTGCTGGTGGAAATTTAGAAACACTTAAAGATAAACCTGACAGCAAATTGCAGACGGCTCTGGTTGATTTTTACCAACGCTATTACTCCGCTAATCTGATGAAAGGGGTTATGTATGGTAATCAATCCATCGATAAATTGGCTCAGATTGCAGCAGAAACCTTTGGCCGTATTCCTAATCGACATGCTTCGGTGCCTGCCATCTCAGTTCCGGCTATCACAGATAAAGAAAAAGGCACCATTATCCATTATGTGCCGGCAACACCTTACAAAGCGTTGCGACTGGAGTTTAGCATTGCTGACAACAGTGCAGATTTTCTTAGTAAAACAGATGGATATGTCGGGTATTTGATTGGTAATCGCAGCCAAAATACTTTGTCTGACTGGCTGCAAAAGCAGGGATTAATCGAAAGTATCGGCGCTAGTGCAAACCCTAAAATTGATGGTAATTCAGGGACGTTTGATATTTATGTTTCGCTAACGGATAAGGGTCTTGAACATCGTGATCAAGTTATCGCCGCCATCTTTTCTTACATTAACCTGCTAAAACAACAGGGGATTAATAAGAGTTATTTCGATGAAATGGATAAGGTTCTGAATTTGTCTTTCCAATATGCATCAATCGTACGGAATATGAATTACATTGAAGGACTGTCTGATGCCATGCTGGTATTGCCTATATCCCATGTGCTGGATGCGGGTTATGTTGCAGATAAGTTTAATCCAAAAGCGATAGCTAGCCGTCTGGACGAATTAACGCCGGAAAATGCGCGTATCTGGTTTATCAGCCCAACAGAACCGCATAACAAAGAAGCTTACTTTGTGCAGGCTCCATACCAAGTCAATAAAATTACGCCACAACAGTTGGCGGACTGGAAAAAACTCGAACAAAGCGATTTATTTTCTTTGCCTGAGTTGAATCCCTATATTCCTGATGATTTATCCCTGGTAAAAACATCTGGCCGCCAGAAACACCCTAAGGTGATTTTGGAACAGCCAAATGTTCGCTTGCTGTATATGCCGAGCCAAGATTTTGCGGATGAACCTAAAGGCAGTATTGTACTGGAAATGCGTAACCCCAATGGATTGAAAAACATCAAAGGTCAGGTTTCAGACACTTTATTGAGCTATTTGTCTGCACTTACTCTTGATCAACTAGGCTATCAGGCCTCGGTTGGAGGAATGGGCGTTTATACAGGTTACGTTGATGGTTTGAAGATCGGCGTTAATGGTTATACACAACACTTACCCGAGTTGTTAACTTCAGCGATTGATCAATATATTTCGTTTATACCGACTCAAGAAGAACTGGATCAAGCGAAATCATGGTATCGGGAAAAAATGGAAGCCGCCAATAATGGCAAGGCTTTTCAAATGGCGATGCAACCCATTTCCCGTCTCTCTGGTGTCCCTTACTTTGAACAGGCCGAAAAATTGAAAGTACTGGATACTATTACTGTTGATGACATCGTGAAATATCGTCAGAGCATGATCCAACAGGCGGCATTACAGGCTTTGGTCTTCGGTAATTTCACGGAACAGCAGAGTATTGACATCATTCAATCAGCACAGAAGCAGCTCGCTAATCAAGGAACAGTATGGTGGACTGGCAAGCGTCTTGTCATTGATCGTCATTATGCGGCTAATTTCAATGGCACCGCGAATAGCACAGATAATGCTCTGGCTGAAATTTTTATTCCAACAGGGTATGACCGTATCAAGGGATATGTCTATTCCAATTTGCTGAGTAGCATTTTGTCACCGTGGTTCTACGATCAATTGAGAACCACAGAACAGCTTGGTTATGCGGTTTTTGCTTTCAACCAAAATATAGGTGAACAGTGGGGGTTAGGTTTCTTGCTGCAAAGTAACAGTAAACAACCGGATTACCTGCATCAACGCTACCAGCGCTTCTATCAACAGGCTGATAAAAAGCTGAAAGCGATGTCTGATGCTGAGTTTGAACAGTATAAAAAATCACTGCTGACAGAAATGCGTGAGCCGCCACAAACTTTCTATTCAGAAGTGGCTGGCTTTGATGCCGATTTTGGACGCAACAACTTCAAATTTGATACACGTGAAAAAGTCATTGCCGCGATGGAGAAAGCCACTAAGGCACAGATTATTGCGTTTTATGAAAAAGCGGTGCTTAAACGTCAGGGATTGGCGCTGATTTCCCAAATTACCGGGAAAAAAGGTACGGCTCATCAATATGCCGAGCTGAAAGGCTGGCAAACTTATGACTATGTGTCAGATTTCCAGAAACAATTACCGGTTAAGGTGAATGCTCAGTGAGCAAAGAAATACCCTCTCATAAGCTTAACCCGTTAACACTGCCGCTGTATGGTCAGCGGCTAATCGAAGCTTCTGCGGGAACGGGAAAAACTTATACGATAGGCTTGTTGTATCTCCGGCTGTTACTGGGACTGGGCGGCTCTGCCGCCTTTTCCCGTCCGCTGAATGTTGAAGAGATTCTGGTTGTGACTTTTACGCAAGCGGCGACAGATGAATTGCGGGGACGTATCCGTGAAAATATCCACCAGCTCCGTTTGGCTTGTATACGGGAAGAAACAGCGGATAGCGATCCTATCTATCAGCAATTACTGGATGAAATTCCTGACAAGGAAAGTGCAGCCAGTTGGTTATTGGCCGCTGAACGTCAGATGGATGAGGCCGCGATTTATACCATTCACGGCTTTTGTCAGCGTATGCTAGTACACAATGCGTTTGAGTCTGGTGTCCTGTTTGATCAGACCTTAATTCAGGATGAAAATCCGTTACGTAAACAAGGTTGTGCCGATTTTTGGCGGCGTCACTGTTATCCCTTACCCTTGCCAATCGCTGCGGAAGTCAGCCGGATATGGAGTGGACCGGAAGCATTATTAAAAGATATTTCGAGCTATTTACACGGAGATATGCCGTATATCGTCAATGCACCGGATGGGAATGAAACACTGTTTAGCCGCCATCAGAAAATCATTGAGCAGATTGAGGCGATAAAGCACCAGTGGAATGCTGTGGCTTCTGAGTTAGAGGAACTGATTACTCATTCAGGTGTTGATAAACGTAGCTACAGCAAAAAGCATTTACCTAATTGGCTGAATAGTGTTTCTGAATGGGCTAAATCACCAACTAAAGATTACCTCTTGCCCAAAGAGTTGGATAAATTTTGTCAGTCGCGCTTGTTAGAAAAAACCAAAAAAGGGGAGGCTCCGCAGCACGCGCTGTTTGCAGCAATTGATGGTTTATATCAGCACCCGCTGACATTGAAAGATATCATCCTTTCCAAAGCGATAATTGAAGTTCGCCAATCGGTTAACCAGGAGAAACTGATCCGCGGCTATATGGGCTTTGATGATTTGCTGACCCGTTTGGACAGTGCCTTGCAACGCGTGGGCGGAGAGCAGCTTGCAGCAACCCTTCGGCAGCGCTATCCCGTTGCCATGATCGATGAATTTCAGGATACCGATCCACAACAATATCGCATTTTTCAGGCCATATATTGCCATCAATCAGAAAGTGAGCGAGCTGAAAACGAGACGGGCTTGTTGTTTATTGGTGACCCCAAACAAGCGATTTATGCGTTTCGTGGAGCGGATATTTTTACCTACATTCGTGCCCGCTCTCACGTTAAAGCCCATTACACGCTGGAAACA
Source organism: Xenorhabdus eapokensis (assembly GCF_001908105.1). The sequence goes on from NZ_MKGQ01000017.1 coordinate 27,601, forward strand.
AACTGGCGTTCTTCTGCGTCAATGGTTCAAGTGGTCAATAAACTGTTTTCTCGCCCTGAACACCCATTTTTGTTCGCACAAATCCCTTTTATTAACGTCAATGCGGCAGAGAGAAATCAGAGCCTGAGATTTTCCTTGCATGGTAAGGATCAAGCAGCCTTGCGATTTTGGTTACAGCCTGGTGAAGGTGTTTCCAAAGGGGAATATGAGCAAACCATGGCTCGGCAGTGTGCTGCTCAGATACGGGATTGGTTGCAGGCAGGGCAGGAAGGAAAGGCACTTTTATATCAGGTAAAAAATAAACAAACAGAAGTAAGCCGTCCGGTGATGGCGGCAGATATTACGGTGTTGGTGCGTGATCGCCGAGAAGCAGCGTTAATCCGTAATGAATTGAACGCGCTGAAGATACCCTCGGTTTATCTCTCCAACCGAGAAAGTGTGTTTGATACCCCAGAAGCGAAAGATTTGCTGTGGTTGCTACAGGCCGTATTGGCACCGGAAAAAGCACGTGAATTGCGCAGTGCATTAGCCAGCAGTCTATTTGGCTTAAGTGCACAACAAATTGACCAGTTGAATAACGATGAAAGAGCCTGGGATCGTCTGGTTGATGAATTTGATGGTTATGCCCGTTTATGGCGTACTCGTGGCGTATTACCTATGTTGCGGGCAGTCATGGTGAAATATCGGATAGCAGAAAATCTGCTGGCAGGGGATGACGGTGAACGCCGGCTTACCGATGTTATGCACATTAGTGAGCTGTTGCAGGAGGAATCTCAGCAATTAGATAGCGAACATGCCGTTGCCCGCTGGCTGGCGCAACAGATTTCCCGCCCTAATCCGCAATCAGAAAACCAGCAACTGCGGCTGGAGAGTGATCGGCATCTGGTGCAAATCTGTACCATTCATAAATCTAAGGGGCTGGAATATCCGCTGGTTTGTTTGCCTTTTGTGTGTAGTTACAGGAAGCAGAAGCAGGCTGTTTATCATGATCGCCATAACTTTGAGGCTTACCTGAATATTTCCCATGATGATGGAGCGTTGCAAGAAGCTTTAGAGCTGGCTGATGAAGAACGCTTGGCTGAGGATTTACGCTTGCTCTACGTTGCATTAACACGCTCGGTTTACCACTGTAGCGTTGGGGTAGCACCGCTTATCAAAGGGAATAGAGGGAAAACGGGTGATACTGATTTGCACTTATCTGCCCTTGGGTACTTGCTGCAAAAGGGACAGAAAGGTAATGCAGAACTCTTGGTTAACAGCTTGAATGAGCTTTGTGATGATGGCGTAGAGCTAAAGCACGTGGAAGATACCACTGATTTGCAATGGTGCCCACAAAGTGAAAATACGCTGTCGCTGGAAGCCAGAAAATTACAACGTTCCGTTCGGGATGATTGGCGGGTGACGAGTTATTCGGGGTTACAATATTCCGCTTCTCACGCTATTTCACCTAATTATGCTGGTGCATTGGGGGAATCAGTTGATGTGATTGTGCAATCCATTTCTCCAAAGCTGGATATTGATGCTCGTGGTGAAAAGCAGGGCGAACAATCATTACAGATGACACCGCATACTTTTCCACGTGGGGCATCTGCGGGCACATTCCTGCACAGTATTTTAGAAGATCTGGATTTCAGTAATCCCCCTGATCAGGCAGGGTTGGTGGAAAAATTGGCTGCGTCAGGGTTTGATGAAAATTGGGCACCTGTGTTAGAGCAGTGGATAGAGGATATTCTGGGCGCAGAGTTGAACGGGCAAGGAATGAAACTTGCCAGTGTGCCTCGTCATCTCCAGCAAAGTGAAATGCAGTTTTACCTGCCAGTGGATAAGTTATTGCATTCAAAGGAGATGGATGCAATAACCCGTCGTTATGATCCGCTGTCTGCGCAATGTGCTCCGTTATCCTTTCATCAAGTCAAGGGCATGTTAAAAGGTTTTATTGATTTGGTTTTTTGCTGGCAAGATAAGTTTTACGTAGTGGATTACAAGTCAAACTGGTTAGGTGAGAACAGCCAGTCATATACGCAAGAAGCGATGGCAAGAGCCATGATAGAACATCGTTACGATTTCCAGTATCAGCTTTATACTTTAGCCCTGCACCGTTATTTACGTCATCGGTTAGCTCATTATGATTATCGCCGTCATTTTGGTGGTGTGATTTATCTGTTTTTGCGCGGTATTGATAAAGATAACCCAGGGCATGGTATTTACTCCTACTTGCCTCCCTTTGAATTTATTGACGAACTGGATACGCTTTTCAGTGCTGTTGGTGAGGAGAAAAGCGTATGAATGTCATGATGTCATTCTTGCAACAGGCGATGAGCCAGAAGCTGCTACGCCCTTTGGATGTGCAATTTGCTTATGCGATGATTGAGGATGAAAATCCGCTGCTACTATTGATTACGGCCTTGTTAAGCGCTGAATCAGGCGCAGGGCATGTTTGTTTACCGTTGGAGCGGATTTCGCCAAAGTATTTTTTTGAAGGCAGGCAGCCGGAGTTAGCTGCATCGCTTTGGTCTTTAGCCGGAGAACCTGATCAACAGCAAATTCTGGCTGTTTTGCAGGCATGTCCGGCGGTAAGTCTGGGAGAATCTCCGGCACCGATGATCCTTACTCATCAAGGGGAGGGGGATTACCGCCTATATTTACAACGTATGTGGCAAAGTGAACGGCGGGTGGCGGATTTTTTTGCTGCGGTCGAGTTTACTGCGACTTTGGATCAACCTTCCCATGAGCAAACCTTCTGTGGTCAAACGGCTCTTGATGAAATTCAGTTACGCTGTATTTTGGATGAGCTTTTTGGTGTCACTGGTGAAGGGGAAATTGATTGGCAGAAAGTTGCGGCGGCAGTGGCGGTAACGAGCCGTATTTCAGTGATCTCTGGAGGGCCAGGAACCGGAAAAACCACAACAGTAGCTAAGTTGTTGGCTGCCTTGATCAAGTTGTACGATGGGAAAAAATTAAGTATTCAATTGGCGGCACCAACCGGTAAGGCTGCGGCCAGATTAACGGAATCGCTAAGGGAAGCGGTCAAAAAACTCGATTTGACGCCAGAACAGTGGCATAGCATTCCAGAACAGGCACAAACGATCCACCGTTTACTGGGAGCGCAACCCGATAGCCAGAAACTGCGTTATGGGCGTGATAATCCGCTGTCTCTTGATATTTTGATTATTGATGAAGCGTCAATGGTGGATTTACCGATGATGGCTCATTTGGTTGATGCTTTACCGCCACGGGCGAAAGTCATTTTCCTGGGGGATAAAGACCAGCTTGCATCGGTTGAAGCCGGAGCGGTATTGGGCGATATCTGCCGTTTTGCTGAACAAGGCTATAGTGCCAGGCGGGCTGAGCAATTGGAACGATTGACCGGATGTCCGTTAACATCTTATTCCACTTCATATTCTGATAAAAATGCTTCTGCCGTGCGGGATTGCTTATGTCTGCTGCGCAAAAGTTATCGCTTCAATTCGGCTTCCGGTATTGGGCAATTGGCGTCGGCTGTGAATCAAGGAGATCGCAGGGGGGTCGCTATGGTGCTGAATCAGTCTTTTCCCGATGTTAATTTTTACCCGCTTGCAGCGGATGAAGATTATCAGCGTTTGTTGGCGGAAACCGCTGCTGGTTATTCTCAATATTTAGCAATGGCAAATGAACGGGCGGCGGAAGAAGCCATTTTAGCGGAATTCAATCGCTTTCGATTGTTGTGCGCGTTAAGGGAAGGCCCTTTTGGTGTTACGGGGCTAAACCAACGAATGGAACAATTACTGCACAGAAAAGGCGTTATTACTCTGCCAAAAAATGTGGAGAGCCGTGGTTATGTCGGGCGACCTATCATGATATTGCGTAATGACAGTACCCTTGGCCTGTTTAACGGGGATATCGGGATTATGCTTAAAAATCAGGATAACGAGCTGAAAGCCTATTTTCAGTTGTCTGATGGGAGGATTAAAGACTTTCAGCCGAGTCGGTTACCTCAACATGAAACAGCCTATGTGATGACAGTACATAAATCGCAAGGATCTGAGTTTGAGCATACAGCCTTGGTGTTACCGACTCAATACTCACCGATACTCAGTCGGGAATTAGTATATACCGCATTGACGCGGGCGAGGGATAAATTGACAATTTATGCCAATAAACCCGTTTTGGATAAAGCGGTGGCTACAGCAACACAGCGACGAAGCGGGTTGGCAGATTGGTTCAACCCGCAATAAGAAAGCGATGCAGCTAAAGCTCAGGATTGCATGGCTAGTAATTCTGTAAATCCAGCATCAAGATCTTGGAACAGCGCTGATAGTTATACAGCGCTTGTTTTTCCACGGGCAACATATCTATCCCCGCGGGCTTAAAGCCTTTCTCCTGAAACCAGTGAATACTGCGGGTTGTGAGTACGAAAAGTTTTTCTAATCCTATCTGTTTTGCCTGACTGGAAATAGAATTTAGCAGAATTTCACCTCTGAAAGAGCTTCGGTAATCTGGATGTACAGCAACGCAGGCCATTTCTCCAATTTTTTCATTAGGATAAGGATATAGGGCGGCGCAGGCGATAGTGATATTATCAAGTTCAATCAGGGTGAAGTTATCAATTTCCATTTCCAGTTGTTCACGTGAACGGCGTACCAAAATACCTTGCTGCTCCAATGGGCGGATAAGTTTGAGAATACCACCAATGTCATTAATATTGGCACGACGTATCTGTTCGGAACGTTCCATTACTATTTGAGTGCCGATACCTTCGCGGGAAAATAGTTCCTGCACCAACGAACCATTTTCTTGATAACTGATTAAATGGCTGCGGCGAACGCCACGGCGGCAGGCATTGATAGCTCCCCTTAAAAAACGTACGGTGCCTGAATGATAATCACCCGCGTTTTCCAATTTGTGCAGGTGAGCTTCTCCTTCATTGGGAAACATTTCTGATAAAGTGTTGCCTTCAGCGTCAAGTACGCCCTGAGATGAGCAAAACCCAATTAATTTTTCAGCTTTTAATTTGATCGCCAGTTGTGTTGCAATTTCCTCGGAAGTGAGGTTAAAACTTTCTCCGGTCACAGAAACCGCAACTGGCCCAATGAGCACAATAGCACCACTATCCAGTTGTTGGTTGATCGCTCTCTCATCAATACGGCGGATCCTGCCACTATGGCAATAATCAACTCCGTCATCGATGCCCAAAGGTTGGGCGATAACAAAGTTTCCGCTGACCACACTAATATTAGCGCCTTGTAATGGGGTATTGTTTAATCCCATGGAAAGGCGTGCTGTAATATCTAACTGTAATAAGCCGGCTGCCTGTTTGACCAAATCTAATGTCTTGGCATCGGTTACTCTGATGTGTTTGTGGTAAACCGACTGGCGATTGTGTGTGGCAATATTTTGTTCAATTTGTGGACGGGCACCATAAACAACGATTAAACGAATGCCCAGATTATGCAGTAATCCAATATCGTTGACGATGTTAGAGAAATTCTCATGGGCGATGGCTTCACCTCCCAGCATAATGACAAAGGTTTTGCCTCGATGTGCATTGATATATGGAACCGAGTGACGGAAGACTTCAACCAATTCGGTACTGCGTTCTTTCATGAAACCCTCTCCGATTGAATTTTTATTCGTATTTTTTGTATTTTTATTCTTTTTGAAGGGAAATGGCAAGCGGAAAGATGGATAAAAATAACGTTATTATTTATATTGATATAAATAAGTTAAATAAGCAGAAAATACGTTTTTTGATGACAGAAGTTTGCTAATTAATTAGAGTTCCTGCCTGGCTATTATGTTTGGTAGAGATTACTGCGTTTGGTTGTTTTTGAAGCGGAATAAATAATGAGTTATTCAGACCATAATACTTCACGTCGTCGCTTGCTAAAAGGTGCAGCCGCTGTCTGGTTATTAAGTATCAGTCCAATAGGTTATGCAGCGACTTCAAAAATTATTGCTGTTCGTATTTGGCCTGCATCAAGTTATACCAGAGTGACGCTGGAGTCTAATATTCCACTTAAGTATCGTCAATTTTCGCTTTCAAACCCTAATCGTATTGTTATTGATTTGCAGGGTATCCAGCTTAATCGCATTTTAAGCAGTATGGGGGCACAGGTTCAGCGACGTGATCCTTACTTAAAATTAGTGCGGGCAGGGCAATTTAATCCTAAAACAGTGCGTTTAGTCTTTGAAATCAAGCAGCCTGTTTCCCCGCATATTTTTACATTGCCACCCATTGCGAAGTTTAAGCACCGTCTGGTACTTGATCTGTATCCCAAAAAGGCTGTTGATGTGGCTAATGATCCTTTATTAGCCCTGCTTGAAGAGTACAACAGTGGGAACTTAGAACAACATTTGCCTGCACAGACACGCAAATCCGGCAAGGCAGGCAAAGATAGGCCGATTGTGATTATGCTCGATCCGGGTCATGGGGGTGAAGACTCTGGAGCCATTGGGAAATATAAAACCCGTGAAAAAGATATCGTGTTGCAGATTGCCCGTCGTTTACAGGCACTCATCAAACGTGAGCCAGGCATGAAAGTTTACATGACGCGTAATGAAGATGTGTTTATCCCCTTGACGGTGCGAGTGGCAAAAGCGCGTAAAATGCGGGCTGATCTCTTTGTTTCTATTCATGCGGATGCTTTTACCAATCGCTCTGCCCGCGGTTCATCCGTGTTTGCCCTTTCGACTAAGGGTGCCACCAGCAATACGGCTCGTTTTCTCGCCCAAACTCAGAACGAGGCTGACTTAATTGGTGGCGTCAGCAAAAGTGGCGATAAATATTTGGATCACACCATGCTGGATTTGGTTCAAACTGCGACAATCAATGACAGCTTAAAATTTGGTAACGAAGTGCTCAGACGGATAGGCAAAATCAATAAACTGCATAAAAATAGCGTCGATCAGGCAGGATTTGCGGTGTTGAGAGCCCCGGATATTCCTTCTATTTTGGTAGAAACTGCATTTATCAGTAATCTGGAAGAAGAGCGCAAACTTAAAACAGCGAAATTCCAACAACAAGTGGCGGAATCTATTTTTGCTGGTATTAAAGCGTATTTCAAAAACGGCGCAGAATTGGCACGGCGGTGAAATATCCGCTAAAGCTTATTGCTTATGATGCGATGATGGTTATCGGCTTTATATTCATATTTAAACCGGATTTAAATAGTACTTAAATATTAATTTTAAAATCAGTGGAAATCAGGTAATAGGATAGGAAATAAGAATTGGATAAAAATTGAAAGGAAAGAATAAATATTTGGTTGCGGGGGCCGGATTTGAACCGACGACCTTCGGGTTATGAGCCCGACGAGCTACCAGGCTGCTCCACCCCGCGTCCGTCTGTTTGCAAATCTTGATGATTCATCATGAATGCAAACACTGAATAATGACATCATATAGCGTTGGTTGCGGGGGCCGGATTTGAACCGACGACCTTCGGGTTATGAGCCCGACGAGCTACCAGGCTGCTCCACCCCGCGTCCGTCTATCTGCAAATCTTGATGAGTAACCATGAATGCAAATACTAAATGATGACATTTTTTACTTCTAGATTGTCTTTGCTACCAGAACAAATCGATGCTATCTCATACTGACGATGATAGACAATCGAGTTGGTTGCGGGGGCCGGATTTGAACCGACGACCTTCGGGTTATGAGCCCGACGAGCTACCAAGCTGCTCCACCCCGCGTCTGATGTCGGCACACTATACTCTGGAACGGAGCAGTTGCAAGTTTTTTATTGATATTTACTAAATTTATTTGTTTTTTGATTTAAAAATAGCCTTATTGTTTTGTTTTTGCTCGATGGGTTTGGCTAAAACGGTAAGCTATTTTATCTAACTACATTTCATTATTTATGTGTGTTTGGTATTGTTCGTGCTCCGAGTGAGTGATAGCCAGAGATAAGGCATTAATATGAGAGTTTACGGCAAATATCTTTTATTTGGATTTGTCATTTCGTTATTATCGGGATGCCATTTTCGACCCACTGATCAGGCACAGCAGTATAAGGATGGGCGAATTACCCAAAATCTCCAGTTGGTGAATATTCCTAACGCCGAAGGTTCTCCGGTTAATGCTAAGGATTTTGCGATTCAGGTTAAATATATTAGTGACGCTTCACCTCGTCTTTATGCCAATAACCGTGAATTATTTAATGCCATTGAGCACTGGATGCTGTCTGGTGGTGATACCCGTGACTTAAATAAGTTCGGTTTGCTGGCTTATCAGATGGAAGGTGAAGATAAATACGGCAACGTGAAGTTTACCGGTTATTACACGCCGGTTTTGCAAGCACGGCATACCAGGCAAGGGGAATTTAAATATCCACTGTATCGTATGCCAACTCATTTACGTTCCCGTTTGCCCAGTCGTGCTGAGATATATAGGGGTGCTCTGAGCAAGAAATTTATAATTGGGTACAGTAACTCCCTGATGGATAATTTTATGATGGAAGTACAAGGGAGTGGCTATGTCGATTTTGGTGATGGACATCCATTGACCTTTTTTGGTTATGGCGGAAAAAATGGGCATGCCTATCGTAGTATTGGCAAAGTACTGATCGATCGGGGAGAAGTACCGAGCGAAAAAATGTCGATGAAAGCGATCCGTCAGTGGGGAGAACAGCACAGCGATTCCGAAGTGAAAGAATTGTTAGAGAAAAATCCTTCATTTGTTTTCTTTAAACCTGAATCCTATACCCTTGTGCGGGGAGCCAGTGCGGTGCCCCTTATTGCAAAAGCCTCAGTGGCGTCTGATAAGTCCTTGATCCCTCCTGGAACTGCATTGCTGGCGGAAGTGCCTGTACTGGATGAAAAGGGCAAATTTACCGGTCAATATCGGATGCGTCTGATGGTGGCGCTGGATGTTGGTGGTGCCATCAAAGGAAATCATTTCGATATTTATCACGGTGTTGGGGAGAAAGCGGGGGAAATGGCGGGTTTTTATAATCACTATGGCCGTGTTTGGGTATTGAAGAAAACATCATCTGGTTTTTTGGCGGTAAACCAGTAAGATCCCTCCCAGTTCAAACCATCAATCGATAACCTATCTCAATAGGGATAGGTTTTATGCGGAATTTATTTAGCAATGCAAGTTTCTCTCTCTGATGCTTATCTTCAGCGTTTTGCTGGTACGGCTCGATTATATGGCCAGAAAGCGCTTTCATTATTTGCCCGCTCACATGTCTGTGTTGTGGGTATTGGCGGTGTGGGTTCATGGGCGGCAGAAGCGCTGGCGCGTACCGGTATTGGTGCTATTACGTTGATTGATATGGATGATGTTTGCATCACCAATACCAACCGCCAGTTGCACACCTTGGTACAAAATGTGGGCTTGCCAAAGACGGAAGTCATAGCGGAGCGGATACGAGCGATCAATCCTGAGTGTCAGGTCACTTGCATTGATGATTTTGTCACCCCTGATAATGTGGCTGAATTGATGTCCACGGGGTTTAGCTATGTTATTGATGCCATTGATAGTATACGGCCAAAAGCAGCGTTATTGGCCTATTGTCGCCGCTATAAGATCCCGATTGTGACGACTGGTGGAGCGGGCGGGCAACTTGATCCTACCCAGATTCAGGTGGTGGATTTAGCGAAAACGGTGCAAGATCCATTGGCGGCGAAATTAAAAGAGCGCTTGAAGTCGGATTACCGCGTAGTGAAGAACGGTAAGGGCAAGTTAGGCATTGACTGTGTTTTTTCAACAGAACAGCTAGTTTATCCGCAATCTGACGGCACAGTTTGTGCTGCCAAGAGCACCGCGGAGGGTTCCAAGCGAATGGATTGCGCTTCTGGTTTTGGTGCCGCAACGATGGTTACGGCGACTTTTGGTTTTGTTGCTGTATCCCACGCATTGAAAAAAATGGTGGCGAAAGCTGAGCGGGACAATGCGCTTTAAGCGAACCTAATAAATATAGGTGTTAGGAAATATAGGTGTTCGCTATTTCCTGAATAGTATTTATCAGGGATTTCACACCATTGAGCCTTGAGCCACTGAGTTGTTGTTCAAGGCCGAGTTGTTGAAAGAGCTCAGTCAAAGGCGTTTGCACAACTTGCTCTGGGGTTTTGCCTTCTACGGCGGTCAGCAGGATGGCTAACAATCCTTTGACAATACGGCCTTCACTATCGCCATAAAAATGCAATCGGCCATCGGCAAATTGTTGATATCCCAACCAGACACGATTTTCACAGCCGGATCTTTCGATATTTTGTTGTTTTAGTTCATCTGCCAGAGGAGGCAGCTTTCTGGCGAGACCGATGAGCTGCCGATAACGATCTTCCCACAATTTGCATTGTTGAAAGTTTGCAATAAGTTGCTGTTCTGTAATTTCTGTTCCGAATGGATGCGGAGCCAGGATAGTGTCTGAGAGTTGTGTCATGGGTTATTTATCTTGCAATATATTCATCGATTACTGATAGGGCTGCCATGATAGGAGAATATCAATCATCTAGCAGCGCTAGCGCAAACTTTACGGCACTGATCAATCTATCCGCGTCTTGCTGGTTATTATAAGGCATGAATGAAGCGCGCAGGCAACCGCCGATCCCAAGGGCGTCCAGCAATGGCTGGGCACAGTGTTGGCCTGAACGCAGGGAGATATTTTGTTCTGCAATCAGTGTTGCTAAATCACTGTGGTGTATTCCGACGATATTGAAAGCCAGTAAGCTGGAACCCGCGACACGGTAACTGTTAAATCCCTTTAACGTCCTGAGTTGCTGTTCGGTGTAATTCGTCAGGGCAATCGCATGGGATTCAGCGAGCGGGATATCAATGGTCTTCAACCATTCCAGAGTCGCTGCAAAGCCGACCACGCCAGCAACATTGGGGGTTCCCGCTTCAAAACGATAAGGTACGGCTTCCGGTGTGAAACCATCGAACGAGACTTGAGTCAGCATTTTGCCGCCGCCATGCCATGGTGACATCGCATTCAGCAATTCACTTTTGCCATACAACACACCCAATCCATTTGGGCCATACAGTTTATGGGCAGAGAAGGCATAAAAATCGATATCCAGTTGCTGTACATTGACAGACGTGTGAACGATACCCTGAGCACCATCGACCAGAACACGACAATCGTATTGATGGGCGAGTGCAGTGACTTGAGCCAAATCTACCGCGGCGCCGGTAACGTTAGACATTTGGCTGATAGCCACTAAGCGGCTTTTCTCATTCAAAAGTTCTGCCAGCGTATCGATTTCTGGTTGTCGTCGATTGCTAATCGGCCATTTAACGATTTTGGCGCCGGTTTGTTGCGCCAGAATCAGCCACGGCAACAGGTTAGCGTGGTGTTCCTGTTCACTGACAATGATTTCATCACCCGCGTTCAGACGAGAGCGAAAGTAACTTTGGGCAACCAGATTGATGGACTCAGTGGTTCCTTTTGTCCAGATGATATCTTCAGGTAATGGCGCATTAATCAATTCCGCTACCAGCGAACGAGCTTGTTCATAGCGCGCAGTCATGGCCTGCGCAGTGGCATGTTGGCTGCGGTGTACTGTTGCACTGTGGTTTTGGTAATAGTACTCGGTCGCTTCAATCATACATGCCGGCTTTAATGCCGTGGCTGCACTGTCCAAAAATGTGATGGATTGTTGCAGAGCAGGAAATTGCAGGCGGAATTTTTCTGAGTCAAAGGCTTTCATAAACGGTGCTAATTTAATCGTTGTGTGATAAAGAATGAGTTTTTCTTTAACCAAGAGAAGAGGAATTCTACAGGAGAAAATCGGGAAAAAAAGCACCGCCATTGCGGTGCAATAAAAAATCACTATGGACAGACAGGGTAAATGTACAGGAAGTGAAAAAAAACAGTAGCTTATGCTACAAAGCCTGGTTTCCCAGACAACTTGCAAACACAACATCACAACCACAAAGCCAAAAGCATCACTGTATCGCTACAGAGAGACTTTTCGTTCCGGCTTAGGAAGTGCGCACACTATAGGGATTTGCTGGTATATCATCAATGGACAAATTATAATGCTTCGGATTATAAAAACTAATAATTAAAAGAAAAGAGTTACCGGTATCGTCACTACTATATAAGAAACGAACATGTCTAAACGTTTACCTCCACTCAATGCGTTACGCGTTTTTGATGCCGCCGCCCGTCATTTAAGTTTTACTAAAGCGGCAGAAGAATTATTTGTAACTCAGGCCGCTGTTAGCCATCAAATGAAAAGTCTGGAAGATTTTCTGGGATTAAAGCTCTTTCGTCGTCGTAACCGTTCGCTATTGTTGACGGAAGAGGGGCAAAGTTACTATCTCGATATTAAGGAAATTTTTACTGCCATCAATGACGCCACCCGCAAACTTCAGGCTCGTAGTGCCAAGGGCGCGTTGACGGTGAGTTTATCCCCCAGTTTTGCGATTCAGTGGCTAGTGCCGCGGCTTTCAGGTTTCAATCAGAGTTTTCCGGGGATTGATGTTCGCATTCAGGCAATAGATCGGGAAGAAGATAAACTGACTGATGATGTCGATGTCGCGATTTTTTATGGCCGAGGTAACTGGCCGGGCTTGCGCACCGATCGCCTTTATCCCGAATATCTGCTGCCAGTTTGTTCTCCTGCGTTACTGACGGGAGATCGCCCGTTGAAAACTCCCGCAGATCTCGCCAATCATACTTTGTTACATGATTCATCCCGACGGGATTGGCAAGCTTATGTTCGCCAGCTTGATATGCAGCAGCAGATCAATGTCCAGCAGGGACCAATATTCAGCCATAGTGCGATGGTGATCCAGGCGGCTGTACATGGTCAAGGTGTTGCGCTAGCCAATAATGTTATGGCACAAAATGAAATTGATGCAGGGCGTCTTGTCTGCCCGTTTAATGATGTTTTGGTCAGCAAGAATGCATTTTATTTGGTTTGTCACGATAATCAGGCAGAATTGGGCAAGATTGCGGCTTTCCGCAAATGGATACTCACCCAGGCTGCGATTGAGCAAGAAAGGTTAGGATTTATTACCCAACACACTTAATCGTTATATCCAATAGCTGATAAATAGAAACAGGAGTTGTGTGATGAGCAGTCGAGCCATGCTGATTTTTGTTGGGATCAGTGGTTTTTTCTACGTGGCATTGGGTGCGATGGGAGCACATATGTTAGCACCTATCCTGACACCACGTCAGATGGAATGGATTCATACCGGCCTGCAATATCAAGGTTTACATACACTCGCAATGATGGCTCTGGCCATTTTGTTGATGCGCCAGCCTGTAGCGCCGTTTGGTTGGAGTGGGATTTTTTTCACGGCGGGAATTGTGCTGTTTAGTGGCAGCCTTTATTGTCTGGCCTTTTTACCGTTAAAATTTCTGGTTTATTTAACACCAATCGGTGGGTTCAGTTTTCTCATTGGTTGGTTATGTGTATTAATTGGCGCTCTGCGTCTAAGGAAATCGGCGCTTAGCCATGAATAAAGTTGCTTTATATTGCCGCCCAGGTTTTGAAAAAGAGTGTGCGGCAGAGATTACCGATAAGGCGGGTAAAAAAGAAATTTACGGTTTCGCCCGCGTGAAAGAAAACAGTGGATATGTGCTGTTTGAGTGTTATCAGCCCGATGATGCGGATCGCCTGATCCGTGAAATACCGTTCGGTGAATTGATTTTTGCTCGTCAAATGTTAGTTGTGGGCGAATTGCTGAAAGATTTGCCGCAGGAAGATCGTATTACTCCGATTGTCGGCATGTTGATCGGGGTCATTGAGAAGGCGGGTGAACTGCGTGTTGAGGTGCCGGATACTAATGAAAGCAAGGAGTTGATGAAGTTTTGCCGTAAGTTTACGGTTCCGTTACGTAATGCGATGCGTCAGGAAAAACTTTTGCTGGCAAAGGAAAATTATAGTCGTCCTGTTATCCACGTCTTTTTCATCGCTTCGGGCTGTTGCTATGTCGGGTATTCCTATAGCAATAATAACTCCCGTTTTTATATGGGTATTCCTCGCCTGAAATTCCCCTCTGATGCACCGAGCCGTTCAACGCTGAAACTGGAAGAAGCCTTTCATATATTCATTCCTTATGACGAATGGGAAGAGCGTTTGGGTAGCGGCCTGCATGCCGTGGATCTTGGTGCTTGTCCGGGAGGATGGACTTACCAGCTCGTAAAACGCAGCATGATGGTTCATTCGGTAGATAATGGCCCGATGGCTGATAGCTTGATGGAAACAGGTCAAGTGAAACATCATCGTGTGGATGGCTTTAAGTTTGAGCCGCCAGTGAAAAACATTTATTGGCTGGTTTGTGACATGGTTGAAAAACCTGCCAAAGTGGCCCAATTGATGACGGATTGGCTGGTAAAAAGCTGGTGCCGTGAGGCGATCTTCAATCTTAAGTTGCCGATGAAAAAGCGTTATGAGGAAGTCGCTCATCTATTGCAGAAAATAGAACAGCAATTGCGAGAAAATGGTGTGAATGCGCAGATTCAGGCGAAACACCTGTATCACGATCGTGAAGAGATTACCGTACACGTTCGTCGTATTTGGTCCCTGTATGCAACTGATCGGGATTATTGATACAATCCTTTACCGTTAAATATGCTGCCTTATTGGCAGCAATTATTCTATCTATCTATCTATCTATCTATCTTCTTCTTATTATCCTACTTGTCTGTTGTCATACCACTTGATTCAACGATTTCAGTTACCCTTATCCCAAATACACAATGTGAAATCCAGAAATGTGGAATTAATTTCAAGTTGAATGAAAAATAACCTAACTTTAAATAAGTAGGCAAAAAAATAGCTAAAGAGATAATGCTTTCTTAAGATCAATTTTCAGCAGATAAAAACAACATTATTTATTACTAAATAATGTTGTTTTTTTATTATCAAAAAATTTCATTATAATAATTAATAATTAATAATTAATAATTAATAATTAATTACATAAATTAAATTTGGTCAGTATGTATTCTAAAAAAATATATTAATTATTTTTACACAGACAATAACTAACGCTATTTTATTCTGGAGTTTTATTTCTAAGAGGGCCTTGGAAAGAATTTAAAACTCTTACCTCCGTTATTATCAAAATTTCGGATTTTTAGGATATTTATCTTGTTTTTACAGGAGATTTATATGGCCTCAAAGAAAAAGTATACCTATACGGGATTATCTGATTCCACTTCCGTTCAGGAAGTTAATTCATTTCTTAAAGCCTATGTGCCAAATTACGACACCTCTATTCGAGTTGCTCATGATCCATTAGGAGATAATGCACCTGATAAGCTTTTGCGCGGCCACTATAAGTGGTCCAATAAATATGTTGATTCTTCTGGCACCTTGGAATTATCGTACCATTTTATGGAAGTGACACCGGCTATAATGCCGTTGTTTGAAATTTCTGGCTTCAGTGCTTTTAATCAAGAACAAAAAGAAGCAGCGAAACTTTCTTTACAATCCTGGTCTGATGTTGCCAATATTAAATTTACCGAAGTAAGTAGTGCTAAAAAAGCGAATATCACTTTTGGTTTCTTTGATCATAGTGACAACGATGATTATGCATTTGCAACTTTGCCACAAGGACAAAGAATCGCGTTTACATGGTATGACGCTACAAGCCATACTTTTGTAGACAATGATATTGATGTAAATGGTTATGCTCGTCAGACTTTCACTCACGAAATTGGACATACATTAGGATTAGAACACCCTGCCGATTATGATGCTTCTGATAAAGTGCGTCCAGGCTATATCACTAAAGCAGAATATTTCGAGGATACTCGTGCCTATACGGTCATGAGTTATTTCACTGAAAAATATACAGGCCAAGATTTTAAATATGAATATTCATCGGCACCTCTGTTGAATGATATTTCTGCCATTCAGAAATTGTATGGTGCGAATATGGCAACCCGTACGGGTGATACTATATATGGTTTCAATTCCAATACTGACCGCGACTTCATGACCGCAACCGATGCGAACAGCAAACTGGTGTTCAGTGTCTGGGATGCGGGTGGTGAAGATACTTTTGATTTCTCTGGTTTTACTCAAAATCAGCGTATCAACCTGAATGAAGGCGCTTTCTCTGATGTAGGTGGCTTGAAAGGTAACGTTTCTATTGCCCGTGGTGTTGTTATTGAAAACGCGATTGGCGGCAGTGGCGACGATATTCTGGTCGGTAACAGTGCAGATAACATCCTGAAAGGCGGCGCAGGCAATGACATTATTTATGGCGGTCTGGGCGGTGATCATCTGTGGGGTGGTGAAGGTAACGATACCTTTGTTTACCTGGATGGCAAAGAATCGCTGCAAGATAATCCAGACTGGATCCACGATTTTATTTCTGGTGAAGACAAAATCGATCTGTCTGAATTCAATTTCGGTGGTACTGGCGATATCAAATTTGTGGATTCGTTCTCAGGTAAGGCGGGCGAAGTGCTGTTCACTTATGATGAAGTGACCGAGGTAACTGATTTGGAAATCAGCCTGGGTGGTGATTTGGCGGGCAATGATTTTCTGGTGAAAGTGGTCGGTCAACCGTTAACTGAAGCAGATTTCATCGTCTAATTGCTGTCATCACGTTAATCGAATATTGCCGTATTCCCCTCAGGATACGGCAATATTATGGACATGATGGAAAGGTGGAAATGGTGGATTTCTTGCTTTGTGGCTGTCGGTTTTATAGATCGAAATTGCTCTTATCGATAATTTTCTCTCTTTTTTTGGCAGGAGGATGTATGGCGAGTAGTTTGAGGCTTCCAACCGCAGGTGAGTTGAAAGGATTATGGCAACTCTCCGATGGAAATAAGTTGTGCAATATTGAATTGACTGATACCCGTTTATCTGAGGGTTCGCTTTGGGCTTTGCAAGGTAATGCCTGTGTGACTGAGTTGATTGGGCAGCCTGTTGAAGGGTGGTATCCATCTCCAGATGGCATCACATTGACTGATGATGATGGCAATAGTGTGGCTTTTTTTAGTCATGAATCAGAACAGTGGATTGCTTACTTTGTTGATGGCCGGGAACTGGTCATGACATTCTCCCAATTTTCAGCGTATTGCCAGTGAACGATCAGCCGCTATCACGGTGTTGACCAAAACTATACGTATGGCCTTGCAGTCGTTGATCCTTGGCTTAGGTGGCTGGTTGGCAATTATTAATATTTTTATTGAAAATGATTACTATTATCATTAGCCTTCCATCAGGGTGAGGTGAAATTTCTTTAACTTTCAATAAGGAAACCGTTATGCCAGTTTTTCCATTTCCATTTACGCCATCTGGGCCTATGTCACCTGTAACAACTAAGCCTTGGTCACCGACATCGATACCATCTGGACCTATGTCGCCAATACCCTCTGGACATTCATATGGATTTATTGGCGCCTACGACGTCATGCGTGGAATGTCTCCAGGCACATATCATAACAGAACTGACGCCGACTTATTGCCATACCATGGTGGTATAACAATAAAAATAGCCCCATCAGGGACGAAATATACGAATGAAGCAGGTAAAGTTAGCGAATCTCGTTTTGGACATGCATGGGTTGAATTTCAGGGAGAATCTATCGGATGGGGTCTAGGTGTTGACAAAAGAGTCGGAGGAGTTGATAACCTAACATTTAGAGACTCTACGGCATACGATGCATCAAAGGTTGTCAGTGTCACATATCCATTATATTCAGAGAATGTTGTTGGTAATATAGAGAGATACATTTCTGAATTGAAAAATGGTAATTTTGATAATAACTGGGCGAAATCTTCAGGTTTCAAAAAAAATTATAATCTCCTTACCAATAATTGTATAGATTTTGTAAACTCTATTTTAGCAGTCACAGAGGTAGATAATGATGCACATTATTTAGATTATATTCAACCATTACAAGGATTAACTCCAGATGGGATAATACATCTTTTAGATTTAGATTTAAATCAAGTGAAAGAGATTATTGAACAACACATTAATGAATTTGAAAACAAAGAAACCCCACTTGTTATTGATCTCACTGGTGGTGGTATTACGACTATAGCAGAAAACGGTAACCTCTTTTTTGATCACGATAATAACGGAATTATTGAAAGCTCAGGATGGATAGAGTCAAACAGTGCATTTTTAGTATGGGATAAAAACAGAGATGGGAAAATAAACAATGGAAATGAACTGTTTGGGAATAACTCGATCTTAAAAAATGGCACCAAAGCAGATCATGGATTCGCGGCATTAGCCGATCTCGATGATAATAATGATGGTATTTTTGATCAAAATGATAGCCTGTGGAACTCATTAGAGTTATGGATTGATGCTAATCGTGATGCGATAACTGACAGCGGAGAGTTACATAAATTAAGTGAATCAGGGATTTCTTCTATCAATCTTGTGCATAAGGAAAATGGATTCAAAGATATTAACGGTAACATTCATGGGCTGGAAAGCACCGTGAACTGGGATAATGGAAATGTGACTAAGATAGTTGATGTGTATTTTGCAGTGAATAAAAATAAGACAATTGAATCAGTTACCTCTCACATTGACATAGTAGGAGTAAATGATACTTTTAGCGAGGTTATATTATGATTGGTTTATTTTTTAAAAATAAAAAGAATTTAATTTATTCCATATTATTTTTATCTTTTATGGCGCAGAGTTCAAACATGATCAAGCATAACATTCCATCGGCTATATTTAATTATCCAGATAATTTTTTATCAGCATTACCTATTCCAATGCCTAAAAATGAAAATGAATATTTTGAGTTAGTAAATAAAGCAGACGCTGGAGATCCCGAAGCAAATTGGATGCTTGCCGTAATACAAAACACTGTAGGTAATCATCAGGAGGCCAGTGAAAGATATCATTTATCTATTTCTAGAAATGATAAATATAAGCTAGAGTCTATGGTTAATTTAGGATTTATTCTTGAAGAAGAAAATAAATTCGCTGAAGCCCGCTCTCTTTTTGAACAGGCTGGAGAAAGTGGCTATTTTGAAGGTTACAACGCTATTGGGACTAATTATTTTAATGGAACAGGCGTAAAACAAGATTTTGATAAAGCGAAGGAGTATTATAAGAAAGCAAGTCAAATTGGGTGTAATGAATGTACGTATCTTATTAACAATTGGAATGATGTCGTTAAATTAAAAAAATCAGGAAAATAAATTTCGACATGAAATAAATAGCGTAATTTGATTTCATGAAAATCATCTAAAAATACGGTGGCCAAAGAAGGAGATGATAGCCGCCGTATGATGAATAAACAGCCGAGTTAAAAATTAATTATTGCTGTTTTTGTTGTTAATTATAATTGATTGCTTTTTAAGCAGGAAAAAAAGAATGATAAGTAATCTCAAGCAGCAAGGGAATGAAATCACGGAGGTTATCCGTGCACGCAGCAAGGTCTTCTGGACTATTGGCTTATTTACGGCATTCATCAACTTGCTGATGTTGGTTCCCACGATTTATATGCTGCAAGTCTATGATCGCGTACTGCCATCCAGTAATGAAATAACCTTGCTGATGCTGACGTTGATCACATTGGGGATGTTCGCCATGATGGGCGGGCTGGAATATATCCGCAGTCAGGTCGTGATCCGTATCGGCAGTCAGTTTGATATGTGCCTGAACCAACGGGTTTATACCGCTTCCTATGAATCCAACCTGAAAAATGGTTCCACCGATGCAGGGCAGATGCTTAATGACTTGGCGACTATCCGCCAGTTCCTGACCGGCAATGCCCTGTTTGCCTTTTTTGATGCCCCTTGGTTCCCTGTCTATCTTTGCGTCATCTTCCTGTTCAGCCCGTATTTGGGGTTGTTGGCGCTATTTGGAGCGATCATATTGATTGTACTCGCGGTGTTGAACCAGTGGTTATCTCAAACACCATTGGCAGAAGCCAGTCATCTGTCTTTGCGATCCGCTAACTTAGCCAGTACCAACCTGCGTAATGCCGAAGTGATTGAAGCACTCGGTATGTTACCCGCATTGCGTCATCGTTGGTTTGGCTTACATCAGCGTTTTCTCAATTTTCAGCGTATTGCCAGTGAACGTTCAGCCGCTATCACGGCACTGACCAAAACGATCCGTATGGCCTTGCAGTCGTTGATTCTTGGCTTAGGAGGCTGGTTGGCGATTGAAGGGAATATCACACCAGGCATGATGATTGCGGGTTCCATTTTGATGGGAAGAGCGTTGTCGCCGATTGAACAGTTGATACAAGCCTGGAAAAGCTGGAGTGCTGCCCGCTTGTCTTGGCAACGGCTGGATAAGTTACTGAAAGCGCAACCGGAACGCAAAAATGGCATGTCATTGCCAGCGCCTAAGGGCGCGTTGCTGATGGAAAAAGTATCCGCAATGCCACCGAGTAAAACACAGGCACTCCAGAACTCGCAAAAAAATAACCAATATGTCTTGCAGGATATCAATTTAGCCTTGAATTCCGGTGATGTGTTGGGTGTGATTGGTCCCAGTGCGTCGGGGAAATCGACATTGGCTCGCCTGCTGGTAGGAGTATGGCCGGCGCAAGAAGGCGTTGTACGGCTTGATGATGCTGATATCTACCAATGGAATAAAGATGAGTTAGGGGCATCTATTGGTTATCTGCCGCAGGATATTGAGCTGTTTGGCGGTACGATTGCGGAGAATATTGCACGTTTTAATGACGTTGAACCTGAAAAAGTCATTGAGGCGGCGAAAAAAGCCGGTGTCCATGAGTTGGTGCTTAATCTTGAGCGGGGTTATGACACAGTAATTGGCGCAGGTGGCATAGGGTTATCTGGTGGACAGAAACAACGAATAGGTTTGGCGCGTGCCTTGTATGGCAACCCCTCGCTTGTGGTATTGGATGAGCCTAACTCAAATTTGGATGATATTGGTGAAAAAGCCTTAAGCCATGCAATCGCGCAATTGCGGGAACAAGGTAAGACAGTGATAGTTATCACGCACCGACCTTCATTGCTCTCACAAACAACCAAAATTTTGCTGTTGGTACAGGGGAAAATGAAAATGTTTGGCCCTTCCCAGCAAGTGATGGCGGCGCTATCCCAATCTCAGTCTTTATCACAATCACAGTTAAAAGCGGTCGAACGTGCCTCGTAACATGATTCAGCCCTATTTCAATCCTTGGGATATTTCTATCTGGGAGTAAAGATGTCTTATCAGACTAATGCAAAGGATGCCCAAAACGAGGTGTCGGAATTATTGCCGCTGGATGCAAATCGTTACCTGCGAATAGGTTGGCTGATTATTGGGATCGGCATTCTGGGATTTTTCATCTGGGCGGCATTTGCGCCACTCGATAAAGGCGTGGCTTCTTCTGGTACTGTCGTGGTTGATGGTAACCGTAAAACGATACAGTCTCCGGTTAATGGCATTATCAGTCAAATTCAGGTGAAAGAAGGGGAACAAGTGAAAGCTGGACAGGTTTTGGTTCAGCTCAGCCAGGTACAGGTTAATGCCCAAATTGATTCCCTGAAACAGCAGCTTTACACCACATTGGCAACAGAAGCCCGACTTTTGGCCGAGCAGCAAGGGCAAGATGCCATTGTTTTTCCGCCTATGTTACTGAATCAACAATCGGAGCCATGCATTAACGAGACTCTGGCCTTGCAAAAACAGCTCTTTTTATCACGTCGTGAGATGCTGCGTAGTGATCTGGCGGGAATGCAGCAGGCTGAAGAAGGACTGCATTTTCAAATCAGGGGGCTGCGTGAAGCTCTGGTGAGTAAACAGCAACAGCAAGTTTCGCTCAAAGAACAGGTGACGAATTTGCAGCCCCTGACGGAAGAGGGTTATTTCCCCCGTAACCGTTATCTGGAATTACTGCGTAACCAAAGTGAATTAAGTGGCAGCATTGCGGAAATGACCGGAAAAATGGGCCAGCTTGAAAAACAGCGGCAGGAAACGCAGCAGCGAGTTATCCAGCGTCAGGCGGATTATCAACGTGAAGTGCGCAGCCAGTTGGCCGATGTACAGGTCTTGGCGAATGAGCTAAAAAATAAGCTGAAAACAGCACAATTTGATCGGTCGCATACTTCTATTATTGCTCCGGTGGATGGTTCGGTGGTTGGATTAACCGTGTTTACCCAAGGTGGCGTGGTGGCTGCCGGTGAGAAATTAATGGAAATCCTGCCGACCCAGAGTGTGCTGGAAATTGAGGCGCGTTTGATGGTGAACCTGATTGATAAAGTTACTGTGGAGCAAGATGTTGATTTGATGTTTACCGCGTTTAACCAGAACCGGACGCCAAAAGTCACGGGCAAGGTGATGGTGGTTTCGGCTGACCGTTTGGTGGATGAGCGTACAAGAGAGCCTTATTATCAGATGCGCTTGAAAGTCAGTCCTGAAGGCATGGATAAACTGGCGGGGTTGAATATCAAACCGGGGATGCCGGTTGAGGTATTCGTCAAAACAGGTTCGCGTTCGTTGTTGAGTTATCTGTTCAAGCCATTAATGGACAGGGCGTCTACCTCGCTGATTGAGGAGTAATAGGGATGTTGATATAGCAGAATCATCATAATTTGACATATTCAATATGCTCCGTAAATAGCTCATCAACTGAACATCTTTTTTGCCTCCTGATCGCTTTTGCTCCTCC
>NZ_MKGQ01000017.1:50213-55221 GCF_001908105.1 Xenorhabdus eapokensis
AATACTCTTTTTCGAAAATCTAAGCTGTAGCCCATCTCATTTTATGCCTTGTCATCTTAGGTTTAGATATTATGTCATATTGATATGATTTAGCTATATATCACAGTCTTGCCAATAGACGCACTTCGTTATCTCACCTATTTTTCAGGACATTGTTGCCAGCATCAGTATTACTGATGTCGATATTGATATTTCCCCGCTTTGCCAGTGCGTTTTCCTTAACGGAGGCTTATGCGCTGGCATTGCAGCACGATCCGACGTTTCAGGCTGCTATCAAAGAGCAGGAAGCGGGGCTGGAGGAGAAAAATCTTGGGCTGGCGGAACTGTTGCCCAAGTTATCTTTCAGTTACCAGAATGCCCCCAAAAATTGGCAGAAGATGGATTCGCAATCTTTGGATCAGCGGGGAAGGATCGTCAAAGAGAGCCGTGATCGACAGTATGACAGCTATAGTGGTGCGATTATTTTGACTCAACCCGTGATCGATTTCGAGGCATGGGCGCGTTATCGCACCCGTCAGGCTTATGCCTTGATGAGTGATAGCCGTTTTCGGGCGGATAGCCAGCAATTGGCAGTCAGAGTGGTGAACAGTTACGTGACCGTAGCTTATGCTCAGGATCGGTTGGCACAGGTTGCCCAACAGCGGGCAGCCTATGAGCAACAACTGGAACGTAACCAGAAATTATTTTCTGCCGGTGAAGGCACTCGTACTGATGTCGCAGAGACTCAGGCACGTTACAGTCAAGTATTGGCTGATGAGTTAGCGGTGCAAGATGAGCTGGATGCTGCTATTCGTGGCTTGCAGTTATTAGTTGGCATACCGTTACCAGTAGATATGCCCGTTGATCGTTTATCCGACTCTCCGCGGTTTAAAGCCATCAGACTGGAATTAGAACACTACTCTGATTGGGAACAACTGGCGTTACGTCAGAATCCACAACTGGCGGCAGCCCGTCAGAGAGTTGATGTGGCGTATCACGATATTGAGCGTAGCCGGGCGGGATATCTGCCGAAACTGGAGCTATATGCTTCCCATAGCGAAAATAAATCCAGCAGCGATAACAGCATCGACCAAAAATACCAGACGGATTCCATTGGATTGCGGATATCCATGAACCTCTATAATGGTGGAGGTACGGCGGCAGCCGTGCGCCAATCAGCCGCAAATTATGGCAAGACTAAATTCGAAATGGATGCCCAGGCAGGGGAAATTCTGAATGCACTGCGGCGCAATTATAACGCGTGCGTGAATGGTGAAAAGCGGATACGAGCTTATGAAACGGCGGTAGAAGCGGCGGCATTACAAGTGAAAGCGACGCAAAAAAGTGTCGCTTTGGGGCAGAGAGTGAATGTCGATATATTGAATGCCGAGCAACAGCTTTATACCGCCCGCCGTGAACTCTCTCAGGCAAAATATGACTATATGAAAGCGTGGATTGGGTTATTAGATGAATCCGGTCAACTACAAGGTGAACATATTGAGCTAGTTGCTGATTATTTTGGTTGAGATGATTGCGCTGTTGAGATGATTAAAGTGTGATACCCCGTTTTTTTATCCTTAAGATCCGCATAATAGAAACGGGTATCACGTACGTACACCGATAGAAAGCGCTAGGGTTTATCGGTTAATAAGCCGCAATTGCTGCAAATTACCCTGTAGCGACAAATCGGTTCTTAACGAAGCGATTTCACGGCTGATGTAAGCTATTTCTTTGTGAGACTCCAATTTTTTTCGCCATTTATCTGGCTGGGCGTCCAGATTTTGGAATAAATTATCCAGTGAACCTGCTTGTTGCAGCAGGGTGGCGGCGGTTTTTGCGCCAATTCCCTGAATGCCGGGAATTTTACTGCTACTAATACCTGCAAGCCCCCAATAATCGGGAAGTTGACCTGGTTCAACGCCAAACTCTTGCTGGACAAAAGGCAGATCCAGCCAGCGTTTTTGGAAGTAATCCCGAATTTGGATATTGGCAGAAAGGAGCTGGCAATAGCCCTTATCGGTTGAAACGATGGTGACATTATGCCCGCTGTGAGCAACTTTTGTTGCCAGTGTTGCGGCTAAATCATCTGCTTCATGCCCTTGTGCGTGCCAGCAAGCAACTCCCAACGCATTAAATGCTTGTTTAATTAAGGGTAATTCTTGTTGTAAGTTGTCCGGCATGGCCGAGCGACCTGCTTTGTAATCAGGGAAAAGCTGGTGGCGCCAGCTATGGCTGCGGCCATCTTCATCGAATACCGCAACAGCATGGGTTGGTGATGCGTGGGTGATTAACTGTTTTAACGCATGTTCACAGGCAGGAATACAAGGGCTTCCCTGTACTGCATGGATGCGTCGAATCAGGTTTAAGGCGTCTACAATCAAAAGGTGTATCATGGTCGTTATATTCCATCCGTGGAGCTATTCCCTGGCACCAGCCTCATTGAATTGAGCAAAGGTATCCGCGATTTATTTGATTATCTCATAACAGGGTTCATAAGCAGCGCCTCCAGGGAGTTTCATGCGATCTTGCTCGACAAAATTTTGCAGGAGGTTATCCATGCGATGCATGATATCTGCATCGCCGTGGATCTTGAATGCCCCATGTTTTTCTATAGCGTGAATACCCACTTCTTTAACATTGCCTGCCACAATACCAGAAAATGCGCGTCGCAGTGCTGAGGCAAGTTTTTCCGGTGGCTGGTTTGGGTGTAAATTCAAGTCAGCCATGTTTTTGTGGGTTGGAGTGAATGGAGACTGTAGGTCAGAGCTGATTTTCAGTGACCAGTTGAAGCTATAGGCATCTCCGGTCGCGCGGCGTTTTTCTTTGACCTTCGGCATGGTTTTTTTCATTATACGTGCGACTTCTGAGGGGGCATCCACAATAATGCGATAGTGATGGCGAGCCTGTTCCCCCAGGGTATTAACGATAAATTCATCCAGCACCTGGAAGTAATTGGCGCTCTCTTTGGGACCAGTCAAGACCAGCGGTAGAACCTGATCTTTGTTTTCAGGATGCATCAGGATAGACAACAGATACAGCAATTCTTCTGCTGTTCCCACGCCGCCGGGGAAAATAATGATGCCATGAGCGATACGAACAAAGGCTTCCAGTCGTTTTTCAATATCCGGCATGATGATTAGTTCATTCACCAGCGGATTAGGTGGCTCTGCCGCAATAATTGAAGGTTCTGTGATGCCGATAAAACGACTTTTTTTGTAATTCTGCTGAGCATGTCCCACTGCGGCGCCTTTCATCGGCGCTTCCATTGCACCAGGACCACAACCCGTACAGATATTCAGTTCACGTAATCCAAGCTCATTGCCTACCTTGCGCCCATACAAATACTCTTTCTCATTGATGGAATGGCCGCCCCAACAAACAATCATATTCGGCTCTTCTGAGATATGCAGTGCCTTGGCGTTACGCAGGATGGAAAAAATGGTGTTGGTAATGTGCATACCATTTCCCATATCCAAATTATGTGCCTTCTGTGCATCGGTAATTTGTCCGTGGACAAATAAAATATCGCGCAGTACGGCAAAAAGATTGGCTTGCAGAGAACGGATGATTTTACCATCAACGAAAGCGTCTTCGGGGGGATTAATGAGTTTCAGCTTTACGCCACGCTCTCTGCGCAGTACGTTGATATCAAAATTTTGATATTTTGATAGTAACTCCTTACTGCTATCTATTTGACTACCTGAATTGAGAACCGCCAGTGAACAGTTACGGAAAAGGCGGTATAAGTCACTGCTTGCGGTACGCTTAAGCATATCTACTTCAAGCTGAGAGAGTAAATCCATTGATCCTAATGGATTGACATGTGTAATCAAGAATGACTCCTTTTACCCCTTGTGGGGATTCCTCAGTAATGATTTACACCCTATTGGGTATAACTGACTTCATCCAACAGTTTAGCTCGCGGTCACTAATCAGATTATTTCGATTATTGGCGAGCTAACCTTCCTGTTGTTGGGATAAACGCCTCGTTACTGCGCCACGGATTGATATCCAATCCTCCCCGACGGGTATAGCGTGCATAAACCGTGAGTTTTTCAGGCGCACATAACGTCATTACATCATTGAAAATGCGCTCGACACATTGTTCATGAAATTCATTGTGATGTCGGAAAGAAACTAAGTAGCGCAATAGTTTTTCCTGATCGATTTTTGCACCTTGATAGCGGATCATTACCGATCCCCAATCGGGCTGGTTGGTGATCAGGCAGTTTGATTTTAGCAAGTGGCTAACCAGAGTTTCCTCAACAACAGGGCCAGTTGCTGCGTTGTTAAGGTAATCGCGCTTGAATTGATAATCATCAATGTCAATATCCTGATTATCGATGCATTTTCCGGCAAATTCGCCAATTGGTTGTTGGCTGAAATCGTGCAGGGGATGCAGAGCAACCTCAATGTTGCCATTGGCACAAGCAGATAAATCTTGTTGCAAGGTTTTCTGTACTGTTTCCCAATCAGCAAAACGAGTTTGGTTAAAGCTGTTTAGATAAAGTTTAAAGCTTTTTGATTCGATAAGGTTTTCACTGGTCGCATCTAAGCTGACATGACCGATGGCAACTTGAGGAACACCGCGTGCATTGAGCCAGGAAAGTTCGTACATGGTCCAGATATCTGCACCATGAAAAGGGAGACTATCAGGAAACAGCCCAAGTGGCTCGCGGTTCATACTGCGGGGAACCGCTTGTAATAAAGTGGGATCATAGTTATCGCGGTAGGGGGTTGGTTTACCCAATGTGAGTTGGGAAAGAGCATGATTATCTTGATATAAAGACATTAGGATTCCTTAAGGCTAAACAATCTTACACTGAGATAGTCTTTACGACAAAGAGTGTCTTGGTGACTAAAATCATCTGTACTATATCAAGGAATCATGATGATTCGTATTTTTATTGCGCATTATCCCTTAGAACCCATTCGGAATCTTTTTTGAACGTAATTGTTTTTCCTGTATTCTGTCCGCCCAAATAAGATAAGTGCCTATATAAGTGACCTGCTGGAATGAGAAAAACCT
>NZ_MKGQ01000017.1:55321-69743 GCF_001908105.1 Xenorhabdus eapokensis
GTGGAAGAACTGTGAGAGATATTTGAATACCAGCCTTCAGTTCGTCAATCTGGCATTTCTCGTCGTGTTGCTGCGCAGAAAAAATACTGAATAGGCTGTTAGGTATATTGAACCAATATCGTTGCTTATATTATTGAACCTAAATAGCAAATATATTTCTATATTTGCTATTTATTAAGTTCTTGCTAATCAGAAAACAGTTAATTAGAAAACAAGGTATCCAATAATGGCGACCTAAATATACGATGCGGATCGTGCTTCTGTAATGCTGAAACGGTTGAAGCCCAGTTATTATCAGCAGGCAAACCATCCGTAAATGATGCAGGGATTGTTGTGGTTAATACTTCCTTATCCTCCCATGCGGTGTTGGAGCCATAAGCCCAACCTTTACTCCATTCAACACGAGCAGAGGCATAAGAACCATCAAATTCATTGAATAGCCATTGTTCAAATTGGTGGCAAAATTCAATGGCATAGGGGGTTTCTGGAAAGGTTAAGACATCAAGCCAAACGGCCACATCCCATTCTGGATGATCCGAACGGGGACGAATAGCGGATAAGCTGGGAACTGTTGCTCCTGTATGCATCACTTCAGCAGGATCATCTAACCCAGTGACCCTGACTTCAAGTGGGCCATTAATGGGATATTTCTCTTGGTCTGCATAGTGTTGTATTAATTTCTGCCATTGGGTATAAAACTTATTCAGCACAAGCTGGATATTTGCACGTTGTGTTAATACTGCATAACCATTTGCTGTAACACGTAATGTGGTTGGTTTGACATATAACAACAAGTTTTTACTCCAACCCCAGATATCTTTTCCATCGTTTTGCAAGGCTGCATTTATCAGTTGATATTGTATCTCACAGAAAAGAGGCGTTATCTTCGGTAAATCAGTAAAAATATTATCCACGATATCCGATAGGGTTGAGGGAATATTATCGGAAAATGGGTAGTTATAGGGGGCGTTAACTTCAATACTGGAAGCAGGTTTAGTTGGCGCGACACTCCAGACTTTTAGCCACGGTACTTTGGTAAAGGGAAATAAAATGATTTCAGCCCGACCACTTTTATCCAGAAAATGACTAAAAGTCCGTTTTTCGTTTACAGTTTCCGGCAGGGAAAATAACTCATCTGCTGGGATATCGGTGAAGCTTTGGCAGCGAAGGCGTTGGTTTTTACCTGCCTGAAATTGTACTTCTAAAATCAGGGCACAACCAACATGCGTTAATAGAGGGGCACAATCAGGCTCATCTCGTTCAAAACGTTTAACAACATATTGCTGAGTTTCTTTATCCCATACAACAGCAGACAGGGATAATATCGTATTACTCAGAGAGCCAAATATATGCCCAGACAGTGGCATTTCGTCAACGGCTTTAATGGCTGTTCCGTGCCCGTTTATTGCGAGAACGGCGCCAAGTGTTAAATCACCAGGAGCAGGGGTGGCAGTAAAACCCAACTCTTGTTCTTCCATCTGGGTCATTAATGTTTCCATCAATACGCCAGTTTGTGCAGTTACTATAGAAAATTGAGCACGATGCTCGATATTAACATGGGTGAAATGCGAGGAAAGATCTATTAACATAATGTGGTTCTTGAAATTTTGCCCTGATTTCAATATGAGTGGTGACCAATTATGTGATTGTCCGATCGGTCTTAATTTATAATTCTCTTGCCATGCCCAATTGACAACGGCAATCACCTCTTCAATCGTTTTCGGTATGCAGCACGGCATATTATTGGCACAAATTTCTCCTGACCAATTTTTAAAGTTGATCGTTTTCCAGGTTACTTCTTTGGGAAAATTGGATAAGTCATCTTTTATTTCGTTAATGATCTCTTTTTGTAAAGAAATATCTTCTTGTTTCTGTGGGTCGAGTGATGGCATGTTCTGTTTCCTTAGTTTTTCATTTATGGGGGTGACTTTTTAATATAAATTCAAATAAATATATTTATTTGTTAAGGATTGTTTTATGGAAATGAAATGCAGATCATCATTTGAATGGGCGGTTAATACTATAAATTGATAAATAGTCGATGTAAAAATATATCTACTATTTATTTGATAACGTTATAACCTGATTTTTTTAATTCTAAATTTATAGAATATAAAATAAAAACCCATGATAAATTTTATAATTTATTGAAATAGATGGTAGTATCACCTTTATAAAGCCTGAAAATGTGGATGATATAATCATATGACCTTTAATGTGACAGAGGCACTCTCTGATTTTACCCGACGTTATGTTGAATTATGGCAAGAGAAAACAGGGTTTCCACCAGCCAGCAGTGAGTTGTATGGTATACCTTCACCCTGTATCGAGCGCACGGGAGAAGATGTGGTGCATTGGCTTCCTCGGCCATTTTCTGCCCAAGAAAAACTTAGCAAGGTAGAAACTGCACTGGAGATCCGTTTGCAGGATTCTATTCATGATTACTATGTGATGCAGTTTGCGGGTGATATGACTGCCCGTTTTGCAGGGCAAAATTTCAGCCTGATTCAGGTATGGAGTGAAGATGATTTTATTCGCTTGCAGGAAAACCTGATTGGTCATCTTCTTACACAGAAACGGTTAAAGCTTTCGCCTACCGTCTTTATTGGAACGACTGATTCCGATATGGGATTGATCTCTGTGTGTAATTTGACAGGGCAAGTGATTTTTGAACAGTTTGGTCGCCATGAAAGGAAAACGTTATCCGCAGATTTAGCTAGTTTCCTTTCGGTTACCGATCCCGTTGTGTAAGTACTACAGCCGTAATTGCTCTGTCACCATAGGGTTATTCCGGCGACGGTAATGACAGACGACGATCTTGACCATACACCGTATCGGCGGTCACCCAACGACAAGGGACGCCGGCAGAATGCGTCCCTTTTTTGATAAAACCGGTTTCATCGATGATGAGGATGCCTTGCTCATCACCGAGATGGTCAGTCACATAATCGCGTAAAATATCGCGGGCAGCTTCAGCATCCCACCGGGCACGTTCCAGAAAATATTGAATGCCATCAGGCGAGTGTTCACCCAACCATTCCGCCAGTTGCCAGCTATTTTTACGCTCAACATCACTGAGTAATCCCCGGAGATAGGCGAGGCTGCGTTGCTGGGGACTGGCATGGTGAAATAACGGTGTCAGACGCGTGTGTAATGAGAGCAGTTCTTGTTCCCAAAGGTTAACAGGTAAGTGCATTGAACACCTCCCCCTATTTTCAGGAAGAATATATCATGAGCTATCATGCCACAATGGAGCGTACGACTGTAGTACTAAGCGCAAATTAGGTTTTCTCAAAGGCAAAGGTCGTATTCCCGACAATTTTGACGACATGAACAGCACCGAAATTGTTGATATGTTCGAAGGAAAATATTCTTAATGGAATGACTGTTAGATACCAACATTTTGCTGTTTATGGCATATGAACCGGAAAAATTGAAAAGTAATAGCAAGTTGATAGATTTTGTCAGTAATTATATTACTGTAATCCCCAACAGATAGCCCAAATGAGTATCAGTCATTTGGGCTATGGATTGATGCACTGAATATCATCCCAACATCGTATAAAGTTTCTTAATTTCCTTTTTCCAGCTCTCCTGATTTTTGGGTTTCTGATGCTTCGGTTTTCTTGCCAAATCCTGCGCCAGATTTTGCTCCAATACCACAATGCGTTGCAGGATCTCTTCTTCACCTGCCAATACTTCCGCTTCATCAAGAGTGATTTCCTGATCCTTAACCACTTCTTTTCGATAAGGGATCACTTTTTTATTAAGAAACTGATAATACCCATCACTGGATGTGACCTCTTCCAGTTTTCCATTATTAATCAGCCAAAAACGATTAGCGACGTTATCAATAAACGCCCGATCATGCGAAGTGATTAATATCGTCATCTCGTTATTAATCAATTCATTCTCCAATTCCATTTTGCCAAAAATATCCAGGTGGTTTGTTGGCTCATCGAGGATGAGGAAATTGTGCTTATTTAATTTCAAAATCAAAAACATTAATCGGGAACGTTCTCCACCACTTAATCGCCCCACTAATTGGTTAAAATCGGCATATTTAAAACCTGTCGCAATCAGTTGCTGTTTACAGGTAATATCATCGATATTCGGCGTGTTATTTCTGACGGCATCGAAGATCGATTCGTTCAGCGGAATTTTTTCCAATTCCTGATCGAGATACCCCAGATTACACTGTGGGGAGAAGGTATTTGTGGCTTTGTGATAGTCCTCAACCAGCGTATGAATCAGGGTGGATTTCCCCACGCCATTATCACCTAATAAGGCGATTCTATCTCCGGGGCGGATATATAAGCCATTAATTGAAAATAAAGGATTAAACTGTCCATCCTGGTGATAGCCAATCCATCTTTCCCCCATTTGCAGCATATTTTTCGATTTTATCGTGTCAGCATCCAACGATAATCGATAAGTTTCCCCTTCGGTTATTTTAGTTTTACTCTTTTCGAGTTTTTCCGCCCGTTTTTCCATCGACTTGGCTTTTCTGGCAAATTTTTCGTTATCGTAGATTTTTCCCCATAATGCCAAACGCTTGGCACTCTCTTGTATGCGTTGAATGTTCTTTTCTTCCGCTTTCAAACGTAAAGCATCTGCTTCATCTTTTTCTTGCAAAGCAGTAAATGCCTGGCTAAATGGCAGGGAAAAAGCCGTCAATTGTTGGTCACGCAAGAAAATCGTCTGGTTGGTAACGTTATCCAAAAAGTTTCGGTCGTGGGAAACGATAATAAACGCACTTTTTAAACTTTGATTAAAGAAGTCCGCGAAAAATTTCAGGGTATTGGCATCCAAATGGTTACTGGGTTCGTCAAATAAAATAATATCGGGTTCGACAATCGCACTCATGGCAAACATCAACTTGGTTTTTTGCCCACCACTGAGATCAGCAACTTTTGTCGTAAAATCAGCATCCTGAAAACCAAAATCATAAAGCATGGATACCGCTTTATAATCACCATATTCATCTATTTGTTTGACTTTCTGGGAAATAGATTCAAACAAGGTCATTTCAAGCAATGCGTCGTCAATAAACTGAGATACCATCTCCAATCTTAAACCATTAGCATATTCGATGACCCCATTATCCGGCTTTTCAATACCAGCCAGTAGTTTAAGTAAATGGGTTTTTCCCGTGCCGTTATAACCGACCAAAGCAATTTTGTCGTTCTCTTTAATCGTGATAGAGAGATTGTTAAATAATGGTATTGAATTAATACTAAAGTTAATTTTATTACAATGAATCAGCGTTGACATTTGATGTCCCCATCATAAAACCTTTATTAATCTCAGAATGTTGATTATTTTCAGTCAAAACTTATATATTCAAAGAAAATTAAGGTCAAGTTTTCATCATAATAAATGAAGGGATAATCGCGAAGTTTTTCGTATTTTAATGTGATTATTTATTTGACTAACTAATTTATAAAAATAAACGCTGCTCATATTATTGAACAGCGTTTATTTTTATTTTCCGCCACGTTATTTGATCTCCCTTTATAAATACGCTCTTAAAATGGAATGGCCGCTTTTAAGAAAATTTGGGAACCCGATGGGCGATGACTGACAACAAAGTCTTTTTGCCACTTCAAAGTCACCAGCCAGCCTTTATCATTGGCATAACGAATGGAAGGACCAAAACCAACTGCCCTTGCTTTACCCTGTGCGGAATTTGACCCACTATCATTCGTGGCCTGCTGAAAAGCATAGCCGCCCACGCCCACGACCAAACCGTTGCCAAAGCCCCATCCCAGTGCATAATCGGCATGAAGTGCCTGACCGGAAGTTGTTTTGGTGTCCTTATTACGGAAGTTGACATCATACATCACTTTTAAATCTGCATTGATGCCGCTAACCGGGAAATAGCTGATCGCCCAGACAGGCTGGGCTGTCCAATAATTTTTTCCCAGATTAGCAAGATCATTGCGGTTATAGTGGCCTGTCGGCGCGTTAATATTCAAACCAATAACATAAGCCAAATCGGGCGCGGGATGGTAACCCAGAGCGGGGCCAAAGGTGATGTCCCCTACCCCTTTGCTGTTGTCATGTTTGCCCGCAGCGTTAGCGGTGACATCCAATAACGGCACGATAGCATGATAAGCCAGTTGGCCGCCAAAGACCTGCTTTTCAGTCACCCAAACCAACCGAGGAGCAAGGACGTTCACATTGACTTTAAAACCAGGAACCGGGATCAAATCGCCGTGATTTCCCCTAAGTTTGTTATAGTGAATATTGCCACCGTAAAACAGGGCATGAATGCCTGCTGGCGGTAAAGCGCCGGACAAATAATTATCCAGACCATCAGGATAAGCGCCAATACCGCCTTCTGTTGCCATAGCGGAATGGCTTACCATAGCCCAAAAGCCTGATAGAAATAACACCACGGCATAAACGAGCCGTCTGAATTTTGACGTCATATAATCCTCCTCTCTGTAAGAGATGAATTGATAAAAAATGAAATGATTGGCTACTTTGATCCGCGTCGTGCAAGCCGGCGGGCGACAAGATAGCCGGAAGTGCCACTTAATCCGGGACCTGGATGGGTTGACGCGCCAATGTGAAATACGTTACTGACCGATGTTTGATGCGCCTTTGCACCTTGCGAAGGGGCAAACGGACGTAACCAGAAAAATTGATCAGGAGAACAAAGGCCTGAATAGGGATCGCCCCCTGACAAATTACAGTTCAATGCCTGTAAATCCGCCGGAGAATAGGCTTTACGGCCAACAATGGAGGATGAAAAACCAGGCATCACCGTTTCCAGACGAGCCTGTACACGATCGGCAACCGCTTCGCGGATAACCTCATTCCATTTGCCATCTGCGGGAATGGCAATTTCTCCCGCAGCATCGCCTTTTAGCTGCGTCGGCAACTCCTGCATTTGGATCCACAAAATCCAACCGCCTTTTGGGGCACGGGAAGGATCAAGAACGGTTGGCTGTCCTATCGCGAGGGTCGGATGGCTTGGCAGATAACCGTTGTTGGCCTGTGTCACGGACAAACAGACTTGTTCCATACTCTCCGTTAAATGGACAAGCGGTACATGGCGCAATTCAGGCTCACACCACGCTGGCGGCGCGTTCAAGGCAAAATGAACCTGCATTCCCCCGCGGCCATAACGATAATTCCGCGCCCGTTGCAGGAGAGTATCGGGAACCTTATCCAGCAAGTGACCATAAAGTTGTTGGGGTGTCACATTGCAGACCACGGCCTCGCTGGCGTGATAAACCTGCCCCGCAACCATAACACCAGAAGCTCGGCGCTTTTTCCCCTGTCCTTGGGTGATGATACGGTCAACGTTAGCATGAGTGATAAGCTGACCACCGTGTTGCTCAATGATCCCTGTTAACGCTTCTACTATGCGCAGACTGCCGCCTTTTACCACCGGCATCCCGCCGGCAACCACAGCAGCAAAGGTAAGCTTACCTATCAAAGCGGAGCTGGCATCATCCGGCCCTAACCCCGTATGCAATACCCACGGTGCCAGCAGAGCGCGGCTAACATCAGACTGTAATTCACGTTCAGCCCAGCGCCGGAACGTTTCCAGTGAACTCCCGACAAACCCCGTCAATCCCTCAATACCGCGTTTACGCCATTCAGAAAACAGCAATTTGAGTATCCCGAAACCATAGGGATTTTGCCCTAATAAGCCAAAAATCAACGCGGCATCATCATGGAAAATCTGCTGTGCCATGCGGACTAATGTTTCTCCGTCACCCAGTGCAATTTCATCAAGCCGCACGGCTGAGGCCAGAATATCCCGTTTTAAGGCAATTCCCTTGCCATTGGGTTGAACCAACCCCGTTGAATAATCACTTTGCAGAAATTTCAACCCGGCCTTCTCCAACGCCGGTTTGAGTTCTTGATAGGCTGGGCTGCCCAAAAACAGCGGATACCAGCAAGAGAGCACATCATGGGTATAACCGGAAAAAAGTTCTTCCGTGCGAATACAGCCGCCAGATACCGCATTGCGTTCCAGTACCAAGACCGATTTACCCCATGTTGCCAACAAAGCGGCACATACCAACGAGTTTATGCCACTGCCGATGATGATCACTTGTGTTCTGGTATCTTTCATGGTGTCACTCCGGCGATTCAACCAATGCCAGCACACGCAGCGGGCTTCCCGAACCCCCAGCAATCTTGAGGGGAGCCGCAATAATGACCACGCCGGTGGGTGGCAATAAATCGAGATTTTTCAGGCACTGCAAGCCATATTTATTCGCCCCGTGCATCAACGTATGACAGGGATATGCCACTGGCCAAGCATAAGATTGACCCGCATCGGTATTAATGGTTTCGACCCCGAACCCGCGAATATCCCGCTCATGGATCAACCATTCTATCGCTTCCTGGCTGGGTCCTGGCGTGTGGGCACCATCATCATGCATATTGAGAAAACGTGCCGGATCGTCCGCCCGTTTTGACCAATCTGTACGAAACAGCAACCAGGCTCCGGCAGGAATAGATCCATGCTGTTCTTCCCAGGAGTGTAAAAACTCAACCGTCAATATCCAGTCTGGATCTTGTGTCACCTGCTGGCTGGCATCCACCACCACAGCAGGCGCCACAAAATTAGGCAAAGGAATGGTATCAACGCTGTTATCTGGATGATCTTTACCGCTTATCCAATGTACCGGCGCATCAAAATGCGTTCCGGTATGCTCACCACAACTAAAATTGTTCCAGTACCAACCTGGGCCATCCTCGTCATAGTGAGAAATGCGCTCCATGTTGAATGCCCAAACTTGTCCAAATTGTTCAGGCAACTGCAAGGCCGGAAAATCCGGAGTCAATGTCTGCGTAAGGTCGATGATTTTCACACTGCCCTGATTTAACGCAGTGACAAACGCACTTAACGGACTATTCATTAATCATATTCTCCTGAATGTTTGCCAACAGAATCATTTTTTACATTCCGTGAACATCAGGCAGACCGGTAAACATGCCGCCATGAAAAACCAATGGTTTACCTTCAATACTGGCAATGCGTTTGACCTGACCAATCATCAGCAAATGATCGCCAAGATGCGTTTGCTGGTGATTGGTACAAACCAGTGTCGCTATCGCTCCCTCAATCGAAGGGATACCTTCAGGCGTTTCCTGCACCGGAATATCCTGAAATTTATTTTCTATCCGCGAACTCGCAAAACGCAGAGCCAGTTCCTGATGATCATAACTCAGGATGCTGATGGTGAAATATTCGCAGTCACGGAACACAGACAGATTAGGCGAATGATTAACCAAACTCCAGAGCACCAAAGGCGGTTCTAGTGACAGTGAAGCAAATGAGTTGATGGTCAACCCTACATTACGCCCCTCAGCAGTGCGCGTCGCAACAATGGCAACCCCAGTCGGATATTTGCCTAAAAGCGTGCGCAAATCTCGCGCTTCAAATTCGGTCACGCCCCAACCGCCATCAAACAGCGGCATTTGGTTATTCAGGGTATTTATGCTCATGTTTATTCCTCCCGTTTATGCCCGAATTTCTTCAATAAGCTGTGAATGGATGTATTCTTCACAGGCATGGGCATCTTCCCACCACGGGAACAGTACCGGAGGATGGTTGAAAGCATTGGCAATTGTGCTGGCGAGTGTTGGCAAACGTTGAGCGGCTCCTAATAATTCCAGAACGTGTGGCTTTGGCGGGACAAGAAGGCTGTTTGTCCATTCCACAACGTAATGACCATATTTCCAGAATTGTTCAAACGTGTCGTGCATCCATTCAGCCGTAAATGGTTGGTCACCACGGGCAAGAATGGCCTCGTAGTAGACTTTGCAGGCTTTTGTTGCATTATTCGAACCTTGCCCAGTCAGTGGATCATTCGTCACCACCGCATCCCCCAGACCAAAAACCTGGCGACCAGAAGGCAACGTCAGCACTGGCTTACGCACCACTGGCGCAAAACAGCCCGCCAGAATGCCATTTTCATCGGTCAGCTCCACATGCTCACAACGTTCAGATTCCCACGGCAGGAAAGTTTTGAGGATCTGCTTGCTATAGGCCAGATGTGCCTGCGGTGTTCTGGCCTCTTGCCAGCCATCCATTGCGCCTCCTGGAATACCTTCAAAAACCATAATGTCGCAGGGACCACTTAGTGTCAGGGCAGGAAAAACGAAATATTCCCCTACACCTGGGATCAGGTTAAAAGAAACACGGGAATATTCCGGCGTTGGCAACATCCCATTCACATAGGTCAATGCCAGAGCACGCCGAGGGGTATCATATGGAGAACGTGAAGCATCGCGTTCCAGCAATTTTACAATCTCCCCTTTTCCTCCCGCCAGAATGACCAGTTCATGACTGGCAGACAGGCGTTCCAGTTCGGCAACCCCCACATCGCTAATTTCCAGATTTCCGCCACGAGAAACAAACAGTTCCAGCCAAAATGGCATCTTGATGCGTTGATCGACAGCTTGCGCATATTTATCGAGTCGGGCACGCCATTCAATTGCCTTGTCATGGGGAATTTCGGGATGTGGCACGGTGAAACCGATACCTTCAACGGGCGGGCATTGTGTTTCCCACTGATTCAATCCCAAATCACGTTCAAATTGTAAAGAAGCATCAAACATGCACTGGCTTGACAGAACCCGACCATTGCGAACATCATCAGGCGTGCGGTTAGTGACTACAGTGACTTGATAGCCCTTGTCAAGCAGACCAAGGGCCAGAGGCAGTCCAGCTTGGCCACCTCCGACGATAGCGATACGACGCATAGTATTTTCCTCTTTTGTTTGGGATAGCGAAACTGAACCTATTCCGCCAACCGTGGAATAGCGGGTTTCGCCTGCTCTGGTCCCATTGCTGAATAACCACCATCAACGGCATAATCCGCACCAGTCACAAAACTCGCCAAATCTGATAAGAGAAATGCCACGACCTGCGCAATTTCTTCGGGATCACCAACACGACCCAGCAGATGATAATCTGCGGCAACGTTATCGGCTTTCTGTCGCTTCCCCTGGGTCAGTTCATCCATAACCCGTGACCAGGTCCACCCTGGTGAAACAGAATTAACGCGGATATGGTCAGCGGCATAATCCATTGCCATGCTACGGGTGATGTGCAGTAACGCGGCTTTCGAGGCGGGATATAACCAACGGCCTGTCTGGGCAATTGAGGAAGAAATGCTGGTGAAGTTAACAATGGCACCGCCTCCCGCTGCAATGAGATAAGGCCGGACAAATTGGGCGGCCAGAACAGCACTGATCACATTGATATTCAAGGCAGTTAGCCAAGTTTCACGGCTGGCATTGGCACCATCATCCAGATAAGTGGCTGCAAGGTTGATGAGGTAATCCAGACGGTTATAGTGAGCAACAACTTCATGTATTGCCTGAGCAAGTTGTTTGTCGTCAGTAATATCGACATGCCAGAAACGGATGGATTCCGGTTGCAGGCTGGCTACTTTCTTCCCGCCAGCCTGATCAATATCGAAAATCGCGACCTTAACTCCATATTCACTCAATACCTTGGCAACGGTTGCCCCAATTTTGGTAGCTCCACCAGTGACAATAGCGACTTTATTATTTAAGCCCTGCATAAGGGTTCCCCTTTTGTCATATGCCCACCAGAGTGATTAATCAAAAAATCATGAGGAGGTATCATTACGTGAAATAGGGAAATGCAAGTAGCCGCTATATGCAGAAAATAGCCATTCAGTGCAGATTTGACATTTTACCCGCCCAAACAATGCGGATAAGAAAAGACGAAAAAGGGATAAAGTGAGGGATTATCGTTGCTGTCTTCTTGCTTCCCCCAATGTGAACCCGTCATTTAAAACGGTGGCCATGACGCTGCAACGAAGTTGGGGGGCATGCTACCATCGACTTAGCTATAACTTATATCCAATAAATTTCAAGTTACAGTCAACCCATTTT
Organism: Xenorhabdus eapokensis; assembly: GCF_001908105.1. The sequence goes on from NZ_MKGQ01000017.1 coordinate 67,223, forward strand.
ATTATTTTGCCTATTTTTATAATTAATTGAGGGTCGTATGAATATATTGCGCATTGGCCTCGTGTCTGTTTCTGATCGGGCGTCAAATGGCGTTTATCAGGATAAAGGGCTGCCCGCACTGGAAGCATGGCTGAAAAAAACGATTACCACACCTTTTAGCACAGAAACTCGCCTGATCCCTGATGAGCAAATCCTGATAGAACAAACATTGTGTGAACTGGTCGATGAATTGGGCTGCCATCTGGTACTAACCACTGGAGGGACAGGCCCCGCACGTCGCGATGTAACGCCGGATGCAACGCTGGCCATTGCTGATCGTGAAATGCCAGGATTTGGGGAACAAATGCGCCAAATCAGCCTTCAATTTGTACCAACAGCCATTCTGTCCCGACAAGTCGGTGTGATCCGCAATCAAGCGCTGATCCTAAACCTTCCCGGACAACCAAAAGCCATCGCAGAAACACTAGAAGGATTAAAAGACGACAGTGGCAAGGTGTTGGTAACGGGAATTTTCGCCAGTGTCCCTTACTGCATCCAATTACTGGATGGCCCTTATGTAGAAACGGATGAAAGCGTTGTCGCTGCATTCAGACCGAAAAGTGCACGTCGTTAGAAATCCATATGCAGCTTTATTGCTATTAATCATTGACGGCCATAAAGGTTCTGAACAGACTCAGAACCTTATGGATCAAGAATAGAATCATTCACTCAAGCTACTGCCATTGGTGGCAATCACCTGCCTATACCAATTAAAACTTTGTCTCGATTCGCATTCCAGCCTCTTTCCAACCCGAAAATCCTTTTTTAAACCGACGGGCTTGAATTCCCTTAGCACGAAGTAATGCGAGGGCATTGGCAGAAAGTACGCAATAAGGGCCACGGCAATAGGCGATCAATTCCTTATTAGATGCCAGTTCATCCAGCCTATTCTCCAGCTCATCAACAGGAATATTAATGGCATCGGGTAAATGCCCCTGTTCAAACTCCTCTTTTGGTCTGACATCGAGTAAAGTCATACTGTTAGCTTTGATCCTCTCCAGTAGCTCTTCCCACGAAACGGCTTCCTGATTGCTCGAATCATCGATCAACTTACGCATTTCTTTGCGGTTAAATTCGGCATATTGCTGGAGCGCAGTGATAACCTCGATGATCGGTCCTTCGCTTCGACGATAAAGTACATGCTTACCTGATTTGCGAGACTGGAGCAATCCTGCACGTTTGAGATGCTGGAGATGCTGGGAAGTATTGGCAATCGACAGGCCGGAAAGCTCCGACAAATTTTCCACGGATTGTTCAGTATCAATCAGACACTCAAGCAATATCAACCGATGGGGATTTCCCAACACCTTAGCAATTTCCGCGATTTCAACAAGAATTTCTTTATCAAACATTGACTTTTCACTTCCAATATTATTACATTCAATAAATTGATTGATTATCATGGTATCAAAGTTTTTTAGTCATTTCGAGTATTCACTGATTGACCATTAATAGATAGCCACAATTCGGAGGATCGCAACAGATGAATGAAGGATTGGAGTTTATTGTTTATTCTGTACTGATTGGCGCGGGTGCTACGGTTGTTATGGATCTTTGGGCGGTTTTCATAAAACGGTGTTTCAGCATTCCCTCACTGAACTATAGTATGGTAGGACGCTGGATTGGGCATATTCCCAAAGGGAAATTTATCCATACAAACATTCTACAAGCTGAGTCCGTGAAAGGTGAAACCGGAATTGGTTGGTTTGCCCACTATTTGATTGGGATCATTTTTGCGGGCTTACTGTTATTCATTTATGGATTAGATTGGACAAGAAATCCCACTTTTCTGCCCGCTTTAATTATCGGCATCGTCACTTTAATTGCTCCTTTCTTCATTATGCAACCTGGCATGGGAATGGGCACTGCTGCATCTAAAACACCTGACCCCAATACAGCTAGATTAAGAAGCCTGATGGCACACACTTCTTATGGTATTGGCCTGTATTTAGCTGCGTTATTATTAACATTATTTTCTTGATTTCATTTTTAAATAACCGTCGATAAATTTGTATTATTTTTATCGACGGAATATACGCAATTAACTTGAAGATGCAGAACTTAAAATCTGGAAATTATCTGTCAGCCGGGTAATGCAATTAATGTACTCATATTGAATCCTCAGTAAAATTTTTAAGTTACTAAAATGCAGCTCATAAATGAAATTCAGAATACTCGATACCCTTTAATTCAATTACTATATTGAATGTTATGGTTAGATCAATAGATCTTTTCCTGTCAGAAAGATAGTCATAGGCTATCGATTAATAACAAATCGGTGTTCATATAGTTATAAAGATATAAATTCTTTTTCTGTTTGCCGCTAAACTACATCTCACCACAAGAGGTTTTCTTTAAAAATTGTAGAATAAATATCTTTTAATAAATAAGCTTTCATAATAACGATACACTCATTTTTCTCACTCCCGGTTGTTGCCCTGATGAAAAGGCGGTCATAAATTCTTCAACGCACACTAAGAGT
>NZ_MKGQ01000017.1:69843-75487 GCF_001908105.1 Xenorhabdus eapokensis
AAAAAAAACACCGACAGGATGGGTAGCCCTGAGTATCCCGGAACTGCGTAAGCTGTTGTCAAAATTGATGGAAAAAACGGGAGAGGCAGTCGAACAGATTTTACATTGGTCAGACTGGCGACGACGACACCAATACTATGCACAACAATGTCATTACCGTCGTCGGAATAACCCTATGGTGACAGAGCAATTACGTCTGTAGTAGTAAGGTCAATTGCAGATATTAATTGGCTTTTTTGTGAGAAATATCTCACATTTCACGTGAGATATTTCTTTTAATCATAACATGAATATTATTCAGTAAAATTATTTTTAATTTATATCAATAACATGTGTGATGTTACCTTGGTGTGAATTTTTCATCTCTCTTACAATGCTGATTCAGTGGCTTGTTTCAACAGGCTGGATCGTAGATCCTTTCACTGTTCCGCAAGGAACCACTGCAAAACAATAACCAGGGAATAAATCCATCGGGAAGATGGTACAAAGGATGATTAGGTACAGGCAGGAACGCTAAAAATTATCAGTATAATGATTGAATAAAGGATAACTGACAGGGATGTATTTTGTCAGGGAAATCAGCAGGAAGCACCCCAAGTAGCAGGATTGCTATGACAGCCACTCAAGAGGAGAGGGAAAATCTCTCCTCTTACTTCATTTCTATTTGCTTTTGACTATTTGCTTTTGACTAATTGCTGTTAATTATTATCGCAATTTTTCCAGCCGTAACTTTTCCGCTGAAATCGTATCAATGATACTCTTATGTCCTAATGACACGGTGACAATTTTTGTCATCCGAGCAACAGACAAGCATCAGACGAAACATCATGAGTATCGAGAAACAAGTTCTACATAAATTGCAATTAATTGAAGCCACCATGAAAACGGTAGGTGTATGGCAAAATTATCCGCCTAAACCAGAAGCCTTTGAAAGCACCAAACCGTTTTCCATTGATACGATGTCAGCAGAAGAGTGGCTCCAGTGGGTATTAATTCCAAGGATGCGCGCCTTGATAGAACAAAAAGCCGGTTTGCCGACCGCATTTGCCATCGCCCCGTATTTTGAAGAAGCCTATAAAGAAGACGCAGAGCGTTTTTTTCCTTTACTGGATCACTTGCGGGCATTGGACAACCTGTTTACGCAGGATGCCTGATATGCTGGAGATTATTTATCAGGATAAGCATATTGTCGCAGTGAATAAGCCTGCTGGCTGGCTGGTTCACCGGAGTTGGCTGGCGCGCCATGAAACGGTTTTTGTGATGCAGACATTGCGTGATCAAATTGGACAGCATGTTTTCCCTGTCCATCGTCTGGACAGGCCAACATCGGGCGTTTTATTGATGGCGCTTTCAAGTGAAGTCGCCAGGACACTGGCACAACAATTTGAATTCCACAATATACAAAAAACGTATCACGCAGTTGTGCGGGGTTATGTTGAAGGTGATGATATTATCGACTATGCCCTAATGGAACAGTTGGATAAAATTGCGGATAAATTTGCGGATACAGATAGAGAAGCGCAACCAGCCGTTACTTATTATCGCTCATTGGCAAAAGTTGAGTGTCCGGTTGAAATAGGGCGTTATCCAACATCTCGTTTCAGTTTGGTGGAATTGATGCCAAAAACGGGTCGTAAGCATCAATTGCGGCGGCATATGGCCCATATTCGACACCCGATCATTGGGGATACCACGCATGGCGATTTGCGACAAAACCGAGGCGTTGTTAAATATTATCAGACAGGCAGATTAATGTTGCATGCCAGCCACCTTCAACTCAAGCATCCTGTGACAGGAGAGAGCCTTCTCCTCACTGCGCGCTGGGATCAATCATGGCAGAATTTGCTTGAGCAATTTGGCTGGCAGGGTATTGTACCTGATCTGGAATGTCTGACTATTCGTGAATGAATGCAGTATCAAACCGATTAAAGAGATCAATATCTATGGCAAAGATTGGTGTTTTCGTTGGTACAGTTTATGGCAATGCGTTAGCGGTTGCGGAAGAGGCACAGCAGATACTTGAGCAGCAGGGGCATAAGGTTGAAATTTTTGAAGATGCAACCTTAGAACAATGGCAAAAGTATTTGCAGGAAGTTGTTTTAGTGATCACTTCGACAACGGGACAAGGTGATCTACCGGATAATATCCAGCCGCTCTATACAGAGTTAAATGATAAGTTGGGCTATCAGCCCGATCTGAGCTATGGTGTGATTGCGTTAGGTGACAGCAGTTATGACACTTTCTGTGGGGGTGGCCGTACTTTTGATGAACTGTTACAGGAACAGGGAGCCAAACGGATCGGCGAGGTGCTACTGATTGATGCCATCGAGGTAGCTGAACCTGAAGCCTTTGCTCAAGGCTGGATTGAGGAGTGGGGAACTTTGTTGTAAGGAAACGCTATTACACCGCTTATGCTTTTATTGAGTTGGAGAATTAGGAGGATAAGCGGTGTATGACAAACTGACATAATTTACTTACGGGTCAGCTTTTCCAGGTCAGCTTCAATTTCTGCAATTTTATTTGCAACGACATGTTCGAGATGGCGTAAGTCGTCAAGGATTTTGCGTTGCAAATCCACTTCGATCTGATCATGTTTGCAAATCTGATCTAACTCTTCAATGACATAACGTAGGTTGGTGTTGATCTCCTTGACCTCTTTATAACCCTGACTTGAATGTGTGTCAGAGATGGTCTTTAACTGGCGTGGATACTTAAATTTAACGCTTTTGGCGAAGAATTCGCCTTTATCCTTGCGGAAATAAATCTTCAGAATGTCGTTATTCGCTTCCTGACGGAGGCTATAGCGATCAATATCTTCAGGATGTGTGATCCCCAAACTTTTCAAGTTATCGTACATAGTGCGCCACCTAGTCATCTAAATGAAATGGAAAGGCCAAAAATAGTGGATTTATTATCCATTTCGTTATTGTTAAAAGTCAATTGGATAATGGGGATTGAGGGTATCCGTACAAAAATGAGAATAAATACGTTGCTTGAAATCGCCTGGGAATATACATATGATTAGCTCATAATAATGATGGGGCTTTAATTGTGGATTATGAACATGGACTAGAAATCTTATTGGACCTTCATTGCCAAAGAGTTAATAGAGATGACGGTTACTGGTGGGAAATAAGGGCATGGACGGTCAGTAAAACCAAGATGATACCTCATGGAATTAGGTACAATCTGACATTGCATGACAAGCACAAGACCAGAGTATTTGGCATAAACAATGCGCATGCCATTTCTGCACCTCAAAAAGGAAAATATAAGGGACGTATAGTGTACGATCAATATGCACAGAAATTCGCATGATAAAGGAGTACCCTATGAGTTTATGTCGCCTTATCAATTAATTGAGGACTTTTTCGCTAAAATTGATGAAGTCATGGCTGAGAGAGAATCTAGAGGTTAGCAAAATGAAAGCACTCATCGGCGTAATGAATGAAGAACTTATTCGTAAACGTATATTGGCAATCGCTAAAGGTGAATATAAACCGCAGCCAGATGAGCCTAAAATTTGGTTCACATCTATGATAGCACTGGCACAAATATTGAGTGAAAACAATATTGCTTTACTTCGTATGATGGATGAACAGAAGCCAGAAACCATCGCCGAGCTTTCTGGGCTTTCAGGAAGAAAACCTAGCAATTTGTCAACTACGTTAAAAACACTTAATCGGCATGGTTTTGTGCGGTTGGAAAAGAATGGAAAAAATGTCAAACCAATTGCTTTATTTACCGATTTTGAAATAAAGATTGAACAAGAGCTTATTGAAAGAATTATGAAAGCGTGTGCAAAAGAAAAAGAAGCGGCATGAATGTCAACAGCCACTCAATGGGTGGCTTTGTTATGTGTCCGGTAGTTCTTGACCGCTACAGTGATGGTGTGACATGTCACTCTATACAATTATCAATCCCGCTTTGGGTGAGCGGGATTAGGAAAATAACTTAAGGTTGCTGCCAAAAATTTGGGACCCAATACTGCTGAACACGCCTGACGATGAATTGCATACGTTCAGATAGCTGATAGACATTAGACCAATTCCATGCGCGATTTTCAAATAACATCAATCGAATATTCCAACTATAGTAGCCGAAATCCAGCATAATATCCCTAGTATAGAATAAAGCTAAGCAGGGATATTGGTCTCGTCGGGCATCTCGAATATAAGAAGGGCAGTCAGGACAATAGATAGATGTCCCCGCTGAAGAATTATATCTCAACCAAGTTGTACTCATTAATCTTTCGGACACAATAAATGCATCTACATATTCATCACTTGTGAGTAAGCGAACCATAAAAATCCCCCACATTCTACCAATATGTATTAGTTGATAAATTAAACATAATAGAAACAAGGTGTTATCTGCATAATGTGTTCATTTTCCGCACCAATCCGCAAGATCAAACAAGGATCTAACACTCCAGCAAACGCCAGTACTGGCGCGCTGATGTTTATTGGCGGCACTAACCACTAATTTCATCATTGCATTATTTCAATATGAAATCATCTTTTTTAAGACAAAAAATGACCGCCTTCACAGACGGTCATGCAATTGAGTCAAGAATAGGGATTAGCTGTCCCCGTCCAGCGAGTAAGGCTCAAACCGGATCAGCTCTTCCCTGAGCCAGTCATTGAGCTGCTTCATCTTGCTCTGCAATGGCAACGTTGCCCTATTAGCCTTTATGGTGATGTGTATGTATCGGAGTGGGCTTGGGTAGATAATCCCATTCGGTTAGTGAAATTGGCACTGGCTCTCTCGATAAATGAAAAGTGGAATCGTACTTTTTATTCATCCAGAGATTCGTTTGATAATGGCGAAATGGCTTATAAGCTGTTTTTTACCCAAAATTGTATCAAGGGAGAACCCGCTTTTTTCGATACGGTCACGTTGTTTGATGATGCTGAAAATCGTTTCGATGAAGAACAACTTCGTAAAGCATGGTCAAAAGAGGTATTTGACGCACTGTTTTTGTGCCGCCTGCCTCATCCACGCGGGTAATCAGGGAGAATAAACTCAATGGCAAAATCCCCCGCAGAACGCAAAGCCGCGCAGCGCCAATGCCAGCAGGAAGCGGGCGTCACCAAAATAGAATTGCTGGTCGATAATCAGGATCTAGCGATGTTGAAGCGCAATTGTGCCCTGAGACGGCCGGGGCGCGAGCCTTATGTAACCTCAGCTTCGTTTAAAAATAGCGATATCATTATCCCGTAAATTCAAGCTCGGTTTTTTAGGTTGGAATGTATAAGCAATGAGACCTGCGGCGATTTCCAGCAGAAAACCGAGCTGACTACGATGTCTTGAATGCGCTATCTGAGAAATATTTTTGAGCTGATCAATGACCGTTTCTATCAAAAATCGTCTTCTTAACATCAACCTATCCCAGAGCGATAACGCTTTGGCTTTCATGTTGCTACGGACATTCGTAATTAACGTAACGCCTTCCGCTTCCAGCTCATCGCATAAAGCCTGTGATAAATCTGTCTCTTGATCACATCTATAGCTCAAGAGACTGTGCAAGCAAGTAACCCTCAAAGATGGTTTGTAATATGAACCATCCTTCCCATAGTCTTTCCCATCCTACTCGACCATTACGTTTTGAATCGTACCAACCCGCAAGCTTTCCGAGGTTAAT
>NZ_MKGQ01000170.1 GCF_001908105.1 Xenorhabdus eapokensis
GTCGCCCGTGCATGGCACGCCAGTAACAAACGCTGGAGCGACAGCCACCGTCAAAAAGTGCTGCGCAGCCTTGAGCAGTCTATTTTCCCGCATATCGGCTCACGCGATATTACCACATTACGCACCAGCCAGCTTTTAGCCCCCGTCAAGGCCATTGACGAGCAGGGCAAACACGATATAGCACAACGGCTACGCCAGCGTATCACCGCTATCATGCGTTATGCCGTCCAGAATGATATTCTGGAAACCAACCCGGCCAATGATATGACTGGCGCACTCACCACCACCAAATCCCGTCACCATCCCGCCCTGCCCCATGAATGTTTACCGGATTTCCTGAACCGGTTGTCTGCTTACCGCGGGCGCTTACTGACCAAAATCGCGGTCGAGCTGGCGCTGCTGACGTTTGTGCGCTCCAGTGAGCTGAGATTTGCCCGCTGGCAGGAAATCGACCTTGAAAATGCGGTGTGGAAAATTCCCGCCACACGAAAACCCATCAAAGGCGTTCGCTTCTCTGAACGCGGCATGAAAATGAAAACGGATCACATCGTACCGCTGAGCCGTCAAGCTGTCTCGTTATTCAAAGAGTTGCACGTACTGAGCGGCAACTGC
>NZ_MKGQ01000171.1 GCF_001908105.1 Xenorhabdus eapokensis
ATGATAAAATCTTGCTGTGACATAGCCTTTTGTTCCTTTATTTCTCTATTTTTGACGACTTAAAGTTATAAAGGAGCGGCTATGTCATTTCAACTCACCCTAAAAGTCGAGCATCGCGTTAACCTATTGTTTTTCTATTCAGCCTCTTTATCCGGATACGAAGCGTAAGATTTGTTCTCTCGATACGTTGGGTAAATTTCTTTCCCGTGAGGTGTTTTTCCTGAGGCAGGCAATCGTAAACGGCATAATCATCTGTACAGTAAAACTGGATAGTAAAAGGAGACAAGAGAGCCAGCCGCTTTTTCAACGTTTTCCTGCTGCGCTCCCCAAACACATGTGCCACTTACCCGTTTCCTATTCGGCTCCCAGGCATACCAGAGCCAGCGTTGATTTTTCTTATTACCGACAAATGACCATTGTTGGTGAGTAGACCTGCCCAGTCACCCGGGCAGATCCCTCCTCAGAACCGGACATGCAGAACTACCGCATCCGGCTCCCGACAGACCCCAGTCGTCACACCTATTCAGCAAGAATTGAACATTGAATGGACTTTCCAGCTTGAAGGATAACCCAGCACTTTCAGGATCAAAGTCAGCTTTTCCCA
>NZ_MKGQ01000172.1 GCF_001908105.1 Xenorhabdus eapokensis
GCGTTCACTCTGGCGCACAGATATCGATCAAGGGCAAAGCAGGTTTTTCTGTTTTGCCAGAATGGTCGCGCGCCAGAGATTGCATGTTGTCAGGTATAGGTCGCGGGAGAAGCTGATGAGTCGATTGATTAAGGAATTAAAATTTTTTGCCCGGCAAGGCGGCGGCAGCCATAAAACTTGTCATGATCGCATTCGGATTGCTGGACGCTTGGGCGCGTTGTTATTGAGCCTGAATATTCAGGTTAAAAGCCTTAATAATTTGAAAGCCAAGCATGTGGAACAGTACGTTGATGCCCGTTTATCTCAGGGGATTGCCAAACGAACAGTGCAAAATGAAATGGCGGCGCTGCGTAATATCTTTCGCATGGCAGGCCGAGAAAAACTGGAGACCTCGCCGCGTTTGAGTAATCAGGCATTGGGATTAAGCGGCACCAGCCGCGCCGGAACGAAACAAGCTATCCCTGATGCCACGTTTCAGGTTGTTTATCAGAAAGCACGTGAACGTGATGCCGGATTTGCCGTCACACTGACACTTGCCCGATTGTTGGGGTTACGTTCTCAGGAAGCGGTGCAATGCAGTGCTTCATTGAAAAGCTG
>NZ_MKGQ01000173.1 GCF_001908105.1 Xenorhabdus eapokensis
ACTGAGTACCAGTTGTAAACGCTGGTGCTCCTGATAGCCCGGCAGGTGGGTCGCAAATTGGGTCAGCGTTTGTGCGTAATAGGTTGCCGGATCGCTGCCCTCAGGAACCGGTGTGCGGTTAATCACCAAATTAACGCCACTGTCATCCGGCAGGACAAACACCTGTATGGTTTCATCACGCCAGTTATCTGGCAGAGTCAGGGTGCCTTCATTCATCTGGTAAGGTTGTGTGCTCATCGGTATTTCCTTTTTAACTTGTTGTTTTTTTTAACATCACGAATGCGATCAGTTCAGGGTGATCACTTTCTGGCCGTTGATAATGACGGTGTCGCCGGTAATATGGATATTGCCGTCCTTGTCGATCGAAATGCTGCCTTTGGCATTGCCGATATAAATACCGTCTTCGGTAGACTGAATGGTGATGGCACCTTTGGCACTGAGCACGCTGGTTTTTTCCACTGTCACCTGTCGTGTCCCGATGCTGCTGACTTCCGTACCGATGATTTCCTTATGACGATCTTTGCGCACGGTAATCACCTGATTGTTGCCGACACTTTCTGTGTGGTCATGCACCACACGGGTTGAC
>NZ_MKGQ01000174.1 GCF_001908105.1 Xenorhabdus eapokensis
GTGGACTGATCGCTTACTGCCTTAAATTGAAAAAACCATCACTGGAAGTTTTCTATTCAGAAGACGCTGTTCCAATGATGGCTTAAGCAGAATTCGGGTTAGTTAACTAGGTAACCAAGGAGTTGATCTACAATTCAGATTCCATTAGTCAGGTATTATTTTTTCTCATCCAACATATGGTATGAAACGGCAATACCTGCGGCCTGACCGGCAAGTGAAGGTTCATCGCTGGCTAAGTACAGCCCTGCAATATAGTGTCCATCAACTGCATAATCTCTATAGTTTCTGGCGTAGCGCTCACCGACTCTGAGTTGACGTCCATCACTTAACGTAAATAACGCCTCATCAACAGCACCATTACCCCATACTTCCAATCTTTCAATAACACTATCATTGAGTTCAATTGAACTCGTTTCTGATGTTACTGTGCCGAGTGTATAGGATGAACCGTTGGCAAACGTAATTTTAATACCACCCACTCTAAATAAGCTTTCAAAATAGTAGATCACTTGGAGGGAACTCAGTCCAATTTTTGCGATCTGATTAATCGCCAAATCAAAAAAAATCCCAAAATGGACTG
>NZ_MKGQ01000175.1 GCF_001908105.1 Xenorhabdus eapokensis
GGCTTGCCGCTGCAATACCAGCCCCAGCCGGAAACCGCGCATGGGGTAGATACGATTTATCAGGTACGGTTAGGCGTCGGCATGAGCCCGCAACGTAGCCTGCATAAAGACTTCAACCCGGAAAACCCGCGCTATCACCTCTCCCATATGCACAGCAGCGAAGGCTTCCGCGACTTCGGCAGCCAGACCCCTTACACCGTGTTTGAAAGTTACGGACGCTTCCAGAAAGATGCCGCCGCCAAACCATTTTTAAAATACCGGCAGGAAGCACTGGACAACCAGAAACAGACCGGCAGCGGTAGCAGTAACTGCATCAAACTGATGCCAGGTAAAATCTTCGAGATAAAAAATCATCCCCATAAACTGCTTAATGTTCGCTGGCAGGTGGTCGGTATCAGCCATCACGGTCGCTGTCCGCAGGCATTGGGAAATGATGCCGGTGAAGGCACCACGCTTTCCAACCAGTTCAGTTTTATTTCCGGTCTGGATGATTATCGTCCGCCTTTCCACTACAAGCCTCTGGCAGATGGCGATGAAACTGCCATCGTGGTC
>NZ_MKGQ01000176.1 GCF_001908105.1 Xenorhabdus eapokensis
AGAATTAGAAAATAGCTTGCTACTCAGGGCTGATAAATATTCCAATACATCTATTTGTCTCAACCATGCTGTAGGCTCCTTACCAAACTTAGCCGCTACATCTGTAGCATTAATCCATCCCTCTTCATTAAACCGAATAGGGTGACCGTCATACTCCAATGGAATGATGTTGCTCATAACGTATTACCTACATTTGAAATGAACCCTCGTTCACATAGGAAATCAGCCCGTCGAAGCTCGCCAGCTATAACTGACTTCCTCGAAGGCTCATATCAAAGTGATTGGATTCGACGTTGAAAGAATGACGCTGTGAATGCGCGTTAGATACAAAAATGCCACCATCCCGTGTGCGTTGGGTACGCGATGGGAACGAGGTGGCAGCATGGGTTATTTCTGTAGCCACTCAGGGAATGGGTAAAGAAATATTTCATTTAGTTTCAGAGGTTAATTAATTGTTAAGCATTATTCGCTTGTTGTTGGGTTAAATGAGTGGATACATTTAAACACGAAGATTTATAAAGGAGCTTTCTCTTATGAATTGTCAAGA
>NZ_MKGQ01000177.1 GCF_001908105.1 Xenorhabdus eapokensis
TATTCAGCGTGATTACCCGGACAGCAAGACCGTCGAAAGCACCTATCATCCGGTCGCGGGGCTGCACTGGCAGGCCAAAGTTGAAGCTAACCATGTCGGGGAGCTGAAACAGTTCAGCCTGAATGGTGAACATGTTCTCCGTTTTGAACGGGATGAAGACGGGCACGAGTGGCATCGCCAGTCGGATAAAGGGTTTATCCTGCGTCAGGCGCATACCCTGATGGGGCAACTGGCGACACAGCGTGCCGGGCGCAATACCGAGTTTTTTGCCGCCCATGAAGTGGCGGATATTCCCCAGCCCACCCTGGCTGGCATCGACCGGGAATATCGCTATGATGCGGCACTGAATCTGGTGGCTGCGAATGATGAGCGGCAGTGGTTGCGCTATGTGGTGAACGGCAACGGGCAGGTGACCTCAGTCAGTGATGGCGAACGGTTGCGTGAGCATTATCAATACGATGCCGCCGGTTATCCTGCCCGCCGGTTTGACGGATTGCATGACATTAGCGGTGAACGTCTTTACCAGAAAGGCCACCGGTTA
>NZ_MKGQ01000178.1 GCF_001908105.1 Xenorhabdus eapokensis
TATTCAGCGTGATTACCCGGACAGCAAGACCGTTGAAAGCACCTATCATCCGGTCGCGGGGTTGCACTGGCAGGCCAAAGTTGAAGCTAACCATGTCGGGGAACTGAAACAGTTCAGCCTGAATGGTGAACATGTTCTCCGTTTTGAACGGGATGAAGACGGGCATGAATGGCATCGCCAGTCGGATAAAGGGTTTATCCTGCGTCAGGCGCATACCCTGATGGGGCAACTGGCGGCACAGCGTGCCGGGCGCAATACCGAGTTTTTTGACGCCCATGAAGTGGCGGATATTCCCCAGCCCACCCTGGCTGGCATCGACCGGGAATATCGCTATGATGCGGCACTGAATCTGGTGGCCGCGAATGATGAGCGGCAGTGGTTGCGCTATGTGGTGAACGGCAACGGGCAGGTGACCTCAGTCAGTGATGGCGAACGGTTGCGAGAGCATTATCAATACGATGCCGCCGGTTATCCCGCCCGTCGGTTTGACGGTTTGCATGACATTAGCGGTGAACGTCTTTACCAGAAAGGCCACCGGTTA
>NZ_MKGQ01000179.1 GCF_001908105.1 Xenorhabdus eapokensis
GCTACGGGAGTTTTACAGCCACCCGGAGGCGATCGTTGCAGGCTCACCGATCATTTAAGAAACAGGTTAATTCTTAAAGCATCCTGTCAGGGCGTCAATTAACAACCAGATCTTCATGTCCGTTGATTTGCCCGCCGGGCTTTGCGCGATTGGGTGACCGCTTTGTCATTCAGCCTGCCTTTACAGGCCGGATAGTTCACGCAACCCCAAAACGGCGTGGTTTTTCCCTGCCGTTGCCGCATCCGGCCACCACAGTTCGGGCAGGCCGGGGTTTTCGGCAACGTCAGATGCAGCGGCTGCGCCTTGCCCCGCTCGACTAAATGCACAAGCCATTGCGCCTGTTTTTGCATAAAAACTGCCAGCGATGCTTTGCCCTGCGCAATATCTTCCAGCGATTGTTCCCATAACGCGGTCATCCCCGGATCGGTCAGCACCGCCGGCAGCCCGGCAATCAGTTCCTGCGCCAAGGGCGTTGCGTGGATCGCTTTCTTTTTCCGCTCAATCAGCTGGCGTTTAAACAACGTATCCAGA
>NZ_MKGQ01000018.1 GCF_001908105.1 Xenorhabdus eapokensis
CGGATAAGTGTTCAATCAGAGTCATAGGTCAGCAATGAGAAGGAAAATAAATCTCATTAGATCATGTCATTTGCCTTCATTCAAGAGGTGCTAAAAAAAGTATGCTCGCGCCCTGGCCCCCAATATACCAAACACTTGTTAATGAAAAATTAGGAGTATCAACATGTCCGTTTTAGAAAAAATTCCATTTTACATTGAAGTCACATCGACTGATGTGAAAGTTGAACAAAAGACACGAACTAATAAGAACACGGGCGAAATTACTCCCTATTATACTCAGCGTGTTATTGCGCATATGGGGCCACGTTCAATGTCAGAGACAGTTATCACATTGTCAGAGCCAAATCCGTTACCAGAGGGTAAATATCTTATTTCCGGTTCTAGTTTATATCCAGGTAAGCCATTTGGTGATAATCCACCTCGCCTTGAATTTAATCAGTGGAATGTTTCTTATGTTCCGATGGAAACAGTTAAACACTTAATAAAGCTATAGGAGAATTCTATTTAATAAGGGCTAGAAATGTCCTCTTTAACAGGTTCTATTTGTGATGTGTCTAATAATTGTCAAAAAATATTATTGGACATATCTAATCAAATTCCAATTTCTTACGATTATCCTTATTTGGGTAAAGTCTGGGGGTTGGCATTTAGTTCAGTAATGATGTTATATCTTTTTTCTTTTGGTTTGGGTCAAATAATTCGCATGGTAAAACATGCTTAATAAAGGAAATTCAAGGATGTCTATAAAATCTTTTTGTAAAAAAGTAGCGTTAGGTGCAACTTTGACTGTTTCTTCTGTCTTTGCTTTTGCGGATGATGCAGTTAGCAAAGCGGGGGATGTGGATTTAACTGCGCTGACTAATAATATTAGTTTTTCGGGTGTACTTGTTGCATTAATGGCAGTTGCGGGATCTATTATTACTTTGTATGCGGGTTTTGCGGGGATCAGGTGGGTCTTGAGAACGGTTAAAGGCGCTTAATTAAAATCATTTTATTAGGTAAGGGGTGAAAACTCCTTTTTTATTTATGAATGCTGACTTATTAACGCTGGTTGTGTTTATTTGGGGGCTGTTATGCGCATGGGCTGTCATTCAAGGATTCAAAGGCTAATAGTCTATTCATTTTGTTTTTTATTTTTATTTATTAGCTGGCCTTTTCAGGTTAAGGCTAATCCTGCTTTGGCGGCGGGATTATTGGTGCGTGTTATTGCTCAGACTGCTGTTAAGAGAGGTGCTGCAAGTATGGCGGCTCGTCAAGCGGCAACAAAATATCCTCTTACAGAAATTGCTGTTCAACAAACAATTAGAAAAGAAGCTGAAGCAACGGCGTTGGCGATGTCTCGCGTTGCTTCTTCAAGGGCGGCATCAGTTCCTGCGCGTTCGGCTTTGCGTTCGGCAGGGCAGGTTACTTGGGCGGGTGTGACGGTAGCTCAGGGTATTATGACAACATCAGAGCTTATTGGTGCTTTCCATTCTGGTGATTTGGCGGTTTCTACTGATGGTGTTTCATTGGGAAATGGTAAATATGAGGTTAGGGTAGGGGGGCGCACTCAGATTGTGGATTTTGAACCATCTGACGATCAACCTGTTATTCTTTATGGTGATTCTATTGGGGGTGATACGGGTGTTGTTGTTACGCTGTCACGCCCTGTTGTGGTGAGTGGTTATTTTCTTAATGGTGATGGTTTGAATTCCTATGTACCTTTAGAGCTTCCGTTTGGGGTCTTTAAATCAATGTCTTTTGATAATAATAAAGTGACCTATAGTTTTGATGTTCGTGATGATTCAGGTGATTATTATTTTATTGAAGATGATAAAGATTCTTCAATTCAGAATGCGATGATTTATGCGTTAGTGAAAGAATTTGAGCGTCAATATAAACCCGTTATTTATGATGCTAAGGGCGATAATGGGACTTTTAAATATGTTGCTACATCTTACAGTTTAGATATTCTTGATTTTATTCCTAAAGCTGATAGTCCATTTCCTTCTTATCCTGGTATATATGAAGAAATTGGAGGTGCTAATACTGCTTATAGTGCTACTATTCCAGCAATTCTTCATGTAAAAACATTAAAAAGCGATTTCTCCCCTTGTAGTTACGTTGATTTAGCAACGACAAAAAATACAGAAAGTAAATATATGTGCGTCCCTTCGACTGACAATGATTATATTATTAATGATAAAAAAATAAGTAATGTAATTCGTTTGAGTTTAAATGCTGATTATAAAGGAAGTTATTTCAAAAATAAGAATAAATTAAATTCCGTTAAATCTGTTTCTTCTTCTGAACTTGCTAATATTCTTGGTGATGAACCGTTAGATAATTCAATTATTGCTGATTTGATTACTGACTTATTACACGATGCAGCTTTACAAGATGGTTATCAGGGTATTCCTGTTTCTGATGGTGATTACATTTCAGAATCAGAGATAGCTGATGTTTTGAAAACGTTGGGTAAAGATAAATTAACAGCGCGTGATTTATTTTCACCGTATCAAAATATTGAGATAGACCAATCAACTAATGAAACAACCATTAATAATGGCGGAGGTAAAACCGATGTTAATGTTGATGCTAAGGTTGATTTAGGTGAAGACCCTAATATTAAATCACCAGATTTAGAAGAGCCGCCCACAGGAAGAGATATCATAGATCCAATTAAAAATAGTATGCCTTTTCTTTCCGATTTTAAATTATCGGGTAGAAATGCAACTTGCCCTACAGTTAACGACCATTTTTCATTGATGGGGTATGAGTTTAATTTAGTGATTGAAAATCATTGTCCGCTTATTGAAAAAAATAGGAATTTCATCGAGCTTATTGCGTCTTTAATTTGGGCTTTAGTTGCTTTACGTGTGCTTTTAAGTTCTTAAGGGGGGTTTATGTACGGTATTTTACTTTCTGCCCTGAATGCAATTCTTGGATATGTCCTTCGTACTGTTGTTATCAAGTTTATTGTTTTTGGTGCGTTGTATCTTGTCGTTAAAGAATTGATGTCTGTTGTAGTGGAACTGCTGCCTAAAAGTACGAACATTCAATCTTTGTTTGATTTGCTTCCTGATTCATCTTGGTACTTTATCAATTTATTTCAAGGTACTTTGGGCGTGAGCTTGGTGGTTACGGCTTGGTTTACGCGTTTCATCATTCGCAGAATTCCAATTATCGGGTAACTATCATGTCTATAACAGCTTACTTTGGCGTTCCCGGTTCTGGTAAAAGTCATGAATGTGTTAAAAGTGTTATTCTTCCGGCCTATATGAGAGGTCGTCGGATTGTGACCAATATTGATGGTATCAATCCTGATGCTATTCGTGAGTACGCTGAAAAACTCTCTAAGGGTAAAGAGATTAAGTTGGGTGAAATTGTCTCTGTGAGTGATGAGAGGGTTATGCAGGCTGGTTTTTTCCCTTATAAACGAAATGATCAAGAAGGGTACGACTGTAATGATTCTTTTTGTAAGTCTGGCGATTTAATTTGTCTTGATGAGGTTTGGCGTTTTTGGTCTTCGGATAAATGTTTAACATTGGAACATCGTTCTTTTGTTGCTGAACATCGCCATTTTACTGATTCTGATAGTGGTTTGTGTTGTGATCTTGTGTTGATGAATCAGCACCCTGATACGATAGCGAGATTCATAAAAACGCGGATTGAAACATCTTTTAAGATGACAAAATTAGTGATGATTGGTGCTAAAAGTCGCTATCGTGTCGATGTCTATAATGGCATAAAATTGAATAAATCTAATCGTACTACGTATTATCAGAATAAGTATGATAAGAACATCTTCAAACTTTACCATTCTTACAACGGAGGCAAGGGCAGTGAAGCAACTGTTGATTCTCGTCAAAATATTTTTTCTCAAACTAAATTATGGGTATTTTTATTTGGGTATTTATTCTTGTTTAGCGGTTGCGGCTATCTCGTCTACAAATACTTTAACCCTAGTATTGACAATAGTTCTGTCGTGGGTGGCTTTGGTAGTGACTCTGGTATGGATGCATCTCACGTACAATCTGATGGGCGAAATGTCGGAAACAATTCGTTTTCAGGAAACAGAAATCAAGGAACTCAAGGAGCAGCAAGAGAAAAAATAGCAGATCCTCCTATTTCTTCAAAGTGGCGTATTTCCGGTTTTTTAAGTATGGATAATTATAATTACGTCACTTTGGTTAATTCTTCCGGTGATATCAGACTGGTTAATAAAACTGAATTTCATGGTAAAGGTATCATGATGTTCGGCTTTGTTGATGGGGAAAAGGTGACTTATTTTAGTGGTGTATCAAAATGAAAAAAATACTTTCTATTATTTTATTGTCTTTTATTCCTTATTTTTCGTTTGCGAAAGGTGTTAATTTTTCTCTGGATGGTGTTTCTATTCCTAAATCTGTTAATTTTATTTACGGTCAGGTTTTTAAAAAACCATTTATGATTTCACCGGAAGTCATTATTGATGAAAGATTAGTGTCATTTCATATCACGCCAGACCTTGATGAAAAAGAATTTTTTGTTCGTTACCTTAATAATATGGGGATTGGGGTAATGAAAAAGAACGGAGTGGATTATATTTATAAGTTGAAAGTTGTTGAACCGGTGATTCCTCAATATACCTTTGTCTATAAGCCTCAATATCGTTCTGTGGGTTACTTAACGTCTGTTTTGTCTAGTGTTGTTCAGGGTAGATTTGGTCATGGTGGTTCGATGTCTACCTATGTGGGCGGATCTAAAGCTCCTAATCATTCCTCTGGCGCGAATTCCTTTAGTTCTTCGGGTGATATGTTGGTTTTTTATGGCACTAAAGCGGATATTTCACGGATAGAGCAGGTTTTGCCTTCTATTGATACAGTGTCTGACGAGGTTTATGTAGGTGGTTATGTTTATCAGGTTCAGACAACGGAGCGTAACGGTTCAGGTTTGGCATTGGCGGCTAAATTACTGAGTCAGCGCTTTTCTATTCAGATTGGCGGCAATGGTTCAGGGATCGGTATGGACAATTTTATCAAGTTTTCTTCTGGCAATATAAATGCGTTGGTTGAGATGTTTAATACTGATTCTCGTTTTACCGTGGTAAGTTCGCCATCTCTTCGGGCGCGTTCTGGTACATCGGCTTCTTTCTCTGTGGGTGAAGATGTTCCGGTTCTGGGGAATGTCAGTTTTTCCGGTGATAGGCCTATTCAGTCAGTTGAATATCGTTCTTCTGGTGTGATTTTTAACGTTATTCCGGAAGTAAGACAAAATGTGATTGATTTGTCTATCAGTCAGGAATTGTCTAATTTTGCAAAAACGCATACAGGTGTTGATAACTCACCGACTTTGATTAAACGTAATATTCAAACATCTGTTTCTGTGAATGATGGTGACATTGTTTTGATTGGCGGATTGGCTGATAATAAAGATACGGATGCGAATACTGGATTATCATTCATGCCGTCTTGGTTCTCTAGTAGCAGCAAAGAGAAAACAAAAACCGATATTGTTATCATTTTGCAAGCGAAAAAGATGAAACGTTAGGATTCGCCCCCGCAGCGGTGCGAGGAGGCGGAATCCTAACGGATCATCTTTTTACTGAATACGGATAGAAACAGGGTGAGTGATTGATGTTTCCAGCTAAATATCGATTATAATTTGAAGAAGAATAGGGGATAAATATGAGACAAATTATAGGATATGAGCAACTTGATATTTTCTAGGTGATTAATTACTTAGAGGGTATCTTTATGTCTGTGAAGAGTCAGGGTCGTGACCGTCTTCCTAATGGAAGATTAAAATCTTATCGTCGGGTAGGAAGGCGTTTTGCCAGTTGTAAAAAATGGTTTGATAAATCTCCGTCTTGGTATCGCAATCTGATGATGACCAGACCAGAACGGCGGGAAGTGAAACTGCTTTTGTCTAAGGTACTAAACGGTAGCGATCCTGATGGAATGATATTTCCGATACATAATAAACCTTATGTATGGTTTTATTGATTTTTTAAAAAGTTAAACCTAAAAATCATTATTAAAATCGTCAAGTATTAAATCGTGGGGCCCCTTTAGGGTTCCGATTTAATACTTGTACGACACTCGGATAAAAACACTTGGGATAAGTGGTTGTGGGCACGTAGTGATCACAATCACTTATTAGACCATTATCTATAAAGGAAGGTCTAGGTTTTTGCTAATTTTAGATTTTAATTTAATTTCCTCTTTAAATACTAATTCAAGTTCACATTGTGGGTCAGTATTATATCTTTTTTTGAAAAGGGAATTGAATTGTTCTTTATTGTCAGATATTTTCATTAATGTTGTAACCTCCGTTATCTGTTTTTTTAAATGTTCCCTTCCTATTTCTGGTGTTAATATTTGATGGAATCTATGTTTATAGTTTCCATTTTCTGTTTTTGGTGTATTATCTTTTAATGCATTAAAAACACCATCAGGGAGGATTTCATATATATATTTATTTGTTAGCTTACCTATGAATTTGGGTTTTTTCTTAATATTATTAGATGTATATGGATAGTTCCAAAGCCTAAATATTTCTTTGTAAAATTCATCCGTAAACGTTAATTGCCATTTTAATATTTCATCAGATACATATGCTTGTAATATTTTTTGAAGTTCATCTCTTTCCCTGTCATATTGATATCCTGTTGCTTCATCAATTAAAGATATAATACCTACTTTAGCAAATGATCTTATTAACATTTCACATTGTTCAGCGATTATTGATTGTCTAGCGGATAGAGTGATTTCTTTTCTTGCTTGCATGAATGAATCACAAAGATCAACTAAAATGCTAGCTTCATATCCGTTAATCTTTTTTTCGCCTTCATAGCATATTATTGGTTCATAGTGTGTTTCAGATTTATCCTTATAAATGAATGGGGCAAGTGACTTTTGGTTCAGATATCGTTGTAATCTATCTCCTGAGACTTGGTAACTTGTTTCCTCATCAACAAGTTTTAGGGCTTTTTGCATTTCTCTTCCAGAGAGTATTCGTGTACCATCTTTCAATACGTAACAGGATATGTTAAATCCTGCTAGATCTAATGAACCTTTGTACTGTATTTTTCTTGAGCTATTCATTTCTTGTCCTTCTTTTGATTTCAAATTGTCACATATAACCCCCGTACTGTACTACGGGGGTAGTCTAAGGTTATCTTCGGGCTTTCAGGTGAACCCGCCCAAATTAACGATTATTTTCTGTTGGGATAAGGATCTTTTACTGCATCACCTTGACCAGTTTCTATATTCCAGCCTCTGAGAGGATGAGGTTTATTTTTGAAGTTTGGGCAAGGTGGTAGAGAAGTTTTACTCTGATTAGAGTATTTATATCCACAATCTGAACAAGTGTATGTGCCTGCTGATACATCACTACCATATGGCACTTTCGTTTTTTTCATGAAAAGTTTCCTAATTTTTAAGGCATCCACTATTGAATGCCTTAGGGGGTTATATGGCTTAATTTAGTATTTTTCAAGCAATTATGTGACAGAATTATGGGATCTAAGTCATATCCTAGCTTTTAATTATTTTTTAAAAATTTTCTGTAATCCTCATCATTTACTCATTCCAGAGCAGTAGTGTCTTTGATTGGCTCTTTAAATTCTATAGCCTCTAGTATTATCTTATTTATTTCAAATAGTTATCTTGAATCACGACTGTCTTTTTTCAAAATTAGGTGACCATCTTCATCAAGTGTGATCATGGACAGAATTTGTTCAATTGCGTAATGCACCAAATCAGCCTCGCTGTAAATTTTTTGCCGTCCGCTCATGATATTTTTCTTTGTTAAGAGGAATGCCTTTTCCTGTAAATCGATAGATTCTGATTTCTTCAACCTGATGGTAGTTTTCAATGTAGATGCATGACTCATTAGCAGCCTCCGTTCACCATAATCTTTAATTCTATAAAATTTGTGTGCAAGTTGCCTACGACATGTTGACAGGAAACATGTGATATGTTTACTATCTATAGATAATGTTATTAGTGATTTGTATACAACGCCAATTGAGAGCGTATTTAGGGAAAGAAAGATCGGGTACTCAGGGTGTCAAAAACCTCAGTACTTTTTTTAAAGCTTCATGGGTTCGCATAATCTATATTATGTTAAATGAATAAAATGCAAACTAAAGTCTGCGGTCGAATTCCTTTCTTGCACTGCTCCTTGATAAGCTTCCCATATTCCGCTTCAGACTCCATATATGGGAAATGGTGGAATCCAAGGCACCTTCTACACCCTCTACCTTTAACGACTTTTTTTGGTGCTGATAAGTGCGGGAAATACTCCAACATCCCTGTCAAGATAGGCTGTTAACAGATCCTTCCACGGCTCTACCGCAAAGACAATGTTTGCCAGCGTAGTCCCCTCTTCGATTATGACGGCGTGACGAAAAAAGCGGAGAAGAAAGAAAGGATCAGCATCAGCAATCGTTTTCTGAATTGACAGCAGTGAAAGTGCGCTTGAATCATCATAATCTTACCTGAAACGCAGTATAGAGTCAGAACAAAAAATTAACGTGCCTTCTATCATTTCATATTTCATTCTACGCTTACGGTTTTTCTACTGGATACGTGTTAGGAATTTAATAAATTCGCATAATGAATGGTGTTCTCAGAATAGCCATATTTCATTTCAAGGTGCTTTTTTTTTGTTGCAATAACCAGTTATCCAGTTCATTTGCGAACCTCTGGCGATCACGCTGGTTTAACGTTGAAGGCCCTCGCGTTTGGATTCCACTCGCTCGCATCGTATCCATAAAATCACGCATAACTAGGCGTTCACGTATTGTCGCTTCACTATAACGTTCACCGCGTGGATTGAGTGCTATCGCACCTTTTTCGATCACTTCAGCAGCAAGAGGAATATCTGCTGTAATCACTAAATCACCGATTTTTGAGCGACGAACAATTTCATTGTCAGCGACATCAAACCCAGCTTGAACTTGCAATGTATGTAAAAAAACGGATGCAGGTACACTTAATCGTTGATTTGCCACAAATGTAATTAGTACTTTTTCACGTTCTGCTGCACGATATAATATTTCTTTTATAACTTTAGGACATGCATCAGCATCTACCCATATAGACATAACAGATCCTTTTCAACTTCATATTCTTATCTAACTCTAAGGATATTAACATTATTTTAAAATAATCAAACTGTTTTGACATGCTAATAGTTGACAGGTTATTTAGTTCATGCCTCTTATATACAACAACGATGATGAACAAATTATCAGAATGATCAGAATGGGTACAAGGAGGAAAGATGGCAATCAACGCAGTCGTTGCGGAAGATCATCTGTCATTGCTAAGTGAGAATATAAGTACATCAGCTCATCGCCATGCTTTTTTACATCTGATTATATCTCGAACTCATCAACCGATTACAATAAACATTGAAGAGAACTCTATTATCAGTAAAGCTATATTAATCAATAGCAAAGTAATGCATACAATTTTTCTAGTTCAACAGCCATATTGGTTAATATTAATTAATCATACTTCATCACTAGCATATTGTTTGCGGCATCAGTATTTACCAGAAAAAAAACCTTTTTCTTGTTTTTCTGACTTCATTTCTGAAGCATTATCCCTTAACGCGGCAAAGCTTCAAAATGTAAAGTTGGACGTTTCTCACTATAACACAGTGTGGAAAAAATTACTTGTTATCTTAGCAATTAATCACTGTTATCTTACTCATGATATCAATGATCAACGTATTCAACAGGTGCTTACAAAGATTTCCTCAACAAATGAACTTCCTGCTCAACAAGATTCACTATTAAAAACTATTTATCTATCCAAAAGCCGTTTATCACATCTTTTTACAGATATAACTGGCAGTAGTTTAAAAAGTTATTTGCTCTTTCAGCGCTTGATGCGTGCTCTTTGGTTGATTGCACAAGGCAATCGCATCACTGATGCCGCACTGCAATCTGGGTTTGATTCCCCTTCTCATTTATCTGCCACATGTCGGAAATTAATGGGAATAAAACCAAGTTTTGCTAAACATGTCAGCCAATTTTTGAAAGTTCCAGAGGAATAAATCTCCTACATTGTTATTTACTCAACCAATAGGAGAATAATAATGGATAGATATTTAATAGAAACACATTTGTTAGATTTTGAGGCTGAGAGCATCCAGCAATTAATTGAATCACGCCATTGGTGGGCACTTCCTGATAGCGAGAAAGTCAAATCTGTTTATAATTTTGTTCGTAATGAAATTAAATTTGGTTTTAATGAAGATGATTTATTAACTGCATCATCAATCTTGCAGTCTGGTTATGGCCAATGTAATACAAAATCTATCTTATTTATGGCACTGTTGCGCGCACTTAAAATACCCTGTCGTTTACATGGTTTCACAATCGATAAAATTTTACAAAAGGGAATTATGAACGGAGCGTTATATGAGAGGATGCCTAAAGAGATTTCTCATACTTGGGTTGAAGCCTATATAGATGGGAAATGGTATAACTTTGAAGGTATTATTCTTGATTCGTTTTACTTATCGGCATTGCAAAGAAAATATACGGATCATAATGGAGTATTTATCGGTTACGGTGTAGCCATTGAAGAGTTGCAAAGCCCGCCGGTTGAATGGAATGGCGATAATGATACCTATATCCAGCGTGCAGGAATTATACAGGATTTTGGTCTGTTTGATGACCCTGACAGCTTCTTTGCAAAACATTCACAGAAACTTAGTGATGAAGATAAAACTCTATTTACCAATGAGTTACGCCATAAAATTAATGAGAATATTACCAAGATTCGCCAGCAGAATTTTAGTGAATTAAAATAATTCTATTTTTCATAAAAGACAGAAAATCTTTCTGTCTTTTATGTCAATTTTTTTAAGGATTTGCCTTCAACCAATCGGTATATCCTTTTGCCCCATTACCGTAATAAGCGTCATTATTTGCATCAACCAGTTCAATACCATAGCGTAGACGTTCTACCAAATCGGGATTGGAAATAAACGGACGCCCAAAGGCAATTGCATCCACTTTACCTTCCGCGCGACGGGAAATCGCCATTTCAAGGTCATAATTGTTATTACCGATATAAGCTCCGTCGAACAATGATCTGAGTGCATCCAGATTAATGCCCTCAGGAATATCACGATTTTTCCCCATTGTGCCTTCAACAAAATGGAGATAAGCCAGTTTGAATTTATTGAGTTGTTGAATCAGATAGCTATATGTCGTCATCACATTACTATCAAGTGGAGTGTTTCCTATTTCTGTTGTCACTGGCGACAATCTGATACCAACTCGACCACCACCCCAAATATGGGTTACAGCATCAACAACTTCAAGAATCAATCTGGCTCGGTTTTCAATTGAACCACCGTATTGATCGGTGCGATGGTTAGTTGAATCACGTAGAAACTGTTCTAGGAGATAATTGTTAGCAGAATGAACTTCTACTCCATCAAACCCTGCACGTTTAGCACATTCTGCCGCATGTCTATACTGCTCGATAATATAGGGGATTTCGTTGGTTCCAAGTGCACGCGGTATGGAAGCTCTCTCTATGCCACGATTGGTAAAAACATTCCCGTCTGTTTCAATAACAGATGGCGCTACCGGTGCTTCTCTATTTGGTTGAAGATCAACGTGTGAGAAACGACCGACATGCCACAATTGCATGACAATCTTACCACCAGCAACATGAATAGCATCTGTGACTTTTTTCCACCCTGCTACCTGATCTTCTGTCCAGATTCCAGGAGTCATGGCATAACCGCGTCCCTGTGCTGAAATATTGGTTGCTTCTGAGATGATTAAACCGGCACTCACACGCTGAACATAATATGTAGCATTAAGTTCATTTTGAACCCCATCCTCATTCGTGCGGCCACGTGTTAAAGGTGCCATAACAATACGATTGGAAAGTTCAATTTCTCCTAATTTGGTTGGTGAGAAAAGATCGGTTCTAATACTATTATCGATCATAATATTCCCTATTTTTTATATTGATATAATGGTTCGACCAACACACAAACTTATAACTTTGTAAAATTATAACTTAAGCAGTATATATCAAGAAAATTAATTTCCATCAAATCGCTTATTATGTCTTTTTGTGAAGGAGATCCGAATGAAAGCCCGTGGATTAACGGTATTAATCAGATACTGAAACCTATTATTATTGTTCCATTTGATTATCATGATATTGAGCCATACTATGCTAATTCGCAACAATAAATTAGGAATAATGAGCATGCTGTACAAACTTAAAAGCAATACAACAAGTGGAAGGCTAAATGGTTTTTTAGGTGAATAGTTTGAAGGTAAAGAGAAAAGCGGCGCTTTGTTCGATATCTTTGCGAAAATTACACCATTTTCACCCCAATTATCGTTAATATAGGCTGAATTTTTTTAATACACTAATTGACATAGATATTCCTGAGTATGCGTAGAATGGATCATTTTAGTGGGATAACAGCGTTTGTCACAACAGCAAAACTAGGGAGTTTTACTGCTGCGGCAGAACGTCTTGGTTTGACAAAATCTGCTGTAGGTAAAAGTGTCGGGCGACTTGAAGATCGCTTAGGAATTAAGCTTTTTCAACGTTCAACACGAAGTTTGAGTTTGACACCTGATGGAGAAGCCTTCCTGATAAATTGCCAAAGCGCTATTGATATTCTTGAACAGGCTGAATCTACACTGACCTCACATATTGCCCATCCTTCAGGACGGCTCCGCATTGATTTACCCGCTGCTTTTGGTCGTCAGAGGATACTTCCTGCGCTGTTAAAAATTGCCCATGATTATCCTGAATTATCACTGACTGTTTCATTCAGTGAGCGCTTTGTTGATTTGATTGAAGAAGGCATTGATCTTGCTGTACGTATTGGTGAACTTTCTGACAGTAGTGGTCTGGTTGCCCGTAGATTAACGACCCAAAAACTCGTTATTTGTGTAGCGCCAGAGTATTTATCTCTTAACAATGAACCTAAAATTCCCGAAGAATTAAGCCAACATCGATGTATCGTGGGATTTCGTAGGAACCAGCCAATATCTTGGTTATTGAAGGAAAAGAACGGTAAGGTAAAACGTTATACTCCACCAGCAACTTATGAATTTTCTGATGGAGATGCAATGTTGGAGGCTGTTCTTGCAGGGTGTGGTTTTGCACAACTTCCATTATGGATGGTGGGAAAATACCTTGAAAGTGGCGAACTCAGAGAGGTATTACCAGAATATTCAGGTATAGAAATCCCAATTAACGCATTATGGCCGCAAAACCGTCAGTTGTTACCCAAAATACGCTATGTCGTAGACACTCTGGTTGAAATGGCGGAAAGCGGCTTGTTGAATTAATTTTTAAGGTAAATACTGAAAAAAGCTATTAAAGAAAAGAGAATGCTGCTCAGAAAAATTGCGTGTACGCCGAATTGAGCAAGAAACCACCCTCCAGCCACAGATCCAATAGTAATACCTAAATTAGAAAAAGAAATATAAAGGCTGTTAGCAAATTCCGGTGCTTCATTTGCTTCCCGCATAAGCCATGTCTGGCTGACCACCAGCCCAGCAGAATGCAGCCCACCCCAGAAAACGGTTAGTACACACATTACTATCGGTAAGGATCCAAAATACCAGATTTGAATATAGAGAATAATTAATAAAATGGGATAGACATAGGTTGTCATCACAACATTTTTTTGCAGCAAACCACTAAAAACAAAATTGCCTATAAATCCACAAATACCAAATAGTATTAAAATTATACCGATAGAATTTTTATTAAACTGAGTGATTTTTGCTAGATAATCAGCTATATAGCTGAAATTTGAAAACATCGCAGAAAAAATCAATATCACGGTAGAAATCGTTAGCCACAACTTCCCCTTACACAACACACGTAATTGTTCGATACTAACACTACGTTTTATAGCGGGAAGAGAAGGGACAAACAAGAGAATACCAATGAAAGCCAGAGAACAAGTAATTGCACCAAAATAAAACGCTGCGCTAAGTGATAGATGTTCAGCTATAAATGAACTCATAGGCATTCCTAACACCATTCCCACCGTGACTCCAGCAAAAACTGTTGCTATTGCTCCTGCACTTTTTTCTTTAGGAACGGCATTGGCTGCAATCACAAGAGCAATAGCAAAGAAAACTGCATGTACCAACCCTGGAAGTATCCTGAATAGCAGCATCAAATTAAAGATATCTGTTGTAGCATATATTAGGTTAGAAACGATAAATATAAAGAGAATAATAAGAAGAACGTATTTCTTGTTATATCCAGAGAGCATCAGAGTAAAAAATGGTCCCGTTACAGCTACCACAATGGCATAAATACTTACCAGAAAACCAACCTGAGTTGGCGTCACATGCAATTGTGCTTCAAGTTGTGGTAGCAATCCAATAACGGCTATTTCGGTAGTAATAACCCCAAAAACTGCAATTGATAAAGCTAACAGCAGGACAGAACTTTTATTTTGCATAATGGAATCTATTCAGCTTTAAAGAGGTGAGTAATATGATGACAAACCTCCAATAAGAACAGAAGGATACTTTCATCTACTGTTTGTAGACATAATTTCCTCAATGATTTTTTATAAATTTAAAGCCGCAATGTTGCAGCTTTAATAGGTTAGTTAGATAAAATCTATAAAGAAATATTTTTGACGATGTTTTCCATTACCTTAAATTCGAATACAACAATTTCCATATCTGGCGAAAAATCTCCTATCCTCTCAAAAAAACGTTGATGTTCTACTTGCCAATGAAACAAGCTCCTATCTCCCTCACCTTCTTTCCATGCCAATTCATCGGTCATTTCAGAAAATTGCATTAAGTGCATGGCCGTGATTATGACAATACAAACTGGATTTTCTTTACTGTCGAAGACAATATAGTGATTGCCAACTGTAATTTTACTATCGTCCGATTCATAAGAGTGGAAAGAGCAAGTCGTTGCTGTTTTTATGCCCTTGGCAACCAACTTAGCCAATTCATCATGCATGGAAGGAGAGTCACCAAATACCCAATGCCCTGATATAACTTTATTTGTTTTCATATTATCTCGCAGATGCTCTTGATGCTCTTTAAACCAACAAATTTTCGTTTTTACCCAAAAAATACTTTAACAACCCTCACCCCAAATGCAGTAAAATTAGCCCTCAATCGTAGAAATTGATCCGGATCATTAGCTTGTTATCGCTTTTTCGCCTCTCACAAAGCCGAACAACCGCCATTATCGCTGTACTGGCGATTTTGATGTTGTTCATTGCACCAGTGGTGTCAAAAACGCTGGAGCACCACCGTGAAGGAATAAAAAGCGAGATCAATCACCGTATGTCTGTGTCCGATATGCAATCGGCTCACACTATGCATCATCATGGTGCGGATCATGTTCATATAGGATTGATGGATGATATCGCTTGTGGTTACTGCCAGCTTCTGATTAATTTGCCTTTATTAGCGGGTGGTTTTGTTCCTTTTATTCTGCTGCTACTAATCGTATCCCGAACACCACCAGCATCGCGCTTCGTTGGCCCAATTATCCGGCTGTTTTACGGCGAATCACAACCACGCGCCCCACCCCATAATTAGTCTGCTTGAAATAAACCATTTTATTTTCTTTGCCTTACACAGTTTATACGGCAAGTTTGCTAATTAAGGGATCTTTTATGTCTGCTACACAACTATTTCGTATATCACCTCTGACAGCGGCTTTAGCTATCGCACTCGCCATGCCAACTATCGCTTGGGCTGCCAATATGGAACAAGATACCAAAGAAACCCGCATTGCCAGTGATCACAATAATGAAACGGTGATCACTGTAACTGCACCAGCAATTTCACCCCTTGAGGTAGCTTCTTCACTAAAAACACCCCGCCAACCAGTGCCTGCTAGTGATGGTTCTGATTACCTGAAAACCATTCCGGGTTTTTCACAGATCCGTAACGGTGGTACTAATGGCGATCCCGTATTTCGTGGCATGTTTGGTTCTCGTCTGAGAATGTTAATTGATGACAGTGAAATACTGGGCTCTTGCGGTGGACGTATGGATGCGCCGAGTTCTTATATTTCACCAGAGAATTATGATGTTTTGAGTTTAGTCAAAGGCCCACAAACCGTACTTTGGGGACCAGGTAATTCAGCGGGAACTATTCGTTTCGAGCGTGTTCGTCCTCAGTTTGAACAATTTGGCGCTCAAGGTAATGTCAGCACAGTGGTGGGTTCTAATCGCCGTTGGGATGGTAATGCTGATCTCAGTATTGGCAATCAACAGGGTTATATCCGTTTGATCGGAAATAAATCTCGTTCCAATGATTATAAAGATGGTGATGGCAATCGCGTTCCTTCCCGCTGGGATAAATGGAATACCGATATCGCCTTAGGTTGGACACCTGATGAAGATACATTACTGGAATTAAACGCTGGACAAGGTGATGGTGAAGCACGTTACGCCACACGAGGCATGGACGGTTCTCAATTCAAGCGCAAAAGTCTTGGCGTGCGTTTTGAAAAAACTAACATTGGTGAGGTGTTTGATAAATTCGAATCCAATTTTTATTACAATTACACCGATCATGTGATGGATAACTATTCCATGCGTCATTCAAAAAAGAAAATGGTCTCAGAACCCGATCGCCTGACAATGGGTGGCCGTATGATGGGAAGTTGGATATGGGAAGATTTCAAGTTACAGAGCGGTGTGGATATGCAAACCAATATTCACCGTACCAATACCGATCGTAAAATGGCTGAAGCTGAAAGAAATGGGTGGATGAAAAACGCCCGTTTCCGTGATTACGGTATT
The DNA here is from genome assembly GCF_001908105.1 of Xenorhabdus eapokensis. The sequence goes on from NZ_MKGQ01000018.1 coordinate 16,780, forward strand.
TTTGGTGAGTTGACCTGGGAGGCAACAGAGCAAAGTAAAGTTATCGGTGGTGCGCGTTTCGATCGTGCAACAGCATATAAATATGCCACCCAACAAGAACGTAAAGAAAACCTGCCTGCGGGCTTTATTCGGTTTGAACATAACCTGAAAAATACCCCTGTGATGCTCTATACAGGTATTGGTCATACCGAACGTTTTCCTGATTACTGGGAATTGTTTTCAGGTAAAGCAGGTGCAAGTGCCTTCACTGGTATAAAGCCAGAAAAAACGACCCAGTTGGATATCGGTGCGCAATATAATGATAATCGCCTGAAAGGTTGGATATCAGCGTATGTGGGTAAGGTGAATGACTTTATCCTGTTCGATTATAGCAACAAGAACTCCCTCGCTCGCAATGTGAGTGCTACTATTATGGGCGGAGAAACGGGGATTGCTTATAAGTTTAATGAACATTGGAAAACTGATGCCAGCCTGGCGTATTCCTGGGCGCAAAATACCACTCATCATCGTCCCTTGCCGCAGATCCCACCTCTGGAAGCTCGTTTCGGCTTAACCTGGGAACATGGCGACTGGACTAGCAGCGGTTTGCTACGCCTGGTAAATAGCCAGCATCGAGTGGCAATCAATGAAGGCAACGTTGTAGGCAAAGACTTTGATCGTAGTAAAGACTTCGCCATTCTATCTGCAAATGCAACCTATAAGGTGACCAAAAATGTTCAAATAAGTGCCGGTGTTGATAACATTTTTGATAAAACTTATAGCGAGCACCTTAACTTAGCGGGAAATCAAGGCTTTGGTTATTCCGGTAATACGGCAGTAAACGAGCCTGGACGTACTTATTGGGCAAGAATGAATGTTAAATTCTAATATCCTCTATTCTTAAACCGCTCTCGCCCTGATTTATGTCAGGGTGAGTCTTTTGGGGCTGACTCATTGTCCAGTAACCAATGCCGTAGCAGTGTTGTAAGCTGCTCTTGTTGAGTTTCTGTCAATGGCTTGAGAATCGCTTTTTGGTTCTCCAAATGGCTTTCCACTGCTTTGTCTATCAATGCTCTTCCTTCTGGAGTCAGAAAAATTTTGCAACTCCGGCGGTCTTCTTCATTAGCAATACGCCCAATCAATCCTCGCTGTACCATATGTTCAATACGAGTACTCATTGCTCCTGAAGTTAACATAACGGATTGATATAGCTCAGTAGGTGTAATGGGTATATTATTACGCCGTAGTGTCGCAAGGATATCAAATTCTATAGCGCTTAGGCCGTGTTCTTTGAAAGCATGTTGTAAGCGTTGTTCAATGATTTTATTTATACGACATAACCGCCCAATGACGCCTATCGACGACGGATCAAGGTCTGGGCGCTGTTGTTCCCACTGTATCATTAATCGGTCAACGTGATCGTACTTCATGCTTTCTCCCTATCCATTTATTTCGACAAAAAGATACTTGATAAAAATCAATTAGGCTATTATTTTAATTTACCTTTACATAAAGATACTTTTATTGATGATATTTTGAAGCTAGCAAGTACTAAGAGAGTGATACACAGGATAAAAAATGAATAAATTGGAAGGACAGCAACATGTCAGAAATTAGATCTCTCCAGAATATTTTACTGACTGCATTAGCCCCAATTGTTTGGGGAAGCACCTACATTATTACGACAGAAGTATTGCCACCCAATATGCCTTTACTGGCTTCTACCATCAGAGCGTTACCTGCCGGTATATTATTACTGTTGATTTGCCGTACCATGCCCAAAGGAATTTGGTGGTTACGTATTATGGTACTGAGCTTACTCAACATCGGTGCTTTCTTCTATTTTCTCTTTGTTGCGGCAGGATATCTTCCAGGAGGAACGGCATCATTAATCATGGCTTGCCAACCCATAATTGTTATATTGTTAAGCACTTGTATATTGAAAACTTCCCTCACAATAAAACACATTATTTCGTCGATATTGGGCGTTATTGGGATCAGTTTATTAGTATTGAATTCAACCATTAGTCTAAATTGGCAAGGCGTTGTTGCGGGTTTCGCAGGATGTGGTTGTATGGCTTTTGGGGTTGTACTGACGAAATATTGGAACCGCCCCGCCAATTTATCATTACTCAGTTTTACCGGCTGGCAATTAACTCTTGGAGGATTAATGTTATTGCCTGTCGCTATTTCCATAGAAGGTTTACCACAGCATCTTACCGTAACCAATATGCTTGGCTACGGCTATTTATGCATAATCGGTGCAGTGTTTTCTTATATTATTTGGTTTCGAGGAATTGAAAAATTACCTGTTGTGACAATCTCTTTTTTGGGATTTCTCAGTGCATTATCTGCTTGTATTTTAGGGTATTTTTTTCTAAAACAAACTTTTTCCTTGCTACAAATGTTCGGGACATGCACGATCATTATCGCTGTTTGGCTTTCTATTTCCCGAAATCAGACAGAAAAAACTAATAATCCTACAGTTTAATTATCTATTAAAAAATAACAGGAAAATCAATGAAGCTTACTATAATTTCAGGCAGTCAACGCCCAGACTCGCTCAGCCAACGTGTAGCTCGTTATTTGCAAAAATTAAGTAGTGAATATAGATTTACTGAAATAGAGCTTCTGGATCTCTCCAGTGTAGAATTGCCATTACATGATGGTTATACAACAGATATATCAGCGGAATCTCATCCCTGGCAGCCAATTGCACACCATTTAAGAGAGAGCAAGGCATTTATCTTTGTCACTCCAGAATGGCATGGAATGTCAACTCCGGCGTTGAAAAACCTTCTATTACATTGTTCTATAGCAGAATTAGGCCATAAACCAGCATTATTGGCGAGTGTATCAAGTGGAATTAACGGTGTTTATCCTCTTTGTGAATTACGGATGGTAGGCTTTAAAAATAATCATGTTTGTTTTTTACCTGACCATTTAATTTTTCGTCAGGGGGAAAGTTTGATTTCAAACGATCTGATTTGTAACGATGAGAAGTTTGAAAGCCGCGTTAACTATACGCTGAAACTTCTTAAATCTTATGCTAAAGCACTGGAGCAGGTTCGTGAAGATGTTGGCGAAGAAAGTGAAAATTATCTGTATGGTATGTAAATAAAAAATATTCAGTTCCTTATGCATAAAGCTCGGCTCAAAAGTTTGAGCCGAGAGTATAGAGTTCCGCCATTTAAATCTATTCTTTTTTTAAAACTGTATAAAAACACAGTGCACCGTGTTTTTGGCATTTTTGTTTAATAACAAAACAATATCAGCTCTATTTTCAATCAATTGGATTGAAAAACCATCACGTTACTAATGCAAGCTATTGTTAAGCCTCTAGGAGAGTTTCTTTAAGCACATAAAATACTCTTGGCATCCAGTATGTTCATCGACTTCTTCGCTAACAACATAAAACCCTTGCGATAAATAGAACTCGTAACTTGCTTGGTTTTGCTGATAAACCGATAGCGTGAGTTCAGTTCTTCGATTTTTGGCATCATTCACTAATGCCTTGCCAATTCCTTGCCCCTGTTTATCTGGTGATACAAAAACCGCAGCCAAACTATTTTCGTGAAGAGCATAAAAACCGACAACGTTAGAACTCTGTACATAGACATGAACTTCTGAAGCCGGAATATAGATACTTTTCATGTTTTTTACTTGCGATTGCCAAAATTCAGCCGCCACAAAATTGTGAGCTTTGATAGAAGCTTCCAACCAAATAGACAGAACCGCATCCATATCTGCTTTTGTAAATGGCCTGATCACTTTTGATATCCTCGTGATTTCGATTACACATCAATGGTTACTGATTTAGAAAGACATTTACGATTGATTGTTTATGTAAATAACAAATAACATTCAATTGATTCACGCATCGCCCAGATTATGCCATTTAAACAATATATTAAATGGAGCAATGCTATTTGCATGATCTTTATTGTTATAAAATTGTTATAATAAAGTTAACCTCGCTTCTTGCGTTTCTCGTCTAATTATTATGCTATAGCAACTTGTGGGCAGAAAATATTATGGTTTGCATTGTTCTATAGATAATTCAAATATAGTTCCAATCCCACCATAGCCTACTTGTTACATCTCAACAATCATCGTCATCGGTTTTATTAATAAGGACTTTTCAAGGAGCGATTTGCCAAACAGCGAATTGAAAGTTGCCACTTTTTGAAAAAGGGAATCTCTTTTATGAAAAAAAATAATTCGGTACGGCCGATTTTTCTGTGGATAACATTATTTTTTGGATTGTTACCTGTTAATGCTTCAATGGCCGCTCCTGAGTATCAGGAACAGGGTAAAAAAAACTCACCGAATAGTTGGTTATCAGATGAATTTAATCAACAGTGGGGATTGGCCGCTATTGGTGCCCATTATGCCTATGCTCGTGGTTACACAGGAAAAGGCATTAACGTGGGTGTATTGGATGAAGCCGTTACCCATCATCCTGAATTTACGGGCAAACTGAAAATTCTAAACCCAGATGATACCTGGAATTATGATGAAAATTCCGACACTGGAGTTATCAGCTTTGGAGCTCATGGCAACCATGTTTCTGGGATCATCGCAGCAAACCGAGACGGCAAGGAAATGCATGGTGTAGCATTTGATGCAGGTTTGATTACTGGGAAATATTTACAAAATCCCTATAACCGCACAGAAGCCATGATCCAAAGCAATGTACGTGTCATTAATAACAGTTGGGGAGTTCGCCCTCGCTATGAAACTGATGAAAACGGCAAACCTAAACGGTGGGAAAATGGGACAGTCAAGTATTATCAGGTCAAACTGCAAGATCTCATTAATTATGTCGCACCGATTAAGGATGATTTGGATCGGTTAAGTCGCTCTCCAATTCCAGAACTCGATGACTATACAACAAGAACTGCTGGCCTATTGCGAGCAGCACGTCATGGAAAATTAGTTGTTTTTGCCGCAGGAAATGCAAATAACTATAACGTTACTTGGTTACATGCGGGGATGCCCTATTTCTTCCCTGATGCATTGAAAAACTATCTCAGCGTTGCCAACTTGACCAAGGAAAACGAAATTAATGTTTCATCAACGCGTTGTGATTATACTGCCAGTTACTGTTTGTCCGCACCAGGAACAAAAATTTACAGTAGTACGGGAAAATTCGTTTCTAAGGTGAATGGAGAAATCGACGAAGATGCTTTCCAAAATGGTGAACTGACCCTTGATCCTACCTATGATGCCTACACAGGGACATCGATGGCATCACCGCATGTGGCTGGAGCCGCTGCTGTCTTAATGCAGCGTTTTCCCTACATGACTGCCGGACAAATCGCTGATGTTCTCAAAACTACGGCAACCGACTTAGGTGATCCAGGTTTGGATGACATGTATGGGTGGGGAATGCTCAACCTGAAAGATGCGATTGATGGTCCCAAGATGTTCATCACCGAAAAGGATATTCCTAAAAAATACTATATTCCTGGCTCTTATTCTGAAACGCAGTTTATCGCCAATATTCCAGGTATTGGCGGCATAGTTGAAGTTGAGGAAGGCACTACTGTAGAACGAATCTGTAATAGTATTGAGTGTGCTTATGACAGTTGGGGTAATGATATTTCCGGTCACGGTGGATTGACGAAAATAGGTCACGGCACACTGGAGCTTGTCGGTAAAAATAGCAACTATAAAGGGCCAACTTTGGTCGAGCAAGGCCGTTTACTGGTTAGCGGCTCTATAGCTTCGGATGTTACTGTGCAAGATGGTGCTATTCTTGGCGGAGATGGCTCAGTCGGTTCACTCTTAGCCAATTCCGGCGCCAATATTGCACCCGGTAACTTAAGTACTAGATCTGTCCTAAGTTCTGGCGGTACTCTGAAAGTTGATCGTGATGTTACTTTCCAAACTGGTTCTCGTTATCTGGTAGAAGTTGTACCAAATAGCCCAGGTCATAGTGATCGCATTATCAGCAATGGCTTGGCTACGCTGAAAGGCGGTGAAGTGCAAGTTACGCTGGAAAATAGTAATAACTTATTATCGCAGCAAGAAGTCCGTAGTTTGCTTGGGCAGCAATATAATATTTTGCAAGCAAACCTTGGTATCAACGGCAAGTTTGCAACTGTAGTGCCAAATTATTTATTCGTTGGCACTGAGCTTAGTTACCAAACTCATCGAGTGATGTTGGATATAAAACGTAATTCCACCCCATTTGCCAGTTTAGGAATGACCGCTAATGAGCGTGCTGTAGCTGATGCCGCTGATAAACTGAGTTTGGGTCATCCGGTTTATGAGAGTATCTTGATGTCCGATACAGCGGCACAAGCCCGCCAAGCATTTCAGCAGCTCTCTTCTGGCCAGATCCATGCTGATATCGCTGCGGCACAAATCAATAATAGCCGCCATCTGCGCGATACACTGAATACTCGTTTGCGTCAGGCTCATGGTGGAACCATCGAACAGGATATCAAAGCGGATAAAAACGGTGCCTGGGGACAAATAATAGGTAACTGGCAACGTGCTAATGGTAACAATGAAACCCATGGTTATCGCGTATCCAACTATGGCGTGTTATTAGGCGCGGATAAAGAGTTGGGTGATGATTGGCGGCTCGGTGTTGCCACCGGATATACCCGTTCTTCTTTGGATGGTGGATATAATACTTCAGCACGCAGTAACAATTTCCATTTGGCTCTATACGGTAGCAAACAGATTGATGCTTTGGCACTGAGAGCCGGCGCTACTTACAGTTGGCACCGTTTTGATACCAAACGTTCGGTTGCTTTTGGCCGTCAGTCCGACAATCTAAAAGCGAAATATGGTGCCCAGACCGGTCAATTGTTTACTGAGGCAGCTTACGGAATAAATACTTCCTGGCTAAATCTGGAACCATTCGCCAACCTGTCTTATGTTAATTTCCGTAATGAAGGCATAAATGAACATGGCGGAGCCGCTGCATTGAACGGTAAGAAACAATCGAAAAATGTGACCTTCTCCACATTAGGTTTACGTGTCGATCAAAAATGGCAGACTGAAAATGAAATTATTATAGGAGCATATGGTGAACTAGGTTGGCAACATCAGTTTGGCAATGTAGATCGGGGCACTAAATTAAGTTTTAGTAATAGCGATGCTACGTTTACTGTCAACAGTGTTGCAGCCGCACGTGATGCGGCTGTCGTTAAGGCAGGTACGGAATTGGAAATTAATAAAAATACTAAACTGTCACTGGGATATAACGGTATTTTATCAGGCAGCCATAAGGATAATGGTGTATTCCTGAACGCTAATTGGAAATTTTAGTTAATAAAAATTGCATATGTTTTTGATAACAGAAATTCACTGTTGGCGATGGCTGGCAGTGAGTTTTTTAGGTTTTTGTACTCACTTTGGCACAAATCATCTCGGTAGAATTGGAAAATGATTAAATTAGATAATTAATTTAAGTCATTAAACCGATCTAAAGGAGGAAATTGTGACTTATCATAAAATTCTATTAATTAGTTTGTTTTCTGTTTCAGCAAGTTCAAGTGCTTTAACTTTAAATAGTGATAGTGCTCCATTGATGAAATCAACCGATCCCGGCGCTGAAAAATTTAGAACCGTTGGTAAATTAAATGGCTTCTCACACTGTACTGCTACCCTGATTTCTGGTGAAGATGCACCGAATAAGGATACGCCAGCATTGATATTGACCGCAGGGCATTGTATCAATAGCGATGTAGGTACAAATGATGTCATCGTTGATAAGTCTGCGCCTGAATTTTGGCGATATACCCCAGATTATTTCATTGATAAGAAAGATGAATTATCACCAATAAAGGTCAACCGTATTTTATACTCAACAATGAAATACGAAGATATTGCGGTTTTACAATTGGATGCAACTTATGGTGATTTAGCGAAAAAAGGCTATCATCCTTTGAAGTTGAAGAAAAACCTTGAGATGAAACATCAACCTATTGTGTTGACTCATATTCCTGTCGACAACGTTGATTACGATTACGCTTATCTCAGAAAATCTGAGTGTAATATTACCGGAAAATCCCCCGTTTTATATGAAGGTTACTCTCCGTGGATTTGGTCTCCGGTTTTCTCTGTGAATTGCGATGGTATTGCTGGTGGAACGTCCGGTTCCCCTGTTTTTGAGAAAGATAAAACAGACGTGATTGGGGTACTGAATACAACAGTAACACCAAGAATGACTGGCTGTGGACTTGGCAGACCTTGCACTATCGAAAACAATAAAGGCGTTCCAATAGAAGGTGCTAGCTATTTTATCCCTGTCGACAGTATTGCCAATGCATTGACAAAGGATAGTCGGTTAGATCTTTCTAAGCTTGAAAATGACAGTGGCAATATTCTGGAAAGAAGTCCACTTTGGGTAACTCAGAGCGTTAATCCTGTTGATGGTGAGAAAGCAAAATGGGATATCGTTATCAAGGAAACTGCTAACGTTAAGAATATTCGATATAAAACAGGATTAATCAGTGATGTCGATTGTTCTGATGAAACAGGATACAGTGCTTCTATTCCTGCAAGCCAAAGCCCGCTGCAAAACATGCTAGTTCCGAACAAAGAAGGCATCTATAAACTTTGTGTTATTCACCAGAATAATGATGATCAATGGCAAAAGACAAAAGATGCCTCTGTCATGTTGCGGGAAATTGATAATACTCCCCCGTCAATTAAACCCATGTTGAATAAGGATGATTATGGGGATGTTTGGCGTATAACAGCCACTACTCGCCTATATGAGATCTCAAGTGTACAAATTAAATATGGACCTAAAGCAACAACGGATTGTGACGATAAAACAGGTTATAGCTATCCCAGGGGTCTAACAATGTTGAAAAAATCTGAAGCACCGTGGCGTGTTTGCGCATACGGTGAAGATTTGGCAGGAAATGCTGGCCCGATTAACGTACTTGATATTGAAGCAACCTCTACTAAGTAAAAAAGTAAATGAACTCACTGTTGGCGAAAGCTGGCAGTGAGTTTTCCTTCATATTTTCATTTATTTTTGCTTACGATAAAAATCATTTCTTCTGATTGCTCATGATAAGTTTCTCCTTGCCAGTTACCGAATACGTTTGTCGTAATTAAATTCGCGTCAGCGAGTGCTTGCTGGATCTCCGCAAAACTGGCAAATGTAATAGCCGAAAATGCCTGGTATTCCTGCTTGTTGTTTAAAATTTGATAGTAAGTGCCGTAAATAACCGTCGTATTGTGAACTCGATAATCATTCCATGCCAAGATAGGGCCTAATATTGGATGGATAAACTCACGTTTAGAGTCTGTTTTTGTCCAACTCAACCACTCTTTTGCTAAAGGATTACGGCTGTCAAAAATACACTTTCCCCCTTCAGCCAAGTGTTCATAAATCCGTTTAAGTACTGCAACTCGATCTTGATGAGTTAGGAACACTTGAAAAACGTGGCCGGATAAAATGATTAAGTCGAATTTCTGAAATAATGCCAACTGCTTAGCATCGGATTGTACCCAAGTGACCTGTGATCCTGCTGGTTTGGTTTTAGCGATATCCAGCATAGAGTCGGCAATATCACAGCCAAATACCACTTTATTGGGATAAGTTAGGACAATTTTATTAGTGAGCGTTCCCGTGCCACAACCCAGATCTAAAATAGCATGTGCATTTTTGGCAAGTTCGACATAATAGTCGTAACCCGGTCCCCATTCGTTATCGAAATCATAAAACTGAGCTAAGTTGCTGTCCTGATAGAGTCGATCAATTTTCATTAAATACCAATCCCATTCTTATATCCAAGGAGGCTCAAATATGCCACCACGTACTGTTTTATCTATGATGCTATTTATATTTTCACTTATTGTATTTTTCATTGGTGCGACGGAATTTATGTTATCACCCATGCTTAAACCTTTGGCTGAGGCATTTAAAACAACAACAAACAAGGCTACTTGGCTGGTTTCTGGTTATGCCCTCGCCTATGCACTGACAGCTCCTATTTTTGGTTGGTTGTCTGATCGGATCAGTCGACGCAAATTATTGCTGGTCTCCTTGCTGTTTTTTTTCCTTGATGGATTAGCATTGACGATAGCTCCTAATCTGGAGATTGCAATTGGCTTACGTATTTTGGGTGGTATTGCTTCTGCCGCTTTAATTCCGACTATTTTTGCGCTGGTTGCAGAACTTTTTCCACCTTATAAACAGGCGGCGGCGATGGGCATTGTTATGCTTGGTATGACAGCCGGAATTGCAGGAGGCCCTATTTTTGCCGGTGTTTTAACAGAGTTATTTTACTGGCAGTTACCATTTTTAGTGAGTGCAGCAGGTTGTCTTCTGCTCTATGTTTTAAGTAAAAAAGTTTTAAGCAAAAAATACATTTCAAACCAGATTAATACCCTAAAAACAGTTCATACAACGGCGACATTTCAATCAATGTTTCAATTTGGATATCAAGGAAAATTAATACGCCCTCTTATGGCAAAAGGATTTTGGAATGGTACAGCAGTATCTGCTTTTATATTAACTGGAGAGATTTTAAGACATCATTACGATCTGGGAACAGGGGCTGTTGGTATCTCTGTTTCTGCATTTGGTATCGGGCTTGGTTTGGGTAATTTATCCGTAAGTCTTGTGAAGTCTCTGAATATCAGAGATGAATGTGCACTTTTGTCGGCAATAGTCTTACTTTTCATCACCTGTTCTGCATTTATGCTATTGCCGCTGTCTTTGCTTTTTAGTTTAGCTTGTCTGGTATTATGGGGATATACACTCGGCCTTGCTGCTCCGATAAGCACTTCGATTCTGGCCAATCGGGCACAGCAAAGTAAAGGTCAAATATTAGCTATCTCAGAAAGCCTAAACAATCTAACTATTCTGTTTTTACTTCCAATAGTGACTATGTCGCTGACACAATACGGCACTGTTGTAGCCATGATGATACTGGCAGGATGTTTTATCGTGGCAATTGGGTTAACGTTGAAAGATGTATTGGTGACAGCGTCACTAAATTAAAGACACTCACATCTCAATGAGATGCGTTTCATTTACTATTAATTGCGTATTATCATGATATCCCTATTATCCTTGATACAAAACGTGGGGATATCGGTAGTACTGCAGAGCAGCCATTTTAGATTATAAAGACAGAGGTATTATAAGGAGTAAATATTGTGTCAATGAACTTTCATGCTCCAGAAAATAGGCATACTTACCTTGGCCGTGAAACTCAACCAGAATGGTTCGATTTAATGCAAAAGCTGGTGGATCCACACGATAAGGAAATCGCGGATATTGGTTGTGGTGGAGGTATTTATTCTTTGGCATGGCGAAAAATGGGCGCTAAAAAAGTCACTTGCGTTGATTTTTCTCAGCAAATGCTGGCTGATGCAGCGGAAAATACCCAAGGTTTGCCAAATTTTGTTCTCAAACAAGGTGATGCTCTTTGCACTGGTTTACCTGATAGCTGTCAGGATATTGTCTTTGAAAGAGCGCTTATCCACCATATCAGTCAGGAAAATAGAACCTCTTGTTTTGCTGAAGCCTATCGTTTATTGCGCCCTGGCGGAATGTATATTTTGCAGGACAGAACGTTGCAAGATATCCAACGTCCAGGATCACCTGAACATATTCGTGGTTATATCTTTGATATTTATCCTCACTTGCAAAATTTTGAAAATCAACGCAGGCCAAACAATATTGAAGTGATCGATGGATTACAATCCGTTGGTTTTAAACAAGTGAAGGTATTTTCTCTTTTGGAAAAATACACTATCTATAAAAATTTTTCACAGTTAGCCACAGGTTTTCAGGCGCGCAAGAGTCGATCTATTTTGCATGAATTAAGTGATGAAGAAATAGCTCATCTAGTCAGGCATATTGAAAAATCGTTGGATACTAAGACGGATATTGTTGAGAAAGATTTTTGGACGATATGGACAGGGATAAAATGATAGAAAGGATCTGCGACGGACGCTCCTGTCGTTAACAAATATCGCCATTTTAGGCGAGCTTGATAACTTGATGTGGAGCGTCCATCTTATGAACTCAAATTAATATGAATTATGACGTAATAGTAACACATTACATAATTCGATATTTATTACGAATATCTCTAACCTGAGATTTTAGTTGCCCGCAACCCCCGAAAATTTCTGTGCCATCACTGATGTCTGATATGCACTGAAAACCTGCTTCGATAAGTGCCTTGGCAAAATATGGCATCTTGCCTGAAGGATTCAATGTTATTCCATTGATATCACTAACTTCATTTAAGTATTTTAACTTGATAATGAACGTGTCTTTATCCACCAGATCTTTTAACCGTGCCAAATCCTCTTGTGAGTCATTTATTCCTTCTAACATCAGATAATTGACAATAACAGGAACACCTGTACGGTGATGATACTCTGAAAAATGGCCAAGCAGATCTTTGATACCAAATTTCGCTTTTGATGGAATCAGCATATTGCGCTGTTCGTCTGTTGTGGCATGAAGAGAGATAGAAATCATATCAAGCGGAAGATCATAAATTTTATCTCCAGCGTGACGAATACCCACAGTCGTCAGTGTCACCCTATTTGCCAGTGTTTGTTTTTTGAACTCGGTTATTGCGTCGCTGATCTCTTTTAGATTCAACATTGGCTCACCCATTCCAGCAAATAATATCGTATTAAGATTTTGATTATCCCTCAAAGCCCCTGAATGCAACAAATGTTCATGACATAACAAAACCTGTTGTACTATTTGTTCTGTTGTCATATTTCCCAACGGTTGTTGCCTACCGGTTTCACAGAACACGCAACCGACAGCACAACCGTATTGACTAGATATACAGAGATAAGGCAAATGTTGATCTGTATGAATAAAGAAAGTTGATTCAACACTTTTTCTTAAATCGAAGTCACTTGCTGATAGCAGATATTTCTTGGAGCCATTTTCTGACTCCACTATTTCGCTGATTTTCATTTTTACACCTTCTCAATGTTTAGCACGGCGATGCATATCAGAGACTCCGCACATTTTGGGACTAGACAGTGGCAAATTAGATTGCATGACCTCTTGATGCGTTTTAACGGGATCAAGGAATAATTGATGAATTTCATCTATATTCAGTTCGGAAAAATAACTACTATTAATTCCTTGATAATCTTCTGGAACAGTGGTTGTGGTAGGAAAAACAAGTTGATCAGGATATAAACGGCCGCTCCAAAATTGGTCACCTTTATCTAATGGCCTGACCATACTAGGCTCAACAACCTCAGAAATTTTAGCGCTGTCAGGAAATCGCAGGCTGTTTTCGGCGGCTGGATAATCATGAATAACCATCCAATCGACAATATTTTGCTGTCGTTCCATGAGTGTAATATCTTTAAAAAATGCTGTTAAAACAATCGGAATAACTATCCCGCCTGTATTGCGATAATATTCAATAAAGTCGAGCCGTTTCTGTAATTGCTCATTAGTATCTAGCGCACTGACAGAAACTCTCATCTCAGCCTTAACTGCAACCAAACGTTGCGCAACTTCATCAGTCATTTTTTTAAAGGATTTGGTGATAAAGATCATTAGTAACCCTTCTTCTCGTGCTAATTCAGCCATTCGTGTCGATAATGGCCAATTCCATGAAGGGTCACTATTCCATCCACATCTGATGTATTTTTGTGAATCAGGTAATGCTTTTAGATCACAAGAGAAAATATTTTCATCCAAAAGATTATCGATTCGTTTACCAAAGTCGATACCATTTTCCCAACTGGAGATGGCGGAAAAACACATTCCATAACAAGCCATACTTTCTGGTAAACAACCCGTTACCACATCTGTGGTTAAGCTATTAAATGGCAAATCACCAGCGATTCCTGCCCTGATTAACATAGGTTCAGCCGGACTTAGTTCGCGCCCTTGAGTATATTTTCGATTACTGTTTCTAACCAATTGAGTAATGGATTTTTCTTGTTCTTTAGTAAGGTTCATATCAAACTCCCCCAACAATCCAACCAGGTATTTCAGGTTGGTAAGATGTATCAGGATATATTTTCAATCCTTTGATAAATCTATTTCCGGTGAAACATTCACGGCGGTGTAAAAGCTGGCTATTATCATATAGCAGCAAATCCCCCTCTTCCCATTGGTGTGAATAAATATTTTCTGGTGATAAAATCTTATCTAAAATGGATTTTTTGAGAATGTCGGAGCTTGGTAAAATTTCTTCATCGCGGAAAAATGCGATAGTATTTTCACTGACATAAACATAATGTTTTTTTGTTTGCACATTTTCAAGAATGACAGGATGGGCAACTGTAATATGGGGCACATTGTCATGTGAAGATGCAGGCTGGCGAGTAGAATACAAGTTACTCAGTATTGACACTTCATCATAGGTAAAAGCGAGATGATTTACTGATGTTGAAGCGAAAGAGGTATTACCACCGCTAAATTGCACGACTTCACCATATAAGATGCTAACTGAAGCCGGATTAATTCTAAACTCCTGATCAGAATGCCAATAATCGGTATCATTGCCGGCAAAACCCAGTAATTCACCTTGACTATCACGAAGATTAGTCAAATAAGCGACATATTTTCGGTTGTCGGACAACGAAATTTTTCTGGCAGGTTCTTCGAGTTTTCCGCTTCCTATCTGTTTCGCAAAATTCACCAGTACTTCATCATCCATCTTTTGATTCTTGAAAATCAACAGAGCATACTTTGATAAGCACAATTTTATTTCTTTATACTCTTCTGATGATAACTCTGAAACATTTTGGCAAGTTATATAAGCACCAAAACTTCCTTTAATAGGCTCAATTATAAGTGACATATATTGTCCCCATAAAAATATTTATTTTGTTAAACATTATTAGCTAGTGGTGATTACTGGTGGTTTTATCATTTTTATTGATGTTAACTCCTTTTTTGTTAAAAACATTAAATGTTGTAGCAGATATAACGTTATATCAAAATAACTGAAAGCAAAATGATAAGCATTGTTTAACTTATTACTTTATTATTTTTATTTTTAATAATATCAAATATACTTATATATTCATTTTTTAATGCTTTTAATCTTTAGCGAGATTCAATAATATTCTTTATGATCCTTATCTATCAGTTATATTTAATTAACTTATGAGAAATTATGAAAATGTTAATAAAACAATCTGACTTAATATTTAAAAATTAAATTTACAGTCTTATTGAATGCTAATTTTTTGATTTAAACATCAATAACTTCAGTTCGCATTTAAAATGTTTTTATTTTGTGATAATAATCGCATTATTACTATCTGAAATAAAAAAGAGCTTACATCTACCTAAGCTCTTTTTTGAGTTAAAAAATTATTTTTCAATTAATTAAACAATATCGCTGAATATTTAATCTTGTGTTTATTAACTAATAAATGAAACTTCTAATTCTAGTTTAGAACGAGATTTTTTCTCTTCTTCATCAATAACTTGGCTCAATTTTTTAACAAAGATAGCTTGAAGCTGCTGCCAGAATTCTTCAAAATGCTCTTCATTGCGTAAACAATAAGTCATTACCGCTGCTCTCAGCACATAGATATTGCGAACTTTCTCCCATTCACTACGGCTAAAACCACATTTCTCGGTATAATGCCACGGTGTATCACCATATTCTTTATAATCTAATATGGTTGATGATGTGAGAAAATCGTTGGTATAGGCACGTCCTGTGGAGTATGAACAAAGCTCGTATAGACGCTTGTTGAGCGCATTATGATTGCTCAGGCTTTCATTCCCCATTTCTTTGAACGTAAAGTTGATCATATGGAAATCAGGTGATGGAAAGATATGCACTTCAAATCGATGCTTACCGATTTCTATTGGTGGTAAGTTTGCTAATTTATTCAATAGCCTTTGTGCTGTAACAATGCCCGCCGCAATTATTTTCCCATATCCATTAATATTTAAAGGTAACAGACGATGGGCAGCCCAAAGTGCCGCTGCTGTTGCTCCCGATTTTGAACCTTCCATAATGGATGAACCTAGAATTCCTCGGCTGGTAGTATTTGTTTCATCATCATGGCCTTCAAATACATATGCTGCATGTGAAGAGATTAATTCGAGAATACGCTTATCTTTCATGCAAATAGCACCCGCTGCATATTGAATGAAGCCAACTTTATGCGGATCTACGGTAATCGAGTCAACGTCTTTCAATGCTTTGAAGCTTTGGTAAACTTCAGGTTTTGGCCAACTCATATTTTCCGGTATGATCCCCACTGAACGGTGGTAACTGGCTAGTTCATCATATTCTACAAATTCTCCCTGCTCATTCAGGAGCATGGAACATGCATATCCTGCATAGGCAGCATCAACGTGAATATAGAATGATTCGCCATAACGTTCTTCACACTCTTTCCTCAACGCAATAATTTCATCAATCCGATCAATGGCTCCAACTTCAGTCGTTCCCACCACGGCAATCATTGCCAGGATTGGTTCACCTTGTTCAATTAATTCAAAGGTAATTTTCCGCATTTGGGCAATGTCAGTTTGATAGTTTCCATTTACAGGTAATGGAATAATGTTTTCTTGGCCAATACCAAAAATATCTGCGGCCTTCATCCAAGAATAGTGCTTGGATTGTGGAACCAATAATTTGCCCAGAATTTCCGCTTTAGCTCCCATACCACGGCATGTCATATCGCGAATTTCTTCAAATAGTCCACGTTTTTGCAGTTCGGTAATAAGATCCAAAAGTTCAGCGGTTGGCATATTTTTCAATTGCCGGGATGTCTTATGTTCAATGAGATCTTTTGCTTTAGGGTGTTGAGATATTGCAAAAGGCAATGTTTTTAAATTTCTGGCTACCCACAACCCTTCATAATTAGCCACTGTCCCTCCAGAAGTAATATGCCCCCAAGATTTTTGCTGGTCATAACCAAACATGCGGCACAGATCTAATCCTGATTCAAGCTCTAATTCTGTTGTTGTTGGGGATGCTTCATAGCTACAGTTATTCGGGTTGTACATCATGGCCATAACGTAAGCAAGATTAGAAACCATTAAGGTATCACTGCTGATATGACCAAGATAACGGGGGGAGAAAAAAGGAATAGATGTATTTTTCAGTTTTGCTGACAACTGATTTAAGATCCCTTCTGTGCGATAAAGCGTTTCTCTATAGTTATGCTCATAGCGAGCAACGGATGTTACCGAGGTTGAATCTTCGGGGTGAAAACCTGAACGCCAATGTAAATGTTCGCTCACTGCGTAATCCATCATCTCTCTAAAAAAGACAGCGTTTTCTGATTTTGGTCCCAAAAACAATGCATCTACATTTAAATTCGGATGAAATTGTTTAGTCATAATCATGTAACCTTTTAATTGATTCTTTTTTATCTTGTCTTATATTAAATTTTTATAAAATTATTAATATATTTGTTTTTATTTTCTGTTTTAACGGCAAATGCCTTGCGGAGATGATAAAATCCCCACAATAACTGACAGAAAATAAGTTGTTTGATTTTCGATCATTGCAATTGCATAAAAAACATTCTGCAATGTTATGCCGAATAAATCTATTTTATATAGATATGAAAAATAATTCTTATATTATTGATAATAAGTTAATAATTAACTTTAATTTTGTGCGCTACCACAAAGAAATGAAAATAATATCCTATAGTATATAGATGGAAATATTTCCATTGAAACTATAAGTGTGGTTACTTTAATGCCTAATGGAAACTGTTACGTTGTCACAGTTTCCATTATATAGAAAGAAGAGTGGAAAGAATGGGATAGTCAATTGAGACAGTATGAATTATCTATCATACGTTTCACAGAATAAAAAATGTATATTGATTGATCACTTCAGCAACAAACATGATAGCTGCCCCGATGAGAATAGAGTGATTTTTATTACTCAATGAATTATCTCTTGTTTTCCATAAGGAAAAAGTCCAGATTGCCATTGCAATAATATATAGGCACCATGAAAGCATTCTTAATCCAAAAGCGCTTTTGATATTGAATTCAGCTTGATGTGGAAAAATAACATTATCATTAACGATTGTAATTTCTGATAACCACTCCATATAAGCAGGTTGTTCAATCAATCGCATGGTGACACTTATGAAAACAACCAGCAAAGCTGCCATCACGAATTTGATAGACAATCTTCCTCGAAGATATTTTTCTAATGGATAGGAAATAAATGACAGTGCCAATGCAGGTCCCAATGTAAAAACTGCGCTATAAAATAAAAAATAGGTGTTAATGTTTGCCCAAGTGATCATGGCGCTATTAACATAAATAATTGCCATATAGTAAAGGTCAATTAAGCCAATAACTCCAATTACCAGCATAATATAAATATATGCGCGCTTTATAAGCGAAAATAAAAGTGTGTATAAGACCAGCAAACCAAAATAAATAACAGCAAAAATTGTTTCTATGTTTACCCATTTATGTATTACGTTCTGCAATACGTGATAAACACCAAATGGGTATTCTATAAAGTTCAAAGAAGCAACCAATCCTATCCCTGCTAATACACTACTGGTTAATAATGTTCTTAGTAATATTTTTTGTACAAAAGTGGTCACTGAATGTTGCCATGTGTTTGACTCATGCTTAATCCAGTAAGTATAAAGCCCGCTCATTAATACAAGCCCCACCGAGCTCTGTACTATCATTGTAAATGCAATTAATGGCCATTCACTCATGTCACAACCCTACTCCATCTATCCGCAACCAAATAACATCATCGATGTGTATTATATCCATATATTATTAATTAAATTTCAGTTTAATAGATATATTATATTGAATGGCTAGAATTTTACACAATCTCGACGTTAATACAAAAAATTTTATTTCCACCAGTGATGATAAATACCGCGATTAATGGCAGTATCTTGCTCTTATCAGAGCAACCTAAATATGTTAAGTTTACACATATCAATCACTTCTAATGAGCATCCCTATGATCCCGGAAAAACGTATTATTCGTCGGATTCAATCTGGCGGTTGTGCAATCCACTGTCAGGATTGTAGCATTAGCCAGCTTTGCATTCCTTTTACCTTAAATGAACATGAACTTGATCAGCTTGACAACATTATTGAGCGTAAGAAACCTATCCAGAAAGGGCAAACATTATTTAAGGCTGGTGATACATTAAAATCACTCTATGCCATCCGTTCTGGGACCATCAAAAGCTATACTATTACCGAAGAAGGTGATGAACAAATTACAGGTTTCCACCTTGCGGGTGATTTAGTTGGATTTGATGCCATCATTAATACTGAACATCCAAGCTTTGCCCAGGCTTTGGAAACTTCAATGGTATGTGAAATTCCATTTGAAACGCTGGATGATCTTTCTGGAAAAATGCCTAATCTCCGCCAGCAAATGATGCGTTTGATGAGTGGAGAAATCAAAGGTGACCAAGAAATGATCCTGCTGCTTTCCAAAAAGAACGCAGAAGAGAGATTGGCGGCTTTTGTTTACAATCTGTCTCGCCGCTTTTCACAGCGAGGTTTTTCTCCTCGTGAATTTCGCCTAACCATGACACGTGGTGACATTGGTAATTACTTAGGCCTGACTGTTGAGACAATTAGTCGCCTACTTGGTCGCTTCCAGAAAAACGGAATTTTAGCTGTCAAAGGTAAGTATATTGCGATCGAAGATATGAATAAATTGTCAGAGTTGGTTGGTAAGTCACCGGCTAATGTGTCCTAACGTTAGTTAAATTTTAGGCCAGATCATTATATTTTGCTGATCTGGCTTACTCTTATCTTGTTATAGTTATCTATATTGGTTTATCTTCTGTATGGAAGAGGCATTCACACTCTGTGAGGAACTCAATATGGCAAACTACCAAAATCTCTTGGTTGCAATTGACCCTAATCAGGATGATCAGCCCGCATTAAGACGCGCAGTCTATATCGTGCAGCGCAATGGTGGGCAGATTAAAGCGTTTTTACCGATTTATGACCTTTCATATGAAATGACTACCTTACTTTCTCCAGAAGAAAGAAATGCTATGCGAAAAGGTGTTATAGGCCAACGAGTCGCTTGGATAAAACAACAAGCCCATTACTACCTTGAATCAGGTATTGATATTGAGATAAAAGTAGTCTGGCATAATCGCCCTTATGAAGCCATCATTCAAGAAATTATTACTGAAAATCACGACTTATTATTGAAAATGGCACATCAACATTCCCGATTGGAATCGATTATTTTTACTCCACTTGACTGGCATCTGCTACGTAAGTGCCCTTGCCCAGTCTGGATGGTAAAAGATCAAGTATGGCCAGAAAATGGTTCTGCTGTTGTGGCTGTCAATTTATCTAATGAAGAACCTTATCATAATGAATTGAATCTGAAATTGGTGCGTGAGACACAAGAACTTGCCAATCGAATTGTAAAAGACCCTCTAATCCATCTTGTTAGTGCTTATCCAGTAGCCCCTTTAAATATTGCTGCTGAATTGCCTGACTTTGACCCTAATGTGTATAACCAGGCATTGCGCGGCCAACATTTGATCGCCATGAAAGAGTTGAGACAGAAATTCTATATTGATGAGCAACAAACTCACGTTCATGAAGGTATACCGGAAAAAGTCATTCCTGAAATATGTGATGAACTAAATGCTGGCGTGGTTGTTTTAGGTATTCTCGGCCGAACTGGGTTATCAGCCGCGTTTCTTGGCAATACGGCCGAACATGTCGTCGATCCGCTAAAATGTGATTTATTGGCTATAAAACCTGATGGATTTGTTTGCCCAATCAAGATAGATGTAGAGTAAAGTGCTTACTCGTATTTCAGTAGATAGATTGCCCGAAATAAAGTTCGGGCAGTCTCACTGTTAAAAATTCAGATTTCTGGCGGCATTTCTTAGACGTTCATCTCCGCGTCGATCATACTTTTGGGTTGTCGTGATACTTGAATGCCCCATTGCATCTTTGACGGTTACGATATCTTCACCATTATCCAGCATGGCTGATGCAAAAGTCCTGCGCAGATCATGTGGAGCAAATTTTTCTAATCCGCTTTCCATTCTACGGGTTTCAAGAATGTGATAGATGGCTTGATCTGATAAACGGCTATCGGTTACATCATCATGACGACGAATGCGGGTAAAAAGTGGGCCTGGGTGATCTCCGCGCACTTCATCTATCCAACGATTTAAACGTTCCCATGTTCCTTCCGGCATATAGGACAAGCGTTCTTTATTCCCTTTTCCCATTACTCTTAATGCTTGTTCACGACGAATAATGTGTTTAATTTCGAGTGAAACAATTTCTGAACGACGAAGCCCACACCCTACAAGCACACCAATGATGGCTGCGTCACGTAACCCTTTTGTACTGGTATCATTCTCGCAGGTAAAAAATAAAGTTTTTATTTCATAACGCTCAAGTGCCCTGCCTTTTGGCAACCGATTTCCCCTGACAGATCGCACCTGTTTTATATGTTGAAAATTGTCGGTGTCGAGTTGTTTCATTGACCATGCTTCCAATGCAACTCCTTTCAAGGCGGAAAGATAAGTATTAATTGTAGCGGGAGCTTTACCCGAATCTGAAAGCATTTCCATAATTGCTTGAATATGATGGCGACGAAGTGCATGCCAAGTACAGTCATGTACATTTTGGTATCCCAACATTTTTGCCACGATATCCAAAAATGATTTCATGGTCTTGCGACTGCGTTTTGATCCAAGGCTGACAAGATAGGCAATTGCAGGATTGTTATGTACCTGCTTTCCCGATACTGATAGCGACATCAGCATACCCTGCTCTTGTTGAGAATCGTTCAGCACGATCAGTGAATTCTCATCACTGCTATTTTCATGGTTGAACGGAACAGACATTTCCATTTCCCTATTCCTTGAAGTTTGTTTTTTGTGCAAATTGGAGGCGTTTTAATGGTTTCGCTCTGTAAAAATTACGTCTAATCACCCACATCATCTTATTCAATAAATCTTACTTTTTCAAATGTATATTTTAATAAGTAGAGTGTTTTTGTCAAAAATACTCTATCTATCATCATAATTTTATTCTGATAGGTCTTTGTATTTTCTATATATTTATGAATTGACAGTTTTATCATCGCGGCAGTGCAATAAACCCCTCTTCTAGCCCATGGGCCTCTATACCTTCCGGCATAGCTTCCCCGACAATTATCTGGCGGGGTATAGCCTGACGTTTTTAATCTGGGCGCCAACTTATATCTCCATTTCATTTTTCTCTATCTCATTACTTATTTTATCTTCCGGTTTATTTTGGCTTAAATTTTCCTTGTAGATGGAGAACCGAATTTTTGAATTTACTCGACTTACCACTCGTCGGATCCGGTAGGTAACATAATATTTTGTTTTATGTTTCAATGAAGCAATTTATTGGGTTTTGCAGGGCAAACGGGTCTAAATTAGATGCTGTCGCATTAAGAAAAATTCGGTCTGTTCACCCACAAAATACATTATGTTAATAGCCACTAAACTACAATATAATATGGTTAAAAAAATGTAAATTTTAGGGTTCATTATCATTACTCATGAGCGAGCGCTGGTGGGTTTAATGAGTTAGGTGAAAGAGATTACATTTGTTATCCGGCTGAACAGCATTAATATGCTGTCATATTTCAAGAAATAAAATAGAGACTTGTCGAGTGATATAAAAGAAAAGAGCTTCGCGTTATAACACGAAGCTCTTAGGATTTTGAGATTGTTTGAGTTATAAAGCCAGAAGAATGGCTTCTACACTTTCTTTCGCATCACCAAACAACATTTGTGTATTATCTTTAAAGAATAATGGATTTTGCACTCCGGCATATCCCGTATTCATCGAACGTTTAAATACGATGACATTTTGTGCTTTCCAAACCTCCAAAACTGGCATGCCAGCAATAAGGCTTGAAGGATCTTCCTGAGCGGCTGGGTTTACGGTGTCATTGGCTCCTATCACTAAAACCGTATCCGTTTCAGAAAAGTCGTCGTTAATTTCATCCAGTTCCAAGACAATATCATAAGGAACTTTAGCTTCGGCAAGTAATACGTTCATATGACCTGGCAACCGCCCCGCAACAGGATGAATGCCAAAGCGAACATTTATGCCCTTCTCTCGTAATTTGGCTGTAATGTCATGAACAGGATACTGCGCCTGAGCAACGGCCATACCATAGCCTGGGGTAATGATAACGGAAGTGGAATTTTTCAACAGTTCAGCGACATCTTCCGCAGTTGTTTCGCGGTACTCTCCTAGCTCTTGATCATCACCTGAAGAACTGCCATCTGTACCGAAACCGCCAGCAATGACACTGATAAAGGAACGGTTCATTGCTTTACACATAATATAAGAAAGAATTGCTCCTGAAGAACCCACTAAAGCACCTGTGACGATCAACAAGTCATTACTTAACATGAAACCGGCTGCCGCTGCCGCCCAGCCTGAATATGAGTTCAGCATGGAAATAACGACTGGCATATCTGCACCGCCAATCGAGGCAACTAAATGCCAGCCAAAAGCGAGAGCGATAACTGTCATCACCAGTAAAGTGAAGACTTGCAAGCCAACACTTTCTGTTTTGATAAAGGTGAACATTAAGATCAAGGAGACAACCAATGCTGCCAGATTAAGTTTGTGCCGATGTGGCAACATCAATGGCTTGGATGAGATTTTCCCACGTAATTTACCAAATGCCACAATTGAACCAGTGAAGGTTACGGCACCAATAAATATCCCAAGGAAAACTTCTGTCAGGTGAATATTTACCATAATAGAGCTGGCAAAAATATCATGGGTGATAAAACTATTGAACCCAACCAGAACCGCCGCCAATCCGACAAAACTGTGCAGGATAGCCACCAATTCTGGCATTTCAGTCATCTCCACTTTTTTGGCAAGACGAATACCAATAACTGCCCCGATGACCATTGCTAAAATAATCCAACCAGTTTTGCCAGTATCAGGCCCTAAGATTGTGGCAACCAGCGCAATCGCCATACCAACGATGCCAAAAATGTTACCGCGTCTGGCGCTTTCATGACGGGAAAGTCCGGCAAGGCTGAAAATAAACAAAATGGCGGCAACAATATAGGCTGCTGTCACTATTCCGCTCGATATTACTCCGTTCGACATAAGTCCCCCCCTATCCTTTACGAAACATTTTCAGCATACGTTGAGTGACCGTAAAGCCACCGAAAATATTAATGCTGGCAATTAACACGGCAATGAATGAAAAGAAACTTACCCATCCCCCTTCTCCAATTTGCAGTACGGCTCCAACCACAATGATCCCGGAAATCGCATTGGTAACGGACATTAATGGTGTGTGCAACGAATGGCTGACATTCCAGACAACGTAATAACCCACCACACAGGACAAGGCAAAAACAGTAAAATGAGATAAGAATTCTTTTGGCGCAACGTGTGCTAACCAGCCATACAGAATTATCGCTAGCGCGAGTGATCCATATTTCAGCCACGGAGATTTAGGCTTTTCTACTGGTTTCTCTTCTTTTTTTACTGACGTCGGTTTGGCAGTTGTTGGTTGGATAGAAACCTGGATAGGCGGAGCGGGCCATGTGATTTTACCTTGTTTAATGACAGTAACACCACGAACAACGACATCATCAAAATCAATGGTGATTTCTCCATTTTTCTCTTTGCACAGTAGTTTCAGCAAATTGACCAGGTTTGAACCATAGAGTTGTGATGATTGAGTGGGCAATCGGCTAGGCAGGTCGGTATAGCCGATAATTTTTACCCCATTGGCTGTCACGATAAGCTTATTGGCTTGCGTATATTCACAGTTACCCCCATTTTGGGCAGCCAGATCGACAATCACGCTACCTGGCTTCATAGAATCAACCATTTCTTTCGTGATAAGCCGTGGTGCCGGTTTCCCCGGAATTAATGCTGTTGTAACGATAATGTCGACTTCTTTTGCTTGTGCAGAAAACAATTCCATTTCTGCTTTGATAAAAGTTTCTGACATCACTTTTGCATAACCATCACCTCTACCCGCTTCTTCTTTGAAATTCAATTCCAAGAATTCAGCTCCCATGCTTTGTACTTGTTCCTTCACTTCCGGACGTGTATCAAAAGCACGGACAATTGCACCAAGGCTACCGGCAGCACCAATTGCCGCTAATCCGGCAACCCCCGCACCAATAATCATGACCTTAGCTGGTGGTATTTTGCCTGCCGCTGTAATTTGTCCCGTGAAAAAACAACCAAATTCATGAGCGGATTCAACAATGGCACGATAACCTGCAATGTTTGCCATTGAGCTAAGAGCATCTAAGGATTGTGCGCGGGAAATGCGTGGAACTGCGTCCATAGCAAAAACAGTGACCTTACGCTCTGCTAATTTTGCCATTAATGCCGGATTTTGCGCTGGCCAAATAAAACTAATCAGCGTAGCCCCTTCTTTCATTAAGGCAATTTCATCATCTTCTGGGGCGTTAACTTTTAAAATGATATCTGATTGCCAAACTGAGTGGATTTCTGCTATATCAGCCCCTGCTTTTTGATAAGCAACATCATCAAAACTAGCAAGTTGTCCTGCTCCTGTCTCAACTGTGACGTCAAACCCCAATTTCTGCAATTGCTCCACGGTTGATGGTGTGGCTGCAACGCGTGCCTCATTGGAAAGTCGCTCTTTCGGTACACCAATACGCATAATGTTTCCTTCTTTAAGAATGAAATATTGCTGATTATTACCCTGTTGAAGCCTATTTAACGATTAGATTGACTTTATTACTGCTATCAGCAGAACCTATCAATAGAATACCAAATAGTAACTTAATGAAAATAATGTCAACGAATTATCATAAAATCAGAAAAACAAAATGACCTTTTAATGTAAACAATTAGTTAGCTCGTATAACTTACTATAATTAGTAAAATTCTTAGTGTCATATATTAAAAGCTAGTAACAGTTTCTTTAGAAGGCATAATTTCTTGCGACAATTAGCATTATTACATGTAATAATTGCGTTCTATGTGATGCATAACAATGTTCAGCACGTTATAAATATTTTAGTGCGCAAGGCGAAAGGATTTTTTATGAAGCTGAAGACAACGATCATCGCTACCGCGATGTTCTCACTAACCATGATAACCACTGCACATGCAGCGAAAGAATTAACTCCAGAGCAAGCGGCTGAGCTGAAACCTTTTGAGCGAATTTCAGTTACTGGTCGTTTTAATGCAATTTATGAAGCTGCGGATGCGGTTTCTCGTCAGGCAGATAAAAAAGGTGCTGACAGTTTTTACATTCAGAGTCTTGATGATCTTAATGGACGTGGTAATTTGCGTGTTGTCGCCGATTTATACCACAAAGATGCGGAAAAAGCAGATAAAACTCCTAACTATCGCATCTATCATGGCATCAAAGAGTTACCTAAAACTGAAGCCATTACTTTAGAGCCTTTCGATACTGTAACTGTTAATGGTTATTTCCCGACCGACCCTGACCTGAAAGAAGCTATCGCCAAAGCGGCTAAAAAGAAAAATGCTGCATCATTCTTCATTGTCCGTGATATTGCACCGAATAATGGTGGAAACCAAATAGTCACTGCATATGTTTATAAAGAGGATGCGCCGAAACGTAAAGTTCAGTCTAATGAAGCTGTGATCCCAGCCGATTCTGAAGCAGGACGCCAGGCTCTGGCACAAGGTGGAGAGGAAGCCAAAAAAGTCGAAATTCCAGGTGTTGCTTCTTCAACTTCAACAAGCAATGTGGTTGGTCGATTTTTTGAAACCCAGTCATCAAAAGGTGGTCGTTACACTGTAACTTTACCTGATGGCACAAAAATTCAAGAGTTGAATAAAGCATCCGCCGCTCTGATGGCTCCATTCGATTCCGTCACCTTTTCAGGTTATTACACTACTGCCCCTGAAATTTCTTATCAGGTTGCTAAGCGTGCAGCAGAGAAAGGTGCAAAATACTACCATATCACACGGGAATGGCAGTCTAATGGTGGTAACGTTACCATCAGTGCAGATTTATTCAAATAATCATAGATTGTAATTCAGCCATTCCTGGAAAAGGCACAAAGAATACTTGTGCCTTTTATGCATAAAATTTATGTTTTTTTGCATAATAAACCATTGCATACAATCCTTTCACTCCGTAGAATCGCCCTGTTTTTGGATTTATCGACTAAAACGGTTCTGCAATCCATCGCATGGATGCAATCAATATCCAATATTGTTCGATATTCAGAACTAGTGTTCTAGTGTTCTGGCTAATCGTGTCGATTATATTTTTTTAGGAACGTATCTTTGGAAAAGAAATTAGGCCTTACGTCTCTGACCGCACTGGTATTCAGTTCTATGGTCGGTGCCGGCGTATTCAGTTTGCCGCAAAACATGGCGCAAGCAGGCAGTCCCGCTGCATTAATAATTGGTTGGGGAATAACAGGCATTGGTATTCTCTTTTTAGCCACTTCCTTACTTTTACTTTCACGATTGCGTCCTGATTTGGATAGCGGTATTTTTACTTACGCAAGAGAGGGTTTTGGGGAGTTAGTTGGATTTTGTTCTGCATGGGGATACTGGTTCTGTGCCATTATTGCCAATGTTTCTTACTTAGTTATTGTCTTTGCTGCGTTAAGTTTTTTCACTGATACCGAACACTCAATAATTTTTGGTGATGGCAATACTTGGCAATCGTTAATCGGTGAGTCTATTTTACTTTGGTTTGTTCATTGGCTGGTATTGCGTGGTGTGCAAACGGCTGCGGGAGTTAATCTGCTGGCGACAATGGCAAAACTATTACCATTAACCCTATTTATTATCTTAGCTGTCATCGCTTTCAAAATGGATGTGTTTTCATTTGATTTCAGCGGTATTGAGATGGGCGTTCCTGTTTGGCAGCAAGTTAAAGACACGATGCTAATTACATTGTGGGTTTTTATCGGTGTTGAAGGTGCAGTTGTTGTTTCAGCCAGAGCCAGAAGACGCCAGGATATTGGTATCGCAACTGTACTAGCTGTGATTTCAGCATTAGGGGTATATGTGCTGGTTTCCCTGCTTTCACTAGGGTTAGTCACCAGACCTGAATTAGCGGTTATGCGTAACCCTTCTATGGCAACTTTGATGGTCGAGTTAATGGGGTCTGCGGGTGAAATTGTGATTGTTGCTGGCTTAATCATCTCTGTTTGTGGCGCTTACTTGAGCTGGACAATTATGGCAGCAGAAGTACCATTTATTGCTTCCTTACACGGCTCATTTCCTAAAGTCTTTAAAAAACAAAACAGCAAGAAAGCGCCTGAATCATCACTTTGGATCACTAATGGTGCGATCCAACTCTCTTTGGTTTTAATTTGGTTAAGTGGCAGTAATTACAACACGTTACTTTCTATTGCTTCTGAGATGATCCTTGTCCCCTACTTTCTTGTCGGTGCATTTTTAGTGAAAGTTGCCTTTCAACGTGGTAGCCGTGCTTTACTCTTTATTGCTCTGGGTTCTTGTACCTATGGATTATGGTTACTTTATGCTTCTGGGCTCATGAACCTATTACTTTCGGTAGTACTATACGTTCCTGGATTGCTGGTTTTTCTGTACGCTCGCAGACAAAATCAGGAAAGAATACCGTTAACGATTACAGAAAAATCGATTATTGTGATTTTGTTTTTAATAGCGCTCCCGTCTACATGGCAATTAATGCACTAATAATAATTACAACACAGCGTATTAGCTGTCTCTTAAAAAGTTAACTATTCCAAAGAATCCGGCCTTTGTGCCGGTTTTTTAATGTTCCATTGTTTGTTGACCTTTGGTGTGAAGACAGGTACGCCCCCGTGTCATCGCTTGTCCAGTAAAAAACAATGGCTTAAAAAAGTATTGATCTGACATTTTAATTGTGGGAATATGAGGCTGCTAATCATAGCTACATATCAAACTAAACTGTCCAACAGAGCATCAGAATCCACTCTTATCCTTTTATAAACCACTAACTTAAAATATTTGCCACAACTCCCTATTGCCTGTTACCGATTTATAAAAACAGGGAATTTGAGATTGAGAGAAAATTTATATTCTTTTGGAAGGATAATATTATGAAAAGAATAATTTTAGCCTTATCAATAACTTTAGCCATCTTTTCTAGTTTCGGTGTAGGTATTGCAAATGCACAAGAAGCAAACATTGGATTCTTAAATCCCAATATTATCTACGCTTACGCTTGTGAAGGTAACACTGATTGCATGAAAAATTGTGCAGCTAAATTATGGTGGTCGTTTTTCCTGTTAGGTTTATGTATTTAATAATATGATTTCAATCAATCCAGAAAGCATATAATTCATTCACAGGCCCTACATAGTTGTATCTATGTGGGGCTTTGTTTGAATGTGGTCATCGTTTGAACCGTCTCTTTTGCGTGTTATCCACTCTTGGTGGAATTTAGTTTAGTGTTTTGATTGCGTTTTTTTGGATTAATTTTTTTATTTATAAGTATGTTGTAACTAAAAAAAGGTAGGCGCAGGTCGTTTTAAAGCCAATCCATAAGAATTAATTCTGTTTTTGTATCAAAATATTCCTCAAATATATAGAATCCGAACTATGTCAGGGTATTAGTCATAAAGATTTTATCAATTAAAAGTTAACTTTAAGCAAATGTAATTCATTTTCATTTATCTTAAAAAGAGAGATAACCTCTTACATAATCACAATAATTAGGGGTAAAAATTAAAAGATAGATTTTGTGTTACAAATAAATAATAAATGCATAATTTTTAGTTAAACTTTTAACAAAGAAGAAAAATTCAAACGTATTATGTGTTTTGCATTATTTTTATTTTTACAAAATGTCAGTAATTAATAATTAATCTTATAAAACAGAATAAAAGCTCATTGAAGTTCAGAAAAAAATCTATGTTATGCATAACAATGCTATTAATTTTATTCTAATAGCTGAAAACTTCAAATTATGAGATTAGTCAAGTTATTATTTTGATCTTTGTTAATTAATCGCTACTATATTTTTCACCTTATCTATTGATGAGGAAATATGAAAAGTTGTTTCGTTGTTTATCAGAAGTAAACCTAATCAACTCGTTGCCGTATTTATGTACGGCATTAACATTAACCCAATAATCTGTTTCTCTGTCGAATAAGTTCGTCAGAAGTAGGATGCATTAAGAAATGAAAACCAAGTTAATTATTTCAACTTTATTTGTTTCATCCGTATTTATGTCCGCTACCCATGCTGCTGATGGGCAAATTAAATTTACAGGCAAGATTACTGCTACTGCGTGTAAAATTGATTCAAATTCGGCTAACCAAACCGTAAATATGGGTACTATCAGTTCAAGTTCATTAAATGGATTGAATAGTACTTCTGCTGCTACCCGTTTTAGTATCAAATTGACTGACTGCCCGAAAGATTATAAACAAGCTCAGGTTAGATTTGACGGCCAACCGGACAAAACCAACAGCGGACTTTTAGCGTTAAACGGTAATGGAGGAGAGAATCCTGCCAAAGGTGTTGCAATTGCACTTTATGAAGATGACAGCTATACCCCAATCGATCTAGCAAAAAATTCACGTCCTCAATATTTCTCACAGAGAAAAGCAGAAGAATTGAAATTCATTGCCAAATACATGGCAACAGCTGATTCTGTGACTCCAGGTGCGGGTGACGCGGTCGCTAATTTCACTATTATCTATAACTAAAGGAAATTATGGCAGGGAAGCCAAAACAATATCACTCTGGTCTAAATATTGTTTGGAGCGACCACTTTGAAATATTTTCGCATTTTAATTTTTATTTTTATCTGTATTTTCAATACGAACATCTCTTTTGCTGGCGTCGTCATTGGCGGCACACGGGTGGTTTATATTAGTGACCAGAAAGAAGCCTCTATTTCCATAGACAATCCAGAAACCGACATTTCTTACCTTATTCAATCATGGGTTCAAGGTGAGGATGATGAAATGAAAGCACCTTTTATTATCACTCCCCCACTTTTCAAATTAACAGCCGAGAATGAAAATGTTTTACGGATTGTTAAAATTGGTAATGCATTACCTGATGATAAAGAATCTTTGTTCTGGCTCAATATCAAGTCTATTCCTGCTACAACCAAATCAGAACAGAATCAATTGCAAATCACGGTGAAATCTCGGTTCAAGCTATTCTATCGTCCTGCTAACTTAGCTGACAATGCCGGTATTGCTTATAAGTCTCTGAAGTTCAAAACCGATGGAGACAAACTCATTGCGGAAAATCCAACGCCCTACTATATCTCTTTTTCTGAGTTGACCACTGGCAATAATGTAGAAAACTACGAGATTAAATCTGCGGGAATGCTCCCTCCTTTTCAACAAAGGACTTGGAATATTCCTGTAAAAAATATCAGCCAAGTGACTTGGAAAACAATTAATGATTTTGGTGGCGTGACACCGGAAGAAAGACGCAAGTTGTAATTAAAAAACTAATTGTAATAAAAAACTATATACCCAATAAACTTCAAGGGACAACCTGGAGAATAGCGGGTATATCAAAATAGAAATTTATTATGGATAACTATCGTCATTATCTTCAACGAAATCGTCCTGATAATTTGGCATTATTTATCAGGATAAGCTTGCATTGTCTATATTGCAGGGTGCCTCTCTGTGCATTATTAACCACATCTCTTTTGATGTATAACAATAAAACCCACGCTGAAGAGTATTTCAACATCAATGCGTTGGAAATCCATTCCGGTTTTGAAGATATTGATCTGTCTATCTTTACTCAAGATGATCAGCAACCTCCCGGACGTTATTGGGTCGATATCTATCTTAATCGGGAAAAAGTAGATACGAGAAATGTCGATTTTATTATCGTCAATAACAAGCTATCTCCCCAAATTAAGATACAGCAACTCAGGAAAATCGGAGTAAATATTGAATCATTTCCCGCACTGCTTACTTTGCCACAAGAAACAGAACTTACTGATCTTGGCAAATATATTCCATCCGCATCGACATCTTTCGATTTCAAACATCAGCGACTGGATATCAGTATTCCCCAAGCGGCCTTGAATAGACAGGCGAGAGATTATGTCCCCCCCCATTTGTGGGATCAGGGATTAACTTCCCTGTTGGTCAACTATAGTTATAATGGCTCCATGAGTTGGCAGGATGATCAAGTAGGTTCAACAAAGAACCATTTTCTCAACCTCAGAACGGGGGTTAATTGGCAAGCATGGCGTTTGCGCAACTATTCCACTTACAGTAGCCAAGATAGAAAATGGCAGAATATCAATACATACCTTCAGCGAGATATTCATGCACTGAAAAGCCAATTAATATTTGGAGACAGTTATACCCCCTCGCTTATTTTTGATAGCTTTCAGTTTCGCGGCATGCAGTTGTCTTCCGATGACAATATGTTGCCCGATAGTTTAAAAGGATTTGCACCGATAATTAGAGGAATTGCCCAAAGCAATGCCCAAGTAACCATCAAACAAAATGGTTATATTATCTATGAATCTTACGTTTCTCCTGGGCCTTTTGTCATTAATGATCTCCATCCGACAACATCAACAGGAGATATAGAAATTATTGTCAAAGAAGCTGATGGGAAAGAACATCGTTCTGTACAAACTTTTTCCGTTGTGCCAATTATGTTACGAGAAAATAGCCTGCGACATTCCCTGACTTTGGGAAAATACCAATCTAATTCTCATCGTGGAAAAAAACCCTATTTCATGCAGGGTACGGTGATTTACGGTATCTCCAATCGTGTCACTGCCTATGGTGGAACCACGATTGCAAAAGATTACCAATCCATCGCCTTGGGTACGGGCTATAGTCTCTCCCATTGGGGTTCTCTTTCCTTTGATGTAACTTCCGCTAAAACCAATTTAATGTCGAAAGCCAACTATTATGGTCAATCTTACCGTTTCCAATATGCCAAAGATCTATCTCAGACAGGCACTAACCTCACTTTCTCCGGTTATCGTTACTCGACACGAAATTTTTACGATTTTAAAGAAGCGAATGAGTTGAATACTACAATCGATGGCAGGAGCAGTAATAAACGCAGTAAATTGCAGTTACACATTAATCAATCCCTTGGTGATTGGGGAACCATTTATTTATCTGCTTTTCAGCAAGACTATTGGCACCAGAAAGGCTATGAAAGGAATATCAGTGCGGGTTATAACACAAGTTACAATTCGATTAATTATAGCTTAAATTATTCTCACAGCGACTTCTCCGGTTCAAATCGCAATGAGCAAATTGTCTCATTTAGCATGCAAATTCCCTTTGATCGGTGGCTGAAAAATAGCTGGGTGAGCTATAACATGACCAGCAACAAAAACAGTGATACGTCTCATCAAGTTAGTTTAAATGGTACAGCTTTTGAAGATAATAATCTGATTTATAGCATTCAGCAAAATTATACTGGCCGTAATCAAAGTGTTGGCGGAAATATCAACGCAGAATATAAAGGAGCCTATGGTCAGGTCAGCGCGGGTTACAATTACGATAAATACTCCAGGCAATTCACTTATGGTTTAAATGGTGGGATTGTTGCCCATCCATATGGCATCACCCTTTCCCAATCGTTGGGAGATACATCGGTATTAGTCCGTGCCAGTGGTGCTTCAAACGTCAAAGTGCAAAATCACACCGGCATCAAAACTGACTGGCAAGGCTATACCATCGTGCCGTATGCCAGTAGCTATCGAAAAAACCGTATTGCGCTGGATACTCACTCAATGAGTAACAACGTTGATATTGATATCAATACGCAAACTATTATTCCAACCCAAGGTTCACTGACTCTGGCCAATTTTCAGACCCGCATTGGTTATCGCGTTTTGCTAACACTTTCCCATCAAGGTAAAGAAATCCCATTTGGTGCAACTGCAACACTGGAAAAACAGCATGACATTGATGACACCAACAGCGTCATTGTTAGTAATGATGGACAAGTTTATTTCAGTGGCATTCCTAAATCAGGTCGGATATGGGTTAAATGGGGACACAAAACAATGCAAGAATGTCGTGTCAATTATCGACTACCTGATGAAGAACCCGTTTCAGGTTTGTATATGATTGAAGCCTCTTGTGAATAATCTCTTACAAATAGCAATTTCGACATATTTATTTGATATAAAACTAAAAAATAGTAGGTATTATTCTATGGTCAACAAATTAAAATTGTTATTGGTAAGTACATTTCTCATCGGCACGATGAGTAGTTTTACTAGTTTAGCGTATAATTGCCAATATTCTGCGGGTTTTGTGCCTGATATGATGACTCCGGTTTCTTTTGGTACGATTACGGTTCCCAGAAATCATCCTATCGGGACAACTATCAAAGAAATACGTCTGGATCAGGTGGATGAGAAAGGTAATATCGCCCTCTGCGATACCAACCTGTCTACAAGATGGGAACAACCTGATCTTAACCCTGCGAACTACAACTTTGACGCCATTTATGAATCCGGCGTTCCGGGAGTTGGTATCCGCATTAACACGTGGGGAGCAGGTTATGGTATTGATTGGCTACCCAGAACAGCAACCAATCCACCCACTTGCCCTTCACCGCTGTACTTTCAATGGAAAACACAATATTGCGGAGGATCATGGGGGTATTTAACAGTGCAGTTGATAAAAATTGCACCAACAACCGGTTCGGGAGCTGTCAATTCGGCGAAACTGACTCGTGCTATATTAGGTTACAATACCCCTATTCATACTTTCTATTTGTCGAATACTTATATCATGACCAAAGGCTGTTCTCTCAATCGAAAGATGATTTCAGTCAATATGGGAGAGGTTAAAAAAAGTGATTTTCGAGGTATTAACAGTACCGCGGGAATGCAACATTTTGATATCGATATAAATTGTGATGCGAATGTGAATGTCGGACTGACGTTGGATGGAAGGTCTGCAAGCTGGAATACCCAAGATATCTGGGCATTGGATTATAGTGACAACGTCACGGCAAAGGGGATTGGTTTACAGATACTATATCAAAACCGCCCCGTAACGATGCGTACTCCAGTTGTATCTGGCTCCACTCAGTCAGGTGGAAATATAACTATTCCATTGTATGCCCGTTATATCCAGACAGAAGCAGAAGTTAAACCGGGCAAAGCAGATGCCACAGTAACAATTACTTTTGTATATCAATAAATAAAGATTATTTCCCTGCTTGGCATTTAGTGAGGTTGTTGTTAAGTGGGGGTTTAGTTGTTTAAATTTTGAAGTATGTTGTAACTATAAAAAGCTTATGGAATTTTTAGGCGTAAAGTAACGAAATTACGGGGCAGCATAAACCATAACTGCCCCTACATATCACGATGCGATATTTTCCATCGCCTGTAATATACGCTTATCAGATATTGGATACGCAGTACCCAATTGTTGGGCAAACAGGCTGATTCGAAGTTCTTCTATCATCCAACGAACTTCTTTTACTTCCGGTAATGGTTTTTGCTGAACAGACAGTTTGGCCAACCATTGCTGCCATTGACGTTGGATATGCTCAACTCTGCTCATATGCGCCCTATCCTTGTTAGGATCTACCGCCAATTTTTCCAATCGACGTTCTATGCCATTCAAATAACGCAAAACATCAGCCAGACGTTTCCAACCGTGGGAAGTCACAAAGCCATTAAAGACCAGACCAGAAATTTGTTCTTTGATATCGGATAGCGCCAGTGCGAGAGAGATATCCACCCGCCCTTTCAGGCGCTTGTTGATATTAAAGACTGCTGTCAGGATCTGCTCCACTTGCTTGGCAATATCCACCACTGCGTCATTCAAATCAGCACGAACTTTATCATGCAAACTAGAAAATGCCTGTTCATTCCAGACTGGCCCGCCATTTTCTGCGATCAATTTATCAACACCACAGGAAATACAATCATCAATCAAATCCAATACTTTTCCATAGGGATTGAAATACAACCCCAGTTTAGATTTGTTCGGTAATTTTTCATGTAAGTATTTAATCGGCGATGGAATATTCAACAATAACAAACGACGTGTTCCTTCCCACATTGCATTTTGCTGTTCTGATTCGGTTTCGAACAATTTGATGCCGATACTGTCCTTTTCATCCACCAATGCCGGAAATGCCTTAACAGAATAGCCTCCGCGTTTCTGTTCATAACATTCAGGCAATGTACCAAAGCTCCAGATATGCAATCCATTTTGTTCTATGCCATCATCTGCAACCGCCGAAAGCGTTTCCTGAACTTTTTCTTTCAATTTCAGTTTTAGTGCTGACAGATCTTTGCTTTCCGCTAACGGTTTATTTTTTTCACCCGTTTTATTCTCTCCAATAATGCGGAATGTAATCTTTAAATGATCAGGCACTTGTTCTAACTGCCAGTCATCGCGTGACACTGTCACCCCTGTCATACGACGTAATTCTTTCTCAAGGCTATCCAATAAAGGAGCCTGAGGTTGGGTCACACGCTCCAGAAATGCCTGTGCATAGTTAGGTGCCGGAACAAAATTACGGCGGATGGGTTTTGGCAATGATTTAATCAATGCAATAACCAATTCATGACGAATTCCTGGAATTTGCCAATCAAATCCTTCATCTTTGACTTGATTCAACACCGGTAAAGGAATATGCACTGTTACGCCATCGGCATCGGTTCCTGGTTCAAATTGATAACTCAAACGGAATTGCAAGTTACCTTGATACCAGTAATTTGGATAATCCAACGCACTGACTTTATTTGCATCCCCTTTGATTAGCATGCTCTTTTCAAAGTTGAGCAATTCGGGCTGATCTTTACTGGCGACTTTCCACCAGCGATCAAAATGGCGCGAAGAAATAACGTCCTTGCCAATACGCTGATCGTAGAAACTAAACAAGGTTTCATCATCCACCAGAATATCCCGTCGGCGAGACTTATGTTCCAGTTCTTCAACTTCTTCACGCAATTTCAAATTAGCGCGGAAAAATGAATGACGGGTTTGCCAATCACCTTCTACCAATGCATGGCGGATGAATAATTCGCGGCACAACATGGGATCGATTCGGCTGTAATTTACCAGACGACCTGTCACAACCGGCAAACCATACAAGGTGACTTTTTCCATAGCCATTACCGCTCCTTGAGACTTCTGCCAGTGCGGTTCACTATAGTGCTTTTTGATTAAATGGGCAGCCAATGGCTCTACCCATTCTGGTTCGATGCGCGCGGCAATACGTCCCCACAAACGGCTGGTTTCCACCAATTCAGCCACCATCGCCCATTTTGGTGGTTTTTTAAATAGCCCTGAGCCAGGAAAAACAGAAAAACGGGCATTGCGTGCACCGGTATATTCCTGTTTATCCGTGTCTTTTTGCCCAATATGGGATAACAACCCTACCAGCAAGGCAATATGGATACTGCGATAATCTGCTTCCTGACTGTTAATCGGCAG
Organism: Xenorhabdus eapokensis; assembly: GCF_001908105.1. The sequence goes on from NZ_MKGQ01000018.1 coordinate 54,110, forward strand.
GCCAATTTCTTTCACAACTTGCCGTAGCTGAGTATAAATATCCTGCCATTCCCTAACACGAAGATAATTCAGATAATCTTGCCGACAAAGTTTGCGGAATTGGGAACTGGAAAGCGCTTTCTGCTGTTCCACCAGAAAATCCCATAGCTTCAGGAAGGCGATAAAATCTGAATCTTTATCCGCAAAACGACGATGTTTTTCATCAGAAGCCTGCTGCTTTTCCAACGGCCTTTCCCGTGGATCTTGAATCGACAAAGCGGATGCAATGACCATCACTTCACGCACGCAACCATGTGCTTTAGCTTCCAGCACCATACGCGCCAAACGGGGATCAATAGGCAACTGAGCCAATTGCCTTCCTATTGGGGTTAACCGATAAGCTCCCTCTGACAATGACTCCGGATCGATAGCGCCTAGCTCTTCCAACAGGCGAACCCCATCCTGGATATTACGTTTATCCGGCGCTTCAACAAATGGGAACGCGCTGACATCGCCCAAACCAATAGCAGTCATTTGCAGAATAACGGAAGCCAGATTAGTGCGCAAAATTTCAGGATCAGTGAATTGTGGACGTGACAAAAAATCCTCTTCCGCATAAAGACGAATACAAATCCCGTCCGAAACACGGCCACAACGCCCTTTTCGCTGATTAGCCGATGCCTGCGATACCGGTTCTATCGGCAGGCGCTGCACTTTGGTGCGATAGCTGTATCGGCTAATACGTGCAAAACCGGTATCGATCACGTATTTGATGCCTGGTACTGTCAGTGACGTTTCTGCCACGTTGGTTGCCAAAATAATGCGGCGACCAACATGGGGTTGAAAGATTCTGTTCTGCTCGCTGTTAGACAACCGTGCAAAAAGTGGCAAAATTTCAGTATGTGGGAAATTTTGCTTATTGAGAGCATCCGCCGTATCACGAATTTCTCGTTCACCGCTCATGAATACCAGTATGTCACCTGAGCTTTCACGCCCTAATTCATCCACTGCGTCAATAATGGCTTCAAGCTGGTCTCGATCACTGTCATTATCACCACCCGCCACGGGACGATAACGCACTTCTACCGGATAAGTACGTCCAGATACTTCAATAATTGGTGCATTGTTAAAATGGCGGGAAAAACGTTCAGGATCGATGGTTGCAGAGGTAATGATAACTTTCAGATCTGGACGTTTTGCCAGTAATTGACGCAGATAACCGAGGATAAAATCGATATTCAAGCTGCGTTCATGGGCTTCATCGATAATTAACGTATCATATTGCAATAACAAACGATCTTGCTGCAATTCTGCCAAGAGAATACCGTCAGTCATCAATTTGACCAGCGTATTTTCACTGACCTGATCATTAAAACGAACTTTATAACCAACCGTCGAACCAAGCGGCGTTTCCAGTTCATCGGCAATGCGGTTAGCAACCGAACGCGCTGCCAAACGACGAGGTTGGGTATGACCGATTAACCCTTTGACACCCCTTCCCAATTCAAGGCAGATTTTAGGGATCTGAGTTGTTTTACCTGAACCGGTTTCCCCGGCAATGATAACAACCTGATTATCCCGAATAGCTTTATAGATATCATCTTTCTTCTGGCTAACCGGCAGGTTTTCAGGATATTGAATCGAAGGACATGCAGACTGGCGATTCATGACTTTCTGTTTTGCAATCGCTATATCCGCAGCGATGGATTGCACTACAGCCTGCAAGGAGGCTTGATTCTTTATTTTTGCTGCTCCATACAGACGTTTTTTTAAACGGAACTGATCGCGCAACGGTGTGTGATCAAGTTCAGAGAATAATTCAGAAAATGATACTGTCAAAGGTGATTCCACGTGATAAATCCTTGTGACGTTTTTTAACTGAGTAGCGCTGTCTTTGCAGGCTCAGAGGATTATTTTTTATGACATAACGATATTAGAAGTGTAACATATCTTGTGCAAGCCTATGTACTCCATATATATCCCCTTCTTGGCAACTGCTACTTACCTATGATGATTATTATCTGTATTGATTCAATGAATTTGAATGAATATCTCAAAATATTAAGCTATTGATTGAACCATTCACTATATAAAATATGCCGCACAAACAATATTATCAATGAAGTTATTAGTATCTGAAAGAACTGAGGAAGGAAATAATGAATAAAGTACTGGTTCTAAAATCCAGCATCCTGGCGCAATATTCCCAAAGCAATAAACTGGCCGACTACTTTGTTGAAAAGTGGTTGACTGACCATGCAGAAAGCAACATTACCACACGTGATCTGGCCGAAAATCCAGTTCCAGTACTAGATGGAGAGTTGGTCAATGCCTTGCGTCCAAGTAGTGCAGAACTGACAGAACGTCAAAAAACAGTATTGGCCCTGTCAGATGAATTGATTACAGAGTTAACAACACACGATGTTATTGTCATCACTGCGCCAATGTATAACTTCGCTATCCCTACTCAATTAAAAGCCTATTTTGATCTGATTGCCCGTGCCGGCGTGACTTTCCAGTACACTGAAAAAGACCCAAAAGGGTTACTGGAAGGCAAGCGCGCGGTTATTTTGACCAGTCGTGGTGGTATTCATAAAAACAACTCAACTGATTTGGTGACACCCTATTTACGTACCTTCCTCGGATTTATCGGTATCACTGATGTAGAATTTGTATTTGCTGAAGGCTTAGCTATGGGTGCAGAATCCGCTAACCAGACACACCAAGATGCCCGTGAAGAGATAGATAATATCATAGCGAGAATGGGACAGAAGCAATCTGAAAAAATCGTTGCTTAATATTGTTCCGCAGAATTATAAAGATAGCGCACCATTCGGCGCGCTTATTTTTGCACCCAATTGCCATTAATACCGAGCACATATTCTCCAGAAGCGGCACGGTTTACCAACTTTTCTCCTGCCATCCTGGCAACTTGCGCAGTCGTCATGTTGTTTTGAGCCGCTATCTCAGCGTATTTCTTTTGCCGCTCATCGTTAACTCTTTTAACCACTGATTGAGCATCCTGGGTATTCTTTACCTGTGCCAGATAGCCACTAAATGTCTCTCCCACCAGCCCTTGCTGTTTTGCTTCATTCAACGTCATGCCCATAGCAAAGGAACTGAATAGCAGGCTTAACAGAAATATTATTCCTATTTTTTTCATGTGTTAGCCCTTAGAATAAGTTAGAGTTATCTTTGAGCATATCTTCAATTTGTCTGTCAACCTTAATATGAATTTCGTGCTCAATTTTGACATTCATGTTGATGTTGATAGGCTTATCCGGTGTCGCCACTTCCAATCTGAGACAACCCACTAATGCCATACTGAATAAGGCTACGCTGACCAACATCACACCCACTTTTACCGTTGGCAACCTGAATCTAATGTTCGTTCTCATTTATCACTCCCACTCATTACAGATATATTTTTCTGTAACCATTCTTCCAAGTTACTGCCAAAACGCAGGCTACGCCATAATTGAAAAATATTCTCTTCGTGATGATAGTTAAGCCTGACTTCGCGTTTTCTATCCACTACAGGATTTATCCCACTAATCTCTGAATGCAATGTCAATATCCCCAAATTATCGAGCGTAACATATGCTTTTGAACGATCGATTTCTAAATAACGCAGCCAATCCATTGCCATACCTGCCGATAAGTCATTTTTCCCTATAGAATCAACTGTATCCTTATCCAACCTTAATGTCAGATAATCTTCATTGGATACCCAGCCCCGTTGAATAATCCAACGTTTATCATTTAATAATACAGGCAATTCACCGCTAATTTTTCCTGACATCGCCATTTGTTTGACTTTCAATACGCCAAACAATTTACTTAAATTCAGTTTGTTAAACCGTAATACCGCAGCTTCTTTTTGTGGGATCTGTAATTGTTCCATTGTCAATTTACCATCCAGTATATCTACGTTCACATTGGTCAACGTCAATGGCTGTTCGTCCGTGGCTGGATAGTAACCCAGCAGATCGGCTGTTACATTTTGCATATCAAACAGACCCTTAATTGCCTTGATCCGCAACTGGACGGGAGATCCCAGCCCTAACTGCCACGAGTGCTCCTGTAAACGCCACGGCAAAACAAAATCCAGACCATTAATTTCCCCATTTTTCAGCCACATGCCTGCATTTTTAACCACCCAATGACCGCCTGCAAGCAATCCTTGCCCCTTTGCTGCGGAAAAAGCAGCCTGAGCATAAACCGTTCCACCAAGCACGGTAATCCCCAAATCTGACGGAATTAAAGATTGAAAGGCTAATAAAGATTGCTTTGGCCAGCGCGCTTCTCCTCTCAATCTTTCTCCATCCCAACGACTATAAAAGGGAATTGGGCCAATACCCTTGGAGTACAGTTTGCCATTTAACATAAAATCATCAGGGGATTTTCCTGCAAGCGTAGCTTTAAACTCAAAAGCCGGCAAAAAACCACCAGAGCGAAATTCTGTTTTTTGGACAGATAACTGCAAATCTCCCGTTAAATTAAGGCGATCTGCCGCCCGCTCCCAAATTAACGAATTAGTCAGTCTTAAGCGCGGTGCTTGCATTTTCACAAAACCATATTGGATAAAATCAAAGCCTGTATTTAATGCATCTACCGTTATCTTCGATTGATTCCAGCTTCCCCTGCCTGCGATATCCCATTTAGCTTTTAATGGTGGTAAATGTCCATTTCCCCAATAACGCCAATTCCAATTTCCCTGATCGGGTATAAAATCCTTTGCGAAACCCGCCAGATGTAGTTTAAATTTCCCCCAATAACGGTCTTGTGCCGTCACAATGGCTTGAAGACGGCCAGTAAAACCATTGCGAGTTAAATAAGTGCCCGCCAAAGGCAATCGGGCTTCTTTGACAGTAAATGTTTCACTGACCTTTCCCCATGCCCGAAACAAAGCACCTGGATGAAAAGTTATTTTAGGATCAACCAATGGCCCTGTAATAACGGCAGGCAATGACATCGTCATGACCATCTGGCCGCTATTCATTTGCCCAGTTAACTGAAACGGAATATGAACATTGGTTATATTGATTGGCGTTGGTTTCACGGAAAGAACAACATTGCCTTTACCCTGCTCATTTTGAGTAACCAGATTTATCCGCCCACTGACAAACATGCCTGACAAACCTTTTTTCCATTGTTCAAGCGTAATATTCACCCTTCCAGACAACGTTTGATTACTCTCCAACCATTGCCATTTACCATTAGCAATCTGGAACTGCGATTCGTCGAATGACCAAGGTAATTCTGCTAATGTTTGCCGGTTTTTCTCTTCAATAACGGTAAGCAATCCGCTCTGTTCCTGCCAATTCAATGCCAGTTGCAACGGGTCGGGATATTGACTCAGGGATAAGTGCGCTACAATTTGGCCTTGTTCTGGTAGCGTTGCAGTATTCAAGGGTAATGTGATATTTCCATTCAGGGAAATTACCTGTTCAGGCAATTTCACAAAAAAGCGCTGAACAATGAGCTTCTGCTTATCGGTAATATGTGCATTGAGTTTTAATTTTTCACCTTGATAAGAGAATATTTTCCCCTGAGCTGATGAACTAAATTGCAGTTTGCCAGCAAACTCCTGCCAAGGCATAAGAGCCAGATGATCAACGGTAAGATTAACCGCAGGTATTACGGATAATATTTCTTGCACAGAGAGTGGGGCTGATCGCTCTTTTGCTACAGGTAATTTCGCCAGACATTGGCTCTGGCTGTCAATATTGGCGGCATGAATATTCCAGCGGCGATTTTCACTATTTTCCACGGATAAATATTCCACAGATAGCCCAGAGATTTTGACCCATTCACACGCTTTCGCCTTTAATGACAGTTCGTCTAACCACAATGTACTGTTTTTCCACCGCGGTTGGCTCAAAGAAAAAGTGACACCCTGTGGCAACCAATAACTGGCAATCAATGGTAACCAACGTGGAAGTGTATACCATCCCACCGACGCCAATAACACCAACAGAACCACCATTACTGCAAATACTTTGAGTATTTTTGCCATTAAACCCTTATCTCTTCTTGTCACCCTGAGAACAACTTCCTGTTATGATAATCTCATATCAGGCTCTAAGCCGATTTATTATACAAGCTATCTCTATGAATAGCTTATCCGGCGATTTATTCGAGTATAGCGAAAGATAACGTTTAGAACCTTCAGGAGACATCATTATTGCAGGCAGTTTTTGCAGGCTCGAATGATTCTATAGTTACTGTATAGTGGAGATGTTGTTATGAAACTGGTTGTTTACAGTACAAAGCAGTATGACCGTAAGCATTTTGAAATGCTCAACCAAAAACTTGGCTTTGATTATCATATCGAGTTTTTTGATTTTCCTTTGAGTCCACAAACGGCCAAAAATGCCGTTGATGCAGATGCCATATGTATTTTCGTCAATGATGATGGTGGACGGGAAGTGCTGCAAGAACTGGCAGAGATGAACATCAAAATCCTGGCACTACGCTGCGCCGGATTCAACAATGTCGATCTGGATGCTGCGAAGGAATTAGGTATCCAGGTTGTTAGAGTACCGGCTTATTCTCCTGAATCCGTTGCCGAACATACGGTTGGATTGATGTTATGTCTTAATCGACGTATCCACCGCGCCTACCAACGTACCCGCGATGCCAATTTTTCTCTTGAAGGATTAACGGGTTTTAATATGTATAAACGTACTGCGGGCATTATCGGAACAGGAAAAATCGGTATTGCTACTTTGCGGATCTTGAAAGGCTTTGGGATGCGTTTACTGGCACATGACCCCTACCCCAATTCTGAGGCCTTGAATATGGGTGTGGAATATGTAGATTTGGATACGTTATATGCGGAATCGGATGTAATCTCCCTGCATTGCCCCATGACACCAGAAAACCACCATTTATTGGATGAAACAGCGTTCAACAAAATGAAAGATGGCGTGATGATTGTTAATACCAGCCGAGGCGCCTTAATTGATTCTGTGGCTGCTATTAATGCTCTGAAACAACAAAAAATTGGCGCGCTTGGCATGGATGTTTATGAAAATGAAAGAGATTTATTCTTCGAAGATAAATCAAATGACGTTATTCAAGACGATATCTTCCGCCGCTTATCTTCTTGCCATAATGTACTGTTCACCGGCCATCAGGCATTCTTGACCGAAGAAGCCTTAACCAGTATCAGTGAAACAACTTTGCAAAATATTCAGCAATTAGTTGCTGGAAAGGTTTGTCCAAATCTTGTTGAATAATTTTCAATAATCACTCACAACCGCTTCTACGGTTATGATTACTCAATATTAACTGGGTAATCCTTTTAACCAAAATACAATGCTACAAATCTCACGAACAGAAAACACAAGGTATCCTGTTCGTGAGTCTTTTATGATAAAATTAATTGCCTGCTTTATTTTCAAAAGTCATTTGCCACTCATCTTGTGCCACTTGATTACCCGGAGCCCAACACGGGACAAGTTTTCTGTTCTCTGCATATGAAAGACTGCTTTCATAGAGGTAACATTTATAATATTCATTATAAATGTTACCATCTTTTATAGTCCAGACGCTTTCTCTCGTTGGCACACCATTAACCCAAGTAAACACAGTTCTTCTGTTATCTTCAATAAAAACACTGGCATACAAAAACTCTTTATGATAAGTGTTGAATATATAATACTGATTATTGTTTTCATCGTAAGGAATTAACATCCAAAAACCGTTAATTACCTTATTTCCCGGAGCCCAGCCAAAAACCTGTCTCCTGTCCCCTTTTGAGTCCATATATAAAGAAGCATAGAAATAATGCCTCCCATAATATTCGTTAAAAATAGAATATATCGGCAAATTATATAGGTCTCTATTTTCATTCCTCTTTATTATCTCGGCAACCAGGGCATTAGTATAAAAGTCCATTACAATGATCCCAATGTGCGGTGCCTCATTTTTTGAATTATCTACCAAATCACAACCCAGTCCCTCTTTAAATTCACTAGTTATTATGGGTAGAAATACTGTGGAAAATTCCTCTCGTACGTTAAAAATGCTTGGGCCCCCTGCTGGACTACAGTGATTTAAATATATTTCAGATGTATCATTATTTCGATTTGATTTCGTTGCCTCATTTACAAAGTTAACTACAAATGTTTTTTTTCCTCATCGGTAATAACAGCATTATCCTGAACGTTTATAGAATCATAGGGAATTCCTGGCAATGTACGTACATTTGAAAGAATAACAATTTTTCCCCTTACTTGACCAAGTGTTGGAATAGCAGACTCCAGATACATGCTGTTATGATAGCTTGAATAATATGTATTAAATATTTTCACAAACTCAACATCATCAATAGGAATAGGTGATTCTTCTTTTTTTATTCTCATAACAATGGTTTCAGAACTATTATTTTCCAAAAAGGAAATGCATTCATTTAAAACATCACCAAAGTTTATATTGAGATAAAAATCACCAAAATGGATGGTGAATACATAATTAATTCCACGACATCTAATATCCAGATAACGGATACCATCTGCCAGTTGTTTTGTTATTGTGCAATCCGGATTTTGTGTAGCAACACCTCTATCAATAAAATCCGGTTGCCCCGATGCTCCTTTTCTGGCACAACTGACGTGAGTTCCCGGAATAGATATGCACGCTAAACTTTTACCATCATCAATGCAACTCATCCAGTTGTTAGTATTGCTTAATAACGAATATCTCATACTTACCTCCCCCAAAAAATAATACTGAGATCCCTTTTAATCAAAGAATCTAAGTTCCACTCATCAGGCAATGCTATTTCCCTATTATCGAGAAAGTTTCGCTATCCTTAAGGGCAAGATGATAGTTAGTATTAAATAGCTTATCTACTCCTGTTCATTCTTAACCTGGTTCATCTCTTCCTCGGACAATAATCGTTATATAGTAATTGTTCATGTTAATAAAAGTTTTCTGACCCAAAATGCTTACTAGAAAAATAAATAATTAACATTTGTAATTATAATAAAAGTAACTTTAATAAGTGTGCTCAACTTCACAAAATTTCACAATTTCTCTTGATATCATAACATATTGCATTTAATAAGGTTTTCCCACATATGCCATACCCCAAGCATCTAATGCATGATATAAAATCCCTTTTATATCAAACAAAAGATAATTACATGGGTTTATTAAGGATATGCTCTTCCCAATCCACCACATCCACTTCACGCACAGCAATATGCCTGACAGAAATACGCTCCGCATGCATGGCCGATTTTGAACCACTGACCAAGGGATGCCAAGGAAGGAGTCTTTGCCCCTCGCCAATCAGACGATAAGCACATGTCTTTGGCAGCCATTCAAAGGTGTTCATATTCTCACGAGTCAATTTGATACAGTCAGGCTCGTATCTGAAACGATCTTCATAATTCTTGCACTGGCAGGTTTTAATATTCAGTTGATTGCAAGCAACATTGGTAAAATAAATTTCATCCGTATCCTCATCCATCAACTTATGCAGGCAGCACTGACCGCAACCATCACATAGTGCTTCCCACTCTTGATCTGTCATTTGTTCTAAGGTTTTCACCCGCCAGAAAGGTTGAGACATAATTTCTGTCATTCCTCGTAGTTAAATCACTCTGGTTGTCAAAACGTGCTCATTGAGAGAAACGCCTAACACATCATCAGATTGCAATGACCCTACGCCTTCAGGCGTTCCCGTCAAGATAATATCGCCTGGACGCAAGGTAAAAAAACGCGACATGTAACTAATTAACGAAATGATAGGCGTTCGCATGTCACTCGTGTTGCCGTTTTGACGCAATTCGCCATTTACGGTCAAAGAAAGTTGGGCATTTTGTGGATCACCAAAAGCATTGACAGGAATAAAACCCGAGATCGGACATGACTTATCAAATGCCTTACTTTTTTCCCACGGTTGCCCCGATTGTTTAAATTCACGCTGTAAATCACGTAATGTCAAATCCAGCGCAACTGCAAAGCCTGCAATCGCCTGACTGACTCGCTCTTCATTGGCATTTTTGAGTGTCGAACCAATCAAAACCGCCAATTCTATTTCATGGTGCACGGCTCCTAATTCCCGTGGGATAAAAACAGGCTGACGTAGATCACACAACGCTGTTTCAGGTTTGATGAATATCACCGGCTCTTCTGTGGATTGGGAGCCCATCTCTTTCATATGTTTGTCGTAATTACTGCCGACACAAACAACCTTATTAGCAGGAAAATCCAACAATACCCCCTGCCAATCCCGATGTTGGTACATAACATTGTTCCTTTATCTTGTTTTCAGGCTCTGATTTTCAGCGAGTGAGAAAATGAGTACGTTGCATAATGCCGTCTGCCATCATACCAACACTGAGAGCAAAATAGTAAGAACGATTCCAGTGCATGATGGTGCGAAAATTTTGTGTCACCCAAAATGCCCGTCGTGCCGGATCATCAGGGATAACTATCCAACCTTTGGTATTTGCAGGCAACTTAGCAAAATGTGGAGATGAAATTCCCAATGCCTGCCATTGGGCAATGGTTTTTCCCTGTTCGGGTTTAATACCCTCTAAGGCGATATCAAAGCCTGTAGGTAACGAAATGGTATATCCCCACGGTAAGCCTTGCCTCCATCCTTCCTTATGTAAGTAATTGGCAGTAGAGGCAAAGATATCTGCTTTATTGTGCCAAATATCAATTTGGCCATCACCATCGCCATCAGCACCATACGTTAAGTAAGAGGTTGGCATAAATTGATTTTGCCCCATTGCCCCCGCCCAGGAGCCTTTTAACGTCTGCTTTTCATCAATATATTGATTTTCAATTATTTCTAACGCTGCCAGTAACTGTTTGATAAAAAATACTTCTCGACGCCCCTCAAAGGCCAGCGTGGATAACGCCGAAATGACATCTTCTTTTCCCTGAAATTTGCCAAAACCGCTTTCTAAGCCCCATAAAGCAACAATATAGGCTTCGGGTATACCACATTTGCGGCTGATCCTTTCTAACTGGGAATGATTATCTTCATATACCTTAACACCCTGTTCAATTTTCCAGGCAGGCAAGACGCGGTTCAGGTAATCATCCAGAGTCACTTTTTTTTCTGGCTGGTTACGATCGGCTTTAATGACGCGCGGAATAAAATGGATATTGGCAAATGCCCGATCCAATGTTTTTTCACTGATCCCTTGCTCTCTCGCTTGCTGTTTCAGCAAAGCCACATAGGCGGGAAACTGTGATGGTTCACGGGAACTCAATGGAAAATCTAGCTCCAATGCCTTGGCCTCAGCTCGAGAGCCTGAAGTCAGCATCGATGGATTGTACAACTGTTTTCCACTTGATGTACTGCACCCTGTCAGCAGCGTTGCTGTCAATAAAGTTAGCCCAGTGATTAATTTCATAAATTGGCTCCTCCTCAATTCAAAATCAGGCAGTTGCCAGCAATTTTTATTGCTTAAGTGGCTTATTTGATACCAGATGCTCATTGAGCAAACTTTCTACTGGCGGTGGTATTTGCAGGTAAAAACCTTGCTCATTCAACGCGGTTTTTACTTTTTCAATATCAGCATTAGCCAGTTTTTTTCTCCCAGATAATGAAATCATCATCGAATATTGAGGTTCACCAAATGTTCTTAACAAATCTTCAGGAACGCGCGAAAAATCCCCTCTTTTTTCAATATACAAATATGTTTGGTCACGTTTTGGGCTTCTGTAGATTACACAAATCATTGTTATAAACTCTTTTAAATTAACGCTGTGACTTGCTTGAATAATTCACTAACTATAACATGCTTATTATATTTAAGAATATCGTCTCCCAGAGGCTATTTTAGGAAAAATGTTTGTTAAACTACCTTGGGAAACTTAACCTTACTGAGTCAGAATATCGATGTCACAGTCGCCAATTGAGCTAAAAGGCAGTAATTTTACGCTTTCGGTCGTTCATTTATATGATGACCAGCCGGAAGTTATTCATAAAGCTATGCAGGAAAAAATGGAGCAAGCGCCCGAATTCCTGAAAAATGCGCCCGTTGTTATCAATATATCTGCTCTCCCTGTTGATGCAGATCTCCTCGCACTCCACCAAGCCGTTGAATCAGTTGGATTGCGCATTGTTGGCATCAGCGGTTGTCAAAACGAAGAGCAACGAGAAGTTGTTCTAAAATCTGAACTTCCTTTATTGAAAGAAGGTAAAAGTCAGAAAGTTCTTACTCAAGAAAATAAACCGGCTGAACCTATTTTCAAAAAAACTCGTATAATTAATACACCTGTTCGTTCAGGACAAAGAATTTATGCACCAAACAGTGATCTCATTGTGACAAATAATGTGAGCGCTGGTGCAGAATTAATCGCTGATGGAAATATTCATATATATGGTGTGCTGCGTGGACGCGTATTGGCAGGTGCATCTGGTGATCAAGAAAGCCAGATTTTCTGTACCCATTTAAACGCTGAGCTCACCTCTATTGCAGGTCAATATTGGCTCAGCGAAAAAATTCCAGAAAATTTTGTTGGCAAAGCAGCAAAATTACGTCTGGTGAACAATGAATTAACTATTGAAACTTTAGTCTAGCCCTTATAACAAGGAATCGCTTCATGGCACGCATTATTGTTGTTACATCTGGTAAAGGTGGCGTTGGCAAAACCACTTCAAGCGCGGCCATTGCTACCGGTCTCGCTCAAAGAGGAAAAAAAACCGTCGTTATCGATTTTGATATCGGTTTACGGAACCTCGACCTAATTATGGGCTGTGAGCGCCGTGTGGTTTTTGACTTCGTGAATGTCATCCAAGGTGACGCCAGCGTGAATCAGGCACTTATCAAAGATAAGCGCACAGAAAATCTCTATATTCTGCCTGCTTCCCAAACCCGTGATAAGGAAGCACTCACCAGAGATGGCGTTGAGAAAATCCTGAATGAATTGGATCAACAAGGATTTGAGTTTATTGTCTGTGATTCACCTGCTGGCATTGAAAGCGGCGCATTGATGGCGCTCTACTTTGCTGATGAAGCAATTATTACAACAAACCCGGAAGTTTCTTCTGTCCGTGACTCTGATCGTATTTTAGGTATTTTGGCATCCAAATCACGCCGTGCGGAAAAAGGTGACGAACCCATTAAAGAGCACCTTCTGCTAACGCGCTATAATCCAGGGCGTGTAAACCGCGGCGATATGCTGAGTATGGAAGATGTACTGGAAATTCTATGCATTCCTTTACTCGGTGTCATCCCAGAAGATCAGTCTGTTCTCCGTTCATCCAACCAAGGGGAACCCGTCATTTTAGACAAAGATTCTGACGCGGGTAAAGCATACGAAGATACTGTCTTACGTTTACTCGGTGAAGAACGGCCTTTCCGTTTCATCGAAGAAGAAAAAAAGGGCTTTTTAAAACGCCTGTTTGGGGGGTAACGCATGGCTTTGTTAGATTTCTTCCTGTCGAGAAAAAAACCGACAGCCAATATCGCCAAGGAACGGCTACAAATCATCGTGGCAGAGCGACGCCGTGGTGACTCTGAGCCAGCCTATTTGCCCGATATGAAACGGGATATTCTGGCTGTAATTTGTAAGTATATACAAATCGATCCAGACATGCTTTCTGTACAGTTTGAGCAAAAAAATGATGACATCACTGTACTGGAACTTAATGTAACATTACCAGAGGTCGAGGAATCGTCAAAATAGCAGTATCAAACGATGCTATTTAATCCTGTTTAGTAATCGATAGAAAATAAAGGTAACTTTCCCTGCCTATATATTAGGCAGGGAATGGAATTTACATCTCTTAAATAAAAACGATGGTTGTCATTGAATTAATGTTACTACTCCGAATAATTTGCCAATATTTCAGCGATAGGTTCAGCTAGCCACTTGCCTCGCCAGCCTCTGATTAATTCGGGTTGATACTCTAGTGATTTCAATTTCCAATGCCAACAAAGTAATTGATTAATTTGACGGCGAGAAGCCAGTAGTTCGGCACTAAAATGATGGGATTCCCCTATCTGAGTAACCAAAGATTTAATTTCTTTAAACGCTTTACGATATCCAGGGTAATCAACCAAATTCACAATTTGAGCCGGACATTCTTCTTCTGGAATATCTCTGCTCTGCACAACCATCGCCAACAATCGACGACCATGACAACGAATTTCTTGCCCACTCAATCCCAAGGCATCCAATTCTGCCAAAGACGTTGGCATATAACGAGCCACCTGCCATAAATTTTCTTCTCGGATCACAAAATTGACCGCCAGATCACGCTCACGAGCTTGATTTAAACGCCAGGCAGCCAGTTTTTTCAAACAGGCTAATTGCCTTGGCCGCAATTGCCATGCATTACCGATACTTTTATAAGCATATTCTGGCATCAATACTTCTTTACGGCGTTGGGCTATTAAATTACTTTCATCTTTTGCCGCATCCAAATATCCCGCCAGCTCTGTTTTTTCCATCAAGATATCGGCTAGCGGTAATAAATAGTAGACATCTGCCGCAGCATACTGACATTGCTTTTCGCTCAGTGGCCGAGCCAGCCAATCAGTGCGGGATTCACTCTTATCCAATTCGATATGCAAATATTCAGCAACCAATGTTGCAAAACCGCATGACATAGGATAACCAATAAATGCGGCCAGTACCTGAGTATCAATCATGGGTTCCGGCAAACACTGGAAACTATTACTAAAAACCTCTAAATCTTCACTACCCGCATGAATAAATTTTAATACGTTCGGATCGGTCAATAACTCCCTAAAAGGCTGCCATTGCGAAATTTCGAGGGGATCAATCAGAGAAAGCTGTTCACCATCAAACAGTTGGATCAAACCTAATTGGGGATAATACGTCCGCGTACGTACAAATTCAGTATCTAGTGCAATTTTTGCTTGTTTTTTTGCCTGCTCACAGGTGGACTGCAATTGGGCATCGGTAGTAATCAACTGATAATTACAATTTGATAAAAAAATATTATTTAAATACATTATGTTACATAACCATAAATTCTAATAAAATATAACAATGTACACAGTTATGTACACACAATAAAAAATCTCAAACGTCCTTTACTCGGATAGCTGTTTCTATAGTATTAGACATGCTTTTCACTTACCACAACTTTGAGAAATTTACTCCAAGGGATATCAGGAGAACCTTTAAGACACTTGCAGGGGAAATGGGGATCAGTTCTGAGATGAGGGATAGATTGCAAAACCACAAAAAACCCGGTGTTTCAACCAAGCACTATGACCGTTACGATTACCTGAAAGAAAAACGGGAAATTGTAGAGCAATGGGAAAGGAAATTACTATCACTATAGGGCAGAAATCTGCCCTTCAACATAAATGGGCTTTCAAATCCCACACCTCCGTTTGAAACGGAAGGAAAGCGGGGTTGTCGACCAGTAAAAGTAATAAAATCAATAAGTTTATCCCTTTTGTCCAGCACGTAAATCAACTATTGGGATTTCCGTAATGGTTGAGCCAAAGTGAGGACTACGGTATTCTTCGAGGTCACTGAGTTAATGACCTCGACAACAGGACTCCTTAAACTAAAGGAATTCCTGTAGTTATTCACGCCTCCGGTTGAAGCGGAAGCATGCTGAATTGTATTACCCATCTGATAAATTCTATTAATTCCCCACCTGTCATTTTATGTCATCCTGCCAACAAAACATGCAATCTATCAAATATAGTCAAGCTGTACTCTCCAGTATTGATGAACCGATTTTATTGATGTTCACAGGCGGAGTAGTATCCCACCGCCTTCATGTTACTTAGCAATTGTATTGTTGATGAAATGAGGGAATGAATATGCAAGATAAAAAGCCTGATGTACCGACACAACAATCATGGGAAGACTTTGGTTACACCGCTTTACCTGTTGGTGTTCCTGTTCCTTGGCCGTCAGAGATTCCACCGGATGGCTGGCTTAAATGTAATGGTGAAGCATTTGATAAAGAAAAATATCCGAAGCTTGCCCTTGCTTATCCATCTGGTGTGCTACCCGATTTAAGAGGTGAGTTTATTCGTGGCTGGGATGATGAGCGAGGAGTAGACTCGAATCGCAATGTTTTATCATGGCAAGTTGATACATTCGCAAGGCATAATCACAGCATTAAAACTACAGAAAGTTCTATAACTGCTAATGATAATGCTGATCCCGTTCGCGGCGAAATGCCCGGCTCAGTCAACAGTTTGGGTAGTATTGGTGGAGATAAATCTATTGGCATGACTGGTGATAACGAAACCCGCCCTCGTAACGTAGCTTTCAATTACATAGTCAGAGCCGCTTAATTCCGAGCAATAGTCTAACCCGCAACTTCTGCGGGTTTACTTTATTCCCCCACTTCCCCCCACCTCACATTCCACACCGAATCTGCTGGCATAAGGGGCATAGTACCCCTATATTATTTTGACTCAGATAATCTTTGTTGCTGATTCCAGATAGAATTCTCTGGCATCTGGACACGGACAGATATAGACCGACCGGCAGGAATATCAATCGGGTCACCGTCAGCGTAGCCCTCTCGTGTATTTCTGGCGAATGTGGGTGCGTCGGTGTGCTCTCGGTGGTAGGTCATGATTTTGATGGAACCATCCGGTAGCACTTTGTAATCAACCCAAATCAACGGCTGTTTATTTTTACACAGCGGTATCTCAACCCCACCATCAACACCGCCCCATGCGGCATCGGCATTGAATCCCAGCACGTTTTTGATGAGATAGACGCCCTCGGACAGACGTTCAACGGTAGCGCCCTCGGATTCGTCGTTGGTGGTAAATTTACCATCAGCGTAGATTTGGACGATGGGGGAACTCTTACGTATGTAGCCGTTGCCATCTGACCATGAATTCAATTCGCTCCAAACTCGTTTCCAGGCTCCTTCTTTACCCTCCCATAACGTCCCAGCGCCTACCCATTTCGCGCCTCTTATGGCTTCGGTGGCATAAACATCTCCTGTTACTGTTCCTCCTGTCAGTGCCAATGCTCCTATTTGGGTTGCATTAGGGGGGTAGGCCTCGCTGTACGCCCGCGACCATCCTCCAGTATCATGACAGTCATATAATTTACTGCCGCCAATCCAGCCTTTCGCTTCGATATCACTGGCAGTCCAAACTTTCCCCTCAATGGTTCCGCCTGTTTTAGGGTAGGCATTTACCGCCTGATCTACCGTTCCCGCCAAACCAATATTCCTCACAAATTCCGCTTTATTCGGAATATCTGCCCCGTTCTGCGCTTTTTCGAGGCGGTTATCAATAGACTGGTTGAGTTGAGCGATGTTTTCATACAACGCCTTAATCGACTGTAACGATACCGTTTGACCATTCGGCAAGGTCACATCTACCACATCATCCTGTGACATCCATTTGTCCATGTTCTGGAGGAACAGGGTAATGTAGCTGGCGTTGGCTAAAATATGCCTGACCCCATCCGAAATGGAATTCGGAACGGTGGTCTGAATCTGGTATTTCACGTTATTCAGGGTAACGGGAATGGTATCGGCCAATACCAGTTCGGTATCGGAGTTCACCGCCTGAATCATGTGGATTAAATTGTTGTTGCCTGACCGGATTAATATAATCTGTCCGGGCGCAACGCCGTTGATATTCGATATAAATTGCGTGCCCGTGCCGCGGACAATAGCCGAGCCGGACACGGTGGAAATTGTGCCTGTATAGTACATGGTGTGGTTCCTGAGAGGTTAGAAGTAGTCGTCGAAGTTGATTGCGTAGATATCGTAGTCGATGGATTTATAGCTAAAATTGTTCAACTGAAAATATTCAAAATCCATTCTCCCTGCCTCGCTCACTGAAATAGCTCGGCCTGAGAATTTGAAGCCTGAATCAGCAAAGCGCCATCTGTTTCTGCCTACGTTTCTGACCAGCTTAGCCAGCCGATTAACGTGCACCATCGGGCGGGCAATGGTTTTAGCAGAACCGCTCCCATTTCTCACCGCAATCATTTCACCCGTAAAAAAAGGCGCATAAGAGGAGGAATAGGTCATTTGCCCTGAGGCGTTATAGATGGCGATACCCCAATCCGGCTTCTGTAACGCAAATCCGCTGGAGAAAATGACGACATACACCTCACAGGCAACATCATTGTTCACGACAACCCGGTCATGCGTCATACCGATTGACGCACCATCGGTTTCTGTTCGGGCAAATACCAGGCATTGCTCCCGGTTAGGAATGGAATCCGGCACCCGCCATTGTCCATTTTTCCCCAGCGTGAATTTTCCACGATAGACACAGTAACCCAGCCGATTTTTGTCTGTAATCGTCGATACGCCGTTCATCCCCGCTAATTTGATGCCAAATGAGCCAGTTTGTTTGGGGTAGCCGCAAACCTGAATATAAAAATGGTTGTCGTCATCGAAATTAGGTACAAATGCGTCGATTAACGCCCCCATTACGGTTTGGTGTCTGATGGGAATATCATTGTATTCAAAATGCAGGTATTGACCCTCCATTCTGATATTTTCAATCCTGATATCGACAATAGAAGAAACCATCCCCCTAAACCCAACCATCACCGTTTTTGTAGGTATCAGGACGATGTTAAAATCCTGCGACTCAGGAATATGGCGTGACTGTCTCCATCCGTATTGTCGGTAATCGTCGTATAACGCCACCTTCACTGTGCGAATCAGGCTCAATGTCTGTGCCCGGTCAGAATCCAGATAGTAAGGTTTACCCCCGTCACCAGGATGCACCATCATTCCCCAACTCATATTTTTCCCACCTTAACCCGTAATATGCCACTGCCGTCAAAGACCGCCAGTCCGGTGTGGTCTAGTGCTACCCGCGCCCCGCTGGCCGAACTGCGCATCTCAAACGCACCGGATTTTGGCAGGTTCCAGCCACCATACGGCCAGTTATCCGAGCGTAACCCGTCCGCGATTTTTGCCATCGTAATAGAGGCGTTTGAGATTTTGGCGTTAGTAATGCTGCCATTTTCGATAAACGCATCCCTGATAAACACCTGACAATTCTTCACCGCCATAAACGGTTCTAATTTGCCGTTAGCTGGGTTAAAAAACGCAAAGTTGTTGGCAGAAAACCCGATATACGATTCCAGATTGCCATTCTTGAATTCACCGCTAATCACCATGCCACCTGCGTTATATTTTGTCCCATTGCGGTTAATGGTGATGTTTACGCTGTGGATGGCGTATCCGGCATTCTGACTGAATTCCGCCTGCATCTTGCTACTAATTACCGCTGACTGCTCTTTAAACTGAGCCTGTGTACGCTGCTCACTCTCAGCCAGAGCCGAATCCACTTTCGTAATGGCCTTTTTGTTCTCGGATACACTCGCCTTAATGTCGTTCTGTATTTCCGCTTTTACCTCAGTGATTTGTTGCGCCCATGCCGTTTGTGAGTCAGCAAAGACCCGATTTAGGCGTCTGATTTCTGCCTTATTCTCCCCATCCTTCACGATTAATTCATGGGCATTACGATAAATATCTGCCCCGTTAATCAGCGCAGCCTCAGCCTGATAGTCCAGTTGCGATTGCAGGCGCTTACCCGCTTCGGCGGTGAGGAATTGGTTACCTAACTTCTCCACTATCTCCGTGGTATTATCATTGGGTTGGCCGGAACCTTCGATAAATGGCGACTTACCATAGGTATTGATTGTCCTGATATAGAACCAGTACGTTGTTCCGGCCTTTAATTGATCTTTTATCCAGAAGTTACCCTGTCCCAATCGGTCAGCATGGTTAATAACCGCCGATTCATGGGTAAAATCCAGTTGTTTCTCGCTGAACCAGAACTCAAACGTGTGACCGAAAGAGGCAACATCTCCCTGACGGGGAACAATAGTCAGAGAGAAGAAACCGGGGGTGATCTCCACGTTCACAGGTGGAGGCGGTGCCTGAATGGAAAACTCAAAAACAGCAGGGGCTGACATGGCACCGGCTGCATTCACTGCCCTGACCTCGGCACGATAGTTACCCCGCACCAGCCCTGAAATATTGACCGATTCACCAGGAACTTGAATAGTCTGAATAATGCGATCATCCTGAAAGATGGCGACACGGTTAAAAGCTACTTCACTGACATTGCGCCATGACAAGATACCCTGTATCACATCTCCCAGCGTTTGGGGAATGAAGTTCAGTGATATAGGCGCGCCTACACCCCCGACAGGTAACCGGGTAAAAGGCGGGCGCTCAAACGGCTTGCCGATGACATCTTCATACACATAAGCACCGTCTTCTTCCAGTGTCAGTTCCGCACCATCGAGGGCACTAAACCGCCAGTCGATCACCCTGAATTCTAAATCGGTAATACCCAATGTTGGCAGGTTGAGCCTGACCACCTGACCGGGGCGATAGGCGTAACCGTCCAGATTCATCTTCAACTGCACCCGACGCGCTAACCGCTTACGGCGTAAATATTGGTGAGCCAACCGTTGTGCCTGATAAGGGGACGTGACAAATCGAAAATCAATATTTTCCTTAATTTCCAGCCCGTCCTCTGCCACCCATTCACTCCTGACAATAGGCTGTCTCTTGATCACATCTATAGCTCAAGAGACTGTGCAAGCAAGTAACCCTCAAGGATGGTTTGTAATATGAACCATCCTTCCCATAGTCTTTCCCATCCTACTCGACCATTACGTTTTGAATCGTACCAACCCGCAAGCTTTCCGAGGTTAAT
>NZ_MKGQ01000180.1 GCF_001908105.1 Xenorhabdus eapokensis
GCTACGGGAGCTTTACAGCCACCCGGAGGCGATCGTTGCAGGCTCATCGATCATTTAAGAAACAGGTTAATTCTTAAAGCATCCTGTCAGGGCGTCAATCAACAACCAGATCTTCATGTCCGTTGATTTGCACGCCGGGCTTTGCGCGATTGGGTGACCGCTTTGTCATTCAGCCTGCCTTTACAGGCCGGATAGTTCACACAACCCCAGAACGGCGCGGTTTTTCCCTGCCGTTGCCGCATCCGGCCGCCACAGTTCGGGCATTCGGGGGTTTTCGGCAACGTCAGATGCAGCGGCTGTGCCTTGCCGCGCTCGACTAAATGCACAAGCCACTGCGCCTGTTTTTGCATAAAAACCGCCAGCGATGCTTTGCCCTGCGCAATATCTTCCAGCGATTGTTCCCATAACGCGGTCATACCCGGATCGGTCAGTACCGCCGGCAGCCCGGCAATCAGTTCCTGCGCCAGCGGTGTTGCGTGGATCGCTTTCTTTTTTCGCTCAATCAGCTGGCGTTTAAATAAGGTGTCCAGA
>NZ_MKGQ01000181.1 GCF_001908105.1 Xenorhabdus eapokensis
TGACCTCGACGTGGTATTTCTTGTTGAGATCAGCCAGGCAGAAAAAGGTTCAAAAATATCCCTCGATTCAATCGAGGGATTTGTGTAGAAGAGACAGGCATTAAGCAGCCTTGAATTCAGTGTGTGAGTTTGGATGTATTATTTCCAGTTGATATACAGGCGCTTGGTTACACCTGTTTGCTTTAATACATTTCCCAAACTTTGCGCTCCATCTCCTGTGTAAATATTATCAAAAGCATATTTACCATAATATCCATTTGGGTCTGGAGGTGGATAAGTGTTTTTACCGAGGTTATAAGTTACACCATCTACGGTTATATAAAGATTTTTATTTTGAAATAGTTCTAATGCCTGCTGATAGCTTTCATCATCTTTGTAAGAATATACTGCCCATTCGAGTTGAAATTGATTATTTGTGGTGAACACAGCTTCTAAATAACTTTTCATAATTATGAGAGTTTCATATTTCCTATCCCTTTCCATTGATTTGCTGAAGCGGCATTTAAAAAAAACTTAACTCTTTTGATC
>NZ_MKGQ01000182.1 GCF_001908105.1 Xenorhabdus eapokensis
CATAGAGCCTCGCTATACAGAAACTGAGGATGGGAACAAAATATCTGAATGGAAAACAGATCTAAATAGTATATTGAATTTTTACAAAAAATTAGAAAGAGAACTTGGACTCATATGATAAGTGAAGTGGCACAATCATTTTGATCGTTCAGATTGATACTGACGCGCAGCGCTTGTCATCTCCGTTCTACCGGGCTAATACATTAACCCGGTAGAACGGAGAGCTGAAAAACACCTGCCAGAAAAAATATTTCTTCACCTGCGCCTCATTTTTCTCCTCACTTTTTATTTTCCTCACTGTGAAAATAGGTGAGGAATCGATAATTTTTTATCCTTAAAAATCAACGTGTTTTGTGCTCCTCACTTTTTCCATATATATGCGAAAAAAGTGAGGAAAACGGTGAGCAGTAAAATTCCTCTCCTCACCGTTCCTCACTTTCTGACTCACTTTTTAATCTTTATTGTTCTGGTTAATAATCGTGAGTTCCTGCCCGTGGCGGGTAATCATCCCGTCC
>NZ_MKGQ01000183.1 GCF_001908105.1 Xenorhabdus eapokensis
GATGTCTTCCTCTTCAACCGGATCACGCGGCCTGTCAATCAGCGCCAGTGACGTAATCTCTTCACCATCTTTATCGGTAAAAAGCTCCACCACGCGCATGTCATAAGCTTTGGTTTCCGGTTCTTCGGCATCTTTCATTTTGGTGCAGGTGATAACCAGCGCACCGCCTTTTTTCCCTTCCCGGCTGATCTTGTATTCAACATCCAGCGCCGCACGAAAGGCACTGGAGCCTCTCGCGCCTTTGCTTTCGTCTTTGCCGGAGTGGTGAACCACGAGAATGCTTGCCCCTGTTTTAGCTTTCAGTTCATCACAGCCCCGGACAAACGCGCCCATATCTTTTGAATCATTTTCATCCGCACCACCAAAACAGCGGGCGAGAGTATCCAGAATAATCAGGCGTACCGGTTCACCTGTTTCAGACTCAACTTGTTGGGCGGCAATCACCAGTTCATGCACTTCGGCAGGCGAGGCCGGAAAG
>NZ_MKGQ01000184.1 GCF_001908105.1 Xenorhabdus eapokensis
GCTACGTTGCGGGCTCATGCCGACGCCTAACCGTACCTGATAAATCGTATCTACCCCATGCGCGGTTTCCGGCTGGGGCTGGTATTGCAGCGGCAAGCCAGCGGTCATGCCGAGGTGACTATCGCTGAAAAACAGCGTTTCCTCCTCAAACCAGAAACTGATACCTTCTTCCGCGGCTAACCGGCTGAAAAATGCATAATCGGATTCCCGCTTCTGGGTCACATATTCCCGGTCCTGATGCACATCGTAGAGCTTCGAATCGGCTTTCACCCGGTGTTTTTTCAGCAGGCTATTTAATATCGCCGGCACATTTTGCTGATGATAAATCCGGCTGTCCTGATTGAGCGTCAGCCGCCAGCAGGCAGGGCGGACGGTGACGGAATAGATTGTCTTATTACCATCGGTGCCCACCCAGTCCGCATGGGAGATGATGCCGGTGATTTTGCGCTGCTCCGTTTCACCATAAAAA
>NZ_MKGQ01000185.1 GCF_001908105.1 Xenorhabdus eapokensis
GGGTGAAGTCGTAACAAGGTAACCGTAGGGGAACCTGCGGTTGGATCACCTCCTTAACTAATGAGCGTGAATTGTGAGTGTTCACACAGATTGTCTGATAGAAGAAGAGACGGGAACAGAATAGGCTTGTAGCTCAGGTGGTTAGAGCGCACCCCTGATAAGGGTGAGGTCGGTGGTTCAAGTCCACTCAGGCCTACCAACTTTTCTGTCCGGTTCGATGGGGCTATAGCTCAGCTGGGAGAGCGCCTGCCTTGCACGCAGGAGGTCAGCGGTTCGATCCCGCTTAGCTCCACCATATAACTCTTCTTAACCAATAACACCAATTTCAGAACACACTAAAATCCGTGTGTTGTGAAATTTATGCTCTTTAACAATCTGGAACAAGCTGAAAATTTGAAACAATCGATGTTGTTGAACGATAACATTGATGAGTCTCTCAAAAACTCCAGTCCGAAGACAC
>NZ_MKGQ01000186.1 GCF_001908105.1 Xenorhabdus eapokensis
GTCGTGCTGGGTGCGGGTGGCACAGGGCTGGAATGGTAACGGCTTTGGTTTTATGGCGATACCGCGTATCGGGCAGGAAGTGATTATCTCTTACCTGAACGGCGATATCGACCGCCCGATTGTCACCGGCTGTGTTTACAACGGCCTGAACCGTCCGCCGCTGGATTTACCGGCGCAAAAAACCCGCACTACCTTTAAGACCAAAACCCACAAGGGTAAAGGCTTTAACGAACTGCGTTTTGAGGATGCGAAAGACAGCGAAGAAATCTATCTCCACGGGCAGAAAGACCTGACTGCACATATCGAAAACGATGCCTACTGGCATATCAAGCATGACCAGAAACAACGCATCGATAACAACCGTTACCACGATATCCGCGCCGATGACCATCATCAGGTCGCCGGTTCGCGCAAAATCACCACCGAAGGGGATGTCTCCCACCGG
>NZ_MKGQ01000187.1 GCF_001908105.1 Xenorhabdus eapokensis
AAGGCTGCGCAGCACTTTTTGACGGTGGCTGTCGCTCCAGCGTTTGTTACTGGCGTGCCATGCACGGGCGACTTCTTCAAACGAATTGACTTTGGCGGGTGTTGGTGTGCCTTTTTTCTCAGCTTTGGGGTCGATCCCCTGTGCCATCAGCTTTTTGGCCTCATCGCGTTTAGCGCGGGCATCGGCTAATGATACGGTGGGATAAACACCGAATGCCAGACGGTCTTCTTTCTTATCGGTCGGGCGGTAATACTTCATCCGCCAGTACTTTGAGCCGCGTGACGAGACTTCTAAATAAAGACCGCCGCCATCGGCAAGTTTGTAGGTTTTTTCTTTGGGCTTTGCAGTTTCGACTTGTCGTGCGTTTAATTTCATTATTAGGGCATCTCTGTAATCGAATAGTAAGCATCGAGCGGTAAGTGCCCCAGATTATGCCCCG
>NZ_MKGQ01000188.1 GCF_001908105.1 Xenorhabdus eapokensis
AGGCGAGCAAGGTATGTTGATCTTGCCGGTAGAGCGGGAATTCAGTTATTCAGCAGTCAGGCATTAAGCCAAGGTGGAAAAAAGCACTCTGGAACAAAATCGTAGGCCGGATTTGAAGTCCGTGCTGAGGATGGGATTTGAAATCCGACCCTTTAACGTGATAACTACTTGATATTACCGAGGCCGTCACTTTGGCTCGCAGAAGAGTGATCGCTATGCAGTCAGACCAAAGCCCGATTATCTGATATTGGACGATAAATCACTTTCTGACCGTTTTCTCAGCATTTTATATCACCACAGTACAAAATTTGTCGGGGTTATATCAACCCGATTAGTTAATTATTCTGATTTATGGGGAATACAATGTCACAGGGCATCTTTACCATTGATATCAAATATGACACCGAGGCATTAAACCAACTGGCATCTCAG
>NZ_MKGQ01000189.1 GCF_001908105.1 Xenorhabdus eapokensis
CCCGGCCATGTTGACCTTAGACCGGCTGGAGGGGGACATGCCGAACGCACTGAGCATGGCGTGAATGCGTTTCCATGCATCGGCTTTCATCCCTGCCGCTGGGTGCGCCTTGATTAATCCCTGATCGGTGCGGTAGGTGTAACCTTCGTTTTCCAATGTGTCGCAGTGCGTCCGGTACTCGACGTAGGCCTCAACCAGTAATTCAAGGGCTTTGGCATCCAGACTGGTTAGCACACCGACTTTATCCAGTTCCCCGGCGATCCGCTCGTGCCAGTACCGCCCCATTTTCCCAAAATGTTTGGGAACATTAGGTACCCTTTTTTCCGGCATCGGTTCATTGGCGTTAATCGGGCGTTTTGATGGGTTACCCCTCACCAAACGCAGGTGAGTCGGGGTTGGCGGTCGTCCTGCCATGTG
>NZ_MKGQ01000019.1:0-43128 GCF_001908105.1 Xenorhabdus eapokensis
TGTTAAAGAGCGTTGGCAACCGGACATCTCTTCCGGGTTGCGAGGCTGCGTATCTTACGCTTTTTGCCTCCGGAGTCAAGCGATTATTTTCGCCTTTCTCCGCTGCCGTCGCGGTGTGTCTCAGCACATCGCCGGTCAGTGGTGGCGCATTATAGGGAGTTTTACGGATGTGACAATAGTTTTTTTTAAAAAAATCACCAACCGGTGATTATTACGCCAAATTGCACTTAAGTTGGTAGTTTTTCCAGCGTTAAGAAACCTAATTCGCGTAAAACGGGACGCAGATCTTTATTCATTGGCTCGATCTTTGTGCAATATGCTAAGTTATCGATAGTTGTTAAAAACAAATCTTCCCGATTTTTGATCAGCCATGCAGTTCTGCGAGCAATTGCAGCGCCCGAATCAATTAATCTTGTTCCATCTGGTAGAACTTGTGCAATTTCTTCTGCTATCAAAGGAAAGTGCGTACAACCCAAAATGACAGTATCCGGTGGCTCTTTCATTCTTAGCCACGGCTTCAGTATTTTCTCTAACTCTTTTAGTGAAACATCCTTGCCATGTAATTTTTGTTCAGCTAACTCGACCAATTCAGCAGAGCCAATTGCATACATCTGGCAATCCGTAGCGAACCTTTCAATTAATTCTTTGGTATAGTCGCGATTCACGGTGGCGCGTGTCGCCAATAATCCCACAACACGATTACAGGTTAGCTTCGCCGCAGGTTTGATCGCCGGTACAACACCAACTACAGGAAAAGAAAAACGTTCACGCAGGGCGGGCAAGCTGACTGTACTTGCAGTATTGCAAGCGATAACGACAACCGCCAAAGGGTGCTTTTTCTGGATTGCATCAACAATCTGAACGACCCTTTCTACAATCACTTCCGCCGTTTTCTCGCCGTAAGGGAATGCCTCATTATCGAAAGCATATATATAGTGGAGATCCGGCAAGAGCTGCCGAATCTCTTGATAGACAGATAAACCACCTACTCCAGAATCAAAAACCAGAATCGTTGGACGGGAGGTTTTGTTTAAATCAGAAGCTGTAGCTTCCTGTGAGGTAGTATTCTCTTCCTGGGGTGCGATAGCCATAGGCTGTCTCATAATGCTTATCAAACAGATTAGCTATTCTAGCACGGATTGTCAGGTGGTCAGTGATCGGATATGAAGCGCTGATATCCCACAGACTTACACCAGCTAATTTCACTGTTTTCGCAGGATATGTACTGTAGTCTTGGTCATAACGCCGACCAAGATATTGATAGGTGATCCCCCAATCGATATTAATGGCTTCCCAATCCAATTGATATTTAACTTGCTGTTTGGCTCTGCGAGTTAATTGCTGGCCATTACCATCACGCGGATCAATGTACTGTAATGTCAGTTGATGCTGGAACATACCGGTATCCATTGTTCCCATCCACTCAGCTCCTTTTATTGTTGCCTTATCACTGTTCTCATAGCGGTTATTGGTAAAATTTATCAACTGCTCAATATCATTACGATAAACAGATAGACGCCAGTTAAGGAGTCCGGTCAATCCTTCAATCCCGATTTCCCATTGCTTACTTTTTTCTGGTTTAAGGCTTTCATTTCCCCATCGGCTATAAAGCTGACTCAACGTCGGTGCCTTGAATGCTGTTCCATACGAAGTGACAAAACGATAGCCATCAATAAACTCCCAGCCGATGCCAATTTGCCCCGTAGTATTCCAGTCATATTCAGCATGGTGATCTGAACGCACAGCACCTTCTAAAATGACATCTTGAACCTTTTGCTGCGCAGTTAAATAGAGCCCCGTATTATCAACATGTTTTTGTACAGGGATGTTATTGGAGCCAGCGGCAATCCATTCTCTTTTCCAATCAACCCCACTACTGATTGCACCATGACCAACCTGCCACGTATTTCCCCATTGCACATTGTATTGTTTTGAATCACTCAGACTGGAGTTATTGCCATAACGCCCATGTTTAGGAACATAATTGTAATCTTTGACGTGGCTGTGACTGACAATGAACTGAGAAGAATAGATGCCTTGGTTAAATTGAATTCCAGCATCATAGGTACGACTGAACAGTTCACGAGTATCTGCTTCATTGATGCTCCATGCATCATAAGCCGTCCGATTATTAAATCCATAGACTCTGGCAAATCCGCTCATGTGCTCACTTATTTTATGATCTATTTCCAACCACAGCATTTTACTCATAAAGCCATCGCGATCTGGTTGACGATATCCTCCCGTTTTACCATCAACGATCACATCAAACCCTTTAGTGTAGGTATAGCCTGCGGCTGTGGTTAATAAAGTATTCTCACCAAGTTTTTGCTGTGTTGAACCATTATAGTTTTGATACCCGCTCGAGCCGAACCCTGCATTCAGTGTTGTCCCGCGTTGTTCCCGCTTTGTGATGATATTGATCACGCCACCAATGGCATCAGAACCGTATACAGCAGAACGCGCGCCACGGATATATTCTATTCTCTGCACCATTGAGATTGGGATCTGGCTAAAATCGGCGGCTCCGGTAATACCTGCCTGATTCAAACGGAGCCCATCCACCAGCACCAATGTATGGTTTGAGTTTGTACCACGAACAAATAAAGAAGAGTGCTGCCCAACCCCCCCATTCTGCGCAATATCAATACTCGGCAAACGGCGCAAAACATCAACTAAGCTACTGGATTGCCAACGATCTATATCTTCACGAGTCACTACTGTCGTTGGCGCCAATACTGAAGAAATCGGCTGCTTAAAGCGATTGGCTGTAATCACCAATGTATCTTGATTATCTGCACCTGCAAAATGGCTCCAACTAGAAAATACCGCCACGGATGCCGCAGATAGAAGAATCTGTTTTTTATTTATCATAAGATTTGTGATGAGAATATATGTGGTATCTGGATCTGTATTTTAACTATAAAGAGTCATGCTACGATGAAGGCTTTAGCGTGTCCAGAATACCTCCCTATCAAAAAAAGAGCAGATAAACCAGAAAACTGGACATCCTTTGTACTTTCCCTACAATGCGCTCGGAAATTTTTCTTAACGCGACGAGAACCCGATAATGCAGAATGCCTTGCCAACGGAAAATTATGAAAATCAATTGATGGAGAAAGTCCATCGTCTAAAAGAAATGATGCTCCCCTTTAGTGCCCCTGAGCCTGAAGTTTTCCGTTCCCCGGCATCCCATTACAGAATGCGCGCAGAATTCCGCATCTGGCATGAGGAAGATGATCTCTACCACATCATGTTTGATCAACAAACTAAACAGCGTATCCGTATTGATCAATTTCCAGTTGCCAATCAGCTAATCAATAAAATGATGCAAGCCATCATTGCTGGTGTAAAAGACAATCCAATATTACGCCATAAACTGTTTCAGGTGGATTACCTTTCTACCCGCAGTAACAAAATCATTGTCTCTCTGCTTTACCACAAAAAACTGGGGGATGAATGGCGTGAACATGCAACCGCGCTGCGTAACCAACTCATCACGGCGGGGTTTGATGTACAACTTATTGGACGTGCAGCAAAAACCAAGATCATGCTTGACCATGACTATATTGATGAAGCGCTGTCTGTTGCTGGCAAAACCATGATTTATCGTCAGGTTGAAAATAGCTTCACACAGCCGAATGCCAATATTAATGTTCATATGTTGGAATGGGCAATTGATATCACCAAAGGTTCCAAAGGTGACTTGCTTGAGTTGTATTGTGGCAATGGTAATTTCTCTCTGGCGCTGGCGCAGAATTTTGAACGAGTATTGGCGACAGAAATTGCCAAGCCTTCAGTGGCTGCCGCACAATTTAATATCGCAGCGAACAAAATTGATAACGTGCAGATTATCCGCATGTCAGCGGAAGAATTTACTCAGGCAATGAACGGAGAGCGACTGTTCAATCGCTTACAAGGCATTGATTTAAGTAGTTATCAATGTGAGACCATTTTTGTTGATCCACCACGCAGTGGGCTGGATGAAAATACGCTAAAAATGGTTCAAGCTTATCCGCGTATTCTTTATATTTCCTGCAATCCAGAAACGCTCTGCCAAAATCTGGAAACACTGACACAAACCCACAAAGTCAACCAACTGGCGCTATTTGACCAATTCCCTTATACCCACCATATGGAATGCGGTGTCCTACTGGAAAAAAGAACATAATCGTCATTAAAAACAAAAACGCCACAGAGTTAATTTCGTGGCGTTTTTTATTGAACTATTTTCAATAAAGGCGATTAGTTTTGGTTGTCTGAAGTGAGCGTTGCGTGCTGCTTGCGCTTTTTCATCTTTAGGTAGATCCAAAACACCAAAACCGTACCAATAATAACAGGCAAGAAATTAGAGCCAATTGCTGGATATTCCATCCGAATGAATGCGCTATACACGAACATGCCTAAGAAGAAGCATCCCACGGCCAGTTTTGGTAATCCTTCCGCCATTGGATAATTTAAATAACGTTGATGGAGACAATACAAAGAAAGTGCCAATGTAATAAGAGGGAAAATAGAAAAAGGGACAAAAGAATTGAAAAATGTTGAGAAAGTTCCGTGTGTTGCCATTCCAACGATAAGAGCCAGCAACATTGTGCTTTTATCTTGGCGGTATTGTTCCATCGTATTATTCTCCTTTCATTATTATTCAGAGGATTTAGGGACAGTATTTTTTTCTTGCTCACGACGATACCAATAATAAGCGCCTTTGGAAATTATGCGGAGTTGCAAAACCAAACGCTCTTCGAGACGACGCCTTTTTTCTTCATCAATATCCAATGCTTCTGCGCCTGCACTGAACACGATTGTCACCATCGCCTCAGCCTGTATCTCAGTAAAATGACGTGGCATATGGCTGGCTTGTTCAAGATAGTCTGCCAATTCGGCAATAAAATGTTGAATTTCCCGTGCTACAGCCGCACGAAATTCAGCCGATGTACCGGAGCGTTCACGCAGCAATAGCCGGAACGCATTGGGATTGTTGCCGATGAACTCCA
Source organism: Xenorhabdus eapokensis (assembly GCF_001908105.1). Next base: position 4,998 of record NZ_MKGQ01000019.1, read on the forward strand.
TAAAGGTTGAAACCGAAGTACGGATGACACTCCCCCCTTTGGCTATGCGCTGACGTGCCTGACGCATTAACTGGCGTAGCATCAAACCACTTTCATCCACCATCGTCAGCCCCAGTTCATCCACATCCCGAAAATGTCGATAAAAAGAAGTCGGTGCAATACCCGCCTCACGAGCGACTTCCCGTAGGCTCAGGCTGGTAAAACTGCGTTCAGCACTGAGTTGGCTGAATGCCGCCTCAATCAGGGAGCGGCGGGTTTTTTCTTTCTGTTTTGCTCTAACGCCGGTTACGTTACTCACAACAATCCTGATCTATCTCGACTCTAATCGGGCAAATATAACAGATTCTGCTAAGTTTGCTGTGATTGTTCTCTTAAAGATATTATTCGATGTTTTCCTGATTTATTTCTAAGCAGTGAGATAAAAACCTTATGCTCGTTGGGTTATTGCATCAACTAATGTTAAGATAGCGTTGTTATTTTGTGTAAAAACAGGTCTTTCCTCTATGCAACATACTCATTTTGATGCCATTGTGATTGGCTCTGGTCCCGGCGGGGAAGGAGCAGCAATGGGGTTAGTAAAACAAGGCAAAAACGTTGCTGTTATAGAACGTTATAATAGTGTCGGTGGTGGGTGTACTCACTGGGGCACCATCCCGTCGAAAGCGCTCCGCCATGCTGTTAGTCGTATTATCGAATTTAATCAAAATCCCCTCTACAGTGATAACTCCCGCATTCTTCGCTCCTCGTTTTCAGAAATTCTGCGCCATGCTGAAGTCGTTATTAACCAGCAAACTAAGATGCGCCAAGGATTTTATGAACGTAATCGTTGTCGAATGTTTGCAGGAGAAGCCACTTTCATTGATGAACATCGGGTAAGTGTGCGTTATGCCGATGATAGTGTTGATATCTTGAGTGCAGACAACATTATCATTGCCACCGGCTCCCGTCCTTACTGCCCTCCCGATGTCGATTTCACCCACTCCCGTATTTATAACAGCGACACCATACTGCAACTGGATCACGAACCACGCCATGTCATTATTTATGGTGCCGGAGTGATTGGCTGTGAATATGCCTCCATTTTCCGCGGATTGGGTGTTAAGGTGGATTTGATCAATACGCGTGATCATCTGCTGTCCTTTCTTGATCAAGAAATGTCTGATGCCCTCTCCTACCATTTCTGGAATAGTGGCACGGTCATCCGCCACAATGAAGAATATGAAAAAATTGAAGGCGTTGATGATGGTGTCATTGTCCATCTGAAATCTGGCAAGAAAGTCAAAGCGGATTGCCTGCTGTATGCCAATGGCAGAACAGGTAATACGGACAAGCTAGGTTTAGAAAATGTCGGACTGGAAACAGACAGCCGAGGTTTACTGAAAGTCAATTGTGTCTACCAAACCAGCAATGAAAACATCTATGCCGTTGGTGATGTTATTGGCTATCCAAGTTTGGCTTCTGCTGCTTACGATCAAGGGCGCATCGCGGCAAAAGCGATGACCACAGGCAATGCTAACCTGCATCTGGTAGAAGATATTCCAACCGGAATTTATACCATTCCTGAAATCAGTTCAGTGGGTAAAACCGAGCAACAATTAACTACAATGAAAATCCCTTATGAGGTAGGGCGCGCCCAATTCAAGCATCTGGCAAGAGCGCAAATTGCCGGCATGAATGTGGGCAGCATTAAGATCCTGTTCCACCGTGAGACAAAACAGATTTTAGGCATTCACTGTTTTGGCGAACGCGCCGCAGAGATCATTCATATTGGTCAAGCCATCATGGAACAAAAAGGTGAAGGCAATAATATCGAATATTTCGTTAATACTACCTTCAATTATCCAACAATGGCGGAAGCCTATCGGGTTGCGGCGCTCAATGGGCTAAATCGATTATTTTGATGTTTTTCCGAGTATTGCGAAATAATTGCCCATTTTAGTCCGAATCGCCTCTGCCAATTGCTCATAGCGACCACGCAGAGGTGAGCCAGGGCGATAAACCAATATAACAGATCGCTTGGGTTCCGGTTCGTCACACTCCAGATAGCAAACCCCATCCCGCCTTCTCTCATTCGGAACTGACAAATCAGGTAATAATGTAATACCGCTGCCTGCTGCGACCATATTGCGCAGAGTTTCCAGGCTGGTTGCCCTAAAATGGGTATCTTCTTTGGCTCCCGCCTGAAAACAAAATCCCATCGCCTGATCACGTAAGCAGTGCCCATCTTCCAGCATCAATAGCTTCTCGCCGGATAGCTCACCCATTTTAATTTTATCCCGCCCTGCCCATTTATGCTCTTCATACACCGCCAGCTTCATAGGCTCTTCAAACAATGGCACTTCGATAAATGCTTCGGTCTCTTTCACCAACGCCAAAATAGCGCAGTCAAGTTTCCCACTATCAAGTTGTGCCAATAAGTGTTGGGTTTGTGCCTCATGCAGGTACATTTCCAATTTGGGGAATAATTTATGCAGCTCAGGGACAATAAGTGGCAGGAGATAGGGACCGATTGTGGGAATAAGACCGATATGCAACGGCCCAGACATACTTTCACCTTGAAGAGAGGCCATTTCCTGCAAAACTTTTACTTCTCTCAATACGGTTTTGGCCTGTTCCACCAGCAGCATACCCTGTTGGGTAAATAATACCTTGCGGCTAGTGCGTTCCAGCAACATTACGCCAAGCTCATCTTCCAGTTTGCGGATTTGCCCGCTCAGGGTCGGTTGGCTGACATGACAAGCATCAGCGGCTCGACGAAAATGCCGATGTTCAGCAAGTGCTACAAGGTATTCTAGATCGCGGATATTCATTCCCAACCTCAGCATTTGATATCAATGATAGTATTGATCAATAAATCATTATATCCACGAGGGGAAAAAACTATCAACTGCGTGTGATTATTAGTGTTTTCCCCTAAGTCTTTGTTTCACTTGAGCTATCGCTTGCTTCACTTGTTCTTGCGCTACACCGCCTTTTGCCAATCGCTTGTCCAAACAAGATTGCAACGATAAAACGTCATATACATCCACAGCAATCGCGTTACTGAATTCTTGCAATTCAAGTAGGGAAAACTCCTCCAGTGCCTTACCTCTGCCAATTGCCGTCACAACAATTTCACCAACAATGTGATGAGCTTCACGGAATGGAACACCTTTCGCCACCAGATAATCAGCCAGCTCAGTCGCATTCGCATATCCCTGCTTTGCTGCTTCTTCGCAACGAGGGCGTTTTACCTGAATACCATCCAACACCAGTATCGCCATATGCAAGCAATCCAACCAGGTATCCAGTGCATCAAACAAGCCTTCTTTATCTTCCTGCATATCTTTATTGTAGGCGAGAGGAAGCCCTTTTAAGGTCATCATCATCCCCGTTAATGCCCCTTGCACTCGTCCACACTTGCCACGGATCAATTCCAACGCATCCGGGTTTTTCTTTTGTGGCATCAAAGAAGAGCCGGAGGTTACCCGATCCGACAATTCAACAAATCCGGCTTCTCCGCTGTTAAAGAAAATCAGGTCTTCAGCAAAACGCGAAAGATGAATCATACTGATGCTCGCATCTGATAGCAGTTCCAAGACATGATCACGATCCGAAACACTATCCAGACTATTACGTGTAGCGGAAGTAAAACCAAGCCATAACGCCAGTTGTTCACGATCAATATCATAAGCCGTTCCTGCCAGCGCGCCGCATCCTAACGGACTGACATCCAACCGCTTTAATGCATCTTGCAAGCGGCTTTCATCACGACTAAGCATTTCCACATAGGCTAAACACCAATGGGCAAAAGTGACGGGTTGCGCCCGCTGTAAATGAGTATAACCAGGCATTACTGCATTCTGATTATTTTCAGCAGTGAATACCAACGCTTGTTGCAACTCAATTAATGCTGTCAGAATGTGGGTGATCTGATCTTTGCACCATAATTTCAGATCCGTTGCGACCTGATCATTACGGCTGCGCCCCGTATGGAGTTTTTTACCCAAATCACCCACTTTCGTAATAAGTTGCCCTTCTACCCAACTGTGAATATCTTCCGCATCGCTTTGCAAAATGGCCTTGGGGTGAATTCGCACTTCATCCAGTAACTCATTTAAAGCCAGCTCCAGCGTTTGCTGCTCTTCGGCAGTTAACACGCCTACCGTAACCAACGCTTTTGACCATGCAACTGAGCCAACAATATCCTGCTCCGCCAAACGATAATCAAAACGCAGTGAATCATTAAATTGCTTGAACCGCTGATCGGCTTCCTGACTGAAACGCCCACCCCAAAGTGCCATAATATCGTTCCTGTTTTTTCTAATTGCTATTAATTGCTAAAAGTTGATTGCCCCAAAAATTACTTTTTGCTGTTCAGTGCACGAATACGTGAAGAAAGCGAATAGAGGCGAATAAACCCTTCGGCATGGCGATGATCGTAAACGTCATCCTCGCCAAAAGTGGCGAACTCTTCAGAATAGAGGCTATTGGCTGATTTTTTCTGCACTGCCGTTACCTGCCCTTTATAAAGTTTCAGAACCACTTCACCGCTGACGCTGGCCGCTAAAACTTCTGCTGCCGCTTGGATTGATTGACGCAATGGCGCAAACCAACGGCCGTCATACACAACATAAGACATTTCCAGCCCCAGTTGTTGACGCCATTTGAAACTATCGCGATCCAAAACCAGTTGTTCGATGCCACGCAGTGCTTCCATCATGAGGGTTCCCCCTGGAGTCTCATAACAACCGCGGGATTTCATACCTACCAGACGGTTTTCCACGATATCGATCCGGCCAATGCCATGTTTGGCGCCCAACTTATTTAACTCATCAAGGCATTGATAGGGGGAAAGCGCCTGACCATTCACGCTAACGACTTCACCTCTTTCAACCATCACCGTGATATATTCCGGTTCATTAGGCGCCTCTTCTGGTTCTGCTGTCCATACCCAGCAATCTTTATTGGCCGCATTCCACGTGCTTTCCAAAACTCCACCTTCGGTTGAAATGTGCCAGGCATTTTCGTCACGGCTATAGATTTTCTCCAGTGTTGCGGTGGTCGGGATATCACGAACTTTCAAATAATCCAGCAGTGCTTCACGGGAACGCAGATCCCATTCCCGCCACGGAGCCACAACGTTCAGATGGGGTGCCAACGCGGTATAAGTACTTTCAAACCGAACCTGATCATTCCCTTTACCTGTTGCACCGTGGGCGACGGCATCCGCGCCCACTTTCAGAGCCAGCTCAACCTGTGCCTTGGCAATAATTGGACGAGCCATTGACGTACCAAGCAGATAACTTCCCTCATACAGGGCGCCTGTTTTTAACACAGGATAAACATACTCTTTGATAAACTCTTCGCGCAGATCAACGACATAACATTCAGAAGCACCGGAACGTAATGCTTTCTGCTCCACACCGTCCAGATCTTCACGACTTTGGCCGACATCAGCGACAAACGCAATCACTTCACAATTGCCATAATGTTCTTTCAGCCACGGAATAATGGCGGATGTATCCAAACCACCTGAATATGCCAGAACGATTTTCTTAATGCTTTTAGTCATAGGGGATAACCTTTTTAATTTTAATAAAAACTTAAGTTCGGTAAATACACGCTCAATTACGCCAAAATTCGTGTGCCAACAGGTATGCCATTAAATAACGCAATCAACTGATCTGTATGACGCCAACTCGCGATATCCACCGGTTGTCCGAGTGTTTTTGCCGCTTCCAATGCGGCATTCACTTTCACTATCATGCCGTCAGTGATAATGCCTTGATCGATAAGCTGCGCGATCTGCTCTGCCGTGGCTTCTGGGATCTTTTTCCCTTTCCCATCCAGAATACCGCTGACATCGGACAACAAGATCAAATCTGCATTCAGCACCTGTGCGATAGCCGTCGCAGCTTGATCGGCATTGACATTCATCAATTCACCCTGCTCAGTGATACCAATTGAGCTGATAATCGGTATATAGCCCAAATCCAGCAAAATTTTCAGGAGATCAGGTGTGCCTGATTGAGCCTTTCCTGTGTGACCAAGCTCTTTATCCAGTTGAGAAACTTTAACCGTTCCTCCATCTCCCAGACATAATCCGATGGCAGGCAAACGATACTTTGTTGCCCACGCCAGCAATTTCTTGTTGGCAGTTCCGGCTAACGTCCCCGCAATGATGTCAATTTGATCCTCAGGCGTAACCCGCAAGCCTTGTTGCTTCAAAATAGGCATCTGCAATCGTTGCATCAGTTCATCAACCAAGCAGCCACCACCGTGCACAATAACCAGCGGACGTTTATGTGTTTTTCGGTATAACTGTAATGTGGTAAATAACCGTTCCAGCGCTTCTTCACTATCTAACAACACACCACCCAACTTGATAACTAACGGCTCCATCGGATTTATCCTCTGTCGGTATTAATATCTGTAGGAATCTTAACTTTTCGGCATTCAGTTATTTTGGAAATTAAACATATTAAGAATTAAAGTAATGCCTGAGTTTCTTCATATCCCAAACGAATATTCATGCACTGCACTGCTTGTGCCGCAGCCCCTTTCAGCAAATTATCCTCAGCCCCTACGATGATCAGGTGCTGCCCCTGAACGGCAAAACCAATATCGCAAAATGGCAAACCGACCACGGCCTTCAACGCGGGAAACCCTTTGCCATATAACCGTACCAACGGTTTATCATGATATGCCTGCTGATAAGCTTCGCTAATTTGTGCTTCTGTCACACCCGATTTCAACTTACAGGTAATTGTGGCAAGAATCCCGCGTGAGAAATTGCCCAAATGGGGGGTAAAAATCACCTCTGTACCTAAATGTGTAGCAATTTCAGGCTGATGACGATGGTTAAAGACACCATATGGTTGCAAACTAATTTCACAGAAACTATTGGTGATCGACGCTTTTCGGCCAGCACCACTGACACCGCTGACCGCGTTAATAACAGGCCAATATTCTGTATTTAATAAATTTTGTTCAAGCAACGGTTTCAAGGAAAGTTGGGAAACGGTAGGGTAACAGCCAGGAACAGCAATCAATTGTGCTTGCTTGATTTTCTCTGCTTGCCATTCTGCCAATCCATATACAGCTTGCTCCAACCACTGAGTATTTTTATGCTCAAACCCGTAGTATTTTTTATAGAACTGTGTATTTTGTACGCGATAGGCACCAGATAAATCAAACACGATACAACCTGCTGTCAGAAATATTGGGGCAATATCATGGCTGACTTCATGAGCGGTGGCGAGGAAGACCACATCAATCCCTTTTGCTGCCTCAATCACATCGGTCAACGGCTGTAAGGGCAAATCAAGAATGCCCCTATATTGTGGATGAAGTTCTGAAAAACATTTCCCCGCATCTACACTTTGAGAAGAAACCATCAAACCGGAGAGATGGACATGGGGATGACGTTGCAGATATGCTGCTAACTCAGCTCCGGTATAACCACTGGCACCAACTATCAGCGTATTCAACATGGGATTTATTCACCTTATAGTATTAACCCAATAGTATTAATCCAATTACTTTACTGCATTTGTATGCAATTAATTTGCATGAATATTGATACTATTATGAGTAAGGGCTGTCAACAGTGAATAGTAAATTACCGTCTTTTATTAAATTATATCATCAGCTCATTGCGGCTCCTTCTATCAGCGCAACTGATACTGAACTCGACCAAAACAATGAAATTGTTATCAATCTGCTGGCGGAATGGCTAAAAGAGATCGGATTTTCCATTGAAATTCAACCCGTTCCTGAAACCAGAGGTAAATTCAACCTGCTGGCAACATTGGGCAGTGGTTCGGGTGGTTTACTGTTATGTGGTCATACAGATACCGTTCCTTTTGATGAGGGGCGCTGGACACAAGATCCCTTCACACTGACCGAACGCGATGGCAAGTTATATGGGCTTGGAACGGCCGATATGAAAGGCTTCTTTGCCTTTATCATTGATGCATTGCGGGATATCGATGTCAGCAAACTGTCTCACCCCCTTTATATTCTGGCGACCGCTGACGAAGAAACATCAATGGCAGGTGCACGCTACTTTGCTGCCAATGCCCATATTCGGCCTGATTTTGCCATCATTGGCGAACCGACATCATTACAGCCAATTCGCGCTCATAAAGGGCATATAGCCCAGTCTATCCGTATTGAAGGAAAATCAGGGCATTCCAGCGATCCAGCGCGGGGCGTCAATGCCATTGATCTGATGCACGAATCCATTACCCAGCTCATAAAACTACGCCATACCTTACAAGAGCGTTATCACAATCCGGCGTTCGTCATCCCTTATCCAACCATGAATTTCGGCCATATTCACGGCGGTGATGCCGCAAATCGCATTTGTGCCTGCTGTGAACTGCATATGGATATCCGTCCGCTGCCCGGACTGACCTTGCAGGATTTGAATGGATTGCTCAATGACGCCCTGGAACCCGTAAAACAGCGTTGGCCTGGTCGTCTGAACGTGACAGAACTTCATTCCCCCATTCCGGGCTATGAATGTCCCACAGACCATAAGCTGGTGGGCGTGATTGAAAAACTGTTGGGAACCAAAGCAGATACCGTCAATTACTGTACGGAAGCACCTTTTATTCAGGAGTTATGTCCAACCTTGGTTTTGGGGCCTGGATCGATTGAACAAGCGCACCAACCCGATGAATTTTTAGATATGGTATTTATTGAACCAACGCGGAAATTGCTTTCACAGCTTGTGGCGCATTTTTGTTTGAATGCGGGTTAAAGCTGTACTGTTTCCCAGCCGCCAAATGGCTAATTAGTTTCCTCTGCAAAAGTGTTCATAATTAGTACCATAAATGGACTGTGAATGACCGGTCGGCGTCATAACCTCGGTGAGTGCATCGGGGTTTTTCGCTAATTCCCCAACATGAATTTCTTTCCTGATCACTTTGAATATTCCTCACTGGTAATAAACCATTTCTCGATTGACTAAAAACTCCACTTCGCCCATTCTACTTGGACATCTAAACGGATAGACATATAAACACTTAAACATCTAAAAACAAGCGAGCAAAAGTTCCGTTTGTTCATGAGGGCACAGGGTATGAGTTTTTTTCACGCTAATCAGCGAGAAGCGCTGAACCAGAATCTGGCTGAACTTGAAGGACAAATTCGCGTTTCCTTTGAATTCTTTCCACCCAGAACGGCTGAGATGGAACAAACCCTGTGGAAATCCATTGATCGCTTGAGCAAGCTGAAACCTAAGTTTGTTTCTGTTACCTATGGTGCCAACTCTGGCGAACGTGATCGCACTCATAGCATTATCAAGGGTATTAAAGAAAAAACGGGCCTTGATGCAGCCCCACACCTGACTTGCATTGATGCCAGCCGTGGAGAACTCAGCAACATTGCTCATGATTATTGGCAAAACGGTATTCGTCATATTGTGGCATTACGTGGTGATTTACCGGCTAACGGTTGTAAACCAGAAATGTATGGTGCTGATTTAGTTGAGCTATTAAAAAAAGAAGCAGATTTTGATATCTCCGTTGCAGCTTACCCAGAAGTGCATCCAGAAGCGAAAAGTGCACAAGCAGACTTGATCAATTTAAAACGTAAAATTGACGCCGGAGCCAATCGCGCCATTACCCAATTCTTTTTTGATGTAGAGAGTTATCTGCGTTTTCGTGATCGCTGTGTCGCAACGGGGATTGACGTAGAAATTGTACCAGGGATCTTACCAGTCTCGAATTTCCGTCAATTGCAACGATTTTCTTCAATGACTAACGTCCGGATCCCAAGTTGGATGACCAGAATGTTTGAAGGATTAGATGATGATCCGGAAAGTCGCAACTTAGTCGGTGCATCTATTGCAATGGATATGGTGAAAATTCTCAGTCGTGAGGGCGTGAAAGATTTTCATTTTTATACCCTGAATCGGGCAGAATTGAGTTATGCCATCTGCCATACATTGGGAGTACGCCCTTGTTAAAACTAAAAAAGCCGAATAGTTTCCCCATTCGGCTTCTATGATTCAAAAATATTTAAACTATCCTGTATTGCGCATGCCTGCCGCAACGCCGGCAATTGTCACCATCAGCGCCTGCTCAAGATGCGGATCAGGATTTTCCTGCTGGCGGGAACGCTGTAGTAATTCGACCTGTAGTACGTTCAACGGATCGGTATACACGTTACGCAAGGCAATAGACTCGGCGATCCACGGCAAATCCGCCATCAATTGTTCATCCTGTGCAATGGCCAATACCGTTTCGATATCTTCCGCCAGTTGGTTACGCAATTTTACGCCTAACGACCACAGTTTCGGTTCTACCAAACGCTGATCGTAATATTCGGCTAACCACAAATCCGCTTTGGCAAATACCATCTCCAACATGGCAATCCGCGTATTAAAGAATGGCCAGTCGCGACACATATCCGTTAAAACTGGCAAGTTACCGGCATCGATCACCCGTTGCAACGCCGCACCTGCGCCTAACCATGCCGGTAGCATCAAGCGGTTTTGCGTCCAGGCAAATATCCACGGGATCGCCCGCAAACTTTCAACGCCTCCTGTCGGGCGTCGTTTAGCCGGCCGTGAACCTAACGGCAGTTTTGCCAACTCTTGTTCCGGTGTGGCTGCCCGAAAATAAGGCACAAATTCCGGTTGCTCACGCACATAATCACGATACATATCACAGGAAACATCGGAGAGTGTATCCATAATCTGGTGCCATTCCGGTTTAGGCTCCGGTGGCGGCAATAAGTTTGCTTCCAAAATCGCACTGGCATACAAGGCCAAACTGCTGATCGTTACCTGCGGTAAACCAAACTTAAAGCGGATCATTTCTCCCTGCTCCGTTACGCGAAACCCGCCTTTCAGGCTACCCGGCGGTTGGGAGAGTAAAGCCGAATGGGCGGGAGCACCACCACGGCCAATTGTGCCACCACGCCCGTGGAACAGGGTCAGTGTCACGCCCTCTTTTTCACACACTTTGATTAATGCATCCTGCGCCCGATATTGTGCCCACGACGCCGCCATCACCCCTGCATCTTTGGCTGAATCGGAGTAACCAATCATCACCATCTGCTTATCTTTAATTAGATCGCGATACCACTTAATTCCCAATAGTTGTCGAATCACGCCTTCTGCATTGTTCAGATCATCAAGGGTTTCAAACAACGGCGCGACAGGCAATGACAATGAGCATCCCGCTTCTTTCAGCAATAATTTCACTGCCAAGACATCAGAAGGCACTTTTGCCATGGAAATAACATAAGCCGCAATCGAATCTTGTGGTGATTCAGCAATAACCTTGCAGGTATCGAAAACTTCTTGTGTTTCTGCGCTTGGCTGCCAATCACGCGGGGTTAGAGGACGTTTTGATTGCAACTCTCTCAACAAAAACGCCTGTTTTTCGGCTTCAGGCCAACTCGCATAATCTCCCATTGCCAGATATTGCGTCAGCTCAGCAATCGCATCGGTATGGCGGGTACTTTCCTGACGGATATCAATACGCACCAAAGACAAACCAAAGCAACGAATGCGGCGCAAGGTATCCAGTAATTGCCCGTTTGCGATAATTTCCATACCACACTCTTTCAGGGATTGATAACAGGCATATAGCGGTTGCCATAACTGTTCGTTATGCAGGAGTAGATCCGCTGGTGGTAAAGCTTGCTCGCCTTTAAGGCATTTTTCCAGATAAGCCAGCGTGTTACCTAATTGCGTACGCAATTGTTTGGCAATCTCACGGTAAGGCTCTAAAACATGCTCACCTCCCGCCATTTGGCGAAGTGCAGGCGTACATTCCGACATGGAGAGTTCAGAAACTAAAACCTGAATGTCTTTCAGAAACAGATCGGCAGCCTTCCAACGGCTCAGCAGTAAAACATGACGGGTAATTTCGGCGGTCACGTTAGGATTACCATCACGATCGCCTCCCATCCAAGAGGTAAAACGTACCGGCACCGCAGTCACTGGTAAGCTATAACCAATGGATTCTTCCAGTTGTTCATTGAACTCACGCAGAAATGCCGGCACACCTTCCCACAAGCTGTTTTCGACCACAGCAAAACCCCATTTTGCTTCATCAATTGGGGTTGGGCGAATCTTACGGATCTCATCAGTATGCCATGATTGGGCAATCAACTGACGCAACCGACGCATGATGTTATTACGTTCATAATCGGCCAAATCGTCATGATCAAGCTGTGCCAGACAGCCATTCACTTCAACCAGTTTATGGATTAGGGTACGGCGGGCAATTTCTGTCGGATGAGCGGTCAGAACCAATTCAATCGCCAGCGCATTGACCGCCTTGATTAAATCGTCATTGCTGAATTGTTTGTCTTTGAGTCGGTTGAACAGCGCTGCCAGCGCTACCGGATTACTGGCCGCTTCGCCATGTGGAGAAATACTGTGATATTGTTCGGCAACATTAGTCAGATTTAAGAACTGGTTAAACGCACGGGCAACAGGCAATAATTCATCATTGGATAAATTTTCCAGCGTCGATAAAAGCTGCTGGCGGTGAACTTCGTTACCTGCACGGGATGATTTAGATAACTTCCTGATTGTTTCAACTTTATCAAGAATATCTTCTCCCAAAGCCTCTTTAATTGTATCGCCCAGCAACTTACCGAGCATACTGACATTACTTCGCATTGCAGAATATTGTTGATTCATGTGGTTCCTGACCTTGTGTTGCTGTATGTCACCTATTTCACCAATGGATTGGTGACCCTATTTTCTGTCTGAATGTTTCATGTTTTGCTGTAAAACGTATTCTTCTGTTTATTTCTAACGTGATATTTATTTCTAACGTTCTATTCATATCAGAAAACAAACAATTTGGGCGAATTTTATGAAATATTAAAAGAAGAAAAAGGGATGTTTGATTGATAGAAGGGCACGAACATCAGCAGGGATAACCTGTTATATCCCTGCTAAAGTTTGATGGATCAATATCTTGCCTATAGAGATATTGGACTACAGAAGTTGCGACAGACGATTTAAATCCGATTGGATTGCTCCCGCGGTGACATCTCGTCCCGCTCCTGGCCCACGGATCACTAACGGATTATCACGATACCAACGGCTTTCTATCGCAAAGACATTATCTGCCGGCAACAGCGAAGCCAATGGATGATCGCTACGCACCGCTTCCACACCAACTTTTGCCTTACCACTGGCATCAAAACGGGCGACATACCGTAGTACCATGCCCATTTCCCGTGCCGCTTCCAACCGTTGCAACATCTGTTCATTAATAACAGTACTATTTTCAAAGAACTCTTCGATAGAACCACATCGAGCCTCTTCCTGCACCAAAGATTCAATACGTATATGATCAGGCTCTATTTCATAACCCGCTTCGCGAGCCAGAATAACCAGCTTACGCATCACATCCTGACCAGAAAGATCAATGCGCGGATCGGGTTCCGTTAACCCTTGTTGCCATGCTTGCTCAACTAAATCACTAAAAGGCACAGAACCATCAAATTGCAAGAACAACCAGGATAATGTGCCGGAAAAAACACCGCTGATGGACAGAATGGTATCACCGCTTTCCCGCAAATCCCTGACAGAGTGGTTAATCGGCAGCCCTGCACCCACTGTGGCGTTGTATAACCAATGACGCCCCGTTTTTGCGAAGGCATCGCGGATCATACGGTATGTATTGCTGTCGGAAGAACCGGCAACTTTGTTGGCACTGATGACGTGGAATCCATAACTGGCAAAGTAGATATACTCTTTAGCCAATTCTTCACTTGCCGTGACATCCAATACAACTAAATCATCATAAGGATGTGCCCGCATCCATAAAAACAGAGCATCTTCTTCATGTTCAATCGCTTCGTCATCAAAGAAGGCCAACGCCCGACTGACATCAATCCCCTGATAATTCAGCAAACTCCGACGACTATCAACGACACCCGCCAAAATAAATTCAAAATCGCTGCGAGCGGAAATGTTCTTCTGTTCACGAGCAAACAGTTCCAACCAACGTGAACCAATATTCCCTTTACCAAACAGCACCAAACCGATGCGTTTTTCTGCCCTAAACAGGCTTTGGTGCAATCCCTGAATCAAATGCAATGTCTGATTTGAACGCAGTACGGCCACCAGACTAATGTCATCTTCTGCATGCCAGATAAATTCAACGGGTTGATCTTTTAATTGTTGATAAAAACGATGGCTATGCAGCGGATTCTTACATACACCGGCTCCCACTAACGCCACCAGCACCAAACCCTCACGCAAAGAAAGTTTGCCGGGTAAGGACGCATCCTGCAAAACATCAAGGGCGCTATTCACAATCTCAGAGGTATAGCAAAGTTGGATCAAGCTGCAATCTGCATGTAACCCGATCGCCAATGGCCGGATTTGGGCGCGCTTCAACAAGGAATCAATATCCTTATAGATTTGTTTGAAATCGTGGGCGGGAGAAACATGCAATTCAATCAGGCAGACATCATCATGGCTGGTCACAATTTTTGCCCCAGTCCCCGTTGCCAGCACTCGTTCAATACGGGTGGAACCCTGTTCAGGCTGGTAACTGCAACGCAATTGCAGTTCAATATCGCTGAGAGAAACAGGCTGCAATGTACGGGTATGAAGCACGGGCGCGGCCAAACGTGCCAATTCACTGGCTTCGTCCAAACGCAGCAATGGCAGCAGGCAGGCATCTTTGACTTTACGCGGATCAGCACTGTAACCCCCCGCCACATCACTCCAAATTGTGACTTTTTTGGCTCCCGCCAAAGCCCCAACTTGGGTAGCAGAATAGTCACTGCCATTGCGCCCCAATAATACCGTTTCCCCCTTCTGGTTACTGGAGATAAAACCGGTAACCACTAAACGCTTATTGGGGTTTTGGATCAATAGTTGGCTGAGCAGAGGCTGAGATAAACTGATGTCAACTTGCGGCTGCGCAATGCGCTCTGCCCGCAGAAATTGACGCGCATCCAGCCATGCACTGGAGATACCTTGATTTTCCAGCACCGCCGCCATTAAACGGGCAGACCAGATCTCGCCATGACCAACAACCTCCGCATAGGTGATATCGGTGACCGGCTTATCCAACAATACACTTAATCTTTCCAGATCAGCGATAAACATTGCATTTAGTTCTTCTGCAACTGCTTCGGGCAACAAGCCACGGATCAATTCTTGCTGGTAACGTCGCAAAGACTGCTGTATTTGATGTGCGGATATCCGGTCACTCTGACTCAATTTCAGCCAATCGATCAACTGGTTAGTCGTACTCCCCGCAGCCGATACCACCATCAAATCACCCGGCAAGCTGTAGTTCGCCATAATTTCAGCAACCCGCTGATAACATTTCACATCAGCCAAACTGCTGCCACCAAATTTATGTAACTGACGGCCAGATTCCGCCCCCGCTGTTGCCACTATGCTCATGATTACCTCGTTGCCGCTGCCTGAAACGCCTTGTCCAGATCAGCAATTAAATCCTGACTATCTTCAATTCCTACAGAGACACGAAGAAGCAAATCCGTAATCCCTGCCTGAGCCCTTGCTTCTGCCGACATTCCCGCGTGTGTCATGGTTGCAGTATGAGAAATCAACGATTCCACACCACCGAGAGATTCAGCCAAGGTAAATAATTTTAACGCAGATAAGAAACGACGCATGGCCTGTTCATCACCATCCAGTTCGAAACTGAGCATCGCCCCAAAACCTTGCTGTTGCTTAACAGCAATTTCATGTCCCGGATGGTTCTTCAACGCAGGATAGAAGAGCCTTTTCACTTGGGGCTGCTGTTGCAGATAATCCACAATGGCAGCCGCATTGTTTTGTTGGAGCAATACGCGGGCAGATAATGTACGAATGCCACGCAATAGCAGATAGCTATCAAAGGCCGCAGCCGTCACGCCAATATTGTTCGCCCACCAAGCCAGCTCTTCCGCGATGGATGGTTCCTTAGCGATAATGGCTCCCGCAATCAGATCAGAGTGGCCATTCAAATATTTCGTGCAGGAATGCACCACTAAATCCGCCCCCAACTCCAATGGTTTTTGCAGGACAGGGCTTAAGAAGGTGTTATCGACGACAGCCAATGCCCCAATTTCATGGGCTAATCTACAAATGTATTGAATATCCACGATCCGCAACAGAGGATTACTCGGTGTTTCAATCAGCACCAGTTTGGGCTTTTTAGCCAACGCTTGTTTCAACGCCTGCTCATCTGACTGATCAACAAAAATCACCTTGTATGCCCCACGCTTGCTTAGACTGTCAAACAGGCGGTAACTTCCGCCATAACAATCATGAGGCGCAACCAATAAATCCCCTGGTTGCAGGAATACCGTACAGAGCAGATGGATCGCTGACATGCCACTGCTGGTCAAAATGGCGCCGGCGCCCCCTTCCAGCTCGGCCAAAACCTGTTGAACCACATCGCGGCCAGGGTTACCACGGCGGGAATAATCATGCGCCCTGGGCTGATTGAAACTCGTAAAGTTATAGGTACTGGAAAGATAGATAGGCGGAACAACACAACCATATTGTTCATCAATATTTGAACCACTGTGAACCGCAATTGTCGCTTGCTTACATCCCATGACCTTTACCCATCATCGTTATTATTAGCGTTACGCAAGAATAACGACTGGAAAGATAGACGTCAATACATCTAGACATCCAAATTATTTTGCGGTTTAATACCATAATTCAATGACTGTCATTACACTTTATATGTCTTCTGGTTATTTTTTATAAATTAGTGCAGATGGGACAATATAGTCGACAGGCTAATTATGTTAGACTATTGCATTATCGATATGAAAACAGATCAGAAATTCCTTCCAACTTCTGATCTCAATTACTTGATTCAAAAATTATTTAAGGTATCTCATGGCTGAGTGGAATGGTGAGTATGTCAGCCCTTATGCTGAACATGGCAAAAAAAGTGAACAGGTCAAAAAAATTACAGTTTCAATCCCGCTAAAGGTATTGAAAATCCTGACTGATGAGCGCACTCGCCGTCAGGTGAATAATCTGCGCCATGCAACAAACAGCGAATTGCTGTGTGAAGCTTTTCTGCATGCGTTCACTGGACAGCCTCTGCCTAATGATAACGATTTGCGCAAAGAACGCTATGATGAAATCCCGGAAGCCGCGAAAATCATGATGCGCGAGCGAGGTATTGATCCGGATACATGGGAATATTAATCACAAAAACGCCCGATGCAAAACATCGGGCGTTTTTGTTTTAACTTTTATTTTAACTATCCGGCCTGTATGGATGACAGACCGAAAAAAGTTATTACTTCTTAGAACCTGGAACGCTGAAACGTTTGTTAAAGCGATCAACACGACCACCAGTTGCAACGTCACGCTGCTTACCAGTGTAGAATGGGTGACATGCACCACAGACGTCCAGGTTCAGATTGTGAGCTACAGTAGAGTTGATTTTGATTACATTACCGCAAGAGCAAGATGCAGTAATTTCTTCGTATTTAGGATGGATACCTTGTTTCATGGGAAACCTCTGTTCAGGCCGTGTCGCTATCCAGCCTTGTTTTGCCGCCAGACACCACACGTCGTGTTGATAAAAAAATATGTATCGGTAATTTCTATACCAAAGGCGGCGGATCATACAGAATATCTGTTTATTGCGCAATGAAATCTGCGGATTTGCTATGATACTCTTATCGCTATACGTTCTTTCGCCTGGTCATTAATTATCCGGAAATTGCCTTATGACAGTTGTTCAGGTTGCATTACCTGTCCCCCTAACCCGCACGTTTGATTATCTACTGCCTACAGGATTACCTTTGCCAGCTATCGGTGTTCGAGTATTTGTACCTTTTGGTAAGCGTAATGCGATAGGTATCGTTACTGGTATCACTGATAGCAGTGAATTTCCTCCTGAACAACTCAAGTCTATTTCCACCATTCTTGATGTCCAGCCCCTTTTTCCCAGCGATCTCTGGCAATTGCTCCTGTGGGCAGTCAGCTATTATCACTATCCGCTGGGAGAAGTTTTGTTTCATGCCCTGCCAGTCTTGCTACGGCAGGGAAAACCGACAGAATTTACGCCACTTTGGCAATGGCAAGTCACTGAGGCCGGCCGTGAACTCCCGCTTGCACAACTCAAGCGCTCCGCTAAACAGCAAAAGGCGTTGGCCGCTTTGCGCCAACATCCCATTTATCGTCACCAGGTCTCTGAATTGGAGTTAAGTGAAAGCGCACTGCAATCACTGAAAAAAAAATCACTGATCGCTCTGCATCCCACCCAGCCAGAAGCGGAAGACTGGCGTGCGCTGTTTCAAACCATTGGCGAGCGGTTAAAGCTCAATACAGAGCAAGCTACTGCGGTCGGTGCCATCCGTGCAGAAAATAAAACTTTTTCTCCGTGGCTACTGGCAGGGATCACAGGATCGGGTAAAACAGAAGTCTATCTCAGTGTACTGGAGAACATTCTTGCACAAGGTAAACAGGCTCTCATTTTAGTGCCGGAAATTGGTTTGACGCCACAAACTATCCGCCGATTCCGTGAACGTTTTAACGCCCCTATCGATGTTCTGCATTCAGCCTTGAATGACAGCGAACGGCTGACAGTTTGGCTAAAGGCGAAAAGAGGGGAAAATGCCATCGTTATCGGTACACGCTCTGCTCTGTTTACCCCCTTTGCGCATCTGGGGATCATCATTATTGATGAAGAACATGACAGCTCTTACAAACAGCAAGAAGGCTGGCGCTATCATGCCCGCGATCTGGCAGTGTTCCGAGCGAAAAAAGAGGGTATTCCGATTATTATGGGTTCTGCCACCCCCGCATTGGAAACGCTATATAATGTGCAACAGGGAAAATATCGCCAACTCACTTTAACGCAACGGGCAGGCCATGCCCAACCAGCCACTCAGCATTTACTCGATCTGAAAGGCTTGCCATTGACGGTTGGATTATCCCAGCCGCTCATCAATCGCATGGGTGAACATCTCAAAGCTGACAATCAGGTTATCCTATTTCTGAACCGCCGAGGTTATTCTCCTGCCCTGCTCTGTCACGAATGCGGCTGGATAGCAGAATGCCAACGCTGTGATCACTATTACACCCTGCACCAAAATCACCGCCACCTGCGTTGCCATCACTGTGACAGCCAGCGCCCAATCCCACGCCAGTGCCCACAATGTGGCACCACTAACTTAATTCCGGTTGGCTTGGGCACTGAACAACTTGAAGATGGCATTACAAAACTGTTTCCCAATACTCCGGTTACCCGTATCGACCGTGATACCACCAGCCGCAAAGGCGCGCTGGAACAGCAACTGGCCGAAGTACATCAAGGTGGCGCCCGCATTTTGATCGGCACTCAAATGTTGGCGAAAGGTCACCATTTCCCCGATGTGACACTGGTCGCCTTATTGGATGTCGATGGTGCTTTATTTTCTGCTGATTTTCGGGCTGCCGAACGTTTTGCCCAACTCTATACCCAAGTCTCCGGTCGGGCTGGACGCGCCGGAAAACGAGGAGAAGTTGTCCTCCAAACCCACCATCCTGAACATCCACTTTTACAAATATTGTTGGAAAAAGGCTACGATGCCTTTGCCCAGCAAGCGATGGAAGAGCGTCAGCAAGTTCACCTGCCACCTTTTGTGAGCCATATCCTGCTCCGCGCAGAAGATCACGATAATCAGCAAGCCCCCGCATTTTTGCAACATATGCGTCAACTGTTTGAACATCATCCACAGCATGATGGTCATTTATGGATCATGGGGCCAGTACCCGCGTTACAGGCCAAACGTGGCGGTCGTTATCGTTGGCAGTTGATGATTCAGCACCCTTCCCGCATTTTCCTCCAGAAAATGATGGCCGGAATCTATCCCCAAATCACTACACTGCCACAGGCACGTAAAGTGAAATGGAACATTGATGTTGATCCCACTGAAAATTGATAATTATTTCTTTAATTTGCGAAGTATCTCTAAAAAATGATTTATATCACACATTTATGCAAACAAAGTAACAAGTTGATCTATTAATCGGCTTAAAATGAATTTATTAATATAACTGAATAAAATAATCCGCCAGCACTCCCTTCTCAGGCAAGACTGGCGTTTTTTTAGCAGCCGGATAGCAATCGTTTCGCTGCCTGTGGAGAGTGAGGAGTGAACTATGGAAAAAAAGAATTGCGCGTTGGCAACCATGAAAGATGTTGCCAAAATGGCTGGCGTTTCTACCGCAACCGTATCAAGAACATTAATGAATCCTGACAAGGTTTCTGTCCGTACACGTCAGAAGGTTGAGAATGCGGTATTGGAAGTGGGTTACTATCCCCACAACCTGGCCAAAAATTCACGGCGTAATGAATCCAGAACTATCTTGGTTATTGTTCCCAATATCAGTGATCCCTTCTTTACTGAGGTTATTCGGGGCATTGAAGAAACCGCGACTAAACATGGTTACCTGGTTCTGATTGGTGATTGCAGGCATCAACAACAGCAAGAACATGCGTTTATCAATCTTCTGATCACCAAACGCATTGATGGTATGGTGCTACTGGGTTCCAACATTCCTTTCGATGTTCCCAAAGAGGAACAAAAAAACCTGCCTCCAATGGTTATGGCTAATGAATTCGCTCCTGAACTGGAACTCCCCACTGTCCATATTGATAACCTGACAGCCGCCTTCAATGCCACTCATCATTTGCAAAAATTGGGACATAAACGTATTGCCTGCATTACCGGGCCGGAAACCATGCCACTGTGCCACTATCGCTTGCAAGGTTACATCCAGGCATTGCGACGCTCAGGAGAAGATATCCGCGAAGAATATATTATCCGCGGTGATTTCACCTATGAAAGCGGAGCGACATCGGCGGCAACCCTGCTTACCCTGCCAGAACCGCCAAGTGCTATTTTTTGTCATAGTGATGTCATGGCAATAGGCGCAATGTGGCAAGCTAAAAAAATGGGATTAAAATTACCAGAAGATCTCTCTATTGTCGGTTTCGATAATTTAAACCTGGCTCAATACTGCGAACCAGCCCTAACTACAGTGGAACATCCCCGCTATGAGATTGGGTATCACTCCATTCTGTTATTGCTGGAACAGCTTCAAGGTCGTTTGGTTTCCAAAGATTCAAGATTATTGGAGGCAGAATTGATTATCCGTGCGAGTACTTGTTCGCCTAAAAGCTAGGCAAATAACGACAGCTTAAGTAACATTAGTTATCTATTCTTCAATTTTTTAAATAACTTAGTGAATTAAACAGTGGCACAACGAGATTATGTGAGTCGCGGGCGTAGCAATCCCCGTCGGAAAAGTACTGGTAAGAAAAAAAATCAGGCTCAAGGATTACCCAAAACTACATTAGCCGTTGCTGTGGCCTTAGTGGTCATGTTTATTGGTGGGCTTTATTTCATCGTACACAATAAACAGGAAGAAAATAAGCAGGAAGAGAGTGCACAAAATGCCTCACAGTCCCATCATCAAACCAAGGGGCACGGCCTGCCACCAAAACCAGAAGAGCGCTGGAGTTATATCAAGGAATTGGAAAATCGTCCTGTTAATGAATCTTCCATACAGGAGCCCGATGCAACCGTAAATAAACCGCTAAACCAGCCCCCTCAGCTAACACCTGAGCAAAGACAGCTACTCGAACAAATGCAAGCAGATATGCGCCAACCGCCTATTTCATTGAAAGAGGTACCTTATAACAGTGAACTTGTTCCACGTTCACATGTGTTGATCAATCCTCCTGCGCAACAGCAACATATTGAACAGATTTTGCCAGAACAAAAGCCGGCAGCCGTGCCGGAAAAAAGGCCTTCAGTTTCTTCCCAAGCCAGTACAAAGTCTGAAACCAATGAGGCGAAATTGATGCTACAATGTGGCTCTTTCCGCGCAATGGAACAGGCGGAATCCGTCCGTGCCAGCCTTGCATTTGCCGGCATTGAGAGTCAGATTACCACGAAAGATAATTGGAACCGTGTTGTACTTGGCCCTTATAAAAATAAAGCCAGCGCTGAAAAAATGCGCGAACGGGTTGCAGGAGCTGGTGTACCTGGCTGTATTCTCCGCCCCACTGGGGGTTGAAAAAGCGGAAAGCTCCCCCATCTTAGTCTCTAATAATATACACATGGTGCTTTTATCAGCAGTGCGTAAGCAATTGTGGGATAACACATTCATGCTCCGTGTGTACCATCTTCTATTTTGTAACCAGGGGCTAACTCGTGACTACAATCGTAAGTGTTCGCCGTAATGGCAAAGTCGTCATCGGTGGTGATGGACAAGCAACAATGGGTCATACCGTTATGAAAGGCAATGTCCGCAAAGTACGCCGCCTTTACAACGACAAAGTCATCGCGGGTTTTGCCGGCGGTACTGCTGATGCCTTCACTCTGTTCGAGCTGTTCGAACGGAAACTCGAAATGCATCAAGGACATCTAACCAAAGCAGCCGTTGAGCTTGCCAAAGACTGGCGAACGGATCGCATGCTGCGCAAGCTGGAAGCCTTGCTTGCTGTCGCAGATGAAAATGCGTCTCTGATCATTACAGGTAATGGTGATGTGATTCAGCCAGAAAATGATCTCATCGCCATTGGTTCCGGTGGATCATATGCACAGGCGGCTGCTCGCGCTATGTTGGAAACAACCGAACTCAGTGCCAGAGAAATCGCAGAACGCGCTCTGACTATCGCTGGCGATATCTGTATCTACACCAACCATAATCACAACTTCGAAGAACTACCTTCGAAATCGTAAGGATAGATAGTATGTCTGAAATGACTCCTCGCGAAATTGTCAGCGAACTTAATAATCACATCATCGGTCAGGACAAAGCAAAACGTGCTGTTGCTATTGCCCTGCGTAATCGCTGGCGCCGCATGCAGTTGAATGAATCACTGCGTCATGAAGTCACGCCAAAAAATATTTTGATGATAGGCCCAACCGGTGTCGGTAAAACCGAGATTGCCCGTCGTCTGGCAAAACTGGCCAACGCTCCATTTATCAAGGTTGAAGCCACTAAATTCACCGAAGTGGGTTATGTCGGTAAAGAAGTCGATTCCATCATTCGCGATCTCACTGATGCCGCAGTCAAAATGGTGCGTCTGCAATCCATTGAGAAGAATCGCTATCGTGCAGAAGAGTTAGCTGAAGAGCGTATTCTGGATGTCTTGCTGCCACCAGCAAAAAATAACTGGGGACAAGCAGAACCTCAATCGGAACCCTCTTCAACCCGTCAGGCATTCCGCAAGAAATTGCGTGAAGGCCAATTAGACGATAAAGAAATTGAAATTGAAGTTTCAGCCGCTCCAGTTGGTGTTGAAATCATGGCACCTCCGGGCATGGAAGAGATGACAAATCAGTTACAATCCATGTTCCAAAACCTGGCAGGCCAGCGTCAAAAAAACCGTAAGATGAAAATCAAAGACGCATTCAAGTTGCTGGTCGAAGAAGAAGCGGCAAAACTGGTCAATCCTGAAGAACTAAAACAGCAGGCAATTGATGCAGTTGAACAACACGGCATCGTTTTCATTGATGAGATCGATAAGATTTGTAAACGCGGTCAAACTTCCGGTCCAGATGTTTCCCGTGAAGGTGTCCAGCGCGATCTACTGCCACTTGTCGAAGGCTGCACAGTTTCCACTAAACACGGCATGGTCAAAACTGATCACATCCTGTTTATCGCCTCCGGTGCATTCCAGGTTGCCAGCCCTTCTGATTTGATCCCTGAACTTCAAGGCCGCTTGCCAATCCGTGTTGAATTGCAAGCCCTGACCACCGAAGACTTTGAACGCATCCTGACCGAACCTAATGCTTCACTGACTGAACAGTACAAGGCCCTGATGGCAACTGAAGGCATGAATATTGAATTCACGACTGACGGTATCCGTAAAATTGCGGAAGCAGCATGGCAAGTTAATGAAACCACTGAGAACATCGGTGCCCGTCGTCTGCACACCGTGCTTGAACGTATGATGGAAGACATCTCTTTTGACGCCAGCGAACGGCAAGGACAATCTGTCGAAATCAATGCCGATTATGTCAAAGAGCACCTGGATGAACTGGTTGCAGATGAAGATTTGAGTCGGTTTATTTTATAATCAGTCATATTATTGGTTTGATTAGCGCCAATAATTTGCCGGACTTATTGAAATGGGGGGCTTTTAGCCTCCCATTTTGCTATTTTCGATGGTATAAAATTTATTACATCAATCATAATGACAAACAGTGACAATATGAGCTCAACAACGTCTATCAGTCAGATGCAGGCATGGCTGGAAAGTTTACGCCCCAAAACGCTCCCACTGGCCGTTGCTGCCGTCATCACAGGTTCAGCCCTTGCGTCATGGACAGGGCATTTCAAATGGCCTGTCGCGTTACTGGCTTTATTAACCGCAGCCATGTTGCAAATTCTTTCCAACCTCGCCAACGATTATGGTGACGTCACCAAAGGCAGTGATACCGAAAAACGCATTGGCCCAAAACGCGGTATGCAAAAAGGCCTGATTACCGCAAAGCAGATGAAAAATGCATTGAAGATCGCTGTGCTGATCTCTTGTTTATCAGGAAGTTCCCTCATTGCTGTGGCCTGCAATAATCCAGATGACATTATCGGATTCTTGATTCTGGGGTTACTGGCGATTGTCGCTGCCATTACTTATACCGTGGGTACTCGCCCTTATGGTTATCTGGGGCTGGGGGACATTTCTGTCCTGATTTTCTTTGGTTGGTTGAGCGTTCTTGGTACTTACTATCTGCAAGCTGGTACTTTTTCCCTAAGCACCATTTTGCCCGCAACTGCCAGTGGCTTACTCTCCGTCGCAGTCTTGAACATTAATAATCTACGCGATATCGAAAGTGACCGCCAAAACGGCAAAAATACGTTGGCTGTCCGGTTAGGAGGAAAAAAGGCTCGCTATTACCATGCCACCGTTTTGCTAACTGCCATGCTCTGCCTTGTCACCTTCACATTCCTATACCTGGATAATGGGTTTAGTTGGTTGTTCCTGCTTGCTTTTCCCCTGCTGTTAAAACATATGGGGCAAGTGCTGAGTGATCCAACACCTGAAGGCATGCGTCCCAAGTTAGTGCAAATGGTCAAAGCGGCACTATTGACGAATATTCTGTTTTCCATTGGATTGGTACTTAATTAGCGTTACCGTCTCAACCGAGGCGGATTTATTCATTGAGTATCTGGCTTAAACCAGCATGAATACCGAGTTTATGTTATTCGATATTTTCTAGGGGTACACCCTTGTGTACCCATCTGAACGAGATGTTCCTTACATCCTCAAAAACGTGCTGTTATCATGGATTATAGCTTGGGTTAGTATAGTCCACCAATTCGCGCAGGTGCTGTGCCAACTGGTCAATAGTTTTCTCACCCGTGGCAGCTTCTACCGTTAAGTTTTCCAATGTATTGTCGTTATCACGGAGCTTGATACCATTGCGGTAGAGAAAAATCATGGTAACAAAAAACGCCGTGCGCTTATTACCATCATTGAAAATATGACCACGAGCGATAGCAACCCAATAGGTGGCTGCAAGTTCAAAAATGTCTGTTACACCTTCGTAGTGTGTACGGTTTTGTACTCGATAGATGAGTGCTTCGGCTCTGCCAGAGTCAGGCATTCCAGCAACGCCGGGAAGCCGCTGTAATATACGGTCATGAAAAGCGATAATTTCCTGTGCGCTGACCCATATCATCGGTTTGTCAGTGCCTCTACCGTATGCCCATGACGTTGCATAATCGAATCAAACTCTGCATCCAGTTTGGCATTCTGGTATGCCTCGAATTCTGCCTTACTGATAACGACTGCTGAGCTGCCGTTTCGACGAGTAATCTCAACAGGTTCGCCGTGAGTAGCAGCATCCAACACTTCTGAAATATTGGCTCGTGCTTGGGTTGAGGTGTATGTACGCATAATATATCTCCAAAGATGTACGTATAAATTGTACATATTTTGTGTATTTATTCAACAATAGGGATCTCTGTACGAATTACCTTTACGTGCGGCTTTTTTATATCTTCATACAACACAACCAATCGCACGCTAAGCTATCGGGTGCAAAAACCTCCCGACGAACGATGTAATGGATTACAGCGTTGGTTAAAAGGCGTGATAACTCGTAGCGGACTCAATAAGGCAGCGGTAGCGCTGGCAAATAAAAATGCCCGAATAGCGTGGGCACTGGTCAACCAATAATCGAGTTATGAAACGCGATGAGTCACCCTTTATGTAGCAAAAGCCCATAAATTGATGTCATTAACAGGTAGTCCCGACTCTCTGTGAACCTGGTAACCCGATCAGTCTATCGAGACTGTTGAATTAATAAAGACAGAGAGTGCGAATTTTCATCAGGACTCACTGAAGCCAAATATATGTTTGCGACTACGTTGTCAGAAAAATTCATCTACCCACTTGAATTAAGTCGGTGTCCATATATCGGGTTAATTAAGCAAATAGGCATCAATTTTACATATAGGTTTCAAGATTGATGGTTTTGCCAACATTGGCTTTAAAAGGATATACTGTCCGCTCCTTGCATAAACCAGACGTAAATCCCATGAAATATGATACTTCCGAACTTTGTGATATCTATCAAGAAGATATTAATGTGGTAGAGCCCATCTTCTCCAACTTTGGTGGACGTACTTCATTTGGTGGTCAAATCATCACAGTGAAATGTTTTGAAGATAATGGCCTTCTCTATGATTTACTTGAAGAAAATGGACATGGTCGCATTTTGCTCGTTGATGGTGGTGGATCAGTACGCAAGGCGCTAGTTGATGCCGAACTGGCTCAACTCGCCGTCAATAATGAATGGGAAGGCATTGTCGTCTATGGCGCAGTGCGTCAGGTCGATTATCTCGCAGAGCTTGATATTGGAATTCAGGCAATGGCTGCTATTCCTGCTGGCTCCAATAGCGAAGGGGTGGGAGAAAGTGATATCAGAGTGAATTTTGGTGGCGTCACATTCTTCTCTGGTGACTATCTTTACGCAGATAATACTGGCATTGTCTTATCAGATTTCCCTCTGGAAATTGACGAAGAGCTAAGTTAAAGAGATACAAAAAAGGGCGCAATTATCCTGTCTTTTAGTCACAATTTTTTATCATGCTGTTTTTTATATGAATTATTTTGAACCTCTCAATACAGTGCTAAAAAATGTTTTATTTAAAATCAGATAGATAGTTTTTTCAAATTACGGTCATTTGACCGTAATTTGAGATGTGACTAAAAGACAGGCAATTATCGCCCTTTTCAGCCAAGCCGTTGGATACCTTATTGTACATCTTCCATCTTACCCAACAGAGTGCGTAAGCGCTCTTGCCATGCTGTTTGTTCTTGTTTGAGCTGCTCATTTTCACGTACCAGAGAATCACGGCTATCCGCCATATTCTGGACATCCTGAGATAAGACGGCATTCTTTTCTTTTAATTCTTCAATTTCCATTTGCAGCAAAGTGATGGTATCAATCGCCTGCTGAACTTTAGATTCTAGTTTCTCAAAAACTTCAAATGACATTCTGGGGCCCCTCTTGTAAGCAATGTTATTGATTGTATTTAGCCTATTAACGTCTGTCTAGTTTCATCCTTGCAATCTGCGGCATAACGCGAAATATAGTGACCAAACCCAAATGTCTATAAGATCACATTTCCAAGCTCAATAAAACTGCAAATAAATGCGAATTCGCTCATTTTGTTGACGCAACACGCAGATTTCAATTTCGCTATTTCTCGTTTACGCGCATTAACGATAAATTCACAGGCACCTTTCTCTTAATACATAAGAAAGGACTAATAATTAATCTCTCTCCCCCTGTACTTTGTTATTGGATATAGGATATAGAAATGAGCCAGACCACCACTCCAACACTATCAGGTCAATGCATTTCCGAATTTCTAGGTACTGCATTGCTCGTTTTTTTTGGTTTAGGCTGCGTTGCTGCTGCCCGAATCGCCGGAGCACAATTGGGCTTATGGGAAATCAGCATTATCTGGGGCTTTGGCGTTGCCCTGGCAGTTTATCTCACTGCCGGAATTTCAGGCGCACATCTTAACCCCGCAGTGACTATTGCGTTATGCCTGTTTGCCAACTTTGACAGAAAAAAAGTGCTGCCTTATATCATTGCCCAAATGTTCGGTGGCTTTGTCGCAGCCCTCATCATTTACATGATGTATTACAACCTTTTCCTCGACTATGAGCAAGTCCACAATATCGTTCGCGGCTCACAGGAAAGCCTCTTTACTGCGGGAGTTTTCTCTACTTACCCTGCTGCCCAGATTTCCGTATTTCATGCGTTTATCGTTGAAGTTATTATCGCAGCCGTTCTGTTATGTCTAATCCTGTCCCTGACAGATGATGGCAACGGCATCCCACGGGGACCTTTAGCGCCACTGTTAATCGGGATTCTGATTGCTGTTATCGGTGGCTCGTTTGGCCCACTGACCGGATTTGCCCTGAATCCAGCTCGTGACTTCGGCCCCAAATTAGTTGCTTATTTGACCGGCTGGGGAGACATTGCCCTAACCGGAGGCCGAGACATTCCTTATTGCCTTGTTCCGTTGGTGGCCCCTATTGTTGGCGCAATTTTAGGTGCTTTTGGCTACCGCAAACTGATTACTCGCCATTTACCGCGCGAGATTTAAAATACATAAAACCAGGTTATAGTTATGACAACAGAAAATACTACAGAAAAAAAATATATTGTTGCTCTGGATCAGGGCACGACCAGTTCACGCGCCGTTGTACTTGATCATGACGCTAATATTGTCTGTATCTCACAGCGTGAATTTCCACAAATCTATCCCAAGCCTGGCTGGGTAGAACACGATCCAATGGAAATCTGGGCAAGTCAAAGCTCTACCTTAGTTGAAGTGTTGGCAAAAGCTGACATTAGCTCAGATCAAATTGCCAGTATTGGTATCACAAACCAACGAGAAACAACCATTGTCTGGGAAAAAGAAACCGGAAAGCCGGTTTATAACGCAATTGTATGGCAATGCCGCCGGACAGCAGATATTTGCACCAAACTGAAACAGAAAGAGGGACTGGAAGAATACATCCGCCACAATACCGGTTTGGTTCTTGACCCTTATTTCTCTGGTACGAAAATAAAATGGATTTTGGATAACATCGAAGGTGTCCGTCAACGCGCTGAAAATGGTGAACTTTTATTCGGGACAGTCGATACATGGCTAGTCTGGAAAATGACTCAGGGACGCGTACACGTCACCGATTACTCCAATGCTTCCCGTACCATGCTGTTTAATATCCATAATCTGGAATGGGATCAAAAAATCCTTGATGAGTTGGGCATACCCCGCGTTATGCTGCCTAAAGTGGCCGCATCCTCGGAGATCTATGGTCAAACCAATATCGGCGGTAAAGGTGGCACTCGCATTCCTATTGCGGGTATCGCAGGCGACCAACAAGCCGCTTTGTACGGACAACTGTGTGTACACCCTGGCATGGCAAAAAATACTTACGGCACCGGCTGCTTCTTGCTAATGAACACCGGCAAAGATGCTGTTCGTTCCAATCACGGTCTGTTGACAACGATTTGCTGTGGTCCACGTGGTGAAGTCAATTATGCACTGGAGGGCGCAGTATTTGTTGGAGGCGCCTCC
Organism: Xenorhabdus eapokensis; assembly: GCF_001908105.1. The sequence goes on from NZ_MKGQ01000019.1 coordinate 34,579, forward strand.
ATCCAATGGCTGCGTGATGAACTAAAACTTATCGCAGATGCTACAGATTCAGAATACTTCGCAACCAAAGTCAAAGATAGTAATGGCGTTTATGTTGTTCCTGCCTTTACTGGCCTTGGTGCCCCGTATTGGGATCCTTACGCCCGTGGCGCTATTTTCGGTCTGACCCGTGGCGCCAATAGCAACCATATTATTCGTGCTACCCTGGAATCCATCGCTTACCAAACCCGCGATGTTCTGGATGCTATGCAAGCTGATGCGGGTACACGCTTGCAAGCCCTGCGTGTAGACGGCGGTGCTGTTGCCAACAACTTCCTGATGCAGTTCCAATCCGATATTCTTGGCACGCGTGTGGAACGCCCTGAAGTGCGTGAAAGCACTGCTTTAGGCGCGGCTTTCCTGGCAGGTTTGGCCGTCGGCTTCTGGCGAGATCTGGATGAAGTGAAAAGTAAGGCTGTAGTCGAAAAAGAATTCCGCCCAAGTATCGAAACGACTGAACGCAACCATAAATACAATGGCTGGAAAAAAGCCGTTGCCCGTGCTCAAGAGTGGGAAGATCGCGCCTAACCGCGAAATATTGCGCAAGTGAGATAAAGGCTTTGGCACCTGAGATTGTTTATACACTCTGCCAGAGCCTTTTTTAAACACAATCGTTGCTACAAAGCCGTATGTTCCTGACGCTGGAAGTGCTGGGAAATGGGTAGCCAACAAAATAGAATCAGCAATGACATGGAAAACATCAGCATCCCAACGCTAAATTGGCTATTTTGCGGTAACAGCGCCGACAGCCATGTTGCTATGCCTGAACCTATATTCTGCAATCCCCCGACCAAAGCACCTGCGGCTCCGGCCAAATAAGGGAAGGGTTCCATCGCTCCCGTCGTCGCCAGTGGGAACAACATACCGGCACCAAAAAAGAATAATGCAGCAGGTATCAACAAGGTCCAGATATTCATGATACCCAACCAGCCGGGCAACCACATCAGGATACCCGCCAGCAAACAACAGGTCACAGAGCGCCACATGAGTCGATAAAATGTTTTTCCTTCACGCCCCGCATACCATGCTCCAAAAAACGCCGCCGGAATTGGCAAGATAAACAAAATACTGACAGTTAGGCTATCCAGTCCCAAAACCGCCCCCATCAACACACCACAACTGGCTTCAAAAACAGCAATCCCAGACAGTCCCCCCACCAACATGGTCAGGTAAGAGATAAAAGCACCATGCGAGAGTAATTGGTGGAAAGAAACCAGCATCGCACTATGTCCAGTCCCTGTGGGACGAGTCTCCGGTAAATGCCGTAACAGGAAGAAAGCAACGACAGCTCCTAGCATCAATAAAAACAAATAGCAGGAGCGCCAACCAAAATAGTGAGCAACCGTCCCACCAATCATGGGTGCGGCCAGAGGGCTAACCAATATGGCCATATTTAGCAAGCTATTGGCATGACGCAACGTCGTGCCCGTATATAAATCCCGTGGCATGGTACGCACCATCACACCTGCTACCCCAGTACCCAATCCCTGTAATGCACTTGCAATCACCAATACCCGCAAATTTGGCGCAAACAGAGCACATATCGTCGCCACCAGATAAATCGACATTCCCGCCAAAATCACAGGGCGACGTCCCACTTTGTCAGATAGTGGTCCATAAAAAAGTTGTGAAAATCCATAAGAAAACAGATACGCCGCCATCACTCGCTGAACTTCACCCGCAGGCTGATTAAGATCACTTGCCATATCAGCAATAACTGGCACATAGATTGTTTGCGTCATTTGCCCTACAGCGACCAAGGCAGTTAGCATCAACAATAAATTAAAGTGTTCTATTTTTTTCATCGCACTTTATTCAATCACCAATTGAAAACAATAACCCATAGAGCAATCACTCATTGCAAACAGCCGTAGTGAACCCTTCAAGTACTTAATAAAGAACCTGATAAACTGACTTCATTAGATATGATCTACTTAGTAAATCTATATTTTTTCTTTGCAGTATACAATGTTACATGAAGAAAAAATGACAGACATATTACCCATATATGTCAATAAAAATGTACATATCAAACCATAATATTGGCAAAAATCCAGTTAATTAAACTGTCACACGTAATCGATAATGCTATTTCAAGTAATCACGTAGAATCGTTACAAAAAATCACCAATTCACGCCGTGTTCATTTGTGTCGCATTAATTCACATCATATTAATCCGTACCATATTGTGTAGAGAGGTTAACCGTAATGGCAAATTGGGTTACAGGAAAAGTTACCGGCATAACCAACTGGACTGATTCGCTTTTCAGCATCAAGGTTCATGCACCAATAGAAAAATTCACCGCCGGACAATTTGCAAAACTTGCACTGGAAATTGGGGGGGAACGCATCCAACGAGCTTACTCTTATGTCAATGCTCCCAATGACAATAATCTGGAATTTTATTTGGTAACCGTCCCAGAAGGAAAACTCAGCTCCCGACTGGCTGAACTAAAAACCGGAGATGAATTACTGGTAACAGAGCAAGCGGCGGGTTTTTTCGTTCTTGATGAAATTCCTGACTGTCATACACTTTGGATGCTTTCCACTGGCACCGCCATTGGCCCTTACCTTTCCATCCTCCAGCAAGGAACTGATCTGGAACGATTCGAAAATATCGTTTTGGTTCATGCGGCCAGATGGGGAAAAGATTTGAGTTATCTGCCCATGATGCAGGAATTAGAGAAAAAATTTCAGGGTAAACTACGGATACAAACCATCGTCAGCCGGGAAAAATGGCCAAATTCGCTTATGGGCAGAATTCCGACATTAATTGAAAATGGCGAGTTGGAATCGGCTGTCGGCTTACCCATTCAGGCAGAAAACAGCCATATCATGCTGTGCGGGAACCCCCAAATGGTCAGGGATACCCAGCAACTATTAAAAGAACAACGCAATATGGCAAAACATCTGCGTCGTAAACCAGGCCATATCACCAGCGAGCAATACTGGTAATCAGTTTTCCTTGGCAGAAATGTAATCAACCGTTTCTGCCATCTCACCAAAGCGATTGGCGCCTTCCGTACCACGGAATACACCACAATCCAATATCATCATGACAAAAACCAGTGTTGGAACAAAACGGCCAATTCCCCACTGCCATATCGGCGCCATTGCGCTCCAATCAAGGGACAGCAATATCCAGGCTAGCGCACATAGTAATACCCAACCGCCACGTTTATTCCTGTCATGCAGGCGCTTCGAAAAAATTGCCGCCGTTGGGTACAACAGCAAAGCAACACCGACCGCCGCATAATTTATGGGGAGGACATCCATTCCATGCAGTGTCAGAAGTATAAAGATCAGGGTGAAACAGATAGCGATACCGATCCAAAACTCTCGCCTTCCAATTCGGCCTTTGAATGAGAATCCCCATTGTTGTAATGTCATGTACTCTTTTCCAATTGTGGATGCTGTTTTTCCAGGATTTAACTCAGTGAGTCATAAAATGAAAACAAGCATAAATAAACTTCTGATGACAATTTTAATCGCTTTTGGTATCGGTTTACCATTATCAGCTTCTGCCGATGGGTCTTCAGTCACATCAGAAATAAACTCACCATTAACGTACCTGCTGCCGGATTCCCCTACTTTCGAAGATACCATCCCTGTCTTGCGGGAAAAATACAACAAAAAACATCCGAACATTCCCCTGTATGAATATAGGGTAATCGCCAGCACAGATATTTCTCAGCCTTTCATCCGTGCCGCCAGTAAAATTAATGACAAAATCTACTCATCAGCAGTACTGGAACGGGGCAGCGAAAAAATTAAAAGCCTGCAAATTACATTGCTGCCATCACAAAATGAACGAGAAGATGAACAAAACCGTATCCTGACAAAACAGTATATAACAGCTCTGATCAGTCAATTTGAGCCGACTTTTTCCCCTGAACAAGCCAAAATTCAAATAGAAAGGCTTTTGCAGGCAGCAGAAAAACGCCCTGTTTTCAGCCAAAAAATGGGAGCAATACGCTATATCATCGTAAACAGCAGCGAAAATATAATGACCTTCGCAATTGAACCGATTAAGCTATCGTTATCTGACACAGCAGCAAATGAAAATTAGTGACACAACGCAGAGCTATTCGCGTTGATGATCTTTATACTGTCGGGATTCCGCTTACAGGGAATGGCATCATCATAATGTCGTTCAAAGAAAGAATATTCATTCAGTTCGCAATTTGATTATTTTCTGGTTGGAGGGAAAAATATGCGACATCCATTAGTTATGGGTAACTGGAAATTAAATGGCAGTACCCACATGGTTAACGACCTGATTGCAGGCCTGCGTAAAGAACTGAGCAACATTGACGGCTGTGACGTCGCTATCGCACCACCAACAGTTTATGTTTCTCTGGCAAAAAATGCCCTGGCCGGTAGCCGTATTGCCCTGGGTGCGCAAGATGTTGGCGTCAATCTTTCTGGCGCCTTTACTGGCGAAACCTCCGCAGAAATGCTGAAAGACGTCGGTGCAAAATATATCATTATCGGTCACTCTGAACGCCGTACTTACCACAAAGAGAGCGACGAATTCATCGCGAAGAAATTCGCAATCCTGAAAGAGCAAGGCTTGATCCCCGTTCTGTGCATTGGCGAAACCGAACAAGAAAATGAAGCCGGTCAGACTGAAGCCGTCTGTGCACGACAAATCGATGCTGTCCTGAACACACTGGGCGCCGAAGCATTCAAAGATACCGTTATTGCTTATGAGCCAGTTTGGGCAATCGGCACAGGTAAATCCGCTACTCCTGCTCAGGCTCAGGCCGTTCATAAATTTATCCGTGACCATATCGCGAAGCAGGATGCAGCTATCGCCGAACAGGTCATTATTCAATATGGCGGTTCAGTTAACGCCAGCAATGCAGCAGAGTTGTTTACCCAGCCAGATATCGACGGTGCTTTGGTCGGTGGTGCATCACTGAAAGCCGATGCCTTTGCTGTTATCGTAAAAGCCGCAGCAGAAGCGAAAAAAGCGTAAGCTTTTAATCAAGACAGAACCGCCACGCAGTATCACTTGTGGCGGTTTTCTAGCGCAAATTAGTTCAATGATTAACGCCGGACAATATCGTCAAAAGTTCCGCCTGTGGCAAAATGCGCTTTTTGGGCGTTATCCCAGCCACCAAAGACTTCATCAATCGTAAAAAGCTTCAAATCAGGAAAGACCGTGCGGTATTTTTCTGCGGTTGCTTTATCACGCGGACGATAATAGTTCTTGGCGGCAATCTCTTGCCCAACCGGAGAATAAAGATATTTCAGATATTCGGTTGCCAACGCGCGCGTTCCTCGTTTATCAACCACTTTGTCGACAACAGAAACCGTCGGTTCTGCCAGAATAGAAATGCTCGGTGTCACAATTTCAAACTTGCCCTTGTCCAACGCATTAATTGCCAGTAAGGCTTCGTTTTCCCAGGCAATTAATACATCACCAATGCCGCGCTCCACAAACGTATTCGTTGCACCACGAGCACCGGAATCCAGTACTTCTACATTTTTATAGAGTGCCTTCACGAATTCTTTAGCTTTAGTCTGATCCTGATTGTTATGCACCAGGCCATATCCCCAGGCAGCCAGATAATTCCAACGTGCTCCACCGGAAGTTTTCGGATTCGGCGTGACCACTGCAACATCTGGACGAATTAAATCCGACCAATCCTTTATCTGTTTAGGGTTTCCTTTTCTCACCAAAAAGACAATGGTTGATGTATAAGGCGCTGAATTATCCGGTAGACGCTGAATCCAATTCTTATCAATGCGACCATGCTCTGCAATAGCATTTACATCATAAGCCAGCGCCAGCGTCACAACATCCGCCTGAAGACCATTAATAACGGAAGTTGCCTGCTTGCCTGAACCACCATGTGATTGGCGGATTTTTACATTATCGCCCGTCTTGTGACGCCAATATTCGCGGAATGCCTCATCATACTGTTGGTAAAATTCACGCGTCGGATCATAGGAGACGTTCAATAATTGCCACTCTTTTGCCCATGCGCTGTGAGTCACCAGTGTCATCGCCAGCAAGAATAACGCCGATACAACATACTCTTTTGTCATTGCCCATCTTGAGCCTCTATTTATACCCCTTGACAGCATAACCACGATAACATTTCCCCTGAGCCATTATGATTTCTCCATAAAAACTGACAGAAAGCGTTATGACGCAGAAATAATTTTAAATTTCTGCTTATGCACAAGAAGAATATGAGAGATGAGACAACCACATTACATGGCTGTCTCCAAAAGAAGATCTTGCAGGTCAGAGAGGATTAGTAGAGTTTCTTCGCGGTTTCCAGCCACTCTTTCTTAAAGACACGCTGCATATTTTGCACCGCATCAATGATATCGTGATGAACAAGTTTCTCGTTCTGGATACCAACGCAACGACCGCCATGTCCTTCCAGCAGGAGTTGGACAGAATACGCCCCCATGCGGGAAGCAAGAATGCGGTCATAAGCAACCGGTGCACCACCACGTTGGATATGTCCTAATACCGTCGCGCGGGTTTCATGGTGGGTTTCTGCTTCAATATATTTTGCCAGTTCAGCAACATCACAGACATGTTCAGTAATAGCAACAATCGCGTGACGTTTGCCTTTTTCAATCCCAGCCTGAATCTCCGCCAGCAATTCTTTACGATCGAATGGAATTTCATTTTCAGGCAGAACAATAAATTCACATCCACCTGCGATGGCTGCTGATAAGGTTAAATCACCACAATAACGCCCCATCACTTCAACAATCGAAATTCGCTTGTGAGAAGTTGACGTATCGCGCAAACGGTCAATCGCTTCAACCACCGTTTCCAGCGCCGTGAAATAACCAATGGTGTAATCTGTACCCGCAACGTCGTTGTCAATCGTTCCAGGCAAACCAATACAAGGGAAACCCGCTTCGGTCAGCTTTTTCGCCCCCAAATAAGATCCATCCCCGCCAATCACCACCAACGCATCAATCCCATTTTTGCGCATGTTATCAATAGCAATTTCCCGAACCTTATCATCCCTGAACTCTGGGAAACGGGCTGATCCCAGGAACGTGCCACCACGGTTAATCATGTCGGAAACACTAAAGCGATCAAGCTTCTTCATGCGGTTTTCATACAACCCCAGATAGCCATCATAAATGCCATAGACTTCCAACCCTTCGGTTAAAGCGGCACGAACAACACCACGAATAGCGGCGTTCATGCCAGGCGCATCACCGCCACTCGTTAAGACTCCGATTCTTTTAATCTTGTTGATCATGATGACCTCTGACTTGTAGATATAATATTTGCGAAACCTGATTAGCTGAATTGATTCAACTATACTTATAATACGGAAAAACACCCAGCCTGCATCAAGATTATGTCTGTTTTTTGATGTTCTTTTGATTATGAATAAATTACCCTTCAATCCCAGCGGTTTTTATGCTCTTCAGACACCACAGAGCAAGGATCCTGGTGAATAATAATATCGGCACCTGGAAATCGACGCCGCAATTTATTTTCAATCCCCTCTGCCAAAGCATGCGCCTGCACCAATGGCAAATTATCATCTATCTCCAGATGGAACTGGATAAAACGCGTCGGACCTGACTGACGAGTTCGCAGATCATGTCCACCTGCTATGCCTGGGTAATTTTGGATGATCTCAATAATCTCCTGCCGCTCTTCATCTGGCAAGGCACGATCAAGCAAAGATTGTACGGCATCATAGCCCATCCGTAACGCACTATAGAGAATATAAACGCCAATACCCAAGGCAAAGAGTGCATCCGCGCGTTTAAAACCATACAGACTCAAAAGCAATGCCAGCAAAATCGCCCCATTCATCAATAGGTCGGACTTATAATGCAGCATATCCGCACGGATCGCCTGACTTTGGGTTTTACTGATCACCCATTTTTGGAACGTCACTAAACATAATGTGGAAATCAGAGCAACGACAATCACCCATACACCTATCGATGCATGTTCCAGTGACTGGGGGGAATATAGATGCTGGAAGCCGGTCAAAAACAGGAAAATCGCCGAACCGGAGATAAACATACTTTGCGCCAAAGCCGCGAGTGATTCCGCCTTACCATGTCCAAAAGTGTGTTCTTGATCAGCAGGTTGAAGTGAATAACGCACCACAAAAAAATTCGTCAAGGACGCAGCCAAATCAACCAATGAATCCACCAGCGCTGCCAATAGGCTCACCGATCCCGTTAACCACCAGGCAAAAATTTTCACGATCAACAGCACACTGGCCAATACCGTTGCCGCCAACGCAGCAGAACTGACCCATCGCCCATAATTTATACTCATTGACTACCACCCTTCGGTTATTCAGTCTGTCTCAGGTATAAAAATAGCGTGTTAGATGGAAAAATATAGAGGCAGCAAAGCAAAGTGAGTCGATTCTATCCCAGGGCGCGAGCATACTTTTTTTTAGCACCTCTTGAATGAAGGCAAATGACATGATCTAATGAGATTTATTTTCCTTCTCATTGCTGACCTATGACTCTGATTGAACACTTATCCG
>NZ_MKGQ01000019.1:43228-72854 GCF_001908105.1 Xenorhabdus eapokensis
CCAGTCAAAGAAATAAACTCAAAAAAGCAGGCTGGAGTGATGATTATCGTGCACAAGTGTTCTTTGGATAGATATCAACCAAAGTATGCTCGCGCCCTGGATTCTATCCAACATCCCACCATGACCTGCAATTATTCCGCCAAAGTCCTTCACTCCGCTGTCTCGTTTATTTTGATCCCTTTTATATGAAGTAGTAATGGCAAGGTTTTTTAAACAACGAAGTAATAGAGCGTAAGATAATCAAGATTGGTTAAGATAACAACAGGTTAGGAAATAAAGGGGAATTAGTTGATAAAATTCAAAAACTGCCAGAACTTACACCACGTTATAACATCGTATTTTTATTCGTGCCTGTATTATGAAAATGGTACAAAATACCAGCCAGAAATTCATTTTCCATTCTGGTAAGGTCATGTTTAAAGAAACCGTTAAAAACCACTTATCTTGGGGTACTTTTTTCGTCGGTGGTTACATCGCGCTTGTCTATGTAACTGGTATCACGCGTTATAAAAACTTATTTTTTGCATTGATAGCATTAACCGCACTCTATTTTCTTATTAAAAACCCCAAAGGATGCCTCTCTGCGTTGAAGAATAATATCGTACTGGCTCTGGGCATATTCACTTTGGCCTATCTCTATTCGATTATTATTTCACCTGATCCCAAACTCAGTTTCAGTGAAATAAAAACACCTTTTTTCAGGGATGTCGTTCTCTCCAGTATCATCATCACATTAGCATTAAGTCATACAGATACACTTAAAATCCAGAAAATGATTATTGGGTCATTTTTGCTTGGATTATTATTCATTACACTGAAAGAAATGTACCTGTTTTATCTGGATTATCAGAACAATATTATGCCATTCACTGACTATAACCACCGTAGTGTGTCAGATGGTATTGTTTTCTTCTTTCCAGCATTAGTAGCCCTTTGGCATTTGCAAAAAACCCAAAATTATGTTCGTTTGACACTGACAATTTTATTTATCTTATCCGTACTCTTTGTATTGCTGGGAACGCTTTCCAGAGGGGCTTGGCTTGCCGTTTTTGTAATGTTTTTCATGACGATAACCATGAACAAAAACTGGAAGACTTTCATTGCCAGTGTTGTTTTCATCTGTGCCACCATATTTGTGATCAAATCTGATTACCTTAGTAAGCAGTCGACTCTAACCTATAAATTGGAGCAAACAGATAGCAGTCACCGATATAGTAATGGCACACAAGGTTCAGCCCTTACCTTAATTCTAGAACATCCTCTCAAAGGCTATGGTGCTGGCAACAAGATCTATGACCAAATTTATAATGAGAGCGCCCAAAATTATCCTGGTTGGATATATCAAACTTCCCTGGGTCCTCATAATATTTTCCTGACAATTTGGTTTTCTGCTGGAATATTGGGGATAGGTGCCTTTTTATTTTTAATCTTCTCTTATCTGAAACAATCAGCTCAGGAATGGAACACAAGCATCGGCTACAATAAGCAAGCTGGATTAATCTTACTTATCTCTTTCTTTGGATATTTTATTGTCAGAGGGAACTTTGAAAGTGTTCATTTGAACATTTTGGGTATCTACCTTGGCTTACTGACGGCATTATGCCAGCAAAGATGGCATGAAAGCAGACTGAAAATCGGAAAAGAAGATTAACTATTCTGAGGGCTATTCAATCTTTCTGGATAGCCCAAGATGAATCTAATAATAGTTAAAACCACTCAGCTAACGCTTTTGACAAAGATACACTGACATTACTCCAATCGTATTGGCTGATTGCCGTTTCTTTAGCATGTTCAGCCACAACGTTTAAATTATCGCTCAGCAGAGTATCCGAAATATCTTTGGCAATGCTTTCTGAGGACAAGGGTTCTTGCAGTAAAAATCCCGTATTTTCAGGGATCACGAACTCTTTTATTCCTCCTCTGGGGCTGACCAAAACAGGTATGCCACATGCCATTGATTCCAAGGCAACCATACAAAAGGCCTCTTCTCCTAATGAAGGAACAACCGTTAAATCAGCAAGTGGATATATTTGGTGCATATCTGCCGGAGGTATACTCCCTGCCAGAATACAGCTATCAGCCGTTTTTGCGGCTTTATCCAACACTTTTTTCCGATAAACTTCTCGTTCACCTTTTTTAACCGTTGCATGATCTCCAATCAAAAGCAGCTTGATATTTTGATCTTTTTTGTGCAGCAAATTGACTGCATCAATGAGTTCAATGACACCCTTGCCCTTATCTAATCGGCCAGCATACAAGATGACAGTTTCGTCATTTTTTAGGCCGAAATGTTCTCTTTTCCAGCTAACTTCCTGCTTATACAGCGCCTTATCGATACCATTTGGTACTATTTTGATATTCTTAATTTTTGCTTCAAATTGAAAAAAATCAGCTAAAAAATGACTAGGAGTAATGAGCTTTGTTTCAGGCCCTAAATCAACAACTTTATGTTTATTATGCAGATGAAGTACCATCAGTTTTTCTGGATAAAACTGCTTCACAGCGTTATAAAGCGAAACAGAATTCTGAATGATCAGAATCGGTTTCTCACCATCCGGGCTTTGATAACGCATCACAATATCTATCACCCTTTTGGCATAAGGGTAAGGATCTAAGCGAGACCATTTTCTAAAAAAACGTTTATATATTCTACTGGTATGTATTCTATGAATAGTGGCATATTCACTGATTTTTTCTACAGTTTTCTCTGTTCTTTCCCCTTTACAAATAACCAAATTATTAGCCTGAGTGATTTTGGCTACGTTATAGATCCACCACTCTACTGCGGCTGCATAGTTTGGAGGAATAGAATGAAATTCAGGAGCAACAAAAACAAATTTTTTCATGAGAAAACAATCAGTAGAAATCATCATCGGATTAGATAAAAAAAGACTCGTTTATGCAAGTAAACTCATCGACAAAAAAAAGCCCCTCAAGGGGGCTGAAAGACAGGGATGGTGTCTATGGCAAGGAAAATCGTTGTTGATGCTACTATGTAGCAAAAAAGTAGCAAAAAAATCAGTTCACTTTTCGAGCTTCACATTCATTTGTTTTAGACGATTTTTTAATAGCTCTTTCTGCTCCGGTGTTAACAATTGATAAATCTGATTATTAATCCGCGCAATTTCTACACCTAGAGCGACATTCTTTTCAGCTATTTTTTCAAGCTGCGAGCGAACCTCAACTTCATCAAAATCTTCTACAGCCAAAAGCGCATTCAACTTCCGATGTTCAGCACGCATATCAATCAACGGCTGCTCATACTGATGCTGCTCTTTGACTAAATTCCACATCTGCTCGCGTTGTTGTTCAGTTAACGCGACTCCACCGAAGATATAACTATAGTTATATTGACTGTCTCGGTGATGATTAAAATTCCTCTTATAACCATATGGCATACAATATGGGTATGCGACGGAAGAACTAACCTCAGGAATATGATCCGTATCAGCAGTTTTAGCTAAAGCCCTTGTTGTTCCGAGAACAATCATTGACGCTAAAGCCAATATTGCTATGTTACGCATTAAATTTCCTCGCTTTCTCGAACAGCAGCATTCGATTCAGTGTGGATAACTATAACCCTGCGGCTGCAAACTAGCGTCAGAGCATGTAAAAGAACGTAAAGTCATGGAATAGCGAAGTTTGTTATCGTATTTTGCTCTTGGAGGAAGAATTAATGCATAAAATCTTATTAGTTGATGATGACCGCGAGCTGACATCGCTATTAAAAGAATTGCTCGAAATGGAAGGATTCAATGTTGTCATCGCCTACGATGGTGAACAGGCTTTACAATATATCGATTCTTCAATTGACCTATTATTGCTGGACATCATGATGCCGCGCAAAAACGGCATTGAGACGTTGAAAGAGCTACGGCAATACCACCAGACCCCTGTTATCATGTTAACGGCTCGTGGTAGCGATTTAGACCGTGTTTTGGGATTAGAATTGGGAGCAGATGACTATCTTCCCAAACCGTTTAACGATCGCGAACTGGTCGCCCGCATACGTGCCATTTTACGCCGTTCCAACTGGAGTGAACAACAGGCTGATACTGGAACACCTATACTGGAAATCGATAAACTACAACTCAACTCAGGACGTCAGGAAGCCAGTTTTGATGGTACGATTTTGGATCTCACGGGTACAGAGTTCACCCTGCTTTATTTATTAGCGCAACATTTGGGACAAGTCGTTTCCCGTGAACATTTAAGTCAGGAAGTATTGGGAAAACGATTAACGCCTTTTGATCGCGCTATTGATATGCATATTTCGAATCTACGCCGCAAATTACCAAACAGAACGGATGAACTACCCTGGTTTAAGACGTTACGCGGCCGTGGATACTTAATGGTCTCCGCAAAATGATCAACAGCTTGACAGCCCGTATATTCGCAATTTTTTGGTTCACGCTGGCACTTGTCCTGATGATAGCCTTAATGGCTCCTAAACTGGACTCACGGCAGTTAACACCGCTTTTAGATAGTGAATATCAATCGGGGGAAAAACTGGCAAAACAAGTAGAAGAAGAATTGATGCACGATTTAGGGAATGACCTATTCTGGTGGTTACGTCTGGATCGTGCTATTGCCTTGTGGACTCCCCCTGGTCAACGCCTGATTCTCGTCTCCGGTGACGGGCTGATTAGTGACATTAATACCCCTTCTCACCAACAACAAGTTATTCGCAACTTTATCGGCCAATCCGATAACGCAGATCACCCCAAAAAGAAAAAATATGGCCGTTCGGAAATACTCGGCCCCTTTTCTGTCCGCGATGGAGAAGACCATTATCACCTCTACATCATTAGGCCAGCGGGCAGCCCACAATCAGATTTTATTAATTTGATGTTTGACCGGCCATTTTTACTGCCCGCGGCGACTATGTTAATCAGCGCCCCATTACTCTTATGGCTGTCATGGAGTCTGGCGAAACCCGCTCGTAAGCTCAAAAACGCAGCCGACGACGTCGCGAAAGGAAACTTACGGCAACACCCTGAACTGGAATCTGGTCCGCAAGAATTTTTAGCAACCGGCAGCAGTTTCAACCAGATGATTAGTGCACTGGAAAGGATGGTCACCGCTCAACAGCGACTGATTTCCGATATCTCCCATGAACTGCGCACGCCGCTTACCCGTTTACAACTGGCGACTGCTTTGCTACGCCGTCGTCACGGTGAAAGCAAAGAGCTGGCACGCATCGAAACAGAAACCCAACGTCTGGATGGCATGATTAATGACCTGCTAGTACTTTCCCGCAATCAACATAAGAACGAGTTACTGCGCGAGAATATCAAAGCCCACGATATATGGGCTGACATTCTGGAGAATGCAAAATTCGAAGCTGAGCAGATGAGCAAAATGCTGGATATCGTTTCACCTCCTGGAAACTGGATAATTTACTGCAACCCAGCCGTACTTGGCAGCGCACTGGAAAACATCGTCCGCAATGCACTTCGTTACTCCAGCAACCATATTGCCGTTGCATTTAAGGCAGATAGCCAAGGCGTAACGATTAGTGTTGATGATGATGGCCCAGGAGTCAACCCAGAAGACCGCGAACATATCTTCCGCCCGTTTTATCGAACGGATGAAGCAAGGGATAGAGAATCTGGCGGAACTGGATTGGGGTTGGCAATAGTTGAAACGGCAGTGAGCCAGCATAGAGGTTGGGTGAAAGCAGAAGATAGCTCATTGGGGGGATTACGGCTGGTGATTTGGTTGCCATTGCATGGAAGATAAACAGCAGCTTTCATTTTGAAATTTAGTTAGTTACAAACTGTAACAATTAAAGAAAAAAAGCTATTATACTTGACCTCAAAGCGTCGAGAGACTAATCTCGTCGCTGCTTAACACAAATCGTTAGTATGTTAGTTTTTGTTAAGCAGGAAATTCCTTTTATATTAACTGGATAAGTCAAATTGTCACATATGACAGGCACTCTGGGAGCCGTAACCTAGTGCGGTAGCTTTAGTTACTTATAACAATTTATATTTCATAAGCTTCCTTTCCAATTTCCATCAATCCTAAGATCAACTAAAAATCTCAAAAATGAAAATTCTGGTTACTGGTGGGGCAGGTTTTATTGGCTCTGCATTAATTCGATATATTATCAACCACACTAATGATAGCGTTATTAATGTCGATAAGCTTACTTATGCAGGCAATTTAGAGTCACTCAAAGAAATTGACTGTAATCCACGTTATTCCTTTGAAAAAGCAGATATTTGTGATCGCAACAGGCTAGATAATATATTAGAACAATACCAGCCAGATGCTATTATGCACTTAGCTGCCGAAAGCCACGTAGACCGCTCAATCAGTGGCCCTAGTGATTTTATTGAGACCAATATTATTGGTACTTACACTCTTCTTGAGGCTACTAGAAACTATTGGCAACAGCTATCCGAGGATAAAAAAAACAAATTTATTTTTCATCATATTTCAACTGATGAAGTATATGGTGATTTACCTCATCCCGATCAATTCCCAGATACAAATAGTACTACCCTTCCTTTATTTACCGAAAAAACAGCCTATGCGCCAAGTAGCCCATATTCAGCATCAAAAGCATCTAGTGATCATTTAGTCAGGGCATGGCACAGAACCTACGGGCTACCAACTATAGTAACTAATTGCTCTAACAATTACGGTCCTTATCACTTTCCAGAGAAATTAATTCCTCTTGTTATCTTGAATGCATTAGAAGGGAAACCTTTACCTATTTATGGGAAAGGAGACCAAATCCGAGATTGGTTATATGTCGAAGATCATGCTAGAGCTCTCTACAAAGTAGTTACTATGGGAAAAGTAGGTGAAACCTACAATATTGGCGGTCATAACGAAAAGAAAAACATTGAGGTAGTACATACCATTTGCAAACTCCTTGATGAACTCAAACCAAAATCTCAAGGCTCCTATCAAGATCAGATTACATATGTAACGGATCGCCCCGGCCATGACCGTCGTTATGCTATTAGTGCCAGCAAAATTAGCCGTGATTTAGGCTGGCAGCCACAAGAAACCTTTGAAGAAGGTATTCGTAAAACCATACATTGGTATTTAGATAATCAGGCTTGGGTTCAAAATGTGAAAAGTGGTACTTACCAGTCTTGGGTTAGCCAACAGTATGGAGAAAACAAATAATGCATATTCTCTTGTTTGGTAAAAATGGGCAGGTAGGATGGGAGTTGCAACGTGCATTGGCACCTTTGGGAAAAGTTACAGCACTCGACTTCACTTCGAATGATTACTGCGGCGATTTCAGCAATCCAGAGGGAGTTGCAAAAACGATCCGGTTACTCAAGCCTGATGTAATCGTAAACGCAGCTGCACATACCGCAGTGGACAAAGCAGAATCAGAGAGAAAACTCGCTGAGTTATTAAATGCTCACAGTGTAGAAGCTATCGCCAAAGAAGCCCAAAAAATAGGAGCTTGGTTAGTACATTACTCCACTGATTATGTATTTGATGGTAGTGGAGAGAAGCCTTGGCGTGAAGATAATATTCCTACACCCCTCAATGTTTATGGAGAGACTAAACTAGCTGGTGAAATTGCAATACAAACCCATTGTGAAAAACATCTTATCTTCCGCACTAGTTGGGTGTATGCAGCTCGTGGCGCTAACTTTGCTAAGACAATGTTAAAACTAGGCAAAGAACGAGAAACACTCTCCATCATCAATGATCAGTTCGGAGCACCAACAGGAGCTGAATTACTAGCTGACTGCACAGCCCATGCAATTCGAATAACGCAACTAAAACCAGAATTAGCTGGACTCTATCATTTAATTGCTTCAGGTGAGACTACATGGTTCAAATATGCTCAGTACGTGTTTGAATATGCAAAAAAAACTGGCTCTGAACTAGCTGTCAAAGAAATTAAACCCGTACCAGCTTCTGCATTTCCTACCCCAGCCCAACGTCCACACAATTCTCGGCTCAATACCAACAAATTTCAAAAATCTTTTGATCTAGTGCTTCCCGATTGGAAAATAGGAGTGGATCGCATGCTAGCCGAAATTCTGGAACAATAAGTTAGGGCTCCGCTTGATTCTCATTTTACAATAGTAAATTAAACAACATGATAACACGTAAAGGTATTATTCTGGCAGGAGGATCTGGTACTCGTCTTTATCCTGTCACCATGTCGGTAAGTAAACAATTACTCCCTATCTATGATAAGCCCATGATCTACTACCCTTTAAGCACACTAATGCTAGCTGGAATTAGAGACATTCTTATTATCAGTACACCTCAGGATACTTCCCGATTTGAGCAATTACTGGGGAATGGTTCTCAATGGGGACTCAATCTTCAATACAAAGTACAACCAAGTCCCGATGGCCTAGCTCAAGCTTTTATCCTTGCTGAGGAGTTTATTGGTGAAGACAACTGTGCTCTTATATTGGGAGATAATATTTTCTATGGCCATGACTTGCAAAAGCAGCTGGAACAGGCTGCTGAAAAAACCGATGGAGCAACAGTCTTTGCCTACCACGTGCATGATCCTGAACGTTATGGTGTAGTAGAGTTTAATGCAGAAGGAAAAGCCATCTCTCTGGAAGAAAAACCGCTGAAACCTAAGAGTAACTATGCAGTTACCGGACTCTATTTCTATGACAATCGTGTGGTAGAAATGGCTAAAAGTCTCACCCCTTCCAAACGTGGTGAGCTTGAAATCACCGATATTAACCGTCTCTACCTTGAACAAAACGAATTATTGGTAGCTATGATGGGACGTGGCTATGCTTGGCTAGATACGGGTACTCACCAAAGCTTAATAGAAGCAAGTAACTTTATCCAAACTATCGAGATACGTCAGGGACTAAAAGTTGCCTGTCCTGAAGAAATTGCCTATCGCAAAAAGTTTATTAATACCTCTCAGCTCAAAAAACTAGCTACTCCACTGGCTAAGAATGATTATGGTCAATATCTGCTAAAAATGGTGGAAAGAGATCATCAATAAATTATCAATAGGTAAAATTCTTTCCAGTCCTTATATCTAGAGAGCTACCCGATGAATGTAATTAAAACAGCCATACCTGATGTATTGATATTCGAACCTAAAATATTTGGAGACGAACGCGGTTTTTTCTTCGAAAGTTTCAATCAGAAAATCTTTGAAGAAGCTGTTGGTCGTTCTGTAACATTCGTTCAAGATAACCACTCTAAATCCAGTAAAGGTGTATTACGTGGGCTTCATTATCAATTAGCTCCATACGCTCAAGGGAAGCTGGTACGCTGTATTGCTGGTGAAGTTTTTGACGTGGCTGTCGATATTCGCAAAAACTCGTCCACATTTGGTCAATGGGTTGGTGTTCATTTAAGTGCAGACAATAAACGCCATTTTTGGATACCTGAAGGATTTGCACATGGTTTCTTAACCTTAACTAACACAGCAGAATTTTTGTATAAAACAACGAATTATTATGCACCACAATATGAAAGCAGCATAATGTGGAATGATGAAAAGCTTGCGATTGAATGGCCTTTAGAAATAACTCCTCAATTTTCAGCCAAAGATCAAGCTGCTCCTGCATTTAAAAACGCACAATGTTTTGAGTGAATATGACCACAACAGTTAAATTATCCCCTTCTGAAATTACATTCAGCACTATAAAAAATAAGACAATTCTTGAAGCTGCTCTAGAATCTGGCATAGTGCTAGAACATAGCTGCAAGAATGGTTCGTGTGGTATGTGTGAATCATTTTTACTTGCTGGTGAAGTCTCCGATGAACAAGACCATGTATATCAGGCTGGCGAACGTTTTTTAACTTGTCAATGTAAACCCAGCTCTGATGAGATTGTCATAGAAGCTGAATATTACCCAGAACTTACTAAGTTAACGAAAAAAATTGTTCCCTGTAAAGTTAGCTCAATCAATATGGTAGCAGATGAATATATAGTCATTAAATTCAGGCTTCCCCCCACTGCATCTTTTGCATTCTTACCTGGTCAATACATCAATCTACATTATCAGGGGGTAATACGTAGCTACTCCATCGCTAACACTAATGTTCAAGATGGAATTGAATTACATATTCGCCGAGTCAACAATGGGGCCATGAGTAGTCTCTTATTTAATGGTTTAGCTATAAATGCCTTAATGAGACTAGAAGGGCCAATGGGTACTTTCTTTGTTAGAGACGACGTACGCCCTATTATTTTTCTTGCTGGTGGTACTGGGTTTGCTCCAATTAAATCTATGGTTGAAAAACTTATCCAACAAGATTCCAAACGTGATATTCACATCTATTGGGGAATGAACAATGGGTCTGATTTCTACTCAAACCTCCCAGTAAAATGGGCTAATGAATATGAAAATATACATTATGTTCCTGTCGTATCTAGCGAAAATCCCCAATGGTCAGGAAGAAAGGGATTCGTACATAAAGCAGTAATAGAGGATTTTCACTGCCTCTCAGCATTTGCTGTGTATGCTTGTGGCTCCCCAATGATGATCGAAGCTGCAAAAACTGATTTTGTAAAAAAAGGATTGTCTGGGAAGCACTTCTTCTCCGATGCATTTACCGTATCTAAATAAATGAGGAAATAATGAAGGCTGTAATTCTTGCCGGTGGGCTGGGTACTCGTCTAAGCGAAGAAACTATCGTAAAACCGAAACCAATGGTAGAAATTGGTGGCAAGCCTATCTTGTGGCATATCATGAAAATGTATTCTGCTCATGGCATCAATGACTTTATTATCTGCTGTGGTTACAAGGGATATGTTATCAAAGAGTATTTTGCCAACTATTTCCTACATATGTCTGATGTCACCTTCCATATGGCAGAAAATCGAATGGAAGTTCACGAGAAACGAGCAGAGCCTTGGAATGTAACTCTAGTTGATACCGGTGATGCTTCTATGACTGGTGGACGTCTAAAACGAGTAGCAGAATATGTAAAAAACGATGATGCTTTTCTGTTTACTTATGGTGATGGTATTGCCGACGTGGATATCCAAAGTACTATAGATTTTCATCGTAGTCACGGTAAACTAGCTACCCTTACCGCAACCTTCCCTCCAGGACGATTTGGAGCACTCGATATCCAAAATAAACAAATCCGTTCTTTCAAAGAAAAGCCAAAAGGCGATGGAGCCATGATTAATGGCGGCTTCTTTGTACTCAATCCTAAGGTAATTGATCTCATTGATAACGATTCCACTACCTGGGAACAGGAACCTTTGGTGACCTTGGCAGAACAAGGGGAATTGATGGCATATGAACATACCGGATTCTGGCAACCTATGGATACTCTACGCGATAAACATTATCTCGAAGAGTTATGGATAAAAGAACAAGCCCCCTGGAAAATTTGGGAGTAAGCACTGTGATTGATGTGAACTTCTGGAGCGGAAAGCGTGTTTTCCTCACTGGCCACACTGGTTTTAAAGGGGGATGGCTTTCCTTGTGGCTTGAAGAAATGGGTGCGACTGTTCGCGGTTATTCACTGCCAGCCCCAACTGAACCCAGTCTATTTGAAACAGCAAGCGTTTATAAGGGATTGTTCTCTGAAGAGGGAGATATCCGCGATTTTTTCCACCTACGTGAAGCCATAGCAGACTTCAAACCTGAAATCGTCTTTCATATGGCTGCTCAACCTCTAGTAAGGCTTTCCTACGATAACCCAGTTGAAACCTATTCCAC
The DNA here is from genome assembly GCF_001908105.1 of Xenorhabdus eapokensis. The sequence goes on from NZ_MKGQ01000019.1 coordinate 54,884, forward strand.
CAATGTTATGGGGACTGTTTATCTACTAGAAGCCATTAAACAAATTGGAGGGGTTAAAGCAGTTGTAAATATTACCAGTGATAAATGCTACGAAAACAAAGAATGGGTTTGGGGATATAGAGAAAATGAAGCTATGGGCGGCTATGATCCTTACTCCAATAGCAAAGGATGCGCAGAACTAGTGGCTTCAGCCTATCGCAGCTCTTTCTTTAATCCCAAAGATTATGCACACCATGGCGTTGCTTTGGCGTCGGTACGTGCTGGTAATGTTATTGGTGGAGGTGATTGGGCTAAAGATCGACTGCTCCCAGATATCCTACGTTTCTTCCAGAATAACGAACCTGTAATAATTCGTAACCCACATTCTATTCGCCCATGGCAACATGTATTAGAACCACTTTCCGGCTACCTGCTACTAGCTCAGCACCTTTATAAAGATGGATGCACTTTTGCTGAGGGATGGAACTTTGGTCCCAATGACAATGATGCAAAATCTGTCCAATTTATAGTTGAAACCATGGTTCAACTATGGGGAGAAAGTGCAACTTGGCAACTCGATTGTGCAGCTCACCCACATGAAGCCCATTATCTCAAACTAGACTGTTCCAAAGCTAAAATGAGATTGAATTGGCATCCACGCTGGAATTTAGTCAATACACTAGAACGTATCGTCAACTGGCATAAGGCATGGCTGTCAGGTGAAAATATGCGTGAAGTTTCACTGCGCGAAATACGCAATTATATGGCAGCACAATAAAATAACTCTGTTACGATTATTATCCTAATAGTTTTAAAAGTACAGATATATGACTTTTAATGCCCCTAATCGTAACGCATCTTCCCTTTTATATTGCCCGCCAAACAAGTAATACAATCTATTGACAGGAAATGAATTAATGAGTGCTCAAGCATTACGTGAACAAATCTCCTCACTGGTAGCCCAGTATGCAGAAGAAGCAATGGCACCTAAACCTTTTGTAGCAGGTACTAGCGTCGTACCACCTTCTGGTAAGGTAATCGGCGCTCGAGAATTGCAACTAATGGTTGAAGCTTCACTAGATGGCTGGCTAACTACGGGGCGTTTCAATGATGCCTTTGAGAAAAAGCTAGGTGAGTATATTGGTGTACCTCACGTATTAACCACAACATCAGGTTCATCTGCTAACCTATTAGCATTAACTGCCCTAACCTCTCACAAACTGGGAGAACGAGCACTGAAACCAGGTGATGAAGTCATCACTGTAGCGGCTGGTTTTCCAACAACTGTTAACCCATCTATCCAAAACGGCCTTATTCCTGTCTTTGTCGATGTAGATATCCCAACTTACAACATTGATCCGACACTGATTGAAGCAGCAGTTACTGACAAAACTAAAGCTATTATGGTTGCTCATACTTTGGGTAACCCATTTAATTTGGCTAAAGTACGCCGTATCGCTGACAAATACAACTTATGGCTTATTGAAGACTGCTGTGATGCGCTGGGCACCCGCTACGATGGCAAAATGGTGGGAACATTTGGTGATATTGGCACTGTTAGCTTCTACCCTGCTCACCATATTACCATGGGCGAAGGTGGTGCTGTGTTCACCAAATCAGCTAAACTAAAAACGATCATTGAATCTTTCCGAGACTGGGGCCGTGATTGCTACTGTGCGCCAGGTTGCGATAATACCTGTGGCAAGCGCTTTGGTCAGCAACTGGGTTCATTGCCTCATGGTTATGATCACAAGTACACCTATTCCCATCTCGGCTACAACTTGAAGATCACCGATATGCAGGCTGCCTGTGGTTTAGCACAATTGGAACGCGTTAAGGAATTTGTTGAACTGCGTAAGGCTAACTTTACCTATCTGAAAGCAGGTCTGGCAAACTGTGTTGAATTCCTTGAATTGCCGGAAGCAACCGGAAATTCAGAGCCTTCCTGGTTTGGCTTCCCTATTACACTAAAAGAAACCAGCGGTATTAATCGTGTTGAGCTGCTCAAATTCTTGGATGAAGCTAAAATTGGCACACGTTTATTGTTTGCCGGAAATTTGACTCGTCAACCTTATTTTGCTAATCACAAGTATCGTGTAGTTGGTGAGTTGACTAATACCGACCGTATCATGCATCAAACTTTCTGGATTGGTATTTATCCAGGTTTGACTAAAGATCACTTGGATTATGTTATTTCCAAGTTTGAAGAGTTTTTTGGGGTTAATTTTTAAATTGAGGCGGGGGGATTCCCCCGTTTGTTCATGCGTATATTAATCACTGGAATTAGTGGCTATTTAGGTAGTCAACTGGCTAATACCCTTATTTCCGAGCACGAAGTGGCAGGCACTATTCGAAAAAACTCTTCTCTGATTCGGCTCTCATGTGTTGGTTCAATACAGTTCATCAATCTCGATGATGAAAAATGGTGTGATAACATCCAGAGTTTTAGTCCTGATATTATCATTAACACAGCGGCACTTTATGGCCGTAAAAATGAGTCGTTACAAGATATTATTAATGCAAATATCACATTCCCGATAACTTTGCTCGAGTGCCTAGGAAAGGAAAAAACATATACGTTCATTAATTGTGGAACATCTCTTCCCACTGAAGTGAGTGCATATGCATTGACAAAAAATCAATTCGTTGATTTAGCAAAATATTTAACCTCTACAGGTTTATGTAAATTCATCGATGCCCGGCTAGAACATTTTTTCGGTCCATTTGATGATATTACCAAGTTTACCACTTATGTTTTTCACCAATGTATACATAATCTTCCTCTTAAACTGACAGCAGGGACTCAGTTGCGAGATTTTATCTATATCAAAGATTTGGTAGGTGCTTTTCAGGTTCTGATATCTAATTATGATAAAATTAATAATGGACAGAGATTAGATATAGGCTCTGGTTCAGCGATTCCAATAAGAACATTTGTAGAGACTGTTGCGACCATAACACACAGCAATTCTATCATTGAATTCGGGGCATTACCTGTGCGTGATAATGAAATTATGTTTAGTTGCGCAAATATAACACTATTAAAAAGACTTGGTTGGTTTTCGAATTACTCTTTAACTGATGGGATACGTGAAACACTAAAAAATATTAATAGTTAATATATGTTAATCTTATATTTCCATTAGATAGGAGCTGAAATTGAACATAGTTGTTTTAGGTGCTGGAGTTGCAGGTATATCAGCAACATATCACTTATCTCGGAATAAATTTAAAGTAACTTGCTATGAGTCATCTAATATAGCAGGAGGACTGTTAGCACCTTTTTTTGTAGGTGATTTTAGATTTGATCATGCAGTCCATCTTTCATTCACAAAAGATAAATATGTACGTTCTTTATTTGACAATGTAAAATATTACAAACACAAACCAGACCCATATTGTTATGAAAATGAGACATGGCTGAGACACCCTGTACAAAATAATTTATTTCCATTGCCAACGGAAGAGAAAGTTGAACTCATCTCGTCTTTTTGTAAAGCACCTAAGAATTACAATGACAACTATCAGTCATGGCTTATTAGTCAATATGGGCAAAAGATTGCAGAACGTTATCCAATTAAGTATACACAGAAATATTGGTCAATTGACGCAGATAAATTGTCCTTAACGTGGATCGGCAATCGCCTCAGGAAAGCTAATCTAGCTGAAATATTATATGGAGCTCTTGAGCCAAGATATGATAATCACTATTATGCTGATGAAATGAGATATCCAACAGAAGGCGGTTATTTTTCCTTTATAAAACCAATGGTAACTGAATGTGACATCCATCTCGATAAAAAAGCTATTGAATTAGATCTTATTAGTAAAAAAGTTAAATTTCATGATGGTGATATAGTTGCATATGATAATATAATCAGTGCAATACCATTACCTGAATTAGTAGGTATTATTAACGATGTCCCAGAGGATGTCAAAAAGGCCGCAGAAAGCCTTCTTTATACAAAAGTTGATTTACTTTCAATTGGTTTCTCTAGAGAGATAAATAATAAATATTTATGGTTTTACATCTACGACGATTGTGTTGCTGCCAGAGCATATTCACCTAGTTTGAAATCACCGGATGCTGTGCCTAAAGGTTGTAGCTCTCTTCAATTTGAAGTATACACCCTTTCAACCAAGTCAAATCCAGATATTTCGATACTAATTGAAAACATTAGAAATTATCTAATAAAAAGCAAAATCTGTAATGAATCAGACATTTTATTTATAGATCACCGTCAACTGAAATATGGAAATGTTGTTTATGACCATGGCATGGAGGAACGCAGGCAGTTCGTTTTAGATTTTTTAAAAGAAAATAATATCGAAACGTGTGGAAGATTTGGTGAATGGTCTTACCTCTGGAGTGATCAGGCGTTGTTAAGCGGAAAAGATGCTGCAAATAGAATAATTAATAGATAGTTAAATTGATTTTTTGATAGTTGTTATATTTTATCAAGAAATAAGTTAATATATAATAATTTTAACTACATGCTTTCCTCACCCATTTGAAATATTCACACTCAATAAGTGATACAATGTGAAAAAAATTGATATTATATGGGGCTATCTTGCGCAGCTATTAAATATTGGCTCTGGTATTATTCTCCTACCTATTTTAGTTATAACACTTACACCAGAGGATCTTGGGTTTTGGTACATATTTACATCAATATATGGATTAGCTCAATTACTTGAATTCGGATTCCAACCTACGATAGCCAGACAAGCATCTTATGTATATAATGGCGCAAAAAATTTGACAAAGACAGGTTTACCTAAAATGGATAAGACCTGTCATGTTGATCAAAAGCTACTCATAGATTTAATTTTTTCGTCTAGAAAAATATATAAAATAATATCATTAGGTGTATCAATAATTCTTGTTTTTGGTGGAGGTTTTTATCTTTATTCACTAACTTATAATGCAGATAGACTAGATATTTATATTAGCTGGTTTATTTATGCATTGAGTGGAATTATTATCTTTTATTTCGGTTATTACAATGCTCTTTTACAAGGACGAGGTGATATAACAGAAGTTAATAAAATTATAGCTATCAGTCGATTATGCATGGCCATCTTAGCTATAATACTTTTACTATCTAATTTTGGGTTATACGCCATGGCTATTTCTAACTTAACATCTTGTATTTTAAATCGGTTTCTAGCCAATAGAGCTTTTTACGCAAAAGAATCCACTGAAATAAAAAAAGCAAAAGCTAATAATGATCTTACTTTGATATTGTGGGGTAGTTCTTGGCGTTTAGGTTGTGTCCAGCTTGGAGCGTTTCTTATTCAGCGAGGAAGTATTTTTATTGTCACTTATTTTTGGGGAGTCTCTGCTACAGCAAGTTATGGTTTAACAATACAAATATTCATGTTATTAAGTTCACTAAGTTCATTAGTGTTCCAAATTCAATTACCAAAAATGAATACACTGCAAGCTCATGGAATGAAAGAACAATTAAGATATATATATTCATCTGCCATGATAATTTCTTTATGTTTATTTATTCTCGGTTCTATATTATTAGTATTAATAGGCCCTTTCTTCTTAAGTTTTATTGGCTCTAATGCTAATCTTATTGAGAAGCAATGGCTCATCCTACTTTCTTTTTTTATGTTGCTAGAACTTAATCATTCACTTAGTGCGACATATTTGACAACTTTAAACGAAATACCATTTTTAAATGCATCTCTATATTCTGGGGTCGCTGTTGTATTAGTAGGCTTTTTTATTTGTTACGGTGGTTGGTTTGGTTTAGGGGGAGTTATTCTGGGACAAGGAATAGTACAATTGACTTTTAACAATTGGTATTGGTCATTAAAAGTAAACAAATTATTAGGTATTAACTATATATGGATGCTTAAGTATGGAATTAAAAGAGTTATTTATATACTAAAGGAAAAGACTAATGAGCATTAAAAGTTTCTTTGAGGTTAATGTAAATATTCCATCAAGTCTGATCATTGATGGATGCCCAGACTTATTTCCTGAAATATCAATCATGATACCAACTTTCAATCGTCCAGAATTGTTAGATGAAGCTATCCAATCAGCTATAAATCAGAAAGTTGATTTTAATATTTCTTTTGAAGTTGTTGTTGTTGATAACTGCTCCAACCCCGAGTATACAAATGATATTGATAGAGTTGTTAAGAAATATATCCCTGGAAATATTAGACTATTTAGAAATAAAAAAAACATCGGAATGTATGGAAATTGGAATCGATGTATAGAATTAGCTCGAGGACGCTTTCTTTCTATTTTAAATGATGACGATATATTGCATCTAGCATTTTTGCAATCATGCTATCAAAATAGCCTTAATAATTCCTCAATGATTAGTGTAGCCCATGTTACTTTCTCTAGAGTAACTAATATTAAATGGCGTGAGAGTGAGAGTGAATTTGAGCCGTTAAAAATAGCTGATTTTTTGGCATTTAATCCGATATTTGGAAGCTTGGGAATGTTGATGAGAAGAGACTTAGCCATAGAAATTGGTGGTTATAATCTCGATAAGTGGCCTACATCAGATTATTATTTTAATTTTGAGTATTTCAAACGTTTTGGCATAAAAAAAACAAAGGCTGTGTTAGCTGGTTATAGATATCTGGCAAATGAAAGTTTAAAAAAAGAAACTCTTCACGGTTTTTTAAATAATGACGTAAAGTTCAGATGTTCTATAGCTAATCTTTATTTACACTCAAACTTCCAAAAGAAAATTTTTAATTTTTTAAATAAATGTTGTATAGCTAGTTCTGCTGTTCGTTATAAAAAATTAAATAAAGAATTTGATTGCATTGCGGCTTACAATAAATACGATATTGGCCTATTTTTTAAAGTATTTTTTTCTTTACCACTCGTTACCCCGTTCTTTGATAGAGCAAGATGTTTTTTCTGGAGTTTAGTAATTAATATAGGTTCTAAAAAAATTAAAAGGTCCAACACTTGAAATCTATGAAATATTTTATCTTCCCTTCAGTTTTCTATGGAGGGCATGAAGTTATGGCTATTAAAATAATTAAAAAAATTGTAGAGATATATGATATTAACATAGTTTCTTATGTACATATAAAAAATATAAAACTCATTGATGAATTAAGAAAAAATGGCCTTTCATATGAGCTATTCAATATAAAACATTCTAGATTTGGAACAATTAGTCATTTCTTTAAGTTAAAAGACGCTATAACAATTATCTCGATTTTAAATAAAATACAGGAAAGAAATGCTAGCATTATTCTTATTCAAGGTAGTATTGAGTTAGGTGCGAACTTTATCTTTTGGGGAGCTATTTTAAAATCTAATATTAAATCTTATATTCCTTTTGCACATAGTGCAAAAAGGTTAGGGTTAAAATATTATTTTCTCCGTGAGGCGATCAATAAAATATATTACAGATTGTGTCGTGATTATATTACTATTTCAGAGTGTTTTAAGAAACAAATTAATATCTACAATAGTAATGCACAAATTGATGTATTTAAAAACTTTCTAGAACAAGACAGGAAGGAGGCTATTGAAATTTATAACAATAAAGAAATTAAGAACACATATTCTGACAAGCAAATAATTAATTTTTATGTGGTGGGAAGGATCGTTTTTTCCCATAAAGGACAAGATATTGCATTAGAGGCTTTTTCTAATTACATTAAAGAAAATAATAGTGTAATAGATATGCATTTACACTATGTTGGAGATGGACCTGACCTTGAAGATCTGATTAAATTATCTCAAAAAAATCCTGTATTACAAAAGAAAGTTCATTTTCATGGATGGTGTGACAAATGGTGGGAATTAAAAAACCAGCCTGATTTACTAATAATACCCTCTTTATTTGAAGGAGTGCCTTTAGTTATGCTAGAAGCAATCAATAAAAAAATTCCGATTATTGCATCAGCTGTAGATGGAATGTTAGATTATTTGAATGAAAAATCTTTATTTATACCAAACAATAGCCACCAGATATGTTCTCTAATGCTGAAATTTACTAACGAGGCATCCTTCAGAATAAAATGTGTTGACTATAAAGTGAAAAACGTGTCACCCTTGGATAAACTAGAAGTATTCTTTTAGTTATGAAAATGCTAAATATTGACTCTGATGCTGTAGTAATATCTTTATTTTCGTTGTTGTGGTTTTTAATATACTTATTTACTTCGTTGGCACGAAATGAATGTAGTTAATTTATTACCCCTTGCATTACTAAGTATTTTTACTATTTATTATATTTTTGAATTAATTAGTGTATACCCGTCGTCATTGAAGATGTTTGATTTTTCATTTGAATCAGATCATGATCGCGCCCATGAAAATTCATCTGACAGATGCCCAAAAAGAGGCCATACTCCCAATGATTAGATATTGTGATAAACTCCCTGCTTTTTATTATGGGGGGGATATGGCTAAAGTTGAGAGGTGGTTTGTCGTTACTGTCATAAAACAGAAGAGGTTAAAGGGCATGGAAAAGGGCGTACTGGTCATCCCCGCTATCACTGCTATGCCTGCCGTAAAACCTTTCAACTGAACTATACCTATCAAGCCTGTAATCCTGGTGTAAAAGAGCAGGTTATTGATATAGCAATGAATAACACGGATGCCCGTAATACCACCCGTGTACTGAAGATAGAGATTAACACCGTCATTCGCACGTTAAAAAACTCACCCAAAAAATGTGACCGCCTTCCCCTTGAGGGAAATGAAATCCAGCTTATTTGTGAAGTTGATGAACAATGGTCATTTGTGAGTAGTAAGAAAAATCAACGCTGGCTCTGGTATGCTTGGGAGCCTCGCCTCAAGCGAATAGTAGCGCATGTTTTTGGTGATCGCAGTATGGCGACTTTACGCAAATTCCTTGAGTTATTATCACCATTTAATATGTCAGGTTTTACTGTACGGATGATTATTCACCTTACAACCTACTCCCTGAAGAAAAACATTATACCCAACGTATAGAAAGAATCAATTTGATATTCCGTACACGTTTAAAAAGACTGAATCGAAGGACTATTGTCTATTCCAAATCAAAGGAAATACACGATAAGGTGATAGGGAGTTTCATCGAACGTGAATACTATTTCTTTATAGGGTGATCTAACTATTGGAATCATGACCTATTTGGACGTCTAACATCTCAAGGAAAAAGCATGAAAGCCCCTGCTATCACTGGCCTGAATTACGTCGCTTACCAAATGCTTTAATTGATTTTTTTAATGGCGTAAATTGAATCAATTGGAGGTGATAATATCTTTACGAGAGGGAATGACAGAAGAAGAGAACACCATTCCCCATTGTTACATTAGTTCAGCTAATATTAATGCTGAACAACAAACTAAAACAGTCATCGGTAGATATATCGAGAATAAGACAAACTGTACTAGAAACTGGATGTGAAAATGCAAAGAAGACGAGTGTTATATCCGAGCAGATTTGTTTTCACATATTCGTTATGTTGCGGTAAATTTCCTGAATAATACAACAATGTTTAAGGGCAGATTATAACGGAAACAAAAAAACCTCGCTATCTGTCTAATGGCCCTACACAGGGCTCGAGTACACTATCTTAATGGCCTTTTAAAGATGATTGTTTTTCAAAAATTAAGTTTTACAATATTTATGTCGAGTGAAATGTAGTTATAAAAACAATTTTTTAACCTTTTTTAGTAAATCATAGGGTTAAAGAATAATATTTACATTTTAAGGATAAATATTAATCAAAGTATGCTCGCGCCCTGTGACCTTACAACATAGATATTTCGTAATCTTTCCCTAGAAAATATCCATTTTATTAATAGTACAAGGTTCATTAATGTATATTGTCCCTATTTTATTCTTTTTATCTTTTGTTTTTTCAATAGTTAACTTCTCTCTTGATGGAATGTCAATTTATTTTTATATGTTCATTCCTTTTATTGACATTAATTATTTAAAATGGATTATTTCATTAAAAATAAAAAAAAACATGCTAATATATTCGTGTACTTTAGTCTTAATTACATTGTCAGTGTCGATTAACTCTGGCAGTTTATATTATTTCATCAAACCCACACTGTTATTTTTCTCTGTAGCTTATATTGTTTATCTGTATATCTATCGTTACTCTGCTTTCAAGTTTGTATATTATTTCACGACTATCAGTGTGATTTTCGCTGTGGCGCAATTCATTCTATCATATATAGGTGACAGTACAGTTATTGAGCCACCATTTATTGCTGATACACTGTGGGGAAAATATGCCATCCAATCTAGAGGTGGATTTGATGATGGTGTCTTATTTCAATATAGAGTTGCAGGCTTAAGTAAAGAACCTGGTTTTTTTTCTTCCTTTCTAATATGTATTTTTTTAGTCTACTTATATGATGTTAGAATAAAATCCAAAACTCTTTTGTTATTTTTTATGATTGGCATTATACTTTCTCTTTCTAAAATAACTATAGCTTTTGGGATTATAGTGCCAATTGTTTATTTATTTGATAAATATGTAATCAAGTTGGACAAAATAAATCTGTTAGTTGGAGCTTTAATTTATAGCTTGCTCTGCGTGTGTATCGTCTATGTTTTGTATAATACATATGATTTTATTAGCAAAACGTATACAAATCCATGGCTTGCAGAAACGTATCTTCACAGAAGTATTGGTTATTATGTGTTGACGTCTTTATTTGAACCTTCAGTTATTTCATCTTTTATTTGGGGGGGGATTACGGAACATTTAAATGAAGTTATAAAAGAATTTCCTTTCTTAGCTAACTTACGATTTGTTAATATTAAACCAGAGATTGTTTTCTTTAGTTCTGGCGGTGCATATATTATCTTACAATACAGTTTTTTATTTTATGTGATTTTTATTTTATTTTTACGATTTCTAGGTGTTGGCTTTTATTCATTTATGATTTTTTCTCTTTTTTCTGCCAACGTAAATTATTTTGCCTATGAAAATTGGATTATTCTTGGCTATATTTTTATGTTTATCTGCTCTTCAAGTAAGAAAGTTAATAAAGGAATTCTGCATGGTTATTAATTTGGCGCGTGTAGGCCGTGAAGGTACAGGTCTGTGGCAATATACTTTGAAATTTATTAAAGCTATGTCAAATCTGCAAAAAGTTAATGGAATCATCTGTGCTAAGTCACAGGAGCGATTCTTTATTAGCCTTGGGGTCCCAATGATTATTGTGCCGGATATGGTATCAAATACATCAAAAATATCACGGGTACGTCCTATTCTTTGGCTACTATATACTCCATACCTAGCTTTACGTGTTTATATGAAATTTGGTTTGTGTAAAGTTGTATCTACAACTCACCACAATATACCATTTCTTAGAAGACAAATTATTACTATACACGATTTGCGCCCATATACTTATCCTGATAGTTTTCTTCAAAGAATTTATTTTAGATATATATTACCAATTTTGGTAAAACGTTGCCATCATATATTAACTGTGTCAAATACAGTTAAGAAACAGATATCACTATCTTATAATGTTTCTGAAGAATCTATTTCTGTCATTTATAATTCTATTGAACTTGCAGATTTTAAACCTGCGTCCAAAAAAGGGGATTATTTATTAGCTGTTGGTACGAGTTGGCCTCATAAAAATATTCATTCGTTATTAGCAGTTAGTGAAGTCTGGTGTGAAAAATATAGCCTCATTATCGTTTGCGGAAGAACTAACTATGCAGCACACCTTAGAGAATTAGTTGAACAGCTTTCTTTAAATGAGAAAGTCGTTATTTTACATGATGCCAACTTTAAAAATTTGTGTTCGTTATATACTCACGCCAGTGCATTAATTTACCCCTCACTAGACGAAGGATTCGGTATTCCTCCTATTGAAGCTATGGCTAGCCATACTCCTGTCATCGTATCAAATATACCAGTTTTTCATGAAGTACTTGGCGATTCAGCTATATATGTTAATCCTAATGATAAGAACAGTTGGATATCTGCATTTGAATCTTTACAAGAACCTAAATCATGGATTGATAAAGGGATAGTAAAAGCATCTTATTATGATTCCCATTTAATGACAAAAATGGTGAGTAATTGGTTGGAGAAAATGGAAAAATGAAAGTAACTTTAATTTTACCAACTTACCAAGCTGGCAAAATATGGCATAACTGGTATTCAGCTTTCAAGTCACAAAAAACGTGTGATGTTTCAATTGTAATGATAGATTCAAGCTCCCATGACGATACTGTGCAGACATCTCGTCAAGAGGGTATTAAACCCCATATTATTTCTACATCTGATTTTAATCACGGAGGCACCAGAAACTTGGGAGTTCGTTTAGCTTCTGATGCTGAAGTCATCGTGTTTTTAACTCAAGATGCTATTCTAAATACTCATGATTCATTGGATAAAATACTTTTATGTTTTAAAGATCCTTCTGTTGCTGCTGTCTGTGGACGCCAACTACCCCATTTAGATGCGAACCCTATTGCTACACATGCACGTCTTTTTAATTATCCAGATAAAAGTTACATCAAATCATCAAAAGATATCCCGATATTGGGATTAAAAACTGCGTTTATGTCAAACTCATTTGCGGCTTATCGTCGAGATATTTTTGAAAAATTAGGCGGGTTCCCAGAAAATACAATTCTGGCCGAAGATATGTATTTAGCTGCAAAAATGATTTTAGCTGGCTATAAAGTTTCGTATTGTGCAGAGGCAACTGTCAGACACTCTCATAATTATAGCCCGTGGGAAGAATTTCGTCGTTATTTCGATACAGGCGTCTTCCATGCCTGTGAACCGTGGGTTCAACAACAGTTTGGGGGAGCTTCGTGTGAGGGAATGAAGTTTGTAAAATCAGAACTGAAATATTTATGGCATCATGCTCCTTTATGGATTCCAAGATCTTTATTAACAACGGGCTGTAAACTGATTGGCTATAAGCTTGGGAAGAATTACCGTATCCTCCCCAAAAAATGGCTACCTAAATTTAGTATGTATAAAAGTTATTGGTTGCAGCAAAAATAATTCGCTTTTAAGGATAAAAAGATGACTATCTTGCCCATCATCATGGCCGGTGGTTCCGGCAGTCGGTTATGGCCTCTTTCCCGCGAGTTATACCCAAAACAATTTCTTAAACTCGATGGTGAATTCACTATGTTGCAGACAACTGTGCAACGTTTGAATGAGCTATCAACAGAATCTCCTTTAGTTATTTGTAACGAAGAACATCGTTTTTTAGTCGCCGAACAGCTACGACACCTAGGCAAACTAGAGCACAACATTATCCTCGAGCCGTTAGGACGCAATACAGCTCCAGCAATTGCCTTAGCAGCACTTACCGCTCTTCAAACCATAGACAATGATGAAGATCCTCTGTTATTAGTCTTGGCAGCAGATCACGTGATTCGAGATGAAAAAACCTTTACACAGGTAGTACAGCAAGCAATTCCTCATGCAACTGCAGGAAAACTCGTTACTTTTGGTATAGTGCCAACTCATGCAGAAACTGGATATGGCTATATTCAGCGTGGAGCCGAACATAAAGGTGCCTTTTCAGTAGCACAATTTGTTGAAAAACCAGATACTATTACCGCAGAACAGTATTTACAAAGTGGTGAATATTACTGGAACAGTGGTATGTTTCTGTTTCGCGCCAGTCGCTTTCTGCAAGAACTTAAAACATTCCGCCCCGATATTTATTCAGCTTGTGTTGCTGCTGTAGGAACTGTCAATCCCGATCTCGATTTTGTCCGGGTAGATAAGTCAGCATTTCTCTCCTGTCCAAGTGAATCAATTGATTATGCAGTAATGGAAAACACAACTGATGCAGTTGTCGTTCCCCTGTCGGCTGGCTGGTCTGATGTCGGTTCATGGTCTTCTTTGTGGGATATATCGAAAAAAGACGACGATGGTAATGTATTTAAAGGTGATGTCCTACAGTACAACAGCAACGGTAATTATGTCTATTCTGAAAACAGCCTTGTCAGTCTCGTCGGTGTAAAAAACCTTGTTGTAGTTCAGACTAAAGATGCTGTGTTGGTTGTAGATCAAACTCAGGTTCAAGATGTCAAAAAAATTGTCGAAAATCTGAAACGATCTGGTCGTTCAGAACATCGTTTTCATCGGGAGATTTATCGCCCTTGGGGAAAATACGATTCCATAGATAAAGGGAAACGATATCAAGTTAAGCGAATTACCGTAAGACCAGGTGAAAGCTTATCTACCCAAATGCATCACCACCGTGCCGAACATTGGATTGTTGTGGCAGGAACAGCGCGGGTAACTCAAGGAAATAACTCCTATTTGGTTACCGAGAATGAATCTACCTATATACCAGTAGGTGTAGTCCATACACTGGAAAATCCAGGTAAGGTTCCACTGGAGGTAATAGAAATCCAATCAGGCACTTACCTTGGAGATGATGATATTGTTCGTCTCAATGATCGTTATGGCAGAGTAGAAATAGAAGAAAATGAATAATAAGAAACTAAATAGCCAAGAAGTTATTGCTGGTAGTGGTATCGCGTTTGGTACCAGTGGCGCCCGTGGCTTGGTCATTGATTTCACTCCAGATGTCTGTTCAGCTTTTACCCATGCTTTTGTATCAGTGATGCAAAAACAATATGACATTTCTCAAATTGCATTGGCTATCGATAACCGACCTAGTAGCCCTGATATGGCAATGGCTTGTGCAACAGCACTTCGTCAAATAGGGATTAAACCCATTTATTATGGTGTAGTACCAACTCCAGCGCTTGCCTATAAGTCGATGCAAGATGGCATGCCATGTATTATGATTACTGGCAGTCATATTCCCTTTGACCGTAATGGTCTCAAATTTTATCGGCCTGATGGGGAAATTTCAAAGGAAGACGAAGAAGCTATCTTATCTGCCGAGGTTATTTTTGAACCTTTGACTGAGATGATACAACTAACTGTCTTATCAGATGCCGCAGAAGCCTATATAAATCGTTACCTCTCTCTGTTTTCCGAAAGCTTGCTAGCAGGAAAACGTATAGGTATCTACGAACATTCCAGTGCTGGACGTGATCTTTATGCTCTTCTCTTCAGCTCATTAGGCGCTGAAGTCATTTCACTTGAGCGTACTGACGAATTCGTTCCTATCGATACGGAAGCTGTTGCGGAAGAAGATAGAATTAAAGCCAAAAATTGGTCTAATGAATTTAACCTAGACTGTATTTTTTCAACGGATGGTGACGGTGATCGCCCTTTGCTGGCTGATGAACATGGAGAATGGTTAAGGGGTGACATAGTAGGATTATTGTGTGCTGATGCTTTAGGGATAGAGGCTTTGGCAATCCCAGTAAACTGCAATAGTGCCGTACAAAGCTGTGGTCGTTTTACCAATATTGCCTTAACTAAAATTGGTTCTCCCTATGTGATTGCCGAATTTAAGTCACTTTCAAACCAATTTAAACGTATTGCTGGTTTTGAAGCTAATGGCGGATTCTTGCTCGGCAGTAATATTAATGTAGCAGGAAGAATATTAGCTACCCTTCCTACCCGCGATGCGCTTTTACCAGCACTTATGATATTAAGTGTAAGCAAAGATAAGGGAATTTCTTCGCTAGTAAACGCCCTTCCTCCACGTTACACGTATTCTGACAGGCTTAAAGAGTTTCCTACAGCGTTAAGTCAGGTCATTTTAAATCAGGGGATTCAAGTCCCAGAAAAATTACTAGCTTTATTGGGATTCAATGATTGTCAAATCATTCATATCGACCTTACTGATGGTTTAAGAATGACCCTTGATAACAATATTATTGTCCATCTACGCCCATCAGGTAATGCACCAGAACTACGTTGTTACTCTGAAGCTGACACTTTATGTAAAGCAAAAGAAGTTGTCACAACCTGCCTAAGTGCACTCGCAACTCAAAGATAATTATATCATACACGGCAGAGAACTTAGTTCGGCACTCTGCCGAATACTATTTTGAATTTAGGTAAATATACTATATGGCTTCGACAGAAATGCTCCGGAACTCAAACAGCAATCAATCCGGATATGAAAACTATTCAGCGTCTGTTAACCGTTTCTCTTTGATGGCAAGCGATTTTCTGGCTATGGCAGGTGCCTTTGTTCTTTCTTGGTGGATTGAAAGTAATCGCACCAATGTTCCATTTTCCCTCGTCTTTAAAAGTGGATCAGATATCGCCAGAGCTTGGAGTTTTCTGACCATAGCCGTAATTATGCTTCTCTGGTCCTGGGGCCATTTACGACATTATACTTATCGTAAGCCATTCTGGAATGAACTGAAAGAAACCTTATTGATGCTCATTGGACTAGCTGTCGCCGATTTAGCAATAGTAGCTATTTCTAAATGGAATTTCTCTCGACATCAGTGGGCTATGTTTTGGTTGATTATTATGTTTACTCTGCCATTTTGTCGGTGGCTAACTAAGCTATTATTAATTAAGTTTAAATATTGGAATATGCCGACAATTATCATCGGTAGTGGGAATAACGCTCGTGATGCTTATTTAGCTATTTGCAGCGAGCGGTTACTTGGTTTTGGGGTTATAGGCTTTGTTGCACCAGATAATAATTGTGCAATTAGCCCAGAGAAAACTCTCCCATTTTTTCATCTCACTCCTGAACAATTACTTGGAAAATTCCAGCAACACAAGATTTTTATAGCCCTTGAATATGAGCAGAATCAGTTGCAAGACGAATGGTTACGCTACCTCTCTGCTCATAATATTCGTAATGTATCGGTGATCCCAACATTACGTGGGGTTCCACTCTATGGCACAGATATGTCCCATTTTTTTAGTTATGAGCTATTGATGCTGAGGGTAAAAAATAAACTCGCTAAAAGATCATCAAGTATTCTTAAACGTAGTTTCGACATTGTTGTTTCTTCACTTTTATTGATACTTCTTTCCCCTCTGTTCTTTTTTATTGGTTGGAAAGTTTCTCGTGATGGAGCATCTCCTTTCTACGGCCATGAACGTATAGGACAAGGAGGGCACAAGTTTAAGTGCTTAAAGTTTCGCTCTATGATTATAAACTCCAAAGAAGTACTGGAAAATCTACTTAAAACAGATAAAAACGCTATGGAGGAATGGAAAAAAGACTTCAAACTCAAGAATGATCCGAGAATCACACCTATTGGTCATTTTCTACGTAAAACCAGTCTTGATGAACTTCCACAACTCATTAATGTGTTAAAAGGAGAGATGAGTCTTGTTGGTCCAAGACCTATTGTTGAAGAAGAACTAGAACGTTATGGAGATGACAAATCGTATTATCTCATGGCTAAACCAGGTATGACAGGGCTATGGCAGGTGAGTGGGCGTAACGATGTTGACTATGCAACTCGTGTATATCTTGATAGCTGGTATGTAAAAAATTGGACACTCTGGAACGATATCGCTATTTTGTTTAAAACAGTCAACGTAGTACTAAAACGAGATGGCGCCTATTAGGACTATAACCTCCTTGTTTTTGCAACACTGATTTTGGAGTTATTTTTGATTTTCTTAGCTCCATCAGAATCAATATATAACATAATCAAAATATTATGGCATAATATCTACCTTCCAATGATAAGGCAGAGTAGTCGATGAGTTATGCCTTGTCGTCTAGGGTTTAGGTATTATGTCATATTAATATGATTTGGCTATAATCACCCTGTTAATATACCGTTGCTAGGGTGAGGGCGGCCATTTCATTAAACTCAGCCCTAAAGCCACTTCTCCTTGTACCGAAGTGATTGTCTGCTGTGAAATGGATGAGCAGTAGTCGTACGTGAAGTCAAAGAACAAACCCGTTGGCGCTTTTATGCTTACGACAGGATAAGACTAAAAGTGATCGTCCACGTTTTTGGCCCAAAAACAAAAAAGACGTTGATGCGGCTAATGGCTTTACTGATTCCTTTCAATATTGTTATTTATAACGCGATGCTCAACTTTAACATCCTATAACATTGGCTTGTTGAAGCCAGTCGCGTTGACTTTTACCTTGTTGAAAATTGGCAAAAATACCCAACGTG
>NZ_MKGQ01000190.1 GCF_001908105.1 Xenorhabdus eapokensis
CCCGGCCATGTTGACCTTAGACCGGCTGGAGGGGGACATGCCGAACGCACTGAGCATGGCGTGAATGCGTTTCCATGCATCGGCTTTCATCCCTGCCGCGGGGTGCGCCTTGATTAATCCCTGATCGGTGCGGTAGGTGTAACCTTCGTTTTCCAATGTGTCGCAGTGCGTCCGGTACTCAACGTAGGCTTCAACCAATAACTCAAGGGCTTTGGCATCCAGACTGGTTAGCACGCCGACTTTATCCAGTTCCCCAGCGATCCGCTCGTGCCAATACCGCCCCATTTTCCCAAAATGTTTGGGGACATTGGGCACCCCTTTTTCCGGCATCGGTTCATTGGCGTTAATCGGGCGTTTTGATGGGTTACCCCTCACCAAACGCAGGTGAGTCGGGGTTGGCGGTCGTCCTGCCATGTG
>NZ_MKGQ01000191.1 GCF_001908105.1 Xenorhabdus eapokensis
AACTGAGTATCAACAAGAAGAAAAGTGCGGTTGCGAGACCGTGGGAACGCAAGTTCTTAGGGTACAGCGTAACTTGGCACAAAAGCGTTCGCCTGAAAATCGCGAGCAGCAGCATCAGTCGACTAAAAGAGAAAATCCGTAACCTAACAACGGGTCACTGTTCAAAATCAGTCAAACGGGTCATTGATGAGTTAACTCCAGTGCTAAGAGGCTGGATAAGCTACTTCCGATACACAGCGGTAAAAGGCGTACTGGAGGAGCTGGACAGCTGGATAAACCGGAAACTACGCTGTTTATTATGGCGTCAGTGGAAGCGTCCATACACGCGAGCCAAGAAATTAATGGCAGCGGGTTTACCCGAACAACGAGCGTGGAGTTCGGCATGTAACCAGCGTGGAGCATGGTGGAATGCAG
>NZ_MKGQ01000192.1 GCF_001908105.1 Xenorhabdus eapokensis
TCTTAGTGTGCGTTGAAGAATTTATGACCGCCTTTTCATCAGGGCAACAACCGGGAGTGAGAAAAATGAGTGTATCGTTATTATGAAAGCTTATTTAGTGACCGAAACCTTCATTTTTTGCCCTAGTGATAACGTTAAGAAAAAATTTACTTTCTACTGGTTCATAATTAGGCCAGCCAGTGGGTTTATCCGAAAAAGAGCGCTATCTGTAATAATTAATAAGTTAAAAAATAAACATACCTGAGACACAATTAGTTTTCTTATCAGGAAAACACCAGCACAGCTCTCAGGCATGATAAATTGACACATCTGATACTAAATAACTTTTCATAATTATGAGAGTTTCATATTTCCTATCCCTTTCCATTGATTTGCTGAAGCGGCATTTAAAAAAAACTTAACTCTTTTGATC
>NZ_MKGQ01000193.1 GCF_001908105.1 Xenorhabdus eapokensis
GGGTGAAGTCGTAACAAGGTAACCGTAGGGGAACCTGCGGTTGGATCACCTCCTTAACTAATGAGCGTGAATTGTGAGTGTTCACACAGATTGTCTGATGAAATGTAGCATGAGCAAGCGTCTGCGAAGAAGACTTGAAGTCCCCTTCGTCTAGAGGCTTAGGACACCGCCCTTTCACGGCGGTAACAGGGGTTCGAATCCCCTAGGGGACGCCATCTTGCTCGGCAGCGGGTGAAAGGCGGTGCCAATAAGTTATTGTTAAGCGGGCGGCTAACGCCGGTTTACCAATAATTGCTCTTTAACAATCTGGAACAAGCTGAAAATTTGAAACAATCGATGTTGTTGAACGATAACATTGATGAGTCTCTCAAAAACTCCAGTCCGAAGACAC
>NZ_MKGQ01000194.1 GCF_001908105.1 Xenorhabdus eapokensis
GGTACTTTTGCTGGGGAAATCACTGGGGAGCATATCCCACTGACAACCGCTCTTGAGGATATACAGCAGGGCACAAAACACCTCATACACATCGACTTTTCGAGGACGCGTACGTTTTCGGCTGCTGAGCAACAAGGGTTCAATTTTTTGAAAGGCTTCTCGGCTGATATCACTCGGGTAGGTTTTTCTCATTCTAGCAGGTCACTTATATAGGCACTTATCTTATTTGGGCGGACAGAATACAGGAAAAACAATTACGTTCAAAAAAGATTCCAAATGGGCTCTAATACTACAGTCGTAATTGCTCTGTCACCATAGGGTTATTCCGACGACGGTAATGACATTGTTGTGCATAGTATTGGTGTCGTCGTCGCCAGTCTGAC
>NZ_MKGQ01000195.1 GCF_001908105.1 Xenorhabdus eapokensis
TTTCAATGATGGTAATAAGCGCACGGCGTTTTTTGTTACCATGATTTTTCTCTACCGCAATGGTATCAAGCTCCGTGATAACGACAATACATTGGAAAATTTAACGGTAGAAGCTGCCACGGGTGAGAAGACCGTTGAGCAGTTGGCGCAACATCTGCGCGAATTGGTGGACTATGCTGATCCAAGCTGTAAGACATAATCATAACTTATTCCGCCTGATAGCATAAAATTCCCTGACTATATGAATGAATTAACCTCTTTCATTAACCGTGAAGACAGCCCTAACAGCCTATTCAGTATTTTTTCTGCGCAGCAACACGACGAGAAATGCCAGATTGACGAACTGAAGGCTGGTATTCAAATATCTCTCACAGTTCTT
>NZ_MKGQ01000196.1 GCF_001908105.1 Xenorhabdus eapokensis
CAGTCCTTCTTTTTGCTTTTTTGTGTCTGGAAAATCCAAATTCGCAAAAATGGGACTGAGTTTCTTTGATACTCCTACCATTTTGAAAAGTCATTTAGCCAATGAAATGCTTGGCAATTCATAGCGTCAATGCGTGTATTATTTTCGATTACAATTATAGAGCCATAAGATTTGGCATTGGAATCTACATTTGGATTCGTATCATCGCTATATCCCCACATAGTACTCAAATCATTCTGATCATCTGGATATAGACGAGCGATCCCTAAGGTAATATAGCAGAATCATCATAATTTGACATATTCAATATGCTCCGTAAATAGCTCATCAACTGAACATCTTTTTTGCCTCCTGATCGCTTTTGCTCCTCCC
>NZ_MKGQ01000197.1 GCF_001908105.1 Xenorhabdus eapokensis
GGGAGGAGCAAAAGCGATCAGGAGGCAAAAAAGATGTTCAGTTGATGAGCTATTTACGGAGCATATTGAATATGTCAAATTATGATGATTCTGCTATACCTGCGCTCACGATTTGGCGCTTCCAGTTGATAAAAACGGACATCGGTGCTGTCCGGCACCTGTTTTTGCGGATGCATTCTGATACGTTGGGTGTCTCGCTCAATAATGGTCAGAATGGCATTGTGGGCCAGTTCGCGTTTCAGCTGCATTTCATTCCTTAGAGCCTATTCGGAATCTTTTTTGAACGTAATTGTTTTTCCTGTATTCTGTCCGCCCAAATAAGATAAGTGCCTATATAAGTGACCTGCTGGAAT
>NZ_MKGQ01000198.1 GCF_001908105.1 Xenorhabdus eapokensis
GGCGCAGGCTATGAATCCAGTTTTGTTTATCATCATGCCAAACGGGGCATTAAACCGGCCTGCACTATTCCCTGTGTGCTGTATTTATCCTGGCCGGATACGATGTATCCTGCGGTGATATTGTTGCCAGCAGCGTTACTTTTAGGTATGGCAGTGATGATCACTGCCTCAATGTTTAAAAAATATTTATAGTACATGGCGCTGCACGATGGAATACAAAACGGTTGTTTGTTTTGTATTCCAGCGTCAGCAGACAAGCCGCACTGCGGCGCGTCAGTCTTTCTTGTTAGTGCTGATATTTTGATGGTGTATTCACCACCGGTGTC
>NZ_MKGQ01000199.1 GCF_001908105.1 Xenorhabdus eapokensis
TCCTTCTTTTTGCTTTTTTGTGTCTGGAAAATCCAAATTCGCAAAAATGGGACTGAGTTTCTTTGATACTCCTACCATTTTGAAAAGTCATTTAGATATCATAACCTATGATGAAACCAAACCACCCTATACACGCTTTGAAAAATCTGATAGTTATCACTTTAAACTTTTCTTAGAAGATTTTTCTACTCATCAATAAAAAAGTGAAATACTAAATTAACGCGATGCTCGACTTTAACATCCTATAACATTGGCTTGTTGAAGCCAGTCGCGTTGACTTTTACCTTGTTGAAAATTGGCAAAAATACCCAACGTG
>NZ_MKGQ01000002.1:0-245992 GCF_001908105.1 Xenorhabdus eapokensis
AAAGTTTCAGAGAGAGAAAACAGCTTGTTCGGGATTGAAAACAGGATTTGTCTGGCGGCAAGAGCGCGGTGGTCCCACCTGACCCCATGCCGAACTCAGCAGTGAAACGCCGTAGCGCCGATGGTAGTGTGGGGTCTCCCCATGCGAGAGTAGGGAACTGCCAGACATTCAATCAGTCAGAGAAGCCATCCGTCACCGGATGGCTTTTTTGCGTTTGGGCTACCCGCGGCAGCTACAATTGCAGAAAATAAAAAATGTTGTATTTTATCTTTTCCTTTCCAGTTGTCATTTACCTGACGTATCTTGGAACAAGAAGTGTTCAATAGGATAGGAAAAATTATTAATATATTTCGTATCAGAGTGATGATGTTTTTTTCATCGTAATTCATGCCATGATTTATTTTTTAAATCATAGCCGTTTGATAAATAAGATAAAAAAACCCCTCAGGCAATAGCGAGAGGGGATTCAAAAAAACGATAATTATTTATCTATTCTACAGTATTCTACTGATTAATCGGTCCACTCGAATACGACGCAAGCGTCGTATCAGCTTGCGTACCTTAACAGGATAGAGCTGAATACTTTCTAATTCCTGATAACTGTGAATAACCTTTGTATGAGTGCGAATGCAATCCAATTCCATTGCACGTTGCTCATTCATCTCTTGGTGGGGATCGTGAATAAGAATGGCATTTTCCAGATCTAATCCCCATGCGCGAGGATTAAGGTTATTACCAGTAATTAATTGCCATTTATTATCAACCCAGATCCCTTTTAAGTGATAAGTATTATTTTGATCTTCCCATAACCGGATAGTCAATTGCTGGCTATCGATAAACTTTTGCAGCCGACTAGTAAATCTACGCAGGTTAATTTCGTACAGATAAGGCAATGCACCAATGATCTTAAATGGTTCCTCTGGTGGAATATAAAAATCATTGGCTGTTTTGTCTCCAATGATAATCTCAACTTGCTTGCCTTGGCGGAGCAGGCGAGATATTGCACGTACCAACACTGCGGGTAAATTGAAATAAGGTGTACAGATAACCAGCTTGTTTTCAGTGCAAGACATAAGATGACAAATTGTTTTGTTTAGCAGATTCTTTTTGCCTAATCCTACCAGGGGGGTTACTGCCAATTCTTCATTTGATGCCTGATTTTCAACGTGGTATTCGGCATTTCTTAATGAAGCACGAAATTGGCGGATCAAATTTTTAATTTCAAGGCTACGAGGGCGATTGTAGCAAGCGAGATCTTTTACGGCTTCTGCACTAATAATACTGTCATCGATAAATTGCTTCATGACCGAGGCAAGTTTTGCATTGTGCAGCAAATGATAACGATCGTAACGATATTTTTCATGGCGGTGCAGATAGACATCATTAATACTGGCTCCGCTGTAAATAACCGTATCATCGAAGATAAAGCCTTTCAGATGTAAAACCCCCAGTGCTTCACGTGTATTCACTGGAACACCCAGAATGGAAATATTGACATCAGGGTAGCTTTCAGCTATAGAACAGTACCAATCTGCATTTGTTGCCGCAGCTTCCGCACCAATACGGCCACGCTGGGCACGATGCCAATCGACTAGAATTTTTATATCCAGCGCAGGGCGTTTTTGTTTGGCTTCATATAATGCAGTCAGAATATCTCGCCCTGCATCATCGTTTTCTAAATATAATGCGGCGATATAAATATGCTTTTGGGCATTTTTTATATGTCCTAATAAGGTGCTGCGAAATACTTTAGATTCATAAAGTGTCTCAATGTCAGCAACTGATTGCGGTAGCTTAGGCAGTTGTGCAAGGTGTTGTTGGTGTTTTGCTTGTTTAAATTTGGACAACATCACAGTGCGTTTTTCTCTTAGTCTAGATGGAATTAATCCATCATAAGGTGTATGAATCAAAATGATCTGGCGATGATACCATTAGTTTGGTCTATTGTGAGTATGAATTAACTCTCTTGAGCTGATTGCTTTAAGACTGTGCGATCTATCACGGAGTGAGCATTTTTTATCACTCATCACGAGATGCATATTGAATTGATTTTTTTGCTAGAGTTTCAACATAAGATTAACAATACCGTCTTCTAACTGTAGATCAATGGTAAACCCAAGTTTTTTCGCAAGTTGGATCATATTACGATTTTCAGGCATAGTGATGGCTGTTAATGCCTGAATACCATGTTCTCTTGTATAGTTAATCAGTTTAGTCATAAGCTGATAACCTAACGTAACCCCCTTCATATCTGATCGAACTAATATCGCAAATTCAGCTTCGATATTATCGGGATCAGCCATAGCACGAGCGACACCAATAATTTCAGGTGTTGTTGTCGGGTGGCGGACTGCCACAAATGCCATTTCTCGGTCGTAGTCAATTTGGGTCATATTGGCGAGATCATCATGGGTAAACTCGTTAATTTCACTGAAATAGCGGTAATAAAGATCTTCCTTTGTTACCTGGTCGATAAATGCTTTCAGTAAAGGTTCATCTTCTGGCAAGATTGGTCGTAGCAAGCATTCAAAATCATCTTTGGTATAGATGGTTTCTTCCAGTTCATTAGGATAAGGTCGGATAGCCAATCGATTACGGGGATCACCTGTTACTGGCACTAACTCCATTGTTACATCCAACAGAGTAAACTCATCGCCTGATGCAAGCAGTGGATGGATATTCAGACGAATAATTTGAGGGCAATCGATCAGAAGATTAGAGACTCTGACCAATAACTGGCTGAGAGCAAGAATATCTAGCGGCAAAAGTGAACCACCCGATTTTATTTTGCCGCTCTTAATTGCCTGAATAACCAGATAACGGGCTAATGCCATATTAAGGGGAGGAAGAGCGACAGCCGCCTGAGTTTCATGTATCCAATCGATATCTCCCTCGCCTAGCATGATTAAAGGACCAAATATTTCGTCTTGTTCAATAGCAATTCTCAGCTCTTGTGTACCAGCCCGATTAGCCATACTTTGTACTAATAATCCATGGATCCTGGCTTGCGGAAAGTTTTGTTTAACACGTTCAATAATCGCTTGTGTGGCGGCCTTAACTTCATCAGCATTGCGCAAATAAAGCATCACGCCCTGAACTTCTGATTTATGTGGAATATCAGGGGAGCGGAGTTTTAATGCCACTGGATAGCCAATTTTTTCTGCAATATTGACCGCATCATCACTGGTATGGGCGATCCAAGTCGGTAAAGTATTTAAACCATAAGCATCGAGAATAGGTTGTACTTCATGGGTATCCAGTTGGATATTCCCGTTATTAAGCGCTTTCTGTATACATTCATGGGCTCTAGCCGTATTCGATGTGATGCCAATAGGTAAGGAGGGGGTTTCTTTTAATTGTTTTTGGTTTCGTTGGTATTCCACCATATGCATAAAGGCGGTAATGGCACCTTCTGGCGTCCGATAAGTCGGAATACCTGCCTCACTGAACAGGCGTCGTGCTGCCAACGAAGAATATTCTCCGCACCAATTAGTGAAAATAGTGAGCCATTTTCCACGGGGATGCTCTTTAATGGTTTGTATAACCCGTACCGCTGTAGTTTGGCTGTGGGATATGGCACTAGGAGAGTGGATTAACAATAAGGCATCATGATCATGATTATCCAAAAGTAACTTGAGCGTAGCAATATATCGTTCGGTGGAGGAGTCATCACCGATATCCAATGGATTACGTAAAAGCAGTGTGTCTGGAAGTATACCAGACAATCCATTGATCGTTTCCTTACCTAATATAGCGAGCTTGCCAGTTCTCCTGACTAGTTCATCCAACGCCATTGCTGCTGGTGCTGCACCATTACTGACGATTAATAAACGTTCTCCGCGCAATGGCCGCATAAAACTTAATGTTTCCACTGCGGAGAACATTTCATGTGTATCTTGTACACGCAGTAATCCGGCACGTTGAATGGCTGCATCATAAGCAGCATCGAAATTTTGTTGTTCTCCTAGTAATTTCTGAACTTGTCGGGTACGGCCACTTTTCACGATTAGAATAGGTTTATTGCGTGAAGCACTGCGGGAAGCAGAAAGAAAACGGCGTGCATCACTAATATGTTCGAGATGCAACAAAATGGCGCTGGTTTTACTGTCTCTGGCTAAAAAGTCGAGTAAGTCATCAATATCAATATCAACACTGTCACCTAAAGCAATAAAATACGAAAAACCAATACTACGGTGATTGGCCCAGTCCAAAATTGTGTTAGATATTGCTGCTGATTGTGAAATAAAAGCCAGTTTACCTTTAAGGATAGGGATTGGGGAAAAACTGGCATTTAGCCCGCTCCAGGGAGCTAAGATGCCAAGACTATTTGGTCCCAGAATTCGAAGATGATGTTTTTGGCTGCACTGTTTCAATTCAGTAAATTGTGATGGCGGGGAGGATAAAATGATGACGGTTTTGCATCCGTGTTGAGCCAGTTGCTCTAGTAAAGACAAATTGCGACTGTGATGAGTACAGATCACAGCCAAATCAGGAGAGAGTGGTAATTTATCGATAGAAGGGTAGGCTAACACACCCAGAACGGCGTTTTTGTTTGGTGTTAC
Source organism: Xenorhabdus eapokensis (assembly GCF_001908105.1). The sequence goes on from NZ_MKGQ01000002.1 coordinate 4,563, forward strand.
GGGGAGAATAGGCCCTGTAAATCCACCCATTAACAAATTTCGCATCAACACTGAACTGGCTTTTTCTGGCTTTTCAGAAGCACCAATAACGGCGATGGATTTAGGGCGTAACAATGCTTCAAGTCCGCGCTGGCTCATTTCTGGAGTTCCTTATCAGTTATCACATCAATAACAATCACTGTTGATTAAACAATTACTATGAATAACTTTAGCCACCATCAGTCACTTTAGCGCGGATTGTCAAGCATTACTGTGAATTATCCCTACAGATGGTTAGACTTTCCTGCCAGATATTGTTCACGAAAATGATTGAAATGGTTCAATAATGACTGTGACGCTTTAATATCTCCTGCCAATTCTAGTGCCGCAGCCGCGACTTCGGCAGTACAATGTTGTTCTGTTCTGGAGGGTATCCGAAGTAAATAGTCCATTTTGGCAATATTATTAATAGACAATAGGGGAATATCATCCAAATATGGGCTTTTGCGAAACATTTTTCTTGCTTCTGGCCACGTGCCATCCAATATAATGAACAGCGGTGGTTTTTGGTTAGCAGGGAGTTTCTGATATACCGTACGAGGAGGCATAGCATAACTGTCTGGGAAGATCAGATAGGGTTGTCGGGTTGGATCACGTAATACTTTAAGCAGTTGTTGATCAGGCTCTGTTCTAGACCAGAGAAAAGCCATCGTATCGGGCAGAATATCTGCAATCAACTTTCCCGTATTACTGGGTTTCATAGGTTCAGTATCGAACATGATGAGACAGAAGCGGCTTTCTGCATTTGCAGATGAAATCATTTCACACAGACATTTTTTTTGGGGTAATAAACAATGCAGGCAACGCTGCACTCGGCATCCCCTTGCCAGAAAAGGGCGAGTAGAGCGGGCAAGCCGACGTTGGCGAAGCTGATAAACGGCGTTGTTATTTCTCATTTAAGAACTCAAACATGTTCGTGGATAAAATCAGTAAAAAATTAGCGGATATTTTAATGGATTGTCGTTACCAGAGGTAGCTTCGGGCGCGTACATCGGGTAATCTTCGCGCCATAACGCAGTTGGAGAAATAAATGAACGATTCCTATAGTGGTAAGAACGGCAAAGTCAAAGTAATGTATGTCCGCAATAATGAGGACAGTAACGATAACCGTAAAGGCGGAGATCGCCGTAAAAACAGTGACAGTCGTAAGAGTGATAACCGTCCGTTTGGTAAAGGGCGTGATCAGGGTGACCGCCGTCGTGGCAGTGAACGCCCAGAGCGCTTAGGTGATCGTTCTCCGTGGAGAACGGTCTCCCGTCCAGAGAGTGAATTTCTTGAGCCAGAGCATCAAGGTATTAGCGGTAAAAGCAACATTGATCCTGAACAGCTTCGTCGTCAGCGTTTGGAAGAAACCCGCATCTATGGGGAAAATGCTTGTCAGGCAATGTTCCAGAACCGTCCCGATGCGATTGTTCGGGCCTGGTTTGTTCAATCGGTCACGCCGCGTTTTCGCAATGCATTGAAATGGATGGCGGCAAATCGCAAAGCTTATCATGTCGTTGACGACGAAGAACTTTCCAAAGCATCAGGTACAGAACACCACGGTGGCGTATGTTTTTTGATTAAGAAGCGTAATGGCTTGGATGCGGAAACCTATTTGCAGCAGGCACCAGCAAAAGATTGTGTGCTGGCATTGGAAAATGTAGGTAATCCACATAATCTTGGTGCAATTATGCGTAGTTGTGCGCATTTTGGCGTGCAAGGTATGATTTTACAGGATACAGCGATGCTGGAATCCGGTGCGGCTGTTCGTACAGCAGAAGGGGGCGCTGAACACATCAAAGGCATTGATGCGGATGGATTCACGGCTACGCTGAATAAATTTCGCAACCAAGGTTACACAATTGTGACCACATCAAGTCATAAAAGTAGTACAACACTGACACAAGCAACATTACCAGAAAAAATGGTTTTGGTATTGGGACAGGAAAGTGACGGATTAAGTGACAGCATTTGGGAAGATGGTGACATTCGTCTTTCTATTGGTGGAACGGGTCGAGTAGAAAGCCTGAATGTTTCTGTTGCAACAGGTATTATGCTGGCGGAATGGTGGCGTCAGAATAAGGTTTAATTTTTCATTGTTAATAAGGCTCTGACTAAATAGTCAGAGCCTTATTCCTTTATCTATTAAGTTAAGCTCACCAGGTTCAATGTAACAAGTTTAATGCGCTCCTCCGTGGTCTTTACCTCCGGCAGAAAAAGGCGGTTTTGCCAGCCAGATCAATAATGTCAAAACAAGGAATATACTTGCTGAAAGCCAAAAGATCTCATTGGCAGAGATAATTAATCCTTGATGAGTGATCTGTTTTGCCAGATAAGCGGAGATTTGTTCATCATTCATGCCTAATTGAGTTAATTGCTGATGTATTTGCTGATAATTAGGGTTATATGGGTTGATGTATTCCGTAAGGTTCGAGTGGTGCATCGACTCACGTTGTGTCCATATTGTGGTTGTGAGGGATGTCCCGATTGAACCAGACAATATACGGGTAAAATTTGACAAGCTGGAAGCTGAAGCCATTCGTTCTGGCGCTAGGCCTGATAATGTAATGGTTGTCAACGGCATAAAGAAACATGCCATGGCAAGCCCCTGAACAAACTGTGGCCATGCTGTAGCAGCAAAATCCATGTCCGGTTCAAAGGTATATGCCCGCCAATAGAAGCAAATAGCATAAGTGATGAAACTAAATGTCACGATATAGCGCATATCTATCTTATGACCAAACTTGCCAATAACGGGGGACAATAACAGTGGAAGCAATCCTATCGGTGCGGCCGCAAAGCCCGCCCAAGTTGCAGTATAGCCGTAAACTTCTTGCAATAGCTGTGGCAATAAAACAATTGAACCGAAATACATCATGAAGCCGAGACTAATACTCAGCGTACCAATAGAAAAGTTGCGTAGCTTGAACAGGGAGAGATCGATTATCGGATGATCATCAGTTAATTCCCATATGATCAAAAAAATAAGCGCGATAATAGCAGTAATAGTAAGAATAATAATCTCGGTGGAATTAAACCAATCAAGTTCCTTGCCCTGGTCAAGCATAATTTGCAAACTGCCTATACCAATCACCAACAAAAACAGCCCAATAATATCGATGGGGCGGATTTCTGTTTTTGTTTCTCGGTCACGCAATAGTTGCATGATGATAAAGATAATGGCAATGCCAAGGGGGATATTGATGTAAAAGATCCATCCCCAGTGGTAGTTATCACTGATATAGCCACCAAGAATAGGCCCACAAATGGGGGCAACAACAATCATTATCGACCATAGCGCCAATGCCATGTTTCGTTTCGCTGGTGGGTAGTTATTTAGCAACAAACTTTGACAAAGAGGAAGTACGGGACCCGCGGCCACTCCTTGCATAACACGGAAGAAAATTAACATGCCAAGGCTGTTGGAAAGACCACACAGCCAAGATGAAAGAGTAAAAATTGCGGTAGACCAGAGGAACAATTTGACTTCACCAAAGCGTTTCGCTAGCCAACCGGTAATTGGAATGGAAATTGCGTTTGCGACACCGAAGGAGGTAATCACCCATGTTCCCTGTGAGCTTGACGCACCCAGATTACCAGCAATCGTCGGTATGGCGACGTTGGCAATAGTAGAGTCGAGAACAAGCATGAACGTCGCCATTGAAAGAGTCATGGTCAAAAGGGCGAGTTTTGCACCTGTAAGCGGTTCTCTTGTCACCATGAACCCCCCTTAAATTTGATTGCCTGCATTACTATTAATAATGTCAGTAACTATTTTGTTTGCAGGAGCCATATCTATCGTCAAGGCATTGGTCTGATAGGCCGGAAGAGTACGTTCGGTGGTTGCCAGTACAGTTCCATCGGTGTTCGCTGTATCCACGGTAACTTTTGTTGATAACCCAATCCGCAAGGGATGTTGTTTTAATTGTTCAGGATCAAGTTCAATACGGACAGGCAAGCGTTGTACGACTTTAATCCAGTTTCCGCTGGCATTTTGCGCTGGTAATAGGGAAAAGGCGCTACCAGTTCCCATATCGATACCGGTAACCTTGCCGGTATAGACAATATCGTCACCATAGAAATCGCTGATGATTGTTGCTGGCTGACCAATCCGCATATTTGCCAGTTGGGTTTCTTTGAAATTGGCCTCAATCCACATATTGTTGGCAGGCACAATTGCCATCAAAGGTGTTCCTGAATTAATACGGGAACCGACCTGAACGCTACGACGAGCGACATAACCATCAACAGGGCTGACAATATTGGTTCTCTGTAAGGTGAGCCAGGCATCACGGACGCCAGAGGCTGCTTTTTCGATAGCTGGCTGTTTTTCCAGCGGAGTATCCAGAATAATGGCCTGATTACTTTTATATTGAGCGATTGCGACATCCAGATCAGCTTGGGCAGCAGAGACAGCTTCGCGCATATGTTGCAATTCTTCTTTGCCAATTAAATCCTGAGTTCCCAATATTTCTCGTCGCTTAAGATCATGTTGGGCTTTTCTAAGCGCAATTTTTTTCAGCTCAATGATGGCTTGATATCTTTTACTGTCGATCAGGTGTTGATGGGTGATTCGGACAGTATTGGCTAATTCATTTTTAGCTCTTTCTAAAGCTAATTCGGCATCACGGGGATCGAGCTGGATGAGAGGCTGACCACTTTGCACAAAATCAGTATTATCAAAATTGACCGTCACAACACTACCCGCAATTTGAGACATGATTTGTATCTGATTACCTGTAACATAGGCATTATCAGTTTCTTGGTGGTGACGTAAAGTGAGAAACCAGTAAACAGTATAGCCAGCCCCAAGCAGAAGGAAAAAAAACGTCAATAACGTAATGATACGGCGGCGTTTCTGTTTTTTAGCACTATTTTTTGTTTTCACCTTTTCAGGAGAGGGTTTTTCGGTAGAAGGAAGTGATGTTTTCTCACTAATACTCATGGAGAGTCCCCATATTTGTTTTTGACTTATTATTAATGTGTGGCCCCGACAGGACGAAACACGTTTCCAGTAGTGTGCGCTTACACTACTGGAAGAGACGAACGATATGGATTTAAGTATTATCTGAAGATAATAATTAGCCATACGAAGTATCTGATGATACAGGCTAGTAGAAAAGTTTTTTTAGATCATGTTGCTATAACATGTTTTCTTGGTTCAAAACCATCCAGAAGAAGGGCAATCACTGACTTAAACAATCTCCCACACTATCTAGTTGCCCCAAAATTTTTCTCATCAATTTTTCTAACTGCTTTTTCTCCTCTGAGTCCAGGATAGACCAAAGCTTAACCAGGCATTCATGCTGTGGTGGAAGTAAACTGTTCAAGAAAATCGAACCTTTTTCTGTGAGATGAAGATGGAGGCAACGACGATCATTATGGCTCTCCTTTCTCTCTATCCAGCCCTGCTTTTCTAATTCATCTGCAATTCGGGTTGCATTTGTACGGGAAGAACCCAATGCAGCACTAAGTTCTGATGGCTGAATGCTACGGCTTTCTTTGGTATCCAGAATCATCAGAGCCATAAACAAGGTTTCATTGATTCCTTGTGCTTTCAGCATGTTGTTGCGATTTTCCAGAAGTCTACTTTGGACATGCATGGATAAGCGAGTTAGTAATATCTCTTGATAGGGTAAACTTTTTTGCTGTGCTACACGGCAATTAAGTAACTCTTCTGTGGGAGTGAATGAACTTTCCATTGTTTAGATACCTTATTAGTTTCAACCGGTAAAGTAACTTTTGTTAAAAACCATACAAATACTATATTAAAAGTTAAATTTAGCAATTATAGTTATTTATTATCATCATATTTCTTTTAATATTGATACCTAATTCATAAATACTTTGAATATTATTCCAAAAACTACGGCACCAGACAGTGTTGAAATAATGATGCTTCGAGTTTTATAGAAAAACAGACAAATAGTTAGGTAGCCAATTAAAGTCGGAAAAAATTTGCTGTGTTCCTTCATGACGTCAGGAATACTTGAGACGATAAGGAGTGAGCAAATTGATGCAATACCAATGCTGTCGAGTATGACGCCCATTTTTCCTTTTTTTTCTGTCGGTGAGCGATTGACACCCAGCCGCAGAGGAAGATAGCGGAATAAAAAGTTGGCAGCGCCTACAATGAATCCGATAAGAAGTATTTTATTATCAATCATATAATGAGTTAATTATGTAAGGTTCTAATCATGCATTTTTAGTTTGCAGAAGTGCGGCTAAACATCCACTCACGATCCCCGCAAGAATGGCGATAGGAATTGAAAAAAATGTGATTCCCATTAATGCACCTAATAAAGCAGCGATAACACAGTAGGTATTTTGTTTTTTGAAAGATGCTAACAAAAAACTTAAGAATAGCGCCGGCAGCATAAATATCATGGCAGCTTCAATAGCTGGATAAGAACTTAAATAACCATTACCCAATATGGCCCCAGCTACAGTACCCAGCACCCAAGAGAGCCAGGAACATATTGCAATGGCAACCATCCAGTTTTCACTCCAACTCCGTTGGTCTTTAATTAATTTGGTTGTTGCTGCGGCAAAAACTTCATCAGTCAGGCCAAATGCCCAAATCACAGTTTTCTTTTCCGATAATTTTTGTTTGATGCGATAACGTAAGGCAGGGCCATACAAAATATGGCGGATATCCATTGCCATGACAGTTAGCGCAGAAAACCACAATGACATTCCTGCACTGAGCAAAGCCGTGATGACAAACTGGCTGGCGCCCGCATAAATGACACAGGAAAAAAATATGGCTTCTACGGGGGTAAACCCTAGTTTAGTCGCGCTTAAGCCAAATGCAAAAGAGACGGGAATATAGCCAATGGCGATTGGGAGACTATCCCAAATACCGTCTTTAAATGAAGAAGCCTTGCTTGGCAGAGGATTCTCAGATTCTGATGTATCAGATATTGGTATATCAGGTACAGACTTATCAGACATTGACATGGAGTATTTTATTTTTTTGTTAACAGATAAAACAACATTAACAAAATATGATGAAAGTGAAAATATAAAATATATAAATTATTTAAATAATATCATTGGGAATAAAGGAGTTGATAATGATAGAAGAGTGTGTGCTGGATAGTCGTGAGTTTTATTAATGTCTTCACGGCTATCCAGGTGCAGAATGAAGGAAGGTTAATTTATGCTTTGTGAGCGGCTTTTCTGGCTGCTTTTAGCCAACCATCTACCGTTTTCCGATGTGTTTTGATCCACTCTTCAGCCTGACGTTCAATATCAGCCTCGGAAATTTTAGTGTTATGCATGAGCTGATTTTGAGCACTGATGTCAGCAATAGGTAAGGTCATAACAGCAAAAAGTTTCGCCGCCGCAGGGTTCTTTTCTGCCCACGCTTTGTTTGCCACGATATGCATGGTACTGGGTGGGAAGCCATAGTTACGGCCATTAGGCAACTGGGTATTGAGGGTTTCTCCCTCACCGATAGCAGAGAAGGGGACTTGAAGCCAGATGACATCTTTTCCGGGTTTCAGTACATCACTCACCCAGTAAGGTGTCCAGGTATAATAGAGGATAGGTTTACCTGCCCGATAACGGGCAATAGTGTCAGCCATCATAGCCGCATAATTGCCTTGGTTTTGCTCCACGGTATTTTTCAATCCATAAGCAGTTATGTGGTGATTGATCGCTCTTTCACACCCCCATCCAGGGTTACAGCCTGTCAAATCTGCTTTTCCATTTCCATTACTATCAAACAGTTTGGCAAGTTGAGAATCTTCTAATTGAGCGATATTGGTGATGTGATATTTTTCTGCGGTTTTTTTATCAATAAGATACCCTTGAGCCGCATTGACAACATAACTTCCCTTGCGATAGAAGATGTTATCTCCTCCGGCAGCTTTGTATGGGGCATCATGGAGCGGTACCCAATTGACGGCCATAAATGTGGCATCACCAGAAGCAATCGAAGTGTAAGCGACGTTATAATCCACTTCTTTGATCGGTTTGACGTCATAGCCAAGTTTTTCCAAGGCCTTGCAGACAATCAAAGTCTGAAATGTTTCTTCACTGATTGTACTTTGTAGCGGTTGTACACTGATACCTTTGCCGGGAAGGTCAGTGGCAGATGCTATTGAGGATAATAAAAGACTCATAAATATCATGAGAAGTGCTGCGAAAATTATCCTCTTATTCATGATCTCTTTGCATACGGTGATTATGCGCATGGCTGTTTCCTCCTTTTGTTGCCAGGTCGGATATTGTTTTGGCTGTATTATTTTGACCGGCATGATTTTGATGAGCGGTTTTTTTCTTAATTGAGCGAATTGAGAGAAAAAGCAGGCGCAGTAATCCTATTGGCCCAGAGTGATACCAGTGCCCCCCTCTGGTTCGATGATTTTTGCCCAAGGATTGAGTCAGGCGATCAAGGATAATGGCAAGAATGACAATTCCTGTCCCGCCAATGGCTGCTAATCCTATATCAAGACGGCCAATACCGCGCAATACCATCAGCCCCAAGCCGCCAACCGCAATCATGGAAGCGATAACGACCATAGAAAGTGCTAACATCAATGTTTGATTTACCCCCGCCATGATTGTAGGCATCGCCAACGGCAGTTGGACTTTGAACAGCATCTGCCGTGGGCTCGCCCCAAATGATCTGGCGGCCTCAATTAAATCTGATGGCACTTGTTTTATTCCCAAAATGGTCAGGCGGATAATGGGAGGTAACGCAAAAATGATGGTGACGATGACGCCGGGTACATTACCTATGCCAAACAGCATTACGATGGGAACGAGATAAACGAAAGCTGGGGTGGTTTGCATGGCATCCAGTAAGGGGCGAACAATTTTGGCTAACCGTTCATTGCGAGCCAATCCGATCCCAAGAGGAAGCCCAATGATAAGGCAGAACAGGAGGGCAGTTAGCACCAGAGCCAAGGTTATCATAGCTTCTGACCATACCCCAATTGCACCGATCATGATCAGCGAAATTAAAGAAATCACGCCTATTCCTGCCCCCGCAACTTGCCAGGCCACTAATGCAAAAAACAAAATGGTGATAGGAGGGGGCAATGTCATCAGAAACTGTTCAAAACCACTAAGGACAAAATCGATTGGAACGCGGATGACTTGAAAAACAGGCCGGAAGTGAACGACAACCCAATCAATAATATTGGTCACCCATGAGTCAAACGGAATGAGCTTATGCTGAAAAGGTGACATGAAATTAAAGTGCTCTGGAGGAATATTGGTTGCAGAAGTATTCAGCCAATCGTGGTTTGATGAAGGAACAGCGGTGCCACTGTCCATCCAGGGATCACTGCTGTTGCTGGGATCCGTGACTATCTGTGGAGAGTTATTGTCCATTGGGCGCCTCCTTATCTAAGGCCTGTAGCAATATTCCTTTGGAAATGACACCTAAATAACGACTATTGTCATCTGTGACAGGAACAGCGCAGGGAGATTGCGCGACAGTGGATATCAATTCGTTCAGCGGAATATCTGCTGAAACGGCGGTTGGTTTTTCCAATATGGCATGTTCAATGGGTTTTTTTTCTGCCAATGCCCGTTGCAGGGAATTAACAGATACCACGCCAATAAACTTTTGGCCTTTTTCGATTAAATAGCCATAGTTTCTGTCTTCATTATCCAGCACTTTCAATGCAGAGCGGGGACCAAAACCTGCCGCGGTATGCAGCAATGTTTCTGGCCGACGGCGGGCAATGTCTTTGGCTGAGAAGACATGTCCAACATCCACGCCACGAAAGAATGTTTTGACATAATCATTAGCAGGGCTATTCATAATCTCATCAGGCGTGCCGACCTGAACAACAATACCGTCCTGCATGATGGCAATGCGATCACCGACACGCATGGCTTCATCTAAATCGTGGGAAATAAAAACAACAGTACGTTGATGCTCCCCTTGTAAGCGCAGTAATTCATCTTGCATTTCGGCACGGATCAAAGGATCGAGGGCTGAGAAGGCTTCATCCATTAACAGAATATCGGGATTGTTGGCTAAAGCCCTGGCTAACCCAATACGTTGCTGCATACCGCCGGAAAGTTCATCGGGATAGGATAGAGCATAGCTTTCGAGATTGACTTGTTGTAGCGTTTCAAGCGCTTTTTGATGACGCTCTTCTTTGGGGACGCCAGCAAGCTCCATACCAAACGCCGTATTCTCCAAAATGTTCAAATGTGGCATGAGTGCAAATGACTGGAAGACCATGCTGATCTTGCTGCGGCGAACATTCCGTAGCTGAGTTTCTGTGATGATGGAAATATCTTTGCCGTCAATAAGTACATGGCCTTTGGTAGGCTCTATCAGACGATTGAGAAGACGTACTAGTGTGGATTTACCTGAACCAGATAATCCCATAATCACAAATATTTCGCCTTCTTCAATGGCCAGATTGACATCTTGAACACCGACGGTGAGACCTGTTTTTTCAAGTATTTGTTCTTTGCTGAGACCAGACGCTAATAACTTAAATGCCAGCTCAGGATTATTGCCAAATATTTTATAGAGATTCTTAACTTCAAGTTTAACAGTCATGGAATAATATTTTCCTGTTGTTGATGATATATTGCGTTTAATTACTCCGCTGATATTTTTACCAACATATACCCTAACATATTAAAATGTACTGACAACCCTTTATTTAACATCATTAATAAAAGGTTATGTTTTACCATGACATAATATTGGGGTGGTAAAGTAAATTTCTGAGCATTAATTTAATGAAATTCAACTGGGTAAATGATTTTTTCAGAAAACAAAAAAGTCATCATCATGGGGGGATTTAATTTTTTTCTGGTTTTTTATTGATTTTTATAACTTTTTTGGTTTTTTATGCTTGTTTTTGAAGTGCCTGATGACGCATATTCTAATCATGGAAAAGCTCATGAAAAATTGATGGGTTTAAATTGCCATCACAATATATTTTTTTGATTAGTAAATATAAGCCTATTTTGCAGGTTTGAAATCGAGTTTTGCGATGTATAAATATTGCTATAACAATAGCATGTTTCATGTATATTTATTGTTTTTTATCATTGATTAACCGCATGGTGTGGAATTGAAATTCAGTATGCGATATTTATTTTATATATTTTCTATGCTTTGAATATGTGCAGATTATTTGTTAATGAGTTTTTATATTAAACAGCATGCTAATAGATATGGAATTTAAATCCATTGTGCCTGATTCATTATTTCACCCCTCCGGGGATAGGAAATAGTCATTCATTGCAAAAAAGAACCAGAGGGTTGGGTGACTCGAAGATGATCTTCACACCGTTTGTGAGTGAACGCGGTTAATACTTGGGTATAACTGGCTTTTTCTCACCATTGAGTTGATTGGCAACAGTGTAGTGTATCTCTTTTAGGTGAATTGGCTTTTAGGTGAACTCGTTCTCGATTGCCGTTTTCTAACTTGGAATCGGTCAATGACATGTCACTGTGTTTGCCATAAATGGTAATACTTCTAGTAAAATTTCTGGATGCTATATTATTTAATAATAATAAAAAATAATATATCTGTATTATATTGAGATAATTTAATTATGAAAGTTATACTATATGTAGAGTTTAATTTAATTGTTTTATCTATATGTGGTATTTTGTTCTTTTTTAAATCGGTGGCATTAAAAATAAAATGTCATAACTTATTGGCAGAGCCATAATTTTAATTGTCAGAGGGCGCGATGATTTCTTTATCAAATTGTCAGATGTGTAACCGAATTCATCATTGCAAATTGATGAATGAGAGATTTAGGCTAGTACTGAAATTTTTAATAATAAATTAAATGGAGGTAGTTTATGTATCATCATTACCTGAATACTCCAGAAGGATTTCCCAAGCCTTATGTGTATATCACTGCGGACGATGAAGGAGTAACCAGTATCTATTTCGTCAATGAAAAGAAAGCATTAGAATCGAAGAGTGTGATAACCAAGCAGTGCGCGAAAGAGTTGCAGGAATATTTTAAAGGGAAACGACTAACGTTTACCGTTCCTTTAAGTATGCAGGGAACTGAATTCCAACAGCGTGTTTGGCAGCAACTTTGTAAAATTCCTTATGGCGAAATGTGGAGTTATAAACAATTGGCACTAACATTGGGATCGGTAAATTATTGTCGTGCAGTCGGTATGGCGAATTCACGCAACCCTCTGTCATTAATTGTGCCTTGCCATCGGGTGATTGGGCATGATGGTAAATTGGTGGGCTATACCGGTGGGCTGGATATCAAAAAGTGGCTACTTGATCATGAAAAGAATAGAAAGGTGAAAAGTAAACAGAATTAAAATAAAACGCTAATTTATTTGTGAAATCACCATTGGCGTATAAAATCAATCAATGTAATTAAGCAAAAAGTGTGTTTTTTTGCATTCGGTTATATGTTTCGTGATCTATGTTGCAGACAGTGGACTATATTATTTGTTGTACTGTACGTGACACAGAGTCCGTGTCTTTTTTATTAAAGGTAAGTTTTAATGTCAAAAATTAAAGGTAACGTTAAGTGGTTTAATGAATCCAAAGGATTTGGTTTTATCACTCCAGAAGATGGTAGTAAAGATGTTTTTGTACACTTTTCCGCCATTCAGTCTGGCGGATTCAAAACTCTGGCTGAAGGCCAAAAAGTAGAGTTTGAAATTACTGAGGGTGCGAAAGGTCCATCTGCTGCAAACGTTGTCGCAATCTAATTTCGAATCCCGTATTCTGAAAACCCGTTTTGATAACGGGTTTTTTTATCTTATTAGCTTTTAGATAGTTATAAGATTTTTGTTTATTACCGCAAAAGCAAATGCTGTCATCAACAATGAAGCGATCACATTCGCCAAAATGCTGAACAGTGCCCAACTTATTTTTCCTGCTTGCAATAAATAAACCACTTCAGCAGAAAAGGTAGAAAAGGTCGTTAGCCCACCGCAAAACCCCGTCGTTAGCATTAGCTTCCAAACCGGATCGAGATGTGTGGCTTTGTTAAAATAGGCCAAACCCACTCCAATGATAAATGCACCAACACAATTAGCCGTCAGCGTACCAACGGCAATCGGGGAAGAAGGCGTGTTCAAGCGGAGGCTGATGACCCAGCGTAATACGCTACCCAGGCCACCACCAATAAATACAGCAAATATGATATTCATCATGATGGTGGCGACAGATTATTTGATTTCTATGCCTTTGGCCTGCAAGTCAGCATGGTACGAAGAGCGAACAAACGGGCCACAGGCAGCATGGGTAAAGCCCATTTCTAACGCGGCTTCTTTCATTTCATCGAATTCAGCGGGGCTGACATAACGCTGCACTGGCAGGTGATGGCGGCTCGGTTGTAAATATTGCCCTAATGTCAGCATGGTGACACCGTGGCTACGCAAATCACGCATGACTTCTAAAATTTCTTCGTTGGTTTCACCTAATCCCACCATTAAGCCTGATTTAGTCGGGATATCTGGATGTGCTTCTTTGAATTTTTCCAGCAATTTCAATGACCAGTCATAGTTGGCACCGGGACGAACCTGACGATAAACCCGTGGCACGTTTTCCAAATTGTGATTGAACACATCAGGAGGAGTTGCCGTCAGAATTTCCAGCGCACGATCCATACGACCGCGGAAATCTGGTACTAAAGTTTCAATCCTAATTGATGGACTTTTTTCACGAATAGCCGTGATACAGTCAGCAAAATGTTGTGCACCACCATCACGCAAATCGTCACGGTCAACAGATGTAATAACGACATAGCGCAGCCCCATATCCTGGATAGTCTGTGCGAGCTTGATAGGTTCATTGGCATCAGGTGCATTTGGGCGACCATGGGCTACGTCACAGAATGGACAGCGACGAGTACAGATGGCGCCAAGGATCATAAAAGTGGCGGTTCCGTGGTTAAAACACTCAGCGAGGTTAGGGCAGGAAGCTTCTTCACAGACAGAATGCAACCCATTTTTGCGCATTGCCGCTTTGATACCCTGAATGCGGCTGGAATCCGCAGGAAGTTTGATTTTCATCCACTCAGGTTTACGCAAGAGTACTTCACGTTCTGTGGCGATTGTCTTCACAGGGATCAAAGCCATCTTGTCTGCGTCGCGGTATTTAACACCACGTTCCATCTGAATTGGTTTACTCATAATCGTGCTGGTTCCAGTTATATTCTTCAGATTTTGATTTACTGCCTGATGGTGATGAGAAAAATATCGAGGCAAATAAATCCATTCAAATTTTTTTGAAAAATGTTAAAAAATTATATCATCTTTCATCGATGAGTTGGAATCCCAAGATCTGACAGAATTTCTCCACCAGAACGGGTTGTACATCTTCAACGGTCACTCCGGTGACGAAATCACTGAGTTGTATCATTTGCATTCCTGCGTAACCACAAGGATTTATGCGTAAAAATGGTTGCAAGTCCATTGCAATATTCAGTGCCAGACCATGGAAAGAGCAACCTTTTCGGATACGCAATCCAAGGGAACATATTTTGTTACCTGCGACATAAACTCCAGGGGCATCTGGGCGGGCAGAGGATTCCACGCCAAAATGAGCTAACGTTTCGATTACGGTATTTTCGATTGCAGTGACCAATTGACGCACCCCAATTTTTGACCGTTTCAAATCAATCAAAACATACATGACCTGCTGTCCGGGGCCATGATAAGTGATCTGTCCCCCCCTATCTGACTGGACGACAGGGATATCACCCGGTGCAAGTATATGCTCAGCTTTGCCAGCCTGACCTTGCGTAAATACTTTTTCGTGTTGGACAAGCCAGATTTCATCAGGTGTTTCCGCTGTACGTTGTTCGGTGAACTGGTGCATGGCATCAGAAACCGGCTCGTAGGGCTGAATGCCTAGCTGGCGTAAAATAACGGTGTTATGTTGCAATGGAAATTTCATCATTCATTAACAAAAAGTGCCCGCCAGTATAACGCTGTAAGATGATTCCCACCAGTTTGAGAATGCCGTAATACAATAATATTGTTAATTAGACGAATATATTTTTATTTTATATTATCATAGTTATATGTTTTGATGATTTCCCTTTTAATCCCCTTTTGAGCTAACAAATGGTCAAAAAAAACCAATTTCTGATTGTTGGGCATCTTTGTAGTTTTCTGGTGCTCCTTTATAGCCTCTCAATGCTGATACCGACTTTTGTGGCTCTGTTTTATAAAGAGAAAAGTGCTTTTGCTTTTTTTGAGACATTTGTCATTGGCTTGGTTACAGGTGGAATAGGCTGGTACTTTACCCGTAAAATCAAGGCGCAGCCGAGTACGCAAGATGGATTTCTTATCATCGTACTTTTCTGGTTGTTATTCTCATTGCTCAGTGCGTTGCCTTTTGTACTCGATAAAAGTTTAAACATTAATCTGGTAGATGCAATGTTTGAAGGGATATCTGGCATTACAACCACCGGAGCTACGGTATTGAATGATGTCTCAGCCCTGCCTAAGTCCGTACTTTATTATCGCGCTCAGCTCAATTTTATTGGTGGCTTGGGTGTCATTGTCCTTGCTGTTGCCATCTTGCCTTTATTGGGTATTGGTGGTGCCAAATTGTATCAATCAGAAATGCCGGGCCCTTTCAAAGAAGAGCGGTTGACTCCACGGCTTGCGGACAGTGCCAAGAGTTTGTGGGTAGTTTATTTGTTGCTGGGTGGGCTTTGTTCGGCCAGTTTCTGGGGCGCGGGAATGTCATGGTTTGATGCTATCTGTCATGGTATCTCAACGGTTTCTTTGGGGGGATTTTCCACCCGCAATGAGAGTCTTGGCTATTATGACAGTGCAGCCATTGAAATGGTAGGAGGCATTTTTTCAGTTCTGTCAGCAGTCAACTTTACACTCTATTTTGTTGCCCTGACGCGCAGAAGCTTAAAACCGTTGCTAAAAAATACCGAACTGCAATTTTTCTTGCTGGTACTGGCGGCGATAGTGATCATTATCTGGTTAGAATTATACCGTTCAGGCATGTATGGCGTGACAGAAGCCTTTGTTCACGGTTTTTTCATGACCAGCTCCATGATGACGGATAATGGTTTGGCGACTTCTGATTACGCTCAATGGCCTCCCCATACGATATTGCTGTTGCTGGCAGTGAGTTTTTTTGGTGGCTGTGTGGGTTCAACGTGTGGAGGCATTAAAGCCCTCCGTTTTATGATCCTGGCAAAACAGAGTGTGAGTGAGGTTAACCAGCTCATTCATCCAAATGCCATTTCGACGATTAAAATTGGCAAATCTGTGGTTCAGGAAAGAGTTCTGCGCTCTGTTTGGGGGTTCTTCTTTCTCTATGTCTTTTTTAGTTGTTTCTTTATCTGGGCATTGAACTTACTTGGCTATGATTTGATGACTTCATTTGCCACTGCGGCTGCTTGTATTAATAACATGGGGATAGGATATGGTGCGACGGCGCAAGGTTTTGGTGATCTTGATCCTATAGCGAAATGGATGATGTGTGCAGCTATGTTGTTGGGAAGATTGGAAATTTACCCAATACTGATTTTATGTTCAAAAGCATTTTGGCGTTTTTGAGTGGCAATTTCTCCCATTATCATTTTTGGGGTTTCTGATTTGAAAATATTGACAGTCGTTTTGGAACATTCCGTATGGTCTTTATGAAAATAATTATCATTATTATATTGATTTGAATTACTGCCTGATCTAAGTTGTATAATATTTTATCAATCAAGGGAATAACAAACCTGTTTGTTAATATAATATTATGTCTTCAACTTATTCTATTTTTAACTTATTCTTGAAAGAACGTATCACGGTATCACCCTCTATTTTGCGTTGTATTTTCGCAGGTTCTGAAGTGCATAAAATGCGGCAGCATGCCCCCGATCAACGTATTAAGCTATTATTTCCCCAGGCAAGCAATCCTTCACTACAGATAAAAGAGGGGAAAGATTGGTACAATAACTACCTGTCTATCCCTAAAGAAGAACGTCCTGTAATGAGAACATACACATTAAGGGCGCTACGCATCGAAGATAATGAGATGGATGTAGAGTTTGTTTTACATGGTAAAAATACGCCGGTATCCAATTGGTTGAAGCAGGCTAATCCAGGCGCTCCTTTACAGATTGTCGCCCCGAAAGTGGATTCCAATGCCGGCTCAATAAATGGGGCTGATGGTTGCGAGTGGAAGCCACCAGCACAGATCCGTCAGGTGTTGCTGATTGCTGATGAGACGGCTTTACCCGCGGCATTGGGTATCCTTGAGGAATTATCACTAAATGAGAATCCCCCTGATGTACAGGCATTTTTTGAAGTTCCCAAGCCAGGGGACTGCATTAATATAGCGCAATTTAAATTCGCCAATGTATTTTGGTTGCCTCGTGAAGCTAAAGAAAGATATAGATATGGTGAACGTCTGCTTGAGGCAGTACGTGAACATATCACTTTGCCGACGTCTGCGTTGATTGAAAAACAGCCCCTGACTGAAACAGTTTCACCAGATGGCACAATATGGGAAAAGGCTGAAAGCGGAGATGAGGCCAACCATTTTTATGGTTGGGTTGCAGCGGAATCCACTGTTGTAAAAAATCTACGCCGTTATTTGCTGCAAGAACGTCATTTGGATCGGACATTAATTAATTTTATGGCGTATTGGGCTAAGTCTCCAAGAGATAATCATTCCTGAATCTGACTAACTGTTTTTTTATTAACAATGCGCTGATTTCTGTGTCAGCGCATTGTTTTTCAGTAAATGGTGATTACACCATTACAGCACAACGCGAACCAACTCCAGCTTACCTAATTCTTCATACAGCGTTTCCACTTGCTCAATATGTGTCGCATTGATAGTAATGGAGACGGAATGGTAGTTGCCTTTGCTGCTAGGTTTCACGACTGGAGAATAATCACCTGGGGCATGGCATTGAACCACTTCAATCACTTGATCCACCAGCTCTGGTTGAGCCAAACCCATCACTTTGTAAGTGAATGAGCAGGGGAACTCAAGCAGTTCATTTAAATTCGTTTTCATGGGTGCTCCTAAAATATATTTGCCACGGCAATAGTGCATAATGGTTGATTTGCCGTGGCGTGATAATTTTTTAACGATATCTAATTTAATATAGGCTCAATATCTGGCTTTCAAGAGATCAGCCGAACCAGTGATGAAACATCAGTCGAATATAGTCGATCATGCGGCTGAAAAAGCCACCTTCTTTCACTTCCTGCATCACAACCAATGGACGTTGTTCAATGGTTTTACCATCAAGCTGGAAGTTGATCGTTCCAACAACTTGATTTTTAGCAAGCGGTGCATGCAGCTCGGTATTGTTCAATACATAGCTGGCTTTCAGGTCTTTCAAACGGCCACGGGGAATAGTCAGGTAAACATTTTTGTCAACGCCCAGTTGAACCTTATCAGTATCACCGAACCAAATTGGCTCTGAGGCAAATTCTTTACCGACTTGCAGTGGTGAAACCGTTTCGAAGAAACGGAAGCCCCAGGTCAGTAATTTTTTGCTGTCGGTTTCACGTCCTTTGGCGGTTGGGCTACCCATCACCGCAGAAATCAGGCGCATATTGCCTTCGGTAGCAGAAGCAACAAGGTTATATCCTGCACCGTTGGTATGGCCTGTTTTGATGCCATCGACATTCAGGCTCTTATCCCATAGCAAACCATTACGATTAGGCTGATGAATGTTGTTGTAAGTAAAGTCTTTTTCTTTATAGATAGCGTATTCATCTGGCACATCGCGAATTAGTGCCCGACCAATCAACGCCATATCATGGGCAGAGCTGTATTGACCGTTAGCATCCAAACCATGAACGGTTTGAAAATGGGTGTTTTTTAACCCCAGATTTTGTACATATTGATTCATCAAACTGACAAATGCATCTTGGCTGCCTGCGACATAATCTGCCATAGCAACACAGGCATCATTGCCAGATTGCAAATTGATACCGCGAGAAAGCATAGCGACAGAAACTTGATCGCCCGGTTTTAAAAACATCAGGGACGAGCCTTTAAATACCGGATTACCCGTTGCCCAGGCATCTTTACCGACAGTAACAATATCGTCCGGTTTGATTTTTCCTGATTTGATGGCCTGACCAATGACGTAGCTGGTCATCATTTTGGTCAAACTTGCGGGATCGCGGCGGATATCTGCATTCTTTTCGGCTAATACCTTTCCTGAATCGTAATCAATCAGAATATAGGCTTCTGAATCCAGTTCTGGTACACCGGGGATCATGGTCTTGAAATTATCATCCGCGTAGGCAGATGCGGAAACGCTGGCAGCCAGAACAACACCTAACGTGGCTCTTTTAATAAAACGGGAAGTAACTATATATTTCATGGTTGATTAGATAACATCCGTGAGAGAGGGATTGATAATAAGTGACATAATAACAAATGAAAAAAAAGCTGACATTAAACAAAACTGAGTACAGCCGATTTATCTGCCTGCTGACAGGAAAAGATCAGCAGGCGGTGATGCTATTTATCTCGCGTTATCGTGACTGTGGTGCATAAATCAGGGAGCAACAATAAACGAGGATTGATGCATCTCATCTGTCAATTTTTTTTGTAATTCCATCGCTTGCTGGCGGCTATTGAATGGCCCCAGTTGGACGCGATAGACGTTACCAAATTGGATAATACGCCCTTGAACATTAAAGCGCTGGCTCAATGACTGTTGCCATTCTTTGGCTTTTTGTTCAGCGCTGATTGCGCCTACTTGCACCATATAACCGCTTGTTGGTGCAGGCGCAGGTGATGTAGTGGAAAATGTAGTGGAAGATGGCGTAACAGGCTGATTCGTCGTATTTTTAGCCGAACTTGGTTCATCTGGTGGTTGCTTGACTGTATTTTCGTCAGCAGAACTGCTTATTACAGCAGGAGGCGTTGATGATTGTGATTGAGAAAGAAGATTAGGTCTTTCAGGTAAGGCAAAGCTCTTTTTAACAATCGTTGCTCCTTCGGTTCCCAAACCGGAAAGTGAGCCATCAGGTGAAACGAGGATACCATCCAATTTCACTTTGCTTTGTGGCATCAAATTGAGCCGCTCTGCTGCTGCATGAGATAATTCAATGATTTTCCCTGGCTTATTGTAAGGACCTCGATCATTGATTCTAACAATCATCATGCGTCCATTGCTTAAATTGGTGACACGAACATAACTTGGAATAGGCAGTGTCGGGTGTGCTGCCGCTAAAGCATAGGAGCTTGCTCGTTCACCAATTGCTGTCAGTTTTCCATTGGATTCTTCACCGAACCAACTGGCATAGCCTGTCTGGGTAAAGTGAGCGGGATCTTGCACTATGTGATAGGTTTGCCCATCCCGCTGATAATCTTGGTTGGCACTTGGATGGTAAGGCTCATATTGAGGCTCTGCGCCCAAAACATCACGAGTTGGAACAGGGGGAAGAGAAGATGTCCGATGGTTATCGGTTATTGTACAACCTGATATCAGTACAGCTACGATGCTAAGTATAAGCCACTGTTGACGCATGAAACTTCTTCCTCATAAACTTTTGGACAATAATTTACGATGCGTGTGTATCGACATGATAATGCCGAACCCCGCCATTAAGACAATTAATGCTGATCCCCCATAACTAATCAACGGCAGGGGAACACCGACTACCGGCAGGATACCGCTTACCATGCCGATATTGACAAAAACATAGACAAAGAAAATCAGTACCAATCCTCCGACCATAACTCGGCCAAAAGTATTCTGTGCTTTGGTTGCAATAAACAATCCACGCATAATAACCAGCAAGTAGAGTACCAGCAAAACCAGGACGCCAATTAACCCCAGCTCTTCCGACAGAACGGCGAAAATAAAGTCGGTATGTCGCTCTGGTAGGAATTCTAATTGCGATTGAGTGCCTTGCAACCAGCCTTTTCCAAACATTCCTCCGGAGCCAATAGCAATTTTGGACTGAATGATATGGTAGCCTTTGCCCAATGGATCACTTTCTGGATCTAATAGCATCATAACGCGAGCGCGTTGGTAATCATGCATCAGGAAGAACCACAAAATTGGGATGAAACAAGCCAGCAGTAAGACGGCAACGCCAATGAGTTTCCAATTCATCCCCGCCAGAAATAGGATGAATATCCCAGAAGCGGCAATCAGAATAGAAGTGCCTAAATCGGGTTGTGCTGCTACCAGCAGAGTAGGGACAAAGATCAAGACCAGCGCAATAGCCGTATTTTTCAGCGAAGGTGGACAGAGGTCTCGATTCATAAAGCGAGCCACCATTAAAGGTACGGCGATTTTGGCAATTTCTGACGGCTGGAAACGTACAATGCCCAGATCCAGCCAACGCTGTGCCCCCTTACTAATCTGGCCAAAAACATCAACAAAGATAAGCAGAACAACGCAGACAATATAGAGATAAGGCGCCCAATTTTCGTATACACGTGGAGGAACCTGAGCCAAGACAAGCATCACTATCAGACCCATGATGACCTGTCCTATTTTTCGCTCCATCATATCAATGTCTTGCCCACTGGCGCTCCACATAATGAAAAGGCTGTAGACCAGTAATACCAAAACACATAGCAGTAATGGAATATCGATATGTAGTCGGGTCCAGAAAGGAACCTTGTTTGATGAGTCTGTCATGGTGTTACTCAATTAATTAGTTTCTGTTCTGGGTCGCTTGATTTACTCCTGTCTGCGCAGAGGCGTTGACAGGAGAGCGGTTTTTGTTATCCCTGAGTAAAATATGATCCAGAATTTGACGAACAATAGTGCCAACAGGTGGCCCGGAACCACCATTTTCAAGAATGATGGAAATGGCAACTGTCGGGTTGTCATAAGGCGCAAAGGCAATCATCAGTTTATGGTCACGCAGATGTTCAGCAAGTTTACTCGCATTGTAGGTTTCATAACTGAAAACCTGAGCAGTACCTGATTTAACGGCCGCTTTATATGGTGTACCGGCAAAGGCTCTGCGCGCTGTACCATTTGGGGCATTGGCAACACCGTACATGCCATCTTTAGCAATTTCCCAATATCCTGAATGAATATCCCCAATCGGTTCGCTGGCTGGCGACTGGTAAGGTTGCATTTCGCCATTTACACGAGTATTCATCAAGAAATGGGGTGTTTTCACTACGCCATCGTTAATCAAAATCATTAAGGCTTTTACCATCTGCATAGGCGTTGCAGTCCAGTATCCTTGACCGATACCAACGGAAATCGTATCGCCTTGATACCACGGTTTTTTATAGCGTTTGAGTTTCCATTCACGGGTAGGCATATTGCCAGGGTTTTCTTCTTTCAGATCGATACCCGTGAATTGACCATAGCCGAATTTTGTCATCCATTCAGACAGTTTATCGATACCCATATCATAGGCGACTTGATAGAAAAAAGTATCTGCCGATTCAACAATCGATTTATGCACATTCAGTTTGCCATGTCCCCAGCGTTTCCAGTCACGGTAACGCTTTTCTGAGCCTGGCAGTTGCCACCAACCAGGATCATTGATTGTGGTGTTCTTGGTGATGACATCACTACTGAGGGCTGCAACGGCAATAAAAGGCTTCACTGTTGATGCTGGTGGATAAGCACCTTGGGTGGCTCGGTTAATTAAGGGGCGATTGGGGTCATTGAGCAGAGATTTATAGTCCTGACTCGAAATACCATCGACAAACAGATTCGGATCATAGCTTGGGTTGGACACCATAGCCAAAACCTCCCCTGTACGCGGATCGGTAACAACAACACCTGCGCGGCTGGTCGTTAGTATCCCTACAATATAGGTTTGTAACTCTAAGTCGATTGACAGGTAAATATCTTTGCCAGCCTGTGGCGGTTGTTCATGTAGCTGGCGGATCACTTTACCGCGGTTGTTGACTTCGACTTCCTCATAACCCGGTTTGCCATGCAGGACAGATTCATAATAACGTTCAATGCCCAGTTTTCCGATATCGTGGGTAGCTGCGTAGTCCGCCAGAATACCCTCTTTTTCTAGTCGTTCTACATCTTTATCGTTGATTTTAGCGACGTAGCCGATCACATGGGTGAGTGCGGAACCGTAAGGGTAATAGCGGCGTTGGTAGCCTTTGATCTCCAGTCCCGTAAAGCGATATTGATTGACGGAGAATCGAGCAACCTGAACTGGGGTCAATGATGTTTTTAGCGGAATAGAGGTAAAACGGCGTGCGCGCTGACGCTCTTTTTTGAAGGTTTCAATATCTTCATCAGTCAGGCCAACGACGGAGCGCAGTTCATTTAATGTTTTCTCAAGGTCAGCGACTTTTTGTGGCACGATTTCTAACTGATAAATAGTTCGGTTAGCCGCCAGCGGGGTGCCATTACGGTCATAAATGATGCCCCTGCTTGGGGCTATGGGAACGAGTTTAATACGATTTCCATTCGATCGGGTCTGGTAATCTTCGTGGCGCGTAATCTGGAGATGATAAAGATTGGCAAACAGGATGCCTGTTAAAATAATAATACCTATAAACGCCACGAATGCGCGGCGTATGAATAGGGCTGATTCAGCCGAATGATCGCGAAAAGAGGTTCGTTGATTCTTCATCCCATTGCCAGAATTCACGGTGTCAGATTACCCAATTTATTCCCGATGATAAGGGTGGTTAGTCGTGATGCTCCACGCCCGATAAAGGCTCTCCGCAACCAGAACTCGTACAAGGGGATGCGGCATGGTTAAAGGAGAAAGTGACCAGCTTTGTTCCGCGGCTGCTTTGCAGGCAGGAGCCAAACCTTCAGGGCCGCCAATTAACAGGCTGACATTTCTGCCATCCAGCTTCCAGCGTTCAAGCTGTTGTGCCAATTGCGGGGTATCCCAACGAGAACCAGGAATATCCAGAGTCACAATACGATTACCTTTACCAACGGCAGCCAGCATCTGTTCACCTTCTTTTTCCAGAATGCGTTTGATGTCAGCATTTTTGCCCCGTTTCCCCGCAGGAATTTCAATAAGCTCAAAAGGCATATCCTTGGGGAAACGATTCAAATAATCCATAAAGCCGGTCTGTACCCAGTCCGGCATTTTTGTTCCTACAGCGACCAGTTGTAACTTCAAACTCAGCTCCAGAGTTTTTCCAGTTCGTACATACGGCGGCTGTCTTCTTGCATGACATGGATCATGATTTCGCCGAGATCGACGACTATCCAGTCTGAAATGCCTTGCCCTTCAACACCTAAAGGCATAATGCCGGCTTGGCGACAGTCATCCACCAGATTATCTGCCACAGACATCAGATGGCGATTGGATGTTCCGGTGCAGATAACCATGCAGTCAGTAATACTGGATTTCCCACGAACGTCTATAGAAACAATATCTTGTGCTTTGGAATCTTCAAGTTTATCAATAACAAATTGTTGTAGTTCTGTGCCTTGCAAAAGGATCACCTTTATTTCATAAAATTGGTTGAGTAACGCAGAATAATAGCATGCCAATCTCTATAAAAGTAAGCGAGTTAGCTGCAAATCACCGCATGATTTCGTTATTTCTTATATAACCCCTGTGAATCGATATAATTTTGTATTGATGGGGGAAGTAAATCATCACAGCTCATTCCTTGCTGGTGACGCTGGCGAATATCCGTTGCGGAAATGTTTAACAACGGAGTGGCAGCCAGGTAAATATAGCCGTGTGGTTTTTGGCTCAGAAGGAGTGGAGAAGCAATTTGGTGCTTTTCAAGCCACGATTGCATTCCTGGAGCCGAAAGTTGACTTTGATAACCCGGACGGGAGCAGACCAACAAATGACAAATGTCGAGCAATTCCTCCCACTTATACCAGGTATGAATAGTTTGTAATGAATCCTGACCAATGATGAATGCCAATGGATGGTGTTCACCGATTTCCTGACGGAAGGATTTCAGGGTTTCTACTGTGTAAGAGGGCGTTTGCCGCTCTAGCTCACGGGTATCCACGGTAAACAGAGGGTTATCCTGTACCACCAGACGAACCATTTCCAGTCGTTGTTGGGAGGTCGCCTCCGGTTGAGGGCGGTGCGGGGGAACATGATTCGGCAATAAGATGACCTGCTTGAGTCCTGCTAATTGCGCCAATGCTTCCACAGGACGCAAATGACCATAATGGATAGGATCGAATGTACCACCGAATAAAGCCTGAATAACCGGAGAATTCCCATTGGTTGCAGAATCAGTGGCATTGTTTAGGGCAATAGTTGTTGAATCAATATCTTGATTGATATTGATTGGATCAGTAGATTCAAGCATTCAGGAAGCTCTCTGGTAATGGTTTTCCGCATAACAACATGGAAAGCGTTTCCAGGTCAGCCCAAATGGATTGGCTATAATCCTGTTTGACGCACAGTTCCATTTGGGTCAACAAATGTATGGCAGATTGCAGTTCTCGCTGTGACAGGCGCTGTAGTGCGGTTGACAGCAATGTTCTGCGATTTTGCCAAATCTTGTGTTGATCAAACAAAGTCTTCAAAGGGACGGTCGTATATTGACGTTTAAGTACCAGAAGCAGCATTAACTCCCGCTGTATAGTACGGAGTAAAATAATCGTCTCGGTATCTTCTTGCCGCAGTTGTTTCAGTATATGCCATGCCCGTTTTATTTTTCCTGTCAGCAAAGCATCAACCCAATGATAGGGCGAAAAGTGAGCCGCATCGTTGACCGCTTCTTCAACGCGAGGAAGTGTCAGTCGATTATCAGGGTAGAGCAGGGAAAGGCGTTCCAGAGCCTGAGCCATTGCCAATAGGTTTCCTTCATAACAATAGCAGAGTAATTGATTGGCTTCATTTTCCAGTAATAGCCCCATGTTTTTGGCACGCTGTGCCACCCATTGTGGCAGGCGATTTTGCTCAGGTGTTAAACAACTGACATATACCCCATTTTGCCCAATCGCTTTGAACCACGGGCTATTTTCCTGTGCTTTGGTTAGTTTGTGTCCACGCAATATCAGCAGGATATCTGAATGCAGCAACCCTGACAGTTTGGTTAACCGCTCTGCCATTGCAGCATTTGGGCCATTTTCTGGCAGCAGCAGGTTGAGTGACTGGCGACTGGCAAACAAGCTAAGTGACTGGCACAGGCTAAAGATTTCATCCCAATCGGTATGGTTATCCAATGTAAAGGTGAAATGCTCCATAAGGCCATGTTGTTCAGCCACCTTGCGGATGCTGTCTTGACTTTCCTGTAATAGTAATGGCTCATTGCCCCATAACAGGTAGCTGCCTCGCAGCTCTTCATTGAGCTGCGAAAGAAGTTGTTCAGGATACAGTCGGATCATTGCTTCTGTGTAGCCGCAGCTTTTTGGGTTGCCTCGGCTTTCAGGAGTTCTGCACTATGGACGGTCAGCAATTGGCGTATAAGCTGACGGGCAGCCTGTTCGCGCATTTCCTGTTTAACCAGTTCATCTTCTGCATCTTTTGCCAGTGCTTCCAAAGGGTTATCGAAAAATGAACGATCAATCTTTGCCCGCAATGGATAGATGCTACCATCTGGCATCAGAACTTGTGCATCAACATTCAATACCAACAGGCGTTCAGCCGCTTTACCATCCTGAAAGATAGAAACTGTCTCTTTGTTCTCATTAGAGCCAACCAGTTTCAGGATAGGGACTGAAGCATCACCATTTTCAATAAGTTTGACATCGTTTAGCCGTAGTTGCTGGCGTACTGCCAGTGCCAAAGGCCCATAAGGGTCACCAGAACTTAATTGCAATGTTTGCAGTTCTTTTGGTACTTGTGTTGTACCCTGAAGATGAAAACCGCAGCCAGCGGTGACTAGCACCGCTAACCCGAGCAACAAGGTGTAAATATGATGTCGTAGATTATTTTCTACCACAAATAGGGTCTCCTGTTATCAGCCTACAACCAGATTCAGTAACTTACCTGGAACATAGATGACTTTGCGGATACTGACGCCTTCAAGGTATTTCTTCACACCGTATTCTTGCATTGCCATCTCTTGGACATACTCTTTTGTTGCATCTGCCGGTACTGTGATGCGACCACGAACCTTACCGTTAATTTGGATAATGACCAGTTTAGTATCGTCTACCATTGCCTGCTCATCAGCTTGTGGCCATGCAGCGGTGTCTATGTCATCCTCATTACCAAGTGCTTTCCACATGACAAAGCAAGCGTGTGGTGTAATCGGTGAAAGCATCCGTACAACCGCAGTGACTGCTTCTTGCATCAGAGCACGATCTTGCTCTGTTTCTTGTGGCGCGCGAGTTAGTCTATTCATCAGCTCCATAATGGCCGCAATGGCGGTGTTGAACGCTTGACGGCGACCAATATCGTCAGTGACTTTCGCAATGGTTTTGTGTAAATCACGGCGCAGATCTTTTTGCTCTGTAGTCAGGTTGCTGACATCCAGAGGCTGGGTGGTTCCTTTATTGCTGTGTTCATGAACCAGACGCCAAACACGTTTCAGGAAGCGGTTAGCCCCTTCCACACCAGATTCTTGCCATTCCAGAGTCAGTTCCGGTGGTGCAGCGAACATCATGAACAGGCGAACGGTGTCAGCACCGTATTTATCAACCATAATTTGTGGATCGATGCCGTTGTTCTTGGATTTCGACATTTTGCTCATGCCGGTATAAACCAGTTCATGACCATCTTTATCCATTGCTTTTACAATACGGCCTTTCTCGTCGCGCTCAACAATGGCATCAGCCGGAGATACCCAGACTTTCTCGCCGCTGTTGCCAGTGTAGTAGAAGGCATCAGCCAGAACCATGCCTTGGCACAACAGGCGCTTGGCAGGCTCATCAGAGTTGACCATACCCGCATCGCGCATCAATTTGTGGAAGAAACGGAAGTACATCAGGTGCATGATAGCGTGTTCAATACCACCGATGTATTGATCCACTGGCAACCAATAGTTGGCCGCAGCCGGATCCAACATCCCTTTATCATAATCTGGGCAGGTATAGCGTGCGTAATACCATGAGGATTCCATAAAGGTATCAAAGGTATCGGTTTCAAGCCGTGCTGGCTGGCCGTTGATGGTTGTTTTTGCCCATTCAGGATCCGCTTTGATTGGGCTGGTGATCCCATCCATTACAACATCTTCTGGCAAAACTACCGGTAATTGATCTTCTGGAACAGGAATAACAGTGCCATCTTCCAGTGTTGCCATTGGTATTGGCGCACCCCAATAACGTTGACGAGAAACGCCCCAGTCGCGCAGGCGGTAATTGACTTTACGTTGTCCGACACCCATTACAACCAGTTTGTCTGCGATAGCATTGAAGCCTTCTTCATGGCTCAAACCACTGAATTCGCCGGAGTTGACCAGTGCATTTTTGTCAGTAACAGCCGCTTCCTGAACGTTTGGTACATTGCCATCATTGTCAAGAATAACGGCTTTTATTGGCAGGTTGTACTTAGTGGCAAATTCCCAGTCACGTTGATCGTGTCCTGGAACAGCCATCACCGCACCTGTGCCGTATTCCATCAGGACAAAGTTGGCAACCCAGATAGCGAGTTTTTCGTTGGTTAATGGGTGAATGACAAACATGCCTGTTGGCATACCTTTTTTCTCCATTGTTGCCATATCAGCTTCGGCAACTTTGGTATTACGGCATTCGTCGATAAATTTCTCTAGTTCAGGATTATTTTCCGCAGCCTGTTTGGCCAGAGGATGACCCGCCGCCACAGCGACATAGGTTGCCCCCATGAAGGTATCCGGGCGTGTGGTATAAACGGTGAGTTTTTCCTGGCTGTCAGCAACATTGAACGTGATTTCGACACCTTCAGAACGGCCAATCCAGTTACGCTGCATGGTCTTGACCTGTTCCGGCCAATCTTCCAGTTTATCCAGATCGTTTAGCAGCTCTTCTGCATAATCGGTGATCTTGATGAACCATTGTGGGATCTCTTTACGCTCAACCTGGGTATCACAACGCCAGCAGCAACCATCAATAACCTGTTCATTTGCGAGAACCGTCAGGTCATGCGGGCACCAGTTAACTGCGGAAGTTTTTTTGTATACCAGATCTCTTTCGTACAATTTAGTGAAAAACCACTGTTCCCAGCGATAGTACTCTGGTGTACAGGTGGTGACTTCACGATCCCAATCATAACCAAAACCCAGTT
Source organism: Xenorhabdus eapokensis (assembly GCF_001908105.1). Next base: position 33,604 of record NZ_MKGQ01000002.1, read on the forward strand.
TTTTTAACTGGTTTTTCATATAGTCAATGTTGGAATAAGTCCACGGGGCAGGGGCGGTATTATTCTTGACCGCAGCACCTTCTGCTGGCAAGCCAAAGGCATCCCAACCGATAGGTTGCAGTACGTTTTTGCCCAGCATGCGCTGGTAACGGGAAATTACATCACCAATGGTGTAGTTACGGACATGGCCCATATGTAGTCGGCCAGAAGGATAAGGTAGCATGGACAGGCAGTAGTATTTTTCTTTGCTGCTGTCTTCTGTCACTTTGAACGTTTGCTTCTCTTGCCAATGAAGCTGGACTTGTTGTTCTATGTCTTCTGGACGATATTGTTCTTGCATGGCACCGATAATCCTATGGTGAATAATAAAGCTACGCCTTGAGCGTGTTTGGTTTGTTTATGAAATCAAAGATTCCATAGCATAGCTGATAAGGGATAGAAGCAACAACTCTTGTTAAAGGTGGAATGCGGAAAATTACTTATTTTTAGGGAAAATTTAAGATCGGCGGCAGTTTTGCCTTCCGCCGATGAGGAAAAATCAGTGCAGAATTTTCGCCAGAAAATCGCGGGCACGTTCTGATTTTGGGTTGGCAAAGAAATCTTCTTTCTTACTGTCTTCGACAATTTTGCCTTCATCCATAAAAATAACACGATGTGCCACTTTCTTGGCAAATCCCATCTCATGGGTTACCACCATCATGGTCATGCCTTCGTTCGCCAATTCCACCATGACATCCAGGACTTCATTAATCATTTCAGGATCAAGGGCAGAAGTTGGCTCATCAAACAGCATAGCAATCGGGTCCATGCAGAGTGCTCTGGCAATGGCAACACGTTGTTGCTGACCACCGGAGAGTTGGGCTGGGAATTTATCTGCATGGCTGGTTAACCCAACTCGCTCCAGCAGTTTTAAGCCTTTTTCAGTCGCTTCTTTCTTGTCGCGCTTTAGCACTTTAACTTGAGCCAGTGTCAGGTTTTCAATGATCGATAGATGAGGAAAAAGTTCAAAGTGCTGAAATACCATTCCCACCTTGGAGCGCAATTGTGCCAGATTGGTGTTCTTGTCATTGACTTTGGTATCGTTTACTCGAATTTCACCTTGCTGGACAGGTTCAAGGCCATTAACCGTTTTTATCAGTGTGGATTTACCGGAACCAGAAGGCCCGCAGACCACGACTACTTCGCCTTTTTTAACTTCAGTTGAGCAGTCAGTAAGAACCTGAAATTGGCCATACCACTTGGATACATTTTTCAGGGAAATCATCAAACAGTCCTTTTCTTCAAATAGTTAACCAGCATAGAAGCGGAAAAACTAATCACAAAATAAACAAAGCCGGCAAACAGAACCATTTCAATCTGGGTTCCATCGCGCTCACCAATATTCGTTGCTGTACGGAAAAAATCCGCCAGACTCAATACATATACCAGAGAAGTATCCTGGAATAATACAATGCCTTGTGTTAGCAGCAATGGGATCATTGCCCGAAATGCTTGTGGCAGTATGACCAGCCGCATGCTTTGCAATTGAGTCATCCCCAGCGCCAGCGCAGCAGAGGATTGCCCGCGAGAAATGCTCTGGATACCTGCCCGAATTATTTCGGAGTAGTAAGCGGCTTCAAAGAGCGAGAAAGCTACCATTGCAGAAATTAAACGGATATCGGTTTTTGGTGATATACCTAGAATATTTTGTAATAAGTTAGGCACAATGAGATAAAACCACAGTAATACCATCACCAGTGGAACCGAGCGGAAAAGGTTAACATATAGGGCTGCAAACCAGCTCAATGCCTTGATGGATGAGAGACGCAGCATCGCCAGAATGGTTCCCCAGACAATGCCTATGATAACGGCTGTCACGGTAATTTTTGCCGTTATCAACAATCCATCCAGAAGAAAGGGCAAACTTGGTACAATCGAACTCCAGTCAAACTGATACATTTCTTATCGCCCTCCCATATTACCGGGTAAACGTACTTTTTTCTCCAGTATGCTCATGGCAAGCATAATCACCAGGTTGATAGCCACATAAGCCAATGTGATCGCTGTGAACGATTCATAGGCGTGTGCGGAATAATCCAGTAATTTACCTGCTTGGGCAGCCATATCGACTAAGCCGATTGTGGAAGCAATGGCTGAATTTTTCACCAAATTGAGCATTTCCGAGGTCATTGGAGGAATAATTACTCGATAAGCGTTTGGTAGCAGAACGTAACGGTAGGTTTGTGGCAAGGTTAAGCCCATTGCCAGACCGGCGGCTTTTTGTCCTCTTGGGAGTGACTGAATTGCCGCGCGAACTTGCTCGCATACACGGGCAGCAGTGAATAATCCTAAGCAAATGACTGAGGAGATAAAAAATTGAATATTGGGGTCCAGCTCCATTTTGAACCAGTCGCTTAGGTTTTTGGGCAGAAGCTCAGGAACGACCAAATACCAGGTAAAAAATTGGACAATGAGAGGAACATTGCGAAATAACTCCACATAACAAGTTCCAAGTCCGGCAAGGAATTTATTCGGAACTGTACGGAGAATACCAAATAATGAGCCGACAACGAATGCAATGATCCAGGCACAGGCGGAAAGTGCCACCGTCACCTGAAAACCAGAAATAAGCCACCCCAGATAGGTGGTATTACCAAAAGGGGCAGCTTGTAAAAAGATGCCCCAATCCCAATTAGCGGACATAATCGAACTCCCTGATATGGGGTTAGCTGTCATTCATCGAATTGAAATCTGGAAAAAATGAGGCAGGGAACGACTACCTCATATCCGTTTTGCCAATTAAGTCGTAATTTTAGTTATTTAATTCAATGCCTTATCATTTGGTGATTTAAACAAAGCTCGCATTTCATCTGACATAGAGAAGTTTAAATTCAGGTTTTTAGGTGGAATAGGTTCTTTGAACCAGCGATCAAACATTTTTTCTGCTTCACCGGAGGTTTGTGTTTTGGCAATAACGTTATCAATTAATTGCTTAAATTGAGGATCATTTTTGCGCAGCATACAGCCGTATGCTTCTTCCGATTGTGGTTTGCCAACAATGATCCATTGATCGGGTTTTTTGGCTTTCGCGCGTTCACCAGCGAGCAAGGCATCGTCCATCATAAAGGCGACAGCACGGCCTGATTCCAGGGTGCGGAATGAATCACCGTGGTCTTTGGCACTGATGATACGCATTTTCATTTGCTTCTCATCATTGAGCTTATTCAGCAAGATTTCAGACGTTGTGCCGGAAGTCACAACGACATTTTTTCCTGCCAGATCATCAAATCCCTTAATGCCTGAATCTTTTTTGGTCAGCAAACGAGTACCGACGGAAAAGATAGTGTTGGAGAATGCCGCTTGTTTCTGTCGTTCCAGGTTATTGGTAGTAGAGCCACATTCAAAATCGAAAGTACCGTTTTGCAGCAGGGGAATGCGATTCTGGGAGGTAATTGGGATAAGCTTAACTTGCAAATTAGGCACATCCAGCTTTTTCTTGACGGCATCAACAATGAGGTTGGAATAATCCTGGGAATAACCAACGACGTTTTGTCGATTATCGTAGTAAGAGAATGGAACAGAAGATTCTCGATGTCCAACAACGATAATGCCATTATCCTTGATTTTTTTCAGTGTTCCTGTCAATTCCTCAGCATGGGCAGACCCAACTGCGCTAAGTAACATCATGGTTAACATCAAATTACGCATATACAGCTCCTTTATCTGGCTATTTTTTGTGAAATTGGATTTTTTACAGATAACTGTGTTTCTGCATGTTTCTACATAAATTAAGACTGTTGAAACGATTTTTTTGGGTTGTTTTGTTTGTGTGCTGTAAAAAAATAATTCAAAGTGTTACTTTTTTGAAACCATAATGTTTCTATTTCGCGACCTACATCGCACTATAAATAAACAATTTCATTTATGTGTGGTTAAAAAGCGAATAATATTGAATAGTGTTCACACTTTGCGCTATTTGGAGTATTATTCTGTTTTTGCGGGTATTTTATGGTGATGTGTGTGATGGATTTTTATTATATCAGTGATTAAATCGAGGGGTAAGTGAAATCAGGACATAACTAATATGCCCTGACCATGATTAACGTTTCATTAAAAGAAAATAGAAAATTAAGTTTTGCGACGTTTTTTTATAAAAGCAAAGATGAAAAACAGGACGCTTGCACCCCATATTGGTAAATTTCCGAAGCGAAAATAAGGTGTTATTCCTGTGGCTGGCGTTACTTTGGCTTCCAATACCTGTCGGGTAAATTGTGGAAGTTCAGCCTGAATGGAGCCATCAGGGTTGATTACGGCTGTAACACCATTATTCGTTCCTCTTAGCAGAGGACGTCCTAGTTCAAGGGCACGCATCCGTGCCATTTGGAAATGCTGCCAGGGGCCAATGGAACGTCCAAACCAGGCATCATTAGAAACGGTTAGAAGGAACTCTGTGTCAGGTTTGAAATTATCACGTACTTGTTCACCTAAAATAATTTCATAGCAGATAGCCGCAGTAATATTGTGCCCGGCAACAGAAAGTTGAGGCTGAATGTAATTACCTTGGCTAAAAGAAGACATTGGCAAATTGAATAACGGGGCTAGTGGTCGCAGTATTGATGCCAATGGCACAAACTCACCAAATGGTACTAGGTGATGTTTGTCGTAGCGGGTTAGCGCGGGGTATTGGTAAGGTATCTTGTCCCCTAAAACGATAATGCTGTTATAGAATTTATAACCTTCCAATGTTTGTCGGGCATCCACAACGCCAGTGATTAAGCTAGTATTGTGTTCCCTCAATACGGTATCCAATTTAGTCAGGAAATCACTTTGGTTATATTCATAATCAGGAATGGCTGATTCTGGCCAAATGATAATTGGCACTTGACCAATGAAAGGACGGCTGTTATCCAAATAAATATCCAGCGTTTTTCCAAGAACAGCGGGGTTCCACTTTATGGCCTGAGGAATATTACCCTGAACCAAAGCAATATCAGTGGTTTTTTCTGGTTGTAGGGTGTACCACGGGTAGTGCTTCATTGTCCACGGTAACAGTAGCAGTATAGTGGCGAAAATAGCCGCGGAAATTTTTTTCTGGGTGATGGCAAAAACCAGTAGCCCGCTGATCATCATCAGCAAGAAAGTAATACCTTCTACTCCCAGAATAGGCGCGATGGCTTTCATCGGGCCATCAATTTGGCTATAACCAAATTGTAACCACGGAAACCCAGATAACACCCAGCCACGCAAGAATTCTGTCAACTGCCACAGCGCTGGGCTGGCGATAACCAGCCTGATGCTATTAGAAACCGGGAAAAAGCGGTTCAATAAACCAGCAAACAGAGCAGGATAAAGAGCAAGGTAGGCAGATAGCAGGATCACCAAAAAGAGATTGATAGCGGTTGGCATACCACCAAAGTCGGCGATACTGACATAAACCCAGTTTGCGCCACTACCAAATAAGCCCAAACCCCAGCATAAGCCAATAAAGCAAGCTTGACGGGTTGTTCTGTTCAAGGAAAGGATTTGCAGGCCAAAAAGGGAAACAAGTGCGGCAGGCCAGAAATCAAAAGGTGAAAAAGCCAGTGTTCCACTGGCTCCGAAAAAAAGTGCCAGCGCAGCACGTAGCCGCTGGCAACTTATTAATGAGGCTTTGTTCATCCAGATCCTATTTATTGTTTATCAAGGCCAGGAACGTCAGCATCATCCGGTATTTTTACATGAACCTGAATGATTTTACGGCTATCAGACATTGTCACTTTGAACAGGTAGCCATCAATGGTGATGGATTCCCCACGTGAAGGCAGATGCCCAAATGCCTGCATGACTAGCCCACCAATAGTATCAACTTCTTCATCGCTGAAATTGGTGCCAAAAACGTCATTAAAATCCTCAATTTGAGTCAATGCCCGCACTGAATAGGAGTGGCGGTTTAAAGCACGAATATCGTTATCTTCATCATCATCGTATTCATCCTCTATTTCACCTACAATCAGTTCAAGAATATCCTCAATTGTGACCAGCCCCGAAACGCCGCCAAATTCATCGATCACAATCGCCATATGGTAGCGTTGGGAGCGAAATTCTTTCAGCAGGCGGTCAACACGTTTACTTTCCGGCACGACAACAGCCTGACGAAGTACTTTATCAATGCTGAAAGGTTCTGCATTTGTACGCATGAAGGGTAGCAGATCTTTCGCCATTAATATGCCTTCGATGTGATCTTTATCTTCGCTGATCACGGGAAAGCGTGAGTGGGCTGAGTCAATAATAACATCCAGACATTCGTCCAGAGATTGGTTGCGTTTTAAGGTAACGATCTGTGAGCGTGGGATCATAATGTCACGCACGCGTTGATCAGCAATATCCATAACACCTTCGAGCATCTCGCGGGTATCGGGATCGATTAGGTCGTTCTGCTCAGAATCACGGATCAGTTCAACCAAATCATCACGGTTTTTCGGTTCACCGTGAAAAAGCTGATTAAGAAGTGCAAAAAAGCCTTTCTTAGGGTCAGGGTTATCGTTACTTGATGAAGGATGGTCGTCGCTCATGGCGTTTTAATGAAAATTCCCCATATAAAATCGTAGACTATTATGTTTAACATAAAAATGTTGACAAGGGTTATTCTTTTTCCGCGAGATAGGGATCAGCATAACCCATTTTTTTTAGGATCTCTGTTTCCAGAGCTTCCATTTCCTCCGCTTCATCGTCTTCAATATGATCATATCCCAGAAGATGAAGACAGCCGTGAACCACCATATGCGCCCAGTGTTCTTCGGCCGTTTTTTGTTGCTCATCTGCCTCTTTTTCAACAACCTGGCGACAGATGATTAAATCACCGAGTAAGGGTAATTCAACTTCAGGTGGCGCTTCAAATGGGAAGGATAACACATTCGTTGGTTTATCTTTCCCGCGATAAGTGAGGTTTAAATCGTGGCTTTCTGCCTCATCAACCAAGCGGATAGTCACTTCACTTTCGGCCTGAAATTGCGGTAAAACACCTTCCAGCCAGCGCTGGAAAAGGACTTCTTCGGGAAGCCCTGCGGGGTTTTCACATGCAATTTGCAAATCTAGTATAACTGAACTCATTGTGTTTCCTGTCGGCGTTTCTCTGCGAGCAATTTTTTACGTTCCTGTTCCGCCGCTTCCCATGCTTCATAGGCGATTACAACTTTTGCAACCACCGGATGGCGAACAACGTCCTCACTATGTAAGAAGTTAAAACTCAGTTCATCAACATCAGATAAAACTTCAATTGCATGACTCAGTCCTGATTTTTGGCCTCTTGGCAGGTCAATCTGGGTGACGTCACCAGTAATGACTGCCTTAGAATTAAAACCAATACGAGTCAGGAACATTTTCATCTGTTCAATGGTCGTATTCTGGCTTTCGTCGAGAATAATAAAGGCATCATTGAGGGTACGTCCACGCATATAAGCCAGTGGTGCTACTTCAATAACGTTTCTTTCGATCAGCTTCTCAACTTTTTCAAATCCCATCATCTCAAACAGGGCATCGTAAAGCGGGCGCAGATAAGGGTCGACTTTCTGGCTGAGATCACCAGGCAAGAAGCCCAGTTTTTCGCCGGCTTCAACCGCAGGACGGGTTAGCAGGATACGGCGGATTTCCTGACGTTCCAGTGCATCAACCGCCGCAGCGACAGCCAAATACGTTTTCCCTGTACCCGCAGGCCCCACTCCGAATGTGATATCGTGATCAAGGATGTTAGCAATGTATTGCGCCTGATTGGGCGTGCGGGGCTTTACAACACCCCGTTTGGTTTTGATATTGACGGCCTTGCCGTATTCAGGAACGCTTTCTGCTGCTTGTTCCAGCACTCGGCTTTCGGTAATCGCGAGATGAACCTGTTCAGGCTCAAGATCCGGTATCATGCCGCGTATAGGCGCGGTTTCAACATAAAGGTGACGCAGGATCCCCGCGGCTGCACTAACACACAATGGTTTACCTGCCAGTTTGAAACGGTTATCGCGGCGATTGATTTCAATACCCAAACGGCGCTCAAGTTGTTTCAGATTATCATCAAGTGGTCCACACAGGCTCATCAGACGTTGATTGTCTGCGGGTTCCAGAAAGATTTCTTGGGTTGCTACTTGTGAGTGTATTTGTGTCACTGATTATCTCTATGTTAGAGCCTATTAAGGCTGGTAAAGGCCAACGCCGAGTTCATCTTCTTTGCGAGTACGGGCAATGACTGATTCAGGTGACTCATGGATGCGCAGATCCATCTCATCTTCAGTACGGATCACTTTACCACGCAAGGAGTTAGCGTATACGTCAACAATTTCAACATCAACAAATTTACCAATCATGTCAGGCGTTCCCTCAAAGTTAACCACACGGTTATTTTCGGTACGGCCAGAGAGTTCCATGATATTTTTGCGTGACGGACCCTCAACCAGAATGCGCTGTGTAGTGCCAAGCATTGCACGGCTGAAGCTCATCGCTTGTTGGTTAATGCGCTGCTGGAGCAGGTACAAGCGCTGTTTCTTCTCTTCTTCACTTACGTCATCTGGCAAATCGGCGGCGGGTGTTCCTGGACGCGCTGAATAGATGAAGCTGAAACTCATATCGAAGTTAACATCGGCAATCAGTTTCATGGTTTTTTCAAAATCATCCTGTGTTTCACCTGGGAAACCAATGATGAAGTCAGAACTGATCAGGATGTCAGGACGTGCTTTACGCAAACGGCGAATAATACCTTTATATTCTAGTGCAGTATGGGCGCGCTTCATCAGGGTAAGGATACGATCAGAACCACTCTGGACTGGCAGATGCAGGAAGCTCACTAACTCAGGAGTATCTTCGTAGACGGCGATAATATCGTCAGTAAACTCAATTGGGTGGCTAGTGGTGAAGCGAATACGGTCGATACCATCAATAGCCGCTACCAGACGCAGCAGTTCTGCAAATGTACAGATGCCCCCATCAAACGTAGCGCCACGATAAGCATTAACGTTTTGACCGAGCAGATTAACTTCACGTACACCTTGCGCAGCAAGTTGTGCAATTTCGAATAAAATATCATCACAAGGACGGCTGACTTCTTCTCCGCGGGTGTAAGGTACAACACAGAATGTGCAGTACTTATTGCAGCCTTCCATGATGGAAACGAATGCAGTTGGGCCGTCTGCACGAGGCTCAGGCAGGCGGTCAAACTTTTCAATTTCAGGGAAACTGATGTCAACAATCGGGCTGCGGCTGCCTTTGACATGATTAATCATTTCGGGCAGGCGGTGCAGGGTTTGTGGTCCGAAAATAATATCGACGCTAGGAGAGCGCTGGCGAATGTAATCCCCTTCCTGGGAAGCCACACAACCACCCACACCGATAATGATTTCAGGGTTTTTATCTTTCAGGCCTTTCCAGCGGCCAAGTTGGTGAAAGACTTTTTCCTGCGCCTTTTCACGGATTGAACAAGTATTCAGGAGTAAGATATCTGCTTCTTCGGCGACATCGGTTAACTGATAACCGTGAGTGGTTTCCAGCAAATCGGCCATCTTGGATGAATCGTATTCGTTCATCTGACAGCCCCAGGTTTTGATATACAGTTTTTTTATCGTCGACATTTTGTGTTGTATCCGGTGTTTCCAGTGGAATGATGCTTCAACACTGAAAAGTGCAATATATTGCACTTAGTGTATTTAGCATAATATTGTTGGTTATTGTAGTCATTTGAGGCACCAGTGACCAGACTGTAACAGCGGATATTCACAGCCGGAAAGGGAAAATTCCGGTAGACTATTTTAATCAATAAGTTAATGACGTGATGAATATGAATAATCCACAACAAAAATTCGATATCGTTGTCGTCGGCGCAGGTATGATTGGCGCTGCGACAGCATTGGGATTGGCGCAGGAAGGTTGGCGTGTTGCATTATTGGAGCACCAGCCTCCCGCGTCTTATGATGCAGATAGTGAACCTGATGTTCGTATATCTGCGATTAGTTGTGCTTCAGTGGATTTATTGAATCAATTGGGAGCATGGGAAAACGTACTACGAATGCGTAGTGCCCCTTATCGAAAGCTGGAAACATGGGAGCAAAATGATTCGAACGTCGTTTTCGACGCTGAAAGTTTGGGGCTGCCAGAGTTGGGGTATATGGTTGAGAATCGTGTCTTGCAACTGGCATTGTGGCAGGAATTTGAACGTTATCCAAACCTGACATTGATTTGCCCCACTGTTTTGCAATCTATGCAGCGCCAGCATAAGAATAAAACGTGGCTGATGACATTGGCAGATGGCATGGAAATTAACACACGCTTGATTATTGGCGCAGATGGTGCCCGTTCTCAAGTCCGTCAATTGGCGGGTATTGGCAGTAACGGGTGGCAATATCGGCAGTCATGTATGTTGATAACCGTCAAGACCAACCAGCCTCAACAAGATATAACATGGCAACAATTTTTTCCTTCTGGTCCCAGGGCTTTTCTGCCGTTGTTTGATCAATGGGCTTCGTTAGTTTGGTACGATTCTCCTGCTCGTATTCGTCAATTGCAGTCAATGACGATGGCACAACTTGAGCGAGAAATTTTTCAGGCATTTCCCACTCGTTTGGGTAACGTCACCCCGATTGCTGCGGGTTCATTTCCACTGACTCGTCATCATGCCAACCATTACGTACAAGAAGGATTGGTTTTGCTGGGGGATGCGGCTCATACCATCAACCCGTTGGCAGGGCAGGGAGTGAATTTAGGCTATCGGGATGTTGATGTATTACTCAAGGTGCTGACTGGTGCTAAGGAATTATTGGAAGAGTGGGATTCTTTGGCTGTCTTGATGCGTTATCAGCGTCGCAGAATGCCGGATAATTTGGTGATGCAGGCGGGAATGGATTTTTTCCATACCGCATTCAGTCATGATTTGCCAGGGTTAAAAACGGTACGAAATCTGGCATTAATGGCAGCGCAGCGTTCAGGCGTCATGAAAAATCTGGCGCTGAAATACGCATTGGGACTGGGATGAATATTACCTCCTATTAGCCCCTTATGGGGCTAGTTTTGTTCAAAAGTCAACGAATGCTTGTCTTTGTATGCCAATACTCTTTTTCGAAAATCTAAGCTGTAGCCCATCTCATTTTATGCCTTGTCATCTTAGGTTTAGATATTATGTCATATTGATATGATTTAGCTATATCCCTGTTGGTCGATTTATTTCCGTTCGTTTCCAGATGCCGGCAGATTCGTGTGTAATTTGAGATAGGGGAGGTGGGTGATTTGTGGCGTAATGGGCAAAAGTTTTCAGTCGAAAATGATGAGATTTTTTATCTATTGAGGAATAAATGAGGTGGTTTTTGTGGCTCATAAATAGAAAAAACCACCTAAAAGGCGGCTTGCACATCAAAGAATATTTTACCTGTATATTCTTTTTCAACTTGTTAAATAATGTAACTCATTGAAAATACTGGCTGGGGTACCAGGATTCGAACCTGGGAATGCCGGAATCAGAATCCGGTGCCTTACCGCTTGGCGATACCCCAACTGAATTTTTAAATGGTGGCTACGACGGGAATCGAACCTGTGACCCCAGCATTATGAGTGCTGTGCTCTAACCAGCTGAGCTACGTAGCCATTTACGTTAAACGTAATTTTTTTGATAAATCTCATTAATATGGCTGGGGTACCTGGATTCGAACCAGGGTATGCCAGGATCAAAACCTGGTGCCTTACCGCTTGGCGATACCCCATCTGAGTATTATCAATGCAGCCTTTGTTATTCCCAGAGTGCCTAGTTAATTCTAGCTCGTTTTAACTTTCTGTTTCAGTTAAATGGCTGGGGTACCTGGATTCGAACCAGGGCATGCCAGGATCAAAACCTGGTGCCTTACCGCTTGGCGATACCCCACCTGAAACTACAGACTAAAACTTAAAATCGTTACTAAAACACATCGTAAGTACAACCCGATGAAGAAAATGGTGCGGGAGGCGAGACTTGAACTCGCACACCTTGCGGCGCCAGAACCTAAATCTGGTGCGTCTACCAATTTCGCCACTCCCGCAAAGATGGTGGCTACGACGGGAATCGAACCTGTGACCCCAGCATTATGAGTGCTGTGCTCTAACCAGCTGAGCTACGTAGCCATCTTTCTCGCTTTGCCTTCATCGGCGGTGCGGGGCGAATTATGCGTATATCAGACAGATGCGTCAACTGCTTTTTTAAAGAAATATGCACAAAATCGTTTGTTTGTTTGTCTTATAAGCGCTTTGTCGACAAAGTCGGCTAAAACGGTTGAAATTATCCGCCAAGAAGATGTTGTAACAGTACACCATTAAGCATTGCACGTTTCGTTAGGGCGAATGCTCCAATTGCTGAACAGTGATTTAGCTCAGAAACCACCACGGGGAGGTTTTCACGGAATGCTTCTAATACTTGGGTATTGATGCTGCTTTTGATAATCGGCAGTAATACCTGTTCTGCTTCAGTAATTTCTCCGGCAATCACCACCTTCTGAGGGTTAAATAGGTTAATGGCGATTGAGATAGCCTTGCCGAGATAGAGTCCTACTTGTCTGATGACTTCTGTTGCAAGCAGATCACCCGCATTGGCGGCAAGGCAAATTGCATGGATATTGCAATTATTCAAGGCAAGCTGACTTGGAAACCCTTGGCGTAATTGTTGCTGTACTTTAGCTTCTATTGCTGAATTGGACGCAATGGTCTCCAGACAACCAAAATTACCACAATGGCAACGTTGACCCAGAGGATCGATTTGGATATGGCCTATCTCACCCAGATTGCCGCGTTTATTGCGTAAAATATTGTTGTTAACAATGACACCAGCCCCTGTGCCGCGATGGATGCGCACCAGAATGGAATCTTCACAATCGCGTGTTGCCCCGAAATAATTTTCTGCTAATGCAAGGCTGCGAATATCATGACCAATAAAACAGAAAATATTGAAATGTTCTTTGAGGATCTTAACCAGAGGCCAGTTATCTACTTTAATGTGTGGCATATAGCGGATAATACCTTGGTCAGGGTCAACCAGTCCGGGCAGAATAACGGAAATTGCGATCAATTCACGGATCCGGCGCTGGTTTTTGTCGATGAAACTTTCAATGGCGTAAATAATTCGTTTTTCGACTTCATGCTGACTATTTTCCCGCACAGGATAGTGTGCTTCCACTAACGTCTTGCCGCTCATATCGAACAGCGCCACGGTCGCATCATGGCGCCCAAGCCGGACTCCAATAGTATGGAAATGGCGTGTTTCAGTAATAATAGAGATTGCGCGTCTTCCGCCAGTGGAAGCCTGATGTTCGACTTCTTTTATCAGGCCCCGCTCCAATAATTGACGAGTAATTTTGGTTACGCTAGCAGGGGCAAGCTGGCTCTCTTCTGCAATCTGGATACGTGATATTGGCCCATGCTGATCAATCAGCCGATAGACCACCGCACTATTTAGCTGTTTGACGAGATCAATATTACCAATTTGCTTCTGTGCGTTCTCATTACTCATCAATCTTTATACTCACGGTAGTTTGATTTCATTTCCGTTAACAATGGTTTTGCAGATTTTGAAATCGTGAGTAAATGCGGTCAGATTCGCTACCTTGCCAGATTCAATCGTACCGAGGTGTTTATCAATACCGATTGCGCGGGCTGGGTAAAGCGTCACCATTCGCAACGTTTCATCCAAAGCAATACCAACATGCTCCACACTATTTTTAACACAATCAATCATTGTGATTGATGAGCCGCTCAGTGTTCCATTTTCATCAACACATAAGCCATTTCGATAATATATTGTTTTATTGGCAAAGGTAAATTGTTCTATGGCATCGGGGGCAAGTCCGGCAGGAAGGATGGCATCTGTTACCAAAATAAGTTTTTCATTTTTTAATCTCTTGGAATTGCGGACATTTGGCCATGATACATGCATTCCATCACAGATAATGCCGGCATAGACTTCAGGGGAGTCATAAATGGCACTCACCAGCCCAGGCTGACGGCCAGAAATCGCAGGCATGGCATTATATAAATGGGTAGAGAAAGTAATGCCATGTTGGAAGCCATAACGAGCTTCTTCATAGGTGGCATTGGAATGACCCGCAGAAACCGTAATACCCGCTTCGGCCAATTGTCGAATATATTTGCTTTCTACTATTTCCGGAGCAAGGGTGATTTTGGTAATAACATCCGCATTCAGGCACAGGTAATTAACCATTTCAGCGGTGGGTTTGCGGATATAAGCTGTATTATGAGTTCCTTTTTTTATTGGATTGATATAAGGTCCTTCCAGATGCAGCCCTAATGCCTGATTAGGATTTTTTTGCAAATAAGCGCGCATTACTTCAATGGCTTTTATCATTAATTCATCGGGGCTGGTGATGAGGGTAGGCAGGAAACTGGTACAACCGTAGCGCTGGTTGGTTTTCTGCATGGTATGCAGAGTCTCTTCTGAAATATCTTCCAACTGTTCATTAAACTGGACTCCCCCACAACCATTCAGTTGTAGATCAATAAATCCTGGTGCGAGATTTGCGCCATGTAAATCATGTTTTTCAATCTCTTCTGGCAACTCGTTGACCGGACAGACGTGTTTAATCAAACCATCTGCAATAATGACTGCATGGTTATCGAGCCTGTCATATCCGGTATAAATAATGCCATTGGTTAACGCGTACATTGATATCTTAACTCCTGGATCAGTTTAGCTGGCGAACTCATTAATGATATCGGCCTCTAACTGGTGAAAATACTTCACTGTCTTTACTTTCAGTTCCAAAGTGGCGGGTTCATCGCAAGCAATAAGTGATTTTGGATGCATCTGGAGACAACTGATTGTCCACATATGGTTGATATTCCCTTCTACTGCGGCAAGCAGAGCTTGTGCTTTATTCATTCCAGTTGCCAAAATCATAACTTCTTCAGCATCCATTAACGTACCCACACCAACAGTTAATGCATATTTGGGAACTTGCTCCACATCATTATTAAAAAAACGGGAATTGGCAGTCCGCGTTTCAATGGTCAATGTTTTAATGCGGGTGCGTGAAGAGAGAGAAGATGCGGGTTCATTAAAGGCAATATGCCCATCATTACCAACACCACCCATAAATAAATGTATCTTGCCATAAGCCTTGATCTTATTTTCGTAACGCTGGCACTCAATATCAATATCTTTCGCATTTCCATTTAACAAATTGATGTTCTCTTTTGGAATATCAATGTGATTAAAGAAATTGTGGTACATGAATGAGTGGTAGCTTTGGGGATGATCTTCCGATAGTCCAACATATTCGTCCATATTAAATGTCACAACATGCTTGAAGCTCACTTTTCCAGCTTGATACAGGGAAATAAGTTCCTTGTAGGTTGCCAGTGGTGTGCTGCCTGTGGGAAGCCCAAGCACGAAAGGGTGTTCAGCCGTTGGATTGAATTCATTGATTCTGCTTGCAATATAGTGAGCAGACCATCGGCCAACATCACTTGCCGTCGTTAGGGGGATCAGCCTCATGATTACCTCTTAAAAAACATTCAATAAATTAATGACGAGAACTATGCACGATACACATGATTTTGAGATATCAATGCGGGGCGTGATAGCTGTGTGACAAAACTACACATCGTACTTGTTCTAAGTGGGGTCTTGTCGCATTCAATGTAATATAGATATTTTTAATAATAAAATAAGTTTTGCGTACTAGCTAGATTTTTGATTAAAAAATTATCAAATATGGTGATTTTAATCACGCGTTAGATGGATTTAATTTGCGTTACAAAATATTTTTTTTAGACTAAAAACGTATTAACAATAAATACATAAATGATGGCACCACACATTGATTAACTAAAAGATTCCATTAACGGAGCTTCAAGGGGGCATACGTGAACATTCTGAACTACTTACAACGGATTGGTCGGGCATTAATGGTGCCTGTGGCAACATTGCCGGCAGCGGCAATATTGGTTGGTGTAGGTTATTGGATTGATCCAACGGGATGGGGGGCCGATAATGAGTTGGCGGCACTGCTTATCACATCAGGCAATGCCATTCTTGATAACATGGGTATGTTGTTTGCGATTGGGATTGCCTATGGAATGTCGAAAGATAAAGATGGAGCTGCTGCACTGGCAGGACTTATCGGATTTATTGTTGTCATGAAACTATGTTCTCCGGCAGCGGTGGCAATGATTAAGGGTATTCCGATTGAGGAAATTCCCAAAGCATTTAGCAAGATTAATAACCAATTTGTTGGGATCTTGGTGGGGGTATTTTCCGCTGAACTGTATAACCGCTACAGTAGTGTAGAGCTACCTCAAGCACTGTCTTTCTTTAGTGGCCGTCGTTTAGTTCCTATCTTGAACTCTTTCTTGATGATTGTTGTGTCTTTTATCTTGATGTTTGTTTGGCCAATAGTTTATGACTGGCTGGTAGCATTCGGTGAGAGTATCACCAATCTTGGTTCCGTTGGCGCGGGTTTGTATGCCTTCTTCAATCGTCTGCTGATACTCATTGGTTTGCATCATGCACTGAACTCAGTATTTTGGTTTGATGTTGCTGGTATCAATGACATTCCTAACTTTCTTGGTGGACAGAAATCCATTGAAGCAGGAACTGCGGTTATGGGTATCACTGGCCGTTATCAGGCTGGTTTCTTCCCGATTATGATGTTTGGCTTGCCGGGAGCTGCATTAGCGATTTACCACTGCGCTCGTCCGGAAAATAGAGCGAAGGTTGCTGGTATTATGATGGCAGGGGCATTTGCGGCTTTCTTTACAGGAGTAACAGAACCGCTTGAATTTTCTTTCATGTTTGTTGCACCAGTGCTTTATGTTCTGCATGCCATCATGACTGGGATTTCGGTTTATATTGCGGCTGCCATGCATTGGATTGCCGGTTTTGGCTTTAGTGCCGGATTTGTCGATATGTTACTTTCTTCACGTAACCCGCTGGCTGTTCATTGGTACATGTTGATTCCGCAGGGTTTGGTATTCTTCTGCCTTTATTATGTTGTCTTCCGTTTCACCATCAAAAAATTCAATTTGATGACCCCCGGACGTGAGTTGTCAGCCACAAATGAAACTGATGGTTATGATATTGATATGGCGAAAAAAGAGAGCAATTCAGCGGGTTCCATTCAGGAAAAGGCCCATCAATACATTGCTGCTGTTGGAGGTTCAGACAACTTGACGAATGTTGACTCTTGTATTACTCGCTTACGTTTATCTGTGAACGATTCCAGCCTGGTCAATGAACAATTAGTAAAACATCTTGGTGCTTCGGGTGTTATCCGCCTGAATAAGCAGAGTGTCCAGATTATTGTTGGTACACGTGCAGAATTGATATCCAATATGATGAAAGAAATTCTGAAAACAGGTTATGTTGCAGCGGCAAAAGTAACCCTCAAGTCTGAGGCTGATGTTTTGGTGGAAAAAGAGGATGAGCCAGCAGGTAAACCCATTTTGACTTTAATTGCTCCTGTAACGGGTGAATTGGTCAAATTGGAAGATGTTCCTGATGAAGCCTTTTCCAGCAAATTAGTCGGTGATGGGATTGCCATAAGACCCACATCGAATATCATTTTTGCTCCTGTTGCGGGTACGGTCGTGAAGATATTTGATACCAACCATGCGGTATGTATTGAAACGGATAGTGGTATTGAGATCATTATTCATATCGGCATAGATACAGTCTCACTGAATGGCACAGGATTTGAGCGTTTGGTGGAAGAAGGGGAGAAAGTGAAAATAGGGCATCCTCTATTGAAGTTAGATCTGGATTATTTAAATGCACATGCAAAATCAATGGTCAGTCCTGTGATTATCAGCAATATTGATGATTATGTTGGTGTGAAAATTCTTACTAAGGGAAATGTAATCGCTAATAAGTCAGATTTATTTCAAGTAATGCAATAAGTTAATGCACATAACATTTTATGTCATAACGAGTTAAAAAAAGTTGAGCCGATACAATAAATAAACCATTTCCCACGAACAAAGTATTGTTTCTCGGTTCAGCTTATTAGATTATAGAAGGTTATGTTGAAGCGCTTTTTGCATTGAGGAAAAAAACGATGAGTGAGGCAGATGCCCGCCCGACAAACTTTATTCGTCAGATTATTGACGAAGATCTGGCAACTGGTAAACATACATCCGTACATACCCGTTTCCCACCTGAACCCAACGGTTATCTGCATATCGGCCATGCCAAATCGATCTGCCTGAATTTCGGCATCGCTCAAGACTATCAGGGACAATGCAACCTACGTTTTGACGATACAAACCCCGTCAAGGAAGATATCGAGTACGTTGAATCGATTAAAACTGACGTTCAGTGGTTGGGATTCCAGTGGAGTGGGGATATTCGCTACTCTTCCGACTACTTCGATATCCTGTATCAATACGCTATTGAATTAATCAATAAAGGCCTGGCGTATGTCGATGAACTGAGTCCTGAAGAGATCCGTGAATATCGCGGTACGTTAAAAGAGCCAGGCAAAAACAGTCCATATCGTGATCGCAGCGTAGAAGAAAACCTGGCGCTGTTTGAAAAAATGCGTGCCGGTGAATTTGCTGAAGGCAAGGCGTGTTTGCGTGCCAAAATTGATATGGCATCCTCGTTTATTGTTATGCGTGATCCGGTAATCTACCGCATCAAATTTGCAGAGCATCACCAGTCAGGCAATAAATGGTGCATCTATCCGATGTATGATTTCACGCACTGTATTTCCGATGCGCTGGAAGGGATCACCCATTCCATCTGTACACTGGAATTCCAGGATAACCGCCGTTTGTACGATTGGGTATTGGATAACATTACGATTGATTGCCATCCACGTCAGTACGAATTCTCGCGCCTGAACCTGGAATATACGGTGATGTCCAAGCGTAAGCTTAACCAGTTGGTGACAGAAAACATCGTTAATGGTTGGGATGACCCACGTATGCTAACTATTTCTGGGTTACGCCGTCGTGGTTATACTGCGGCAGCTATCCGTGAGTTCTGTCGCCGTATTGGTGTGACGAAACAGGATAACAACGTTGAAATGGCGGCATTGGAATCCTGCATTCGTGATGATCTGAACGAAAATGCACCGCGCGCAATGGCGGTTCTTGATCCGGTGAAACTGGTGATTGAGAACATGCCAGAAGGTGAAGTTATTCTGACGATGCCTAACCACCCGAACAAACCAGAAATGGGCAGCCGTGAAGTGCCATTCAGCCGTGAATTGTACATTGACCGTGCAGATTTCCGTGAAGAAGCAAACCGTCAATATAAGCGTCTGGTTCTGGGTAAAGAAGTCCGTCTGCGCAATGCTTACGTGATTAAAGCAGAGCGAGTTGAGAAAGACGCGGAAGGCAATATCACGACAATTTATTGCCAGTATGACGAGCAAACCCTGAACAAAGATCCAGCCGATGGTCGCAAGGTTAAGGGGGTCATTCATTGGGTAAGCGCAGCACACGGTGTACCGGCAGAATTCTATCTGTATGACCGACTGTTCAGCGTGGCAAATCCAGGGGCAGAAGATGACTTCTTGTCTACTATCAATCAGAATTCGCTGGTGATCCGTAAAGGATTTGTCGAACCAGGGTTGGCAAATGCATTGCCAGAAACAACCTATCAGTTTGAGCGTGAAGGTTATTTCTGTGCTGATAGCCGTCTGTCAAGCGCTGAACATCTGGTCTTTAACCGAACGGTTGGCTTGCGCGATACTTGGGCAAAAATCTCACAAGAGTCATAACCTCACTAAGATAATGTGATCCTTTCCACAAAAAAGCGTGATTATTTTCACGCTTTTTTGTGCTTGATAGCCCCGTAATGAAAATTAACCCCTTCATCTAAGATTAAAAATTGCCTTATAGTCACATATTATATAGGGTTATTTCCTGGCCAGACTTGTATATTATTTACCCAAAGCTTACCCATCGAAAAAATAATAAGTTCGGACGAGGTAATTTATGAAACCCATTAAATTACGTACCTTGGCAGCATTTATCACGGCAGTTGGATTTATAGGCAGCGCTCATACAGAAATGACATCGGCAATGTCGCCGCAAAATCCAATGTCATCACAACAGATCGTGGATTTACTCAGTCAGTTAAAAGTCACTTTCAAAGTCATTGATAATCAGGCGGGTTCACATGGTACAGATTGTGCCATTCTTGGCGCTGATTCGGCGGCCTGTAATCGGGTCAACATTATCTTGAGCAATGGTGATCAGGCAATCAACTCTTCCGATTGGGCGCTCTATTTTCACAGTATTCGCCAAATCCTGAAATTGGATAATGATCAATACAAAATCACCCATATTACCGGTGACTTACATAAACTGGAGCCAACGAAACAATTTACGGCCATCAAAGCCAATGAAAAGATCGTGCTACCCATTATTGGTGAATATTGGCAGATTTACAGTACAGATTTTATGCCGCGTTGGTATGCAACTTCCGGTGATGCGACGCCCAAAATTTTGGCAAATACTAATACAGAAAACATCAGCGAATTTTTATCTGATCTGAAAGGTGAACAGTGGCAACGAACCACAACGGATAACAATACCCTGATGACGCCTGAAAACCGCTTTGCAAAAAACCAACAAGTGGCAACGATCAGTGAAGATAAACTGCGAGGGCAGATTATTCCGACACCGAAAGCGCTTTCCGTTCATTCTCAGGATGTGGATTTATCCCGTGGCGTGAAATTAGAGTTAGGTGGGTTGAGCGGTGAATCTATTAACGTGATCAGGGAGCGTTTCAAAGCTCGTGATATTCATTTAACGGATAATGGTTACCGAATAGCGACTCAAATCAACGCAAACCAATTTACCAAGCCTTGGCGAATAAAAGGTGCGTATTTATTGGAGATTACCACCAAAGGGGCACAAATCATCGCATTTGATCAATCTGGTGTATTCTATGGCCTACAATCGCTATTTTCCTTACTTCCTGCCAATGGTATGCCAAAGATTGCGACACTGACGGCAAAAGATGCTCCACGGTTTGAATATCGTGGTGTGTTTCTTGATGTTGGGCGAAATTTTCATAGTAAAGAAGCTGTCTTGCGTCTGCTTGATCAAATGTCCCGCTATAAATTGAACAAGTTTCATTTCCATTTGAGTGATGATGAAGGTTGGCGTTTAGAAATCCCTGATTTACCGGAATTGACTGAAATCGGCAGTCAACGTTGCCATGATTTGAGTGAGACTCAGTGCTTATTGCCGCAATTGGGATCAGGGCCAGAGAATAACAATATGGGAAGTGGCTATTTTAGCCGTCAGGATTACATTGATATTCTGAACTATGCCAAAGCCCGCCAGATAGAAGTGATCCCAGAAATTGATATACCCGCCCATGCTCGTGCCGCAGTGATGTCGATGGAAGCGCGTTATAAGCGGCTTATGGCGCAGGGCAAAGAGCAGGAAGCCAACGAATATCGTCTGCTTGATCCGACAGATACCTCGAATACCACCTCCGTGCAATTCTATGATCGCCACAGTTATCTTAACCCGTGTATGGACTCTTCAAAACGGTTTATCGATAAAGTTATTAGCGAAGTTGTTGCCATGCACCAAGAGGCCGGTTTGCCGTTGAATACATGGCATTTTGGTGGGGATGAGGCGAAAAATATTCGTTTAGGCGCGGGATACCAGGATAAAGACGAACCGAGTGTGCCAGATAAGGGCATTATCAACCAGAAAATCGAAGACAAACCGTGGGCAAAATCTCAGGCTTGTCAGAAGATGATAGCGCAAGGTGTCATTAAAGATGTTGATGAACTTGCCAGTTATTTTGCCATTGAAGTCAGCAAAATCGTCAATGCTCACGGTATCAGCACCATGCAGGCGTGGCAGGATGGCCTGAAACAGGCTAAATCGGCAAAAGATTTCGCCACTAAACATGTTGCGGTGAACTTTTGGGATACCCTGTATTGGGGAGGTTATGATTCTGCCAATGACTGGGCAAATAAGGGCTATCGGGTTGTTGTTTCCAGTCCTGATTACGTCTATCTGGATATGCCATACGAAGTCCATCCGAAAGAGCGGGGCTACTATTGGGCAACTCGCTTTAATGATGAGGCAAAAATTTTCAGCTTTGCTCCGAATAATATGCCACAAAATGCTGAAACCTCGCTGGATCGTGATGGCAATTACTTTAGTACTCATAGCAATAAACGCTGGCCAGGGGCTTATGGTATGTCGGGGCAATTATGGAGTGAAACCGTGCGCACCGATGATCAAATGGAGTATATGATTTATCCACGTTTACTGCCGCTGGCAGAACGGGCATGGCACCAGGCAGAGTGGGAGCAGAATTATCAGCAAGGCAGGGAGTATAAAGGTGGAATAACGCACTATGTTGATACGGTTCTTCTGCAACAAAATTGGGAACGCTTTGCCAATCTGATCGGACAGCGTGAGCTAGCGAAGCTGGATAACGCCCAAATTTCATATCGTTTGC
Source organism: Xenorhabdus eapokensis (assembly GCF_001908105.1). The sequence continues at coordinate 56,009 of NZ_MKGQ01000002.1, forward strand.
CAGTGCCGGGTGGCAGAATTGTTTCTGAAACACTGGAAGCCAATATCGCATTGCCAGGGGTGGTTATCCAATACTCATTGGATAATGGAAAAACATGGCAGGATTACAATGACAGGCAGCGACCTCATGTCAGCGGCAAGGTGAAAATTCGTTCTGTCAGTACTGATGGAAAACGCTTTAGCCGTATCGATGAAGTTAAATTCTAACGGCTGCTTTTGAGCAATGAGGGGAAACCAGAGCAGAAGATTGATAAAGTAACCTGCCGATTAGTTGGAATTCTAATCGGCAGTAGCTTATTCAGACGAACAAACACCAGAAGTGGATTATTTCAGTTGCCTTATTCGGTGCTTGTTTATCTATCTATCATGCTTTTTCATCATGCAGCGCGTTATCTTTGCGGCAATCACCAGCAGCACAGTGACCATATAAATAAAGACTGTGGTTTGAGAGCTTAATGCCATAACGCTCAGCAATATTTTTCTGGCGCTCTTCAATAAACTCATCACTAAATTCAATGACCTTACCGCAGTCGAGACAAATCAGGTGGTCATGGTGATGTTGTTGGGTGAGTTCAAAAACCGATTTACCGCCTTCAAAATTGTGGCGTGTGACAATGCCGGCATCATCGAACTGGTTCAACACGCGATAGACAGTGGCGAGGCCAATCTCTTCACCGATATCAATCAGTTTCTTGTAGAGATCTTCCGCACTGACATGATGGCATTCTGGGTCCTGTAGCACTTCCAGAATTTTCAGTCGTGGAAGTGTTACTTTAAGTCCAGCATTTTTCAATGCTTTATTGTTGTCGGTCATGCGGATTCAGTCCTGTAACTTGAGTTAAGTGAACTTGTGATACTTGGGTATCGTGAGGGAATCATGATTCTGTTTCACGTTGCTGATTATAGGCATGGATATTAAAAATGAAAACCATGCCTATTCAGATATCATGACACATTATGCAAGAATAATCCTGCCTGAAAGGGCTTTTATCTTCTTATTAAGCAATTAGAATTTCTGATAGGCTCACTTCAGCCTTGATCTGTTGTACCCAGGCTTCAACGCGCTCATCCGTCAATTCTGGTTGACGATCTTCATCAATGGCCAAACCAATAAAATGGTTATCGTCGGCCATGCCCTTAGAGGCTTCGAAATGATATCCTTCGGTTGGCCAGTGACCTACAATAATGGCGCCACGAGGCTCAATAATATCGCGAATGGTGCCCATAGCATCACAGAAGTACTCTGCATAATCTTCCTGGTCACCACAGCCGAACAAAGCAACCAGTTTCCCTTCGAAGTTGATCTCTTCCAGTGTTGGGAAGAAATCATCCCAGTCACACTGGGCTTCGCCGTAATACCAGGTTGGGATGCCAAGCAGCAGGATATCGAAGGCTTCAATGTCTTCTTTGCTGCTTTTGGCAATATCGTGGACTTCAGCAACATCAGCACCACCCAATTTTTCTTGGATCATTTTGGCGATGTTTTCTGTGTTGCCTGTATCGCTACCGAAGAATATACCTATTATTGCCATAAAATGGGTTAACCTCTTGTTTTATTTGTGTATTAAATCTATACACATCACGCTGAAATCAGCTAGAAAAATGTCAGTTTCAGTAACATGAAAAGCGTTATTTTGACCAAACATCCATGACAAATCTGTCAGATTTGTGTGGTGATACCGCTTCATTGTGTTTAATAAAAGCCGTTAATCGGCAAGGTGATTTTTTTCTGTCAGTTGAGCTAATAACATTTGTTCAATCAATTCACTGCGGCTAATGTTGCGCTGTTTTGCCAGATGGTTTAGTGCGTCGACGGCATCTTCATTGAGTTTGAGTTCCACTCGACGTAGTCCTTTGACTTTATCTCGTCGCAACTGATTGCGCTTATTGATTCTAAGCTGTTCATCCCTGGACAGCGGGTTTGTTTTAGGTCGCCCAGGCCTGCGTTCATCTGCGAACAAATCCAGTGTGGTGCGATCAGTTTGTTCTTTTGCCATAAATTCAATTGATAATGGGCGTGTACCAATAATATAGCGGGCAATAATACCTTAGCTGGACGTGTGTCGCTACTAGTTGATGGGAGAGATTGTTGGGATGGTTCAAATGTTATGAGTATGTTTTGAGTGAAATTTGAACTCTTACCTTGCGAGTTTTTCTCTCTAGAGTTAGCATGTATTACAATGTAACACATGCTATATAGGTAACTATTGAGGTATAGCTATGAGTGAAACGACATTTACATTTAGGGTCGATGATACACTGAAAAGCGATTTTTCAACGGCAGCAAAAGCACTTGATCGTACTGGTGCACAGCTTTTGCGCGAATTTATGCGTGATTTTGTTCGCAAACAGCAAGAAGCGGCGGATTACGATGCTTGGTTTCGCGAACAGGTTCAAATAGGTATTGATGATGCCAATATCGGAAATTTGATGTCAGCGGAAGAAGTTGAAGCTGACGCAAATGCATGGCGCACGGAAATCCGAGAGAAACTGGCTAAGAAATGAAAATTGTATGGACGTTATCAGCCAGTACTGACAGAAAAAAAATTCGTGAATATATTTCACTAGATAATCCGGTAGCAGCTTTGGACTGACGTCGCGGACGTATTGTTGGTACACGTGAGCTGGTTATTCATCGTCATTATGTTTTAGTCTATGACATAAAGAATGAATCAGTTAGGATCCTCGTTTGTTCAAGCCAATTAGTGAATTGAATGTGACCGCTTAGGCGGTCACGGAATACCCGCTTCGGAGTGACAAAACAAGTCTCATATCTTCAATAAATTTCTTTTTCAGTCATCACTTCGTTTGTTGATACCAAAGTTGTGCATATAAACCATCTTGTTGTATCAGGGCATCATGTGAACCTGATTCAGCGATTTTGCCCAAATCTAAAACGAAAATCTTATCAGCGTGGCGAATAGTATTCAGCCGATGAGCAATGCTGATCACAGTTCGGTTTCGGCATATTTCAGCCATATTACTCATGATGGCAGCTTCGGATTCATAATCCAGTGCGGAGGTCGCTTCATCAAGGATCAGAATTTTGGGATCATTGAGCAATGCCCTTGCCAATGCGATGCGCTGCCGTTGTCCGCCAGAAAGGTTGCCTCCTTTTTCGCCAACAGGATGGGCAAATTTATGTGGAAATGTATTGATGAAATCAACCGCACCCGCTAAGGTGGCAGCCCGATAGACTTCCTCATCGCTGGCATTGGGCTTACACAGGCGGATATTGTCCGCAATGCTGCCGGAAAACAGGATGCTCTCCTGCAAGACCACGCTCATATTACGGCGCAGTGACACTGGGTCGGCAATTGCTAAATCCATGCCATCCACCAAAACCTGACCGTGTTGTGGCACATAGAGGCGCTGTAACAGGCGGGTTAATGTACTTTTGCCGGAACCTGATGGCCCCGTAATGCCAATAAATTCTCCGGCCTTAATTTCCAGTGACAAATTTGCCAGCACTTCTGGCGTATCGGCATGATAGCGGAAACGTATATTGCGGAATTCAATCTGGCCTGCCAGTTCAGGTGCTGATGCCAGCCCTTGTTTACTGCTTTCCATCGGTTCATCAAGAATATCACCCACCCGTCGCAGGGCAATCAGGGTATGCTGAAAGTCTTGCCAGACTTGTGCCAATCTTAGGATGGGTTGGGTAACATGCCCCGCCAGCATATTAAAAGCAATTAATTCACCAGGGGACAACTCTCCATCAAGCACGCCCCGAACTCCCCACCATAAAAGCAGAGCAGCAACCACTTTTTGGATCAGCTCAATCCCTTGTCCCGCAGCCAGTCCGCTTTTTTGGGCTGTAAAACGCTGGATTAATTGCTCGCTCAATACTTTTTGCCATTGGTACAAAAAACGCTTTTCTGTCGCCGTGGTTTTGATGGTTTCAATTCCCGTGACGGCTTCTGTCAGGAAGCTGGTGGCATTGGCATCGGCTTCATACTCTTTTTCTACCTTGCGACGAATAATGGGCCCGACGGCGATCCAGAGTAAAAAATAGAGAACCAGTGAACTGATTACAAGCCATGTCAGCAGGGAGGAGTAATGGAACATCACACCCAGAAACAGAATGATGAAAATCAGGTCAAGCAACAACATTAGGGTCGATCCGGTCAAAAATTGGCGGATCTGTGCCATCTCCCTGACTCTGGCGATAATTTGTCCGGTCTGCCGCTGTTTGAAATAGGGCAGGGGCAAACCTACGAGATGGCGATACAGTTTGCCGGAGAGTTCCGCATTGATTTGGCTGGCCATATGCCCAAACACGGTATTGCGCAGGAAGCCATACAGGGGTTCTGCCAATGCCAGTGCCAGCATCGCCATACCTAAAACATGCAGGCTGGAAATACTCCGTCCAACCAGCACCTTATCTATGACATTTTCAAATAACAAAGGCGCTGCTAATGCTAAAAGCTGCAACATAATGGCATACAGAAAAATATCCCGTAACTGGCTTTTTTGCCTGAAAATGGAGGGATAAAACCAGCTTAGACCAAATTTAACCTGCTGCTTGGTCAGGGATTTATCCGCTATTAGCAGCACCTTGTATTCGTATCCACTATGATCCTGTTCGCCACGCATTGGAGGAGCCAGTGCACGTACTTCATATTTTCCGGTAATAGGATCGAACACCTTAAATGTGTCAGGATGGATTTCTGACAATACCCACCAGCGCTTATCCAGTTTAATCAATGCAGGTAAAGGTAATGTAGTGGCGGTATCCGGTGTCAGGCGTTCAAACTTGCTGTGTAGCCCAATGGCATCTGCGGCTTCACGTAGCTGTGGATCTGTCAGTGCAAGAGAGTCTACACCCAGAATATGATGCAATTGCCCGACAGAGGCCACTTTGTGGAACTGTTTGCCTAAGTGGGCGATACAATCCAGGGCATAATTGTTTGCATTGATATCACTATTTGCGCCGATTGTGTGGTCGGTTTTTGGGTCTGTATCTGTACTACAGGTGAAGGAAAAAGTATCAGCCATGATTATTTCTCTCTCAACGCTTCAGATTGATATTCCTGGATTGGGCTGAGCAGGTAATCAATGACTCTTCGCTGATCTGTTTTGATTTCCGCAACGATAGACATACCTGCTGTAATTTCAACCGGTTTCCCATCTACCATAATGTTGTTCTGTCTGAGGCTGATTTGCGCGGGAAAAACCAGACCTAACCGTTCATCGGTGGTGGAGTCCCGCGAAATACTCAATAACTCTCCTTCAATCGTGCCATAGCGGGTATAAGGAAACGCATCGACTTTTACGGTGACAGGCTGACCAGGCCGGACAAAACCGACATCTTTGTTCAGGATCTGGATTTCAGCCAGTTGTACATGCTCGTCAGGAACAATCACCATCAAATTCTGCGCAGGTTGCAAAACAGCGCCGAGGGTGTGGACGCTCAATTGTTGAACCGTGCCAGTGACGGGAGAGCGCACGACCTCAAGTTCTTCCCGCTCTTGCATTTTAGAAATTTCTTGTTGTGTTACTACTAGCTGTATTTTTGCCTGTTTTCTTTTCTCAAACCATTCCCGCTCTTTTTTGATTTTGACGCTCTTTAATTGCTCCTCCTGGCTCTTGTATTTCGCCATCAGAATATTGAGTTCCGATTTTTGTTGCGCGATCACCCTTTCTGTTTCCAGAAGTTCCTTTTCTTGTTCGAGGTATTCCACCTTGCTGATAACCTGCTTCTGGCTCAATGTTTTTCGTGCCTGCAAACGCTGGCTGATATTTTCGTGCAGATGGGTTAATGACCGTATATCGCTATTCCGCGCTTTTTGGGAAGTCAGGTTCTCTGTCATTTCCGCATGAATAGTGGTCATAATTGAGTCGAATTCCTGCTTTTCGTGGGCATAATGTGCCAGAATGCTTTCCTGCTTAGCGGCGGATTGCTGCTGGAAAAGCAGCAGAGATTTGGGGTCGTGTTTTTCAAGCAGCGCTTGATAACGAATTTCCTCTTCCGTCAGGTAATCGCGTTGCTCGATCAAACGGGCAATATCTTGATTGACGCCGAGCGTATTGAGTGTCAGCAATGGCGCTCCTTTCTCAACATGCTGACCATTGGTGACATGAATGGCGATCAAGCGGCTCTGCTCATAAGCCTGAATGATTTGGGAACGGCCAGAAGCGATCAGGCGTCCGGTTGCAGTTGCCTGCACATCCAGTTTCCCCAGACAAGCCCATAGCAGAGCAACCAGAACGCTAATGCTCAGGGTTATTGCGGTATAACGGGCGAACGGGGAAGGTGGGCGTTGTGACAAAGCCAAGTGGGTCGGTAAAAAATCATAATGCGGGTTGGCAGTACGTAACTGTTTGATCCCTCTGCGCAAGATAGCCTTAAACATGGGCAGGCTCCTCCTGTGTTGTTTCCTGTTTTAGTTCTTGTTGTAACTGCCAAAGTTTCCGATAGTGTTTGCCTTGTTGCAGAAGCTGTTCATGGCTACCTTGTTCGATGATTTGGCCTTGATGTAACACAATGATGCGGTCACATTGGCGTACTGTGGAGAGCCGGTGTGCAATGGTAATGACTGTTCTGCCTTGAGCAATAGCAGCCATGTTGGATTGAATAACGGCTTGCGATTCATCATCCAGTGCACTGGTGGCTTCATCAAGGATCAAGATTTTGGGCTCGGATAACAGCGTTCTGGCAATGACAAGACGCTGTCGCTGCCCGCCTGATAGCGATTGCCCGCCTTCGGCGATCACCGTGTCATACCCCATCGGCAATCTGAGAATAAAACCGTGTGCGCCTGCCAGCTTTGCGGCTTCAATGACAGCGGATAACGGGGCGTCAGGGCAGGATTGGGACAAATTCTCATACACCGTTTTATTAAATAGAAAGTTTTCTTGCAGAACGATGCCAATCTGCTGCCTGATGGATCCAATATTGAAGTTTTGCAAGGGAATGCCATCCAGCGTGATAGTCCCACTTTCTGGGGTATAAAGCCGTAACAGCAAACGTGCAAGGGTACTTTTTCCTGAGCCAGAGGTTCCGACGACGCCTACAGTTTCCCCCGCCCGAATATTCAGAGTGAAATGGTTGATGGTGGGGGGGAGATCGGGTTGATAGCGAAAGACGATATCAGAAAATGAGATAGCCCCGTGCAAGGCAACCCGTTCGTTGCCTGATTGCTGCTCTGTTGGCAGGTTCAGCATATCTCCCAGCTTATCGATGGCAATGCGTGAACGGATAAATTGCCCCCAGAGCTGCACCAACTTAGCCAGAGGCTGCTGGGTGTGGCTTACCATCATATTGAAGGCAATCAATTGACCAATGGTCATATGTAGGGAAAGCACTTGCGAAGCGCCCAGCCAGATAATGACCGCACTGGTGACTTTTTGTAGTACCGTTACCAGATGACCGGAACGATTATCCCATTGCTGTACATCATAACTGGTGCTGACCATCTTTTCCGTCTGGCTATCCCAACGGCGAATAAAGCGAGGTTCAGCGGCGAGGCTTTTTAGTGTCTCAGCACCGGCAACGGTTTCGGTCAGGAAAGAGGTGTTCATTGCCGCATGAGTGAACTGTTTTTCCACCGCTTTTTCCATTTTCGGTGTCACCCACCAGGCCAGCAGGGCATAACAGGGTAGGGTAAGCAGGAAAATCAGGGTCAACATAGCGGACAACAGGCTCATGACATAAATAAATACGAACATGAACAAAACGTCGATACATAAGGTGAACATGGAACCGGTTAAAAATTCCCGAACCGTTTCCAGCTCCCGTACTCGTGTCACAATCGCGCCCACCTGGCGGGATTTAAAAAACAGCAACGGCAGGCCAAACAAGTGCTTAACCAGTTTCAGGCCAAGTTTTATATCAATCCGGTTGGCGGTGTGGGCATACTGGTATTCACGTAATCCCCGCAAAATAATCTCAACCAATCCAGCCGCCACCAGCCCAAAAATCAGCACATCCAAGGTGGAAAATGCCTGATGTACGAGAACTTTGTCCATAACAACTTGCACAACCAGTGGGGAAATAAGTGCCAGAATTTGCAGAACGAAGGAGAACAGGAGGATCTCCGTAAGGTTCTTCTTTTGCCTGATAAATTCAGGAATAAACCAGCGAATATTAAATTGGTTGCTTTTTTGTTTTATTTTTATCCACTTGCCATTCCATAGATTGATAAATTCTTCTTTACTTAATATCTCAGATGTTTCTTGATGGGGTTTTTGGATTAATACCCGTTGATCATCATATTTTGCCAGAATAAAGGGTTGTCCATCATGGCTAAACAAAATGGCAGGCAGTGATAGGGTGCCTAACTTCTTATTTTTAGAGTGCTTATTTTTAATGCTAATATTACATTCTTTTTGCAGCTTGTTTAGAGTAGAAATATAATCATCACCATCATTTAAGTTTTTATTTGATGGGGCTGTATGATCCTTATTAGATATCATTACTATTAAATTAATTAATGATATTATTGTTTTTTCTATTTCATTCATTAAATTAAATCTATTTTAAATAAAAAATTACATTTTTGATGTAAAGAGATAACCTGAAAAAAATAAGGCATTATATTTATTAAATAATCTTAACAAAATCTCTTAAAAGATATTATCTGCTATCAAAAAGCCTATGGATGTCGGTGATTGGAACAAAATGTCGAGCCTAACCAGACATTTTACTATTTATATGTTGATCTTAGCCAATAAATAGATATATCTTTATCCAACGTTATCGGTAAACCCTGATTGGTAACTCATTATCAATATACCATCTGGAACGTAGAACATACTTAAGTTGGTTTATACTTTACTTGCTATTTTGTATTTTGGATAGCTCTTTTAAAAAGAGCGTTACTGCAAGATAATAACTATTGAAAAATAAGGGAAATATAATTTAATTTAGCTTACTCAGAACGTTGTAGCAAGCAGGTTAAATCATAAATGAACCCATCATGTATATGGATTTATTTATGATTTAATCATTTTAATTTAATATTGTTTTAACATTAAATTAATATTTATTTAATGGGTAATGCTATGTCTGAAAAATTTGTTCAAACTATCTCAAGCGTTAATTATAACAAAGGCGTATTTTCTCTCTATTTTGTAGGCCAAGAGCCAAATAGAATGGCCAATGGTGTGCTGGCGGAAAATGATCAGGAATTACAGTTAAAACAAGTTATTCATATGCCAGCTTCTGGTTTTATGTATATGGTTTCTATGGTCAAAAGTATGCTGGAAGATCCAAGAATGGAAGCCGAAATCAATAAGCTGATTGCCGCAGGCTTTTTGCCGGTGCCTGAAATTAATGAAAGCGAAAAACCGGCTGAAACAGAAGTGGCTATTTCAGAATCGACGGAACCCAAAAAACGTTCACCACGTCATTCTGCAACATCAAAATAACATCAGCCAAATTCTATCAGGCAGTTGCTAATCTATGATGATTACACATCAACCGGCAACACTGAGCGCGAATGAAATACAGGCAATGATTGGTGGGGTGATGTTGCTTTGTCAGCATTCCCCCTTGCACCGGCGTTATTTAGTTGCTGAATGGCAACAACGTATCTTGCCTGCATTTCAGCTTAATCAGTTTTGCTATTACGAAGATGAACATCAACGCCCAGTTGCTTTTTGTAATTGGGCTTTTTTGTCTGACCGGAGTCGGGATGCGATTCTTGCCGGAGAACGGGAAATTTCGCGGGAAGACTGGCGTTCCGGTCAGCATATCTTTTTTCCAGAGATGATCGCGCCCTTTGGACATGCGCGGGATATTGCCTGCGATCTGCGTCGGCGTGTCTTTGCCGCCTGGAAAGGGCAAAAAGCCTGTACAGTCAGGGGAACTCTGGATGTTCCAAATAACCGCTGTATCCGTCGGGTACAGTGGTTTATTGTTTAATTTCTGCCCAACATCAGGATTATTTTATGGGAAAATCATCTAGCCGCAGTGCAGAATACTTCTTTACTGAGAGATACGAAGATGATGATGATGGCAACGCAATACATGCCTTCGGCGTCGGCGTTAATGGTGTCATTAATGCTTATGGCGGAAATGACAACATAGTTGTCGGTTCTATTAATGTGACAGTCAATACCACCTGGGGTGACGACACTATTTCGGGCGCGACGGGCTATCTGAAAGTCAATGACACGAGTGGCAATCTGACAGTGAAAGGAGGCTCCGGTTTCACTGCAATCAACAAGACACAGAGTGGGCTAATCAGATTTGAGGGCGCCGCTGGTGGCGTGAAAATCCAGCATACCGGTGATAAGAGTGGCATCGATTATTCTGGCGCAGCCGGATACAACAGCATTACCCGCAAAGGCTTACAGGGTGATGTGAGCTTCAAGGGTGCAGGTGTATACAACGAACTCTGGCATGAAACCAATCAGGGAAATTTCTATTTCGCGGGAGCGGGTGGTGCAAACAAGATTGATCGTACCTGGTTCAACCGTTATCAAGGTTCCCTGGGGAATTTAACCTTCAAGGGTGCCGGAGCGGCAAATATTATTAGCTCCAGAGTTGAAAGTGGCAACATCGATTTTGAGGGAGTGGGAGCGGCCAACAGTATTGTTCGTCAAGGTAAAATGGGCGACGTCATATTACGTGGTGCGGGCGCGTCTAACCGTATTGAACGTACTCGTCAGGTAGATGATATATATTCTGAAACCAGCGGTGATATCCGGTTTGAAGGTGCTGGCGGTTATAACAGCCTCTACTCCGATGTTGCGCACGGTAATATCTCTTTCACGGGGGCGGGGGGCTATAACGAAATTACCCGCAAGGGCACCGCCAATGACTTCGGCAGCGAAGGGATGGAGTATGCCAAGGCCGAAGAAATTGTGCTGACCAATGCCACTATGAGCGGTACATGGGTTGGTGATTCTCATCAGGTTATGGGGCTTAAATTCACACGGGAGCCGAATACTTACCTGTTTGCCTTTGAGGATGGTGTTCACACTAAAATCAACAAAGTTCAGCTCAGTAATGATCCGGTAACTGGCAAACTAAGATACTTATCGACCGCCTGGTATAAAGAAGGGAAGCATCTCAAGGGGCTGGAAAAACAAGATATCTCTGCTCAAGGTGGCTTTAATTCTGTTAATACTGACGGCGCATATACATTGTCAAACCTGACTGTTGAACGACGGAAACAGGTAACGTTTAATGCAGTTGAGAAAAAACTGACCGAAAACGAATGGGTGAATTATGGTAATGGTGTCCAGATTGACGCGGCAGATATCACCTTGTCTGACGCTAAAATGGGCGGTTATGCCATTTACCGCGATGGAACCACCGTTGATGTCAAAGCCGTCAAATCCAACCGGATGCCAAACACCTATGTTTATTGTAAGCAACTTGGTGAATATACCAAGATTGTGGTGGTTGAGCTGAGAAACGATCCCAAAACCGGAACGCTGCAATACTTCGCCCGCCCTTGGTATAAAGAGGGGCACCATACAGCAAATCTGGCGAACGAAAATATCTCTTACGCTAACGGTTATCACGATATGGGAACCGGTAGCTATTCGCTGAGTGATATTCATTACCGCGTTAATGCTGTGCGCACAACATCCAGTCGTGTGCCTGATATGCATGAATACCGTGAACTTGATCTGTTCAAATCGGCAACGGTCAGCGGTGACAGTTCCGGTGATATTCATTATGCCGGTGCGGGTGGTGGTAACCTCATCAAGTCCAACGTCACCCGTGGCAATGTCAGCTTTAAAGGTGCTGGCATTGCGAATGTGATTGAACATAGCGCTGAGTTCGGTAACACCGAATTCAATGGTGGTGGTGGGGCAAACGTCATCATCAAAAAAGGCAAAGAAGGTAACCTGAATTTCAATGGTGCTGGCATTGCCAACGTATTGCTGCACCAAAGCCAGCAAGGTGAAATGAATGTTAATGCTGGTGGTGCGGCAAACGTATTGGTTCGCGTTGGTGACGGCCGCTATCTTGCTCACCTTCTGGCTGTTGGCAATATCTCCATTCATCAAGGTAATGGTGATAGCCGAATCGCGATGGGTGGCGGTTTTAATACCCATACCCAGATTGGCAACGGTGACGCATTGTGGTCTGGTATTGGTGGAGCCAATGTCCTGACCCAAGTAGGGGAGGGTAACGTTTCCTCCATTCTTGTGGGTGGCGCAAATGTTGTGACCAAAATCGGTGAAGGTGATCTGAAATCAGCGATGTTTGGCGGTGCTAATATTATTAGCCATATCAGCGCTGATACTTCCGAGACCAATGCTGCAAATAGCCAATCCTCAGATACGGCGGTAATCGCACTGGGCGGCGCTAATGTCCTGACGAAAAAGGGCAAAGGCGATCTCTTGTCTGTCATGGGCGGTGGCACCAACGTCCTGACCCATGTCGGTCATGGCAAAACTACCGGTGTTATGCTGGGTGGGGCGAATATCCTGACTAAAGTCGGTCATGGCGATACCACGGGCATTATGTTAGGTCTGGGGAACGTTTTGACTCACGCAGGTAATGGGCAAACACTGGGCGTTATGGCTGCGGCAGGGAATATCTTCACCAAAGCGGGTCATGGTACAACCATTGCGGCAATGGTCGGTGCCGGCAATATTTTCACCCATGTCGGTGATGGTGATGCCTGGGCATTGATGGGCGGTGCCGGCAATATCTTCACCAAAGTCGGCGATGGCGATGCCTTGGCATTGATGCTGGCATTCGGCAACGTCTACACCCACATTGGTGATGGCATGAGTGTTGCCTTGATGATCGCGAAAGGCAATATTGCGACCAAAGCCGGTAATGGTGATGCGTTGTCTGCCATGATTGGCAAAGGCAATATTTTTACCCAGATTGGTAATGGTTCCACTTTTGCTGCCATGATTGGCGGGGCGAACGTACTCACCAAAGTGGGTACGGGTTTGACTGCCGCGCTGATGGCGGGTAAAGCCAATATTTATACCCATGTTACCCGTATGGGTGAAGAAAGTACGAGCATCGGCCTGTTTGCGGGCACCGCCAATATTATGACTAAAGTGGGTGATGGCACAACGCTGGCGGCTATGTTCGGCGAAGCCAATATCATGACTCATATCGGTGATGGCTCGACGGGGGTACTGGCATTAGGCAAAGCCAATATCGTGACGAAAGTCGGTAATGATTTTATGGGCGTTGTGGCGGCGTCTGAAGCCAATGTGGTGACCCATGTTGGTCATGGCACTACGGCGGCCTTGTTAGCGGGCAAAGGCAATATTCTGACGAAAGCGGGTGATGGAACCGCGGTCGGCCTGTTGATTTCTAAAGTCGGCAATATCATGACCCATGTTGGTGACGGCACGACGGTCGGGTTTGCAAAAGGTGAAGCTAACATCATCACCAAAGTCGGTGATGGATTGGGCATCAATGCTGCCTGGGGCAAAGCCAATATCATCACCCATGTTGGTGAGGGTGATCGCTATAACCTCGCCAAAGGTGATGCAAATATCATTACCAAAGTCGGCGATGGTCAGGAAGTTACCGTTGTTCAAGGGCAAGCTAACATCGTGACTCAGATTGGTGATGGCGATAGTTTCAACGCATTATGGAGCCAGGGCAATGTTGTCACCAAAGTGGGTGATGGCATACAGGTCACGGCCGCCAAAGGTAAAGGCAATATCACGACTACCGCGGGTGAGGGGCTTAGCGTGACGGCTGCTCATGGCGACCTGAATATCAATACCAAAGTCGGTGATGGTGTTTCCGTCAATGTGGCTTGGGGCAAATTCAACGTTAATACCCATGTGGGTGACGGCCTGAATGTTTCAGTCATGAAAGGCAAGGGCAATGCCAATATCCATGTGGGTGATGGCTTGAACATCAATGCCTCTTATGCTCGTAACAACGTAGCCATTCAGGTGGGTAACGGTGATTTCTATAGTTTTGCGGTGGCGGAAAGCAATACCCAGAGCAATAAGCTGGATGCGTTTTTCGATAATATCAAGCAGACAGTGCTTGGCAGCGCGGGCAGTCAGGGCATCAATTATCTGGTGAATGGGGATGAAGCCAATACATCAGGAACCCATAAAGGCCGTGGTGCTATTGAGCTGCCGGAAGTCTCTTCTCTGAATGGCTTTAAGCTGACAGAAATGGATAAAATCACTTCTGATTTGAAGGACAGCTTGAAAGGTTCTGTGACGGGTGTTGATACGCCGGATATGGGGAATATCGAGCAAACACTCGGCAACGAAACACGCCTGAATCCCAAAAATCAGTCACGCAACTTGATTGTCAATGGTGATTTTGAGCAAGGCGACAAAGGATGGACATACACCAATGGCATTGAAGCTAGTCATTCAGCGAAGTCATACGGCCTGAGTACAGAAGGGCATGGCAATCGTGTCAGTGAGCTTGATGTCAAGGGTAACACGCATATCTGTCAGAATATCCAGAATTTGACAGAAGGCGAAGAAATTACCGTCAAATTCGATTTTGCAAGGCGTGTTGGCAGCTCTGCTGATAACGGGCTGGAAGTGTGGTGGAATGGTAAGGTTGTTTATGCGGCTGCCAATGGTAAAAGCGAGTGGCAAAACCAGACACTGACCTTAACCGCCAAGGCGGGCAAAAACCTACTGGGATTTTCTGGAATCGGCTTGGATGATGGCTTGGGCTACGTTCTGGATAACGTTTCGGCCACTTCATCCTCTTATCTGTCAGACAATGCTATTACTGACCATGTGCAGCAGGACAAGGCTGCCCATAACGCCTTGCAGGATAAAGAAAAGGCACAAGCGGATCGTCAGCGTTTAGAGCAGGAAAGAGATCAACAACTGGCCGCGATTGCGGGTACTCAGGCACAACTTGAGGCTACCGATCTGGATGCCCTGAACGCTAATGGTCAGGCGCAGCGTGATGCGATCAGAGACGAAGCTCAAGCGGTGACAGCGGAACTGATGGCGAAAGCCAAAGGTCTGGAAGCATTGGATAGCTATGCGGAATATCATGGGAGATCCGGTCAGCAATGGCGTGATCAGTTTGCCGTTGGTTTGCAGCAGCGTATTCAGACCGAATTGAACAAAGCTGACGAAATTGCGCAAAACCAACTGGATAATTCACAAAAAGCGGCGGTAAGACGGCTGGGTGATATCAAGGATGCTGTTGCCAAATCAGAAGTGGGAACACTCAAGGCCGAACATAATCATCAGAGTGCCAATCTGGATGTTGAACAGGCTCGTAATCAGGCTGAATACAGGGAAACAGAAGCCATCAGCCATAAGCAACGGGCTGAACAGGCAGAACACGATGGCACAGCCGCCGTGCAGCAAGCAAAACAGCGTGCTCGGCATGAAGTCACCGTAGCAGACAGTAAAACTGCGCAAGTACAACATGATGCTAAAGGTTCGAAACTGGATGGCAATTATAAGCCGACTCGCGCAGGTACAGCAGGTAGTGGACTGTCAGTGACCGCGGATAAAGCTCACGATGCTGAAAATATTGAAAAATTAGAGAGCACCAAGAGTCACATCAATCCTGAGTCGATTGTTCAGGCTGATGGCGGGTTCAGTGAAGAATTATACGATCTGGATGAAGATCTGGATGAACAATTGAGCGGTGCCAAAGAGGCATTGAACCGTTTACAGATCAATGCGGGAATACGTGCTAAAAAAGCGTCTGGTGGTTCTATCTTGACATCAATGCAGGGAGAAACATCGGCCAATCCGCCTGTTAGCCAGTCCACTCATACTGTAGCTGAATGGGTAAGAGACACCGCGAAAATTTCAGGCTTGGATCTCAGTGGCTTGCAAGCACTGGGTGAAGCTCTGGCTCAGCCAGAATCCATTGATACGTCAAAAGTGTCTGCGACGGCAGAAAGGGCACAAAAAGTGGCAGATGTTTATCATTGGCTGGATAGTGACAATGGTGCCACGACAGATAGCTACATTCCTGTCCCTGGCTTTAACCGTGTTGATGCAGATATTCCGGCTGATCTCAGACAGAAAATGGTGACCTTTGTTGAAGGCTACCTGAATGCTACAGAAAATAGCGTACCGAAAGACCAGATCACTTCTCTGGCGAAACTATTTGTTGATGCCACAATTGATTACAACTGGGATAAGCGCGTCGAATTCGTCTCAAGACTGGAAAGCTATGGCTATAGCTTCGAACCTGTACATGGCGACAAGAGTATCGTTTCATTTTGGTCTGGCAGAAACTTCAAGCAATACCGTGACATTCTTGATGCAGTACAGACTGATGGCAAGAAGGTAGTTTACGATATTGATGTAAAAGGTAACTCTTTTGCTATTGAGTTGAACAAGACGCTGCTGCGTTGGGGCGGTATATTCCTCGATTCTGACATTGCGGAACAGAAAGCCTTGCAATCGGTTATTAACGCTTCAGCATACAGCAATACCGGATTCTGGAGTTCTCTCTATGCAACCGGATCACGTGATGATGTCTATGTCATTGCGGAAGGCGGATTACGTCTTGGCAACTATTTCTGGAATGTTGAATTGCCGGTATTGCGTCAATTGCAGCGTGAAGGCTTGGTAGGCGAAATTCGCCTGCTGGATAAAGCGGCCAAAGAATATCAAGGAATGTCACCTGAATCCATTGGACGCAGATTGACAGAAGCGGGGGTTGCTGTAAAAGCCCGTTTTGATTCACTTAGTCTTGTTGAGCAGGAACGACTGCTGGCATTAGAACCCGACAAATATAAGCCGGATACATTAGTTGATCTGGATATCAAAACCAGTGCTATCGATAGCCTACTGAATCAAGCATTGCCATTCTATGCTTTGCGTACAGAACGTAATTTGTTGGTGCGTGAATCCGATGATGGCAGCTTTGACATCCGTCCGTGGCCGGGCAATAACAGTGACGCCGCCAAGACTATCATTGTGGAAGATCCAAATGACCCAGCGCAGATCAAAGCCGCTGAACGTTTTATCCTTGCCAACTATGAAAGTTACGACCAACTGCCTGAGTCATTGTGTCTGTCCGAAAAGCAAATTATTTCCCTCGATCACGGGCGTACCCGCATTATTGCTGAAAAAGTAGAGGGTAGCTGGAAATATAAGCCGGAAATTAACCTGATGTCTGTCAGCGAGTTGCAGGAAGCCGCTTACGTTAAGGGCAAAATCCTGGGTGACAGTTATCGTAATATTCTGGACGCGCTCAAAAGTTATGAAAACAGCCTGCAAAACCGCAGAGATTATGACCTTGAGGCGGTAGAAAAACTGACTCATTTGCGTCAACAGGTTGAAGGCTATTTGTTAGGACATCCGGACTCAGCACGTACACCCGCGTTGAAAAACGTGTTGTCACAGATCACTGTACGCATGGAAGAATCGCTGGTACTTGCTGATTCGACGGTGAACGCAGGCAAAGATAGTTTCAGTGAGTTATATAACAAACTGGGCAATGCCAACCTCAAAGATTCCAAACATCTTTATATGGATGAACAGGGGAATTTTGTTACCCGCGGTAAATCCAATATCCAGATTGCCATGAAAGCGGAAAGTGCAGAAAAAGCCATTGAACAGGTCAAGGCGGCTGTCACTAAAGAATATGGTCAATCAGTGGCTGACACGGTCTTTTCAAACTTGCCTGCCTCTGAGTTATCGAAAGATGGCAAGGGGATCGATATCTCCGGCTTAAGAAAGGTACATCAGGCGATTGAACAACAATTGTCTCCGGTCAGTGCAACCCTGTTTGTCTGGAAACCGAGTGATCACAGCCGCCTGGGACATGCTGCCCTGCAAATCGGGCAAGGGCGTGTTCAGATCAATGCAGAAGAGGCGGGTGAATTTAATGAGAAAAACTACGTCAGTTGGTGGCCAAAAGGCAGCAAATCCTCCAATTTCAGCGATATTCTCAATGTTTCTTCTGAGCAATACCCTGACTTGAGGATACGTTGGTATGACCTGAGTCAACCCGCGTCCCAGAATAATACGCTGGAACACGATGTCGCATCTGAAGAGCAAGATAACTTTGGTATGCAGGATGGGGAGCTCAAGCTGGAGAAATTTATTGAAAAACTCCAGATAGCCAACGGCATTGATGCAAAATTCAAGGATATCAGTGAAAGTTTTGCTATAGCTGCATTGGCAAATCCTCATCTATTACAATCTGCTGGTGTACCGGAAGCGATTTCCCGACCGTTTATCAAACAGTGGGAAGATGGTGGCGTTGATATGTTTGAAGTGGGCAAAGATTTTGCTGAGGCTCTGCGCAGGGCTGCCAGCCAATCACCTGAGCTGACAGAAAAACGCATCACCAACGTTATCCGCCAGTTTGCCGAACGAGAGTTGAGCAATATTCAGGACTTCAAAGCCAGTGAGGGCGACCAAGGGCGTGTATTCCGGATTAATCTGGCGGGATTGGACGCGGCAGCAATGCAGGTGGAATGGCAGAAAATCAGCCAAAACCCTGATGCCCGTTATCAACTCCTGACCGACAACTGTTCCAGCATTGTTGCCAGAGTACTTAAGGCTGGTGGTGCCGATAAAGTGATTGGTCATGCGTGGCGGCCAAAATTGGGTATCTGGACACCAACCGAGTTGTTCAATTTTGCGCAGGCATTGCAGGAAGCACAGATTGAAACAAACCTGCATAAGCCGAAGCAGGTTGCAGGCGAAGAGCTGGAAGCACTGGGTCATTCTGGTAAAAAAGATGAAGTGCTGGAAAAAATTGCCATTGATAATGACGGCACACCACCGCGTGACAGGGAGCCATTCAATCCAGTAACTCGCTTCCTTAACGATGAACTTTACGGCGCCAGAGAAAATCGCCGCAATGTCGATGATGACACTCAACTTATATTGAATGAAGCTGTCAGCAAAGGTACAGCGGATAAAATCACGCTACAGGGTGAAGCGGGACGTCTGACAGGTTATTACCATAATGGTGATCAAAAAGATCAGGGTGAACATAACTTAGCGGAAAATAGTCCGGCGAAAAAAGTGGTGCTTTTCATTCATGGTTCCGGCTCATCTGCGGAAGAGCAGGCGAGTGCTATCCAAAGCCACTATCAAAAACAGGGTGTTGATATGCTGGCGGTGAACATGCGGGGCTATGGCGCCAGCGATGGTCATCCAAACGAAAAAGGGCTGTATCAGGATGCCCGTACCATGTTCAACTATCTGGTTAATGATCGCGGTATTAAGCCCGAAAATATCATTATTCATGGCTATTCTATGGGTGGGGCAGTCGCGGCAGATCTTGCCCGTTATACAGAGCGCAACGGACAGGCGGTTTCCGGTTTATTGCTTGACAGACCAATGCCAAGCATGACTAAAGCCATTACCGCCCATGAAGTACCAAATCCAGCGGGTATCATCGGGGTGTTGGCGAAGGCGGTTAATGGCCAGTTTTCGGTTGAGAAAAATCTGCATGGTATCTCGAAGCAGACACCGATCATGCTGTTGACCGATAACGAAGGATTGGGCAACGAAGGCGAAAAACTGCGTGCCAAACTGGTTGTGGCGGGTTATCCGGTGTCGGGTGAACAAACCTTCTATGGTCATGAAGCCAGCAATCGGTTGATGCACCAATATGCCGATCAGATTGTCTCAGCGCTTTCCGCCCCTCGGCGTGAAAACGGCAGCATAAAAGCGGGTGTAGAGATTGATGGTGCTGACGAGGTGAAAAAACCATTGGGTAATAACTCACCGGAAAGCCATATTCATGTGAATAACCAAGATGTTGATTCTTGGGGCAATGTTGATGTCAAACCACAGCCTGAAAGTAGCGAGAGCCGTTTTGCTGGTCAAATTATTATCCAGACAGAAAATGATCCGGTGGTTGCGCAAGCCGCCGCGAACCTGGCAGGTAAGCATCCAGATTCCAGCGTGATCGTTCAACTTGATGCCAACGGTCAATATCGCGTGGTGTATGGTGATCCGGCTGTCTTGTCCGATAAATTACAGTCCGGCAAATTACGCTGGCAAGTTGTTGGGCATGGGCGTGAAGAGTCAGTGCAGAATCATACGCGCATGAGCGGTTACAGTGCGGATGAACTGGCGCTGAGACTGAAACAGTTGCGCGCGGATTTCAAACTGGCAGGCACACCAGACCATATCAGCCTCGTGGGTTGTTCTTTGATAGGCGATGACAACCGCAATGGTTTCGCTCACCGCTTTATTTCGGCACTGGATAAGCAGGGTATTCGTACCACCGTATCGGCGCGCAGCAGTGAAGTTGCGGTAGACAGCGTCGGCCGCAAATACACCAAAGATACGCAGGCACAATGGGTGCACAAACTCACGGACAATAAGATCCTGTTGGGGTGGAATGATCAAGGGGAAGTGGAAAGCCACACGGATCGAATCCGTCGCGGTATTTCTGAAAATAACATCAGCCTGTCCCGCGTAGGTCAGACCGATATTGATGCAAAAGCACAAGGTGCTATTGCGGGCAATACCGAAACATTCCATGCACCCAAAATCGATCATGTAAAAGATGACAATAAATCGGTCATTCCAGCGGAATCATCAAACAAGCAACTGAGTTATTCCGGCAATATTCAGGTACAGATTGGTGATGGTGAGTTTACAGCCATTAACTGGGGAACCACCAATGTCGGGATCAAGGTCGGTACAGGCGGCTTTAAGTTTCTGGCCTTTGGGGATAACAATGTGATGGTTCACATTGGTGATGGTAACAGCAAACACAGTGTTGATATTGCCGGTTATCAGGCATTAGAAGGGGCACAACTGTTCGTAGGCAACCGTAACATCAGTTTTAATATGGGACGCAGTAACGATCTGATCGTTATGTTGGATAAATCTATTCCAACACCGCCACTGGTTAACCCATTTGGTGGTGCAGCGCGTATTTCTGGTGTATTGCAAAACATTGCCGGATCGTTTAACTCACCAGATTGGCTGGAGACGCAAGACCAGCAATGGACATTGGCAAGTGCGAAAAAATATGTCAGTGATCTGTCCGGTCTCGATTTGACCAGCGGTGTGGACTATCAAACCTTGACAGATCTCGGTTCGCAAAATGAACGTAGCAGCCGTGGCCTGAAAAGTGATCTCGAAAGCACCCTGAACAAGCAATACAACCAGTGGCTGGGTAGAAATGGCAATACGCCTGAAATGAGCAAAATCAGTCGGGCAGATAAATTCCGTCAAGCGAATGAAAAACTGGCCTTTAACTTTGCTGTTGGCGGGCAGGGGGCTGATATTCAGGTCACGACCGGTAACTGGAACTTTATGTTCGGTGACAATATCCAGTCGATTCTGGATACCAACATGGGATCGCTGTTTGGTTTGATGACGCAGGGATATACCCCAACGGGCATGGCGAAAAATACGTTTACCTTTAGCCCGACAGACTTGCCACGTCAGATCAAAAACAAATTGCTGGGGAACCTGGCAGGCGTCAGAGCGGATACCACGCTGGCGGATATCTTTGGCGTGGATTATACCCCGCAATGCGGTATTGTTTCCCGCTCAGGTCAATCTGTTGACGGCGTTGCCATTCTGCGCGAAATGCTGGAAATCATCGGTGAATTCAGTGGTGATCAACTGCAAGCCTTCACTGATTCGGAAAAATTTATCAACAGTCTGAAAGCCAGTTTGAATATGGGGGCTGATGGTGTGAAATCTTTTGCGGAAAGCCACGGTCTAAAAGCAAAAGCACCTGATGAAAAGCAAGACGAACTTGTAACCATTACTAAAGAGGGTGATGTAGTACCAGAAACAGCCAACTCTCAGGCCGATCGTGATTTTGGGTTGACTTCCCTGAATCTGCCAAATCTGTTTGCTACCCTGTTCCATCAGGACAAACAGGTCGAAATGAAATCGCTGGTCACTAATCTGAAACAGAACCTGACAGCCGACTTGCTGAATATGCAGGATAAAACCTTCGATTTCCTGCAAAAGAGCGGCCATCTGCAAGGTGATGGTGATATCAACATTTCTCTTGGTAACTACAACTTTAACTGGGGCGGTGACGGTAAAGATCTCGGTGCTTATCTGGGAGAAAATAACAACTTCTGGGGCGGTCGTGATGATGACGTCTTCTATTCCGTAGGCACCTCGAATATCTTTACAGGTGGCGAAGGCAATGATACGGGCGTGATGATGGGGCGTGAAAACATGATGTTTGGTGGTGCAGGCAACGATGTTGCGGTATTGGCTGGACGGATTAACTACGCCTACATGGGAGACGGTGATGATCAGGTCTTTGCCTTTGGTGAAGGCGGGGTGATCAACGGCGATAAAGGACGTGACTACATCGTGGCTTCTGGTGACTTCAATCTCATTGATGCCGGAGAAGATCAGGATTACGTTGTGACCATCGGCAATAACAATCAGGTGGATTTGGGAGAAGGCAACGATTTTGCCACGGTATTCGGCAACTACAACTGGATCGATGGTAACACGGGCAACAATTCCATTAAATTGATGGGTTATCACGCTGTCATCAACGGTGGCACAGGTGACGATCATTTGATCGCCGATGTGGTATCGAAGTTCAGCCAGCTTAACGGCGGTGATGGTGATGATCTGCTGATACTGGGCGGATACCAAAACCGCTTTAAGGGCGGCACAGGTGTGAATAGCTTTGTAGTCAGCGGTGATGCCATCGATAACGTGGTTGAAGATATCAAGCAAGGTGACAAGATTATTTTCAACGATATCAACTGGCAAAACCTGTGGTTCCAACGCAGCGGTTACGATTTGGTGCTATTGACCCAGCGTAATATCAAAGATACTTCCGCACAGGGGCAGTTTGAAGCAATGGGTTCTGTGACTTTCGACAATTACTTCAATGGTAACCGTGCGGATATCATCACCCAAATGGGGGATAAAGATGCACAGGGCGAGCGTGAATATACGGCACTGTCTGCCAATGCGGTGGATTCTCTGGTGCAGGCCATGAGTGGATTCGCGCCGAATATGGGAGACAGCGGCTTTATTGATTCGCTTGATAGTAAATCGAAATCAACCATTGTGACGGCTTGGTCGGATACCATTAATGGAAAATCCAAACTAGTCTAATCGTTTTATTAAATAAATTTGATTAACAAAATGGCTCATAAATATGAGCCATTTTTCAATTGACGTGTTATCGGGATTGATTTTATCCCTCTATGATTGCTTGCCATGGATCTTCCTCTTTTGCTGTCATAGCTTGAAGAAAAATCCATGTTGGGTGAAGCGGTTAAAATTATGTGCTCATTTCCAGCTCTTTTTCAGTATTACTGATAGTTGATGTGACCTGAACATCGGATTTCAGCATATTTTTAATAACCCGATTTGCTATATTCGTGACCACGACAAGGGCATTGGGCACCCATAACCGCTTATGCGCAGGCGTGCCAACAAACCAAATACTCTCTTTTTCCTTAAAGTCAGGGAGAATAGCGGCCATTTCTGGCGAGATCGATATGGCGCGTTCTGAACGCTGGCCGTGAGTATCAATCTCAAGTATCCCATCCTCGTCAATGATAAAGTCAGGTCGGTGATAACCCACCGCAGCGACAATAGCATCAAATGGTTGATAATCCCGTCCTAAGTTGACTAACCAGGTATCTGTTTCTCCTTTCTCTATAGCAACATTTAGCATTTCTCCTTTCTGAATGATCAGAGAACCACTATCCATATAGTGCAGAAGTTTTCGTGCATTGGGTAAAGCAATGGCGGTGATATAGCGATGAAGCATTTTTTCGACGTTGGGATGAAATGAACCGCCGAAATAGGCGTTATCATTTAAATGCACTTCGTTAATGACGTGCATGAAATTGGCTATCATATCTTGCCATTGACTTTTTCCTTGCTCGGCAATAGCGATTTCTTCACGCAGACGTTCCCGATAACTATTGGCATTAGAAAATTGCTCTCGCCACGGTATTTCTGTGTATTTGTTGAGTGCGCGGCAGAAATATTTCAGATACGCATGCTTCAATGAATCAGGAAAAATACTTGTCATTTGATTCCCCTTACGGGTCATTATCGACATTATATTTTCATGCTCAAAGAAGGTTCCAGGGCTTCGTATAAACCGTGAACGGACTGCGGGAATATCTCCTGACGGCGATGTCATGGTGACGTTATGGCCTTCACGACAGAGAAGAATAGCCGCATCGATTGCTGAAAGTTTACTGCCGATAACCAATACCCGTGATTGCGGGGGGATTCTGGCTAACATATCCTTCTCTGGATAGGGGCTGTGCATAAAGGTTGGGCGAGTCAAGTAGGGTTTCAACACCTCAGGGAGCCGAGAAGCACCTAATCCTGTACAGAAAATGACCTCGGTCACTTCCAGCGATTGAGGTGTCAGGCTATTACCGTACCAGATCGTATAATAGCGATGTGAATTGACCTTCAATCCCCTAAACCAGTCAGGTACATGGAAAACCTCAATACCAGCCTTAAGAGCGAGAGTACTAAATTCCAGAAATCTTTCATTCAGATAGTTGCCTACCCACTGCCGCGGTACGAAAGATTCTGGTGTAACGCTATGCCCGTGTTTATGCAAATAATCCAGAAAATCCAGAGGGTTATCTGCCACGACTGACATGGTATCGACCGAGGTATTACACAATACATCGCCATCCAAATTGAAAAAAGCCATTCCTGGGCCAACAGGCCCAGGTTCTATAATATAAATAATTTGTGCCGCACGCTGTTGCACTGCTGCGATGAATGTCGCCACCCCAGCAGCCCCGCCTCCGACAATGGCAAGACTTCTTTTGTGAAAAGACATCACTATTTCCTCAATATATTGTGAAAATAAGGAAGTTTTTACCTGGCTGACTTAATGCTCAGGAACTCATTCGGCAATGGCTTCAATAATCGAAATATGACAGCCTGTATTAATGACACGATTGAGTTTCAAGCCTGCGTTAGCCAATAATTGTCGGAATTCATCCTCTGTGCGTTCACGCCCTTCTTCGTAGATCCCCATACAGAGAAGATCCATTTCCTTACCTGCATGGGAAACGTTGCCATTAGGGATCACCGGATCCATTACCAATACGCGTCCATCAGGGGACATCGCTTGTCGGCAGTTACGTAGAATGCGGATACATTGTTCATCAGACCAGTCGTGCATAATGTACTTGAGCAGATATATATCGCCCTGAGGACATGACTCGAAAAAGTCACCAGAAGCAATATCCCACCGCGTATCGTCACCTAGTGCGCCAAGTTCATGTCTGGCCAGTACATGTGATTGGTCGAAAAGTATCCCTCGCAGAGTGGTATTAGCCTGTAATACTTCTAATAACAAGCCACCAAATCCGCCCGCTATATCGACAACTGTTGCGTTTTTCGGGAAGTCATAACTGTGCACGAGAAACAAATTTTCCACTTTAGACATTGAGGACATACCGACGTGAAAATCATCAGATTGCGTGTCCGTCTGTGCCCAATAATCAAAGAAAGAAAGTCCGTAGAGGTGTTTGAAGGCTGGATTACCACGGACACTTTCTACAATCTCACCAAGAGATTGCCAGCATGTCCGGTCAGTCAACATCAAAACTGCGGCGCGGAGGGAATGGTGTGTATCTTTGCGCAGAAATTCTGCGGCTGGGGTGAGTGAAAACGATTTTTCTTCGGTTTCATGAAAGATATTCCGTGTGGCAAGTAACCGCAGAACGCGGTGTAGCTGTTGCTCTTGGGCTCCGACAGTTTTGGCGAGTTCATGCACTGTTTTTGGCCCACTGCTCAAATGATCGGCTACACCGAGAACCGTGGCAGCACGAAGTGCCGCTTGATAGGTATATCCCATTGTTTGATTAAGTAAATGTAAAGCTGCTGATGTGTAGTTAGAAATTGCTGTGTTATTATTTAATATGTTCATATCGATCTCATTTATAATTTTAAATTAAAATTAAAAAAATATAAAAATACTTTATTATTGCATTTACATTATTAATCTGGAATTTGTTCATTTTGCAATCACAAAAAATCTTATATGAAAGTATATTGTTATCATAATTATTATTAATTGGAGAGTAATAAGTAAGATTGTTTTTACGAGAAGGCCACGTTGTGACATTAAGTAATATAATAAAAAACTCATTAGTGTTTGATGAAAACCCCATTATAAATGATGGCAGTAATTTATATTATTTGCGTAATGAAAGTTGATATCATAACGATATGTTGTTCTAATATTTACTGTTTTAGAAATAGCATTAATAGTAAAGTCATCCCCCGTAATAAAATTACATTTTCATCACTGCCTTAGTGATGGCATTTTTATATTGATTCTTTATTTTATCAACCCATCGTAATATGGGTTGATGTCCGCTATTATTTTGTGCCTAAAAAACGATGAATTGCCCTGAGTACAGCTTCAGGTTTTTCTGCATGCA
This sequence comes from Xenorhabdus eapokensis, assembly GCF_001908105.1. The sequence goes on from NZ_MKGQ01000002.1 coordinate 82,269, forward strand.
CCCAATGCCCACAACCCGCGACAACCCATGCCGTTGCTTGTGGAAATTGGTTGATAATATCTTCCCGATATTCTTCAGTAACGTAATCTGAATTTCCACCACGGATAAACAGGGCGGGTTCATGCCATGCAGAAATAGTTTCCCAACCGATAATTTTTTCGTATTCTTTTTGCAAAACGGACAAATTGAATTTCCATTCTCCTTGACGGAATGATTTCAGTAAAAATTGAATAACACCCTCTTCCCGAATATCCTGGCGCATAATGTCTGCTGCTGCTTGTCGGGTCTGTACACCGGCTGCCGTGACTTTGGTCAGTGCTGCGAAAATGCTGTCATGGCGGCGAACCGGGTAAGCAATGGGCGCCATATCAATCACCACGATTTTTTCAATCCGTTCTGGCGCAATAGCGGTCATGGTCATGGCGATTTTGCCACCCATTGAATGCCCAATAATAGTGGCTTTGGGCACAATTAGCTCATCAAGCAGTGTCAGGACATCCTGCGCCATATCGCGATAATCCATATTTTCCAGACGTGGTGAGAGACCGTGGTTACGTACATCGATTTGGATCACTGAATAATGTTGCTGCAAATCACGTCCCAATACGCCCAAATTGTTTAAATCTCCAAACAGCCCATGAATCAAGACAATGGGCGTTGACGATTGCGGATTTTCTACAGTGTGAAGATGATAATTTAATTGACGATTTGACTTCATAATTTGCCTGAATTTAATACCATTTATACAATGTTTAATATTGCCATGATTAATATCATGGCACGTGAATTGTGACAAACTCCATGAGATGAAATAGTTGTAACTAATTGATTTATTTTAAAGGAAAGTCGCTTTCCTAAAGATTCTCAATTTTAAAAGGAAGCGCTTTAAGTTATTGAAAGTTTAATTGTTTTGTTTTGTGGCATTATATCTTATAATCCCAGAATAATTTTTTCATTAAGAACAGTACTGGATAGAAATGAAAACGATAGAAGTTGATGAAGAACTTTACCGCTTTATTGCAAGCCAAACTCTGCATATCGGTGAAAGTGCATCTGATATTTTACGGCGCATATTGAAGTTAGACGTCGGGCAGCCAGTACAAATTACAGAGCCTGCCAACAACCCTGCACCTGTTGTTAAAACCCCGATTGTCCGTTCTCGTGATGCTGTCCGCGTTATTCGTGAATTATTGCTTTCTGATGAATATGCTGAAAAGAAAAAATCTGTTGAGCGCTTTATGCTGATTTTGTCGGTATTGTATAGCCTGAACAGCGAGAGTTTTTCTAAAGCAACGGAAGCGATGCGTGGTCGCACCCGTACCTATTTCGCCGGTGATGAATACACTTTATTGGCTAACGGTAAGCAAACTAAGCCACGTCACGTTTCCGGTACCCCTTTTTGGGTGATCACTAATACCAATACTGACCGTAAACGCAGCATGATTGAACATATTATGCAGGATATGAAGTTTCCGGCAAATTTGATTGAAAAAGTGTGTGGCACTATTTAATTCAATGAGTTAGTTGCCCTACTATGAATACAATCGCTTAGTTTATTAGTACTGCGCTGGCGATAAGTCAGTGCAGTTTCCCAGGAGAAATAATAAAGTGGCAATTCATCCAAGAGCAGGGCAGCTCGCCCAGCAGCATGATTTAATCAATATTGCTCAGCTCACTTCACAGTACTACACCTTACAACCACATCCTGAAAATCCAGCACATAAGGTCAAATTTGGGACTTCCGGCCATCGCGGCAGTGCTGGACGCAATAGTTTTAACGAAGCGCATATTCTGGCTATTTCGCAGGCGATTGTGGAAGTGCGTTCGCAACATGGGATTACTGGACCATGTTATGTGGGTAAAGATACCCATGCACTTTCAGAAGCGGCATTTATCTCCGTATTGGAAGTATTAACGGCGAATGGTGTAGATGTAATTGTGCAGGAAAATAATGGGTTTACACCGACTCCGGCCATTTCCCACGCTATCTTATGCCATAACCGTCAGGGAAAAAGTTTGGCTGATGGTATTGTGATTACACCATCCCATAACCCGCCAGAAGATGGTGGTATTAAATATAATCCGCCTAACGGCGGGCCAGCCGATACCGATTTGACGGCAATCATTGAACAACGTGCAAATGCATTATTGGCCATTGGTTTCAATGGGATCAAACGTCTGCCTTATGAACAGGCATTAAAAAGTGAATATCTGCATGCCCAAGATTTGATCGATCCTTATGTGACTGCACTGGGTGACGTGGTGGATATGGCAGCGATCCAACAGGCAGGCTTAAAGATTGGTATTGATCCACTGGGCGGCTCAGGGATTGCCTACTGGCAACGGATTGGGGAATATTACAATCTCGATCTGACATTGGTTAATGATAAGGTCGATCAGACATTCCGTTTTATGACTTTGGATCATGATGGCGTGATCCGTATGGATTGTTCATCCCGTTGGGCGATGGCGGGGTTACTGGAGCTGCGTGGTAAATTTGATTTAGCCTTCGCCAATGATCCTGATTATGACCGTCATGGGATTATTACGCCGGCAGGTTTGATGAATCCTAACCATTACTTAGCAACGGCTGTCGATTATCTATTTCGTCATCGTCCACAATGGCCGAAAAATATCGCAGTGGGTAAGACATTGGTTTCCAGCGCCATGATTGATCGTGTTGTCGCCGATCTGGGACGTGAATTAATCGAAGTTCCCGTCGGTTTTAAATGGTTTGTGGACGGGTTGCATAAAGGCAAGCTGGGCTTTGGGGGAGAAGAAAGTGCCGGCGCATCTTTCCTGCGTTTTGATGGCACTCCGTGGTCAACCGATAAAGATGGCATTATCCTCTGCTTGTTGGCGGCTGAAATGACCGCAATGACGGGTGAGAATCCACAGCAACGCTACGACAAACTGGCGGCCAGATTTGGCACACCAAGCTATAGCCGTATTCAGGCTCCAGCGACTCATCAGCAAAAAGCACTGCTGTCCAAATTGTCACCGGAAATGGTTAAGGCCGATATATTGGCAGGTGACCCGATTACTGCCCGTTTGACCACTGCATCGGGTAATGGCGCTTCCATTGGTGGCTTGAAAGTGATGAGTGACAATGGTTGGTTTGCCGCCCGTCCTTCTGGTACGGAAGAGGCCTATAAAATCTATTGCGAAAGCTTCCTTGGTGCGGAGCATCGTGAAAAAATTGAACAAGAGGCACAGGAAATCGTCAATCAGGTATTTGCTGCGGGTTGATTGTTTTCTATTTTTGGCCGGAAAAACACCAGCCGTAGCAACTGCTACGGCTGGTGTTTTTATCCCAAAGCAACCATCAAAGCGCCTATGGCAATCAATCCGACGCCGGCGGAAGTCACCAGAGATATTTTCTCGCCAAATAGAATTACCGCCAGAACGACCGCAAATACCACGCTCAATTTATCGATAGGAGCAACCTGAGAAACGTGACCATGTTTGATCGCCAAAAAATAGAAGAGCCAAGAGAGAGCTCCGGCAATACCACTTAATAGGATAAACAGTAGCGCTTTACGATTGGCAAGAATTTCACTGATAAGATTCAATTTGCCCTGCACAACGACAACGCCTACCAGAAACAGTGCCATAATGACAGCACGAATAGCGGTTGCTGTATTGGCATCCAAATTTTGTAACCCAATCTTTCCAAAGATAGCAACCAGCGCTGCCGTTAGCGCGGAGAGTAAGGCATAAATCAGCCATGTACTCATATTCAATTAATCCTGTGTTTGATATTAACGTGTTGTCTCAGAGGAGTGAATAATAGGCTAATTTTGTTGATCTGAATATATAGAACTCCACTAAAATGCAGAAAAATTTTATGTGCTTTAATTTTTGAATTTCTGCAATTTTTGATTATGTGAACGTTAATTATATGAAAGTACCATTAATTAAAGGTTGTCCAGAGAGTTTAAATTAATTCATGCAAAAAATCAGATCCAATTTTCTTACAAAACGCCTTTTATGATGAGCATCACAAAAGGTAACTCAGCCTTTATTCTCCTCCTGATATTTATTAATAAAGGAGGAGGTGAACTTATCTAATACAATGTTTAATCATTATTTTCATTTTATTAAAAATAAAATAATTGATGTGATCTTTCTATTAAAAAGGTTTGACTATGAAATCTGACTTTTGGAGAAAGGTTTATCTTATTGTATTCGGCAGCTTATTCATTTTATCACTGACAAGTTGCGTACAAGATAACTGTATACAAAATAAAAATCATTCGCTCAACTCCCAGGAGGAACTGATGGCACCTAGTTTGAAACAAATATCGGGTAGTGAACAAATCTATCGTTGTCATTCTGAGTCAGACATTTCTCAAGCTTCCGCACATTGGGTTGATCGACAAACATTATTATGGTCAGGTGGAGCAGGCCAGCCTATTGTTCGCTTATATTACAATCTCAACAATAAGGTAGAGCCTAATAACCAAGGTTATTTTACCGATAACTATCTGACGCTAACACCAACGAACTTACATCAAGAGACAGCAAGCCGATTTCCTCATCTGGCAAAATGGGCAGCATTCCGTCTACCAGAAGGAACAGATATCGATCTCCTTCTGACCGGAGATTTGGTCGTATTGGCGGCTAATGAGCAAGGTTTGCTAATATCAGCAACTCAGATACAAACGGCGGGTGTATTGGATGATCGTTTTGCTGATGCTGCTGATAAGCTGGAATATGGGGCACGGATAAACGATAAGGGAGTGATTTTCCGTTTATGGGCACCAATTGCCCAAGAAGTTGGCCTGGTTATTTATAATCAGGATAAGCAGGTTATCGCCAATTATACAATGGAACGCGATGCTGCAAGTGGCTCCTGGTCATGGCAAGGCGATGAGAAATTGATTGGTGCTTACTATCGTTATGCCTTAAACGTTTATCATCCATCTTCCCGTAATGTGGAACGTTATGAAGTTACCGATCCCTATTCTTATAGCCTGTCTACTAATTCAGAATATAGCCAGATTGTTAATTTGGATGATGCATCTTTAAAACCGCAAAACTGGGATAACCTGTTGACGCCGCACGCACAAGATACAGCAACGGATATTGCCCGCATGGCTATCTATGAAGCGCATATTCGCGATCTTTCTGTTGCCGACAGCACGATACCAGCAGACTGGCGTGGTAAATATCTGGCACTGACTGACAAGAACAGCGATATGTTCAAGCATCTTAAAGCGTTAAGTCAGGCGGGAATGACGCATATGGAGTTATTGCCTGTGTTTGATATCGCTTCCATTAATGAATTTAGCCATCAGGTGGCTGATCTTGATCACCCTTTTAAACGTCTATGTCAGGTCAATCCAATGGTGAAAAATAGCCGTTTTGCCAGTTATTGCCATAGTTCATTGACTATACGGGAGGTTTTGCAGCAATTGCGGCGTGATGACAATATCAACAATCCACAGGTACAAGAATTAAATACGATGGTGGCAAAGACGGATTCCTATAACTGGGGCTACGATCCGTTTCACTATTCAGTGCCGGAAGGCTCTTATGCCACTGATCCAGAAGGTTCCGGTCGTATAAAAGAGTTTCGCTCTATGATCCAGACTATCAAGCAGCAACTGGGCATGAATGTGATTATGGATGTTGTCTACAACCATACCGATGCAGCAGGTTTTACGTCCCGGACGTCAGTGTTGGATAAGATCGTGCCTTGGTATTACCACCGCTTAGATGAGATAACAGGTAATGTTGAAAGTAATACCTGTTGTGCTGACACTGCGCCTGAACGCCGCATGTTTGCCAAACTGATTGAAGACTCACTGGTGACCTGGGTTAAAGATTATAAAATAGATGCATTCCGGTTCGACTTAATGGGCTATCACCCCAAAACGCAAATTATATCGGCACTAGAAAAAGTACGGGCGATTAACCCATCGATCTACTTTTTCGGCGAGGGCTGGAATTCTGGGCAGGATGATCGATTTGAAACTGCCTCACAAGTTAATCTTAAAGGGAGTGGCATTGGAACCTTCTCTGATCGGTTGCGAGATGCGGTACGTGGTGGCGGGCCTTTTGATGTTGCCGATAGTATTCGCAGTCATCAGGGCGTTGGTAATGGTGCCGAAATATTACCGAACGAAATTTCTAACTTAGAGGCAGATCAAGTTCGTCATTTATGGGATCTGGTTCGTCTTGGCATGGCGGGTAATTTGGCGGATTTCGTCATGATCGATAAAGATGGCGAGGTAAAAGCAGGCAAGGAAATTAATTATAAGGGCACTGCTGCGGGTTATGCACTCGATCCCACTGAAGTACTGAATTATGTATCTAAGCATGACAATCAAACATTGTGGGACATTATTAGCTATAAAGCTGCCCAAGAAGCGGATTTGATGACGAGGGTTCGTATGCAGGCACTCTCTCTTGCGACGGTATTCCTTGGACAAGGTCTGGCTTTTGATCAACAAGGGTCAGAGCTATTGCGTTCAAAATCATTTACCCGTGATTCTTATGAGGCTGGCGATTGGTTTAATCGTGTTAGCTATGACTATAAAGACAATAATTATGACGTGGGATTACCTGAACGGGGTAATGACGGCAAAAATTATCCACTGATTAGTCGGGTGAAAAATCAGGTGGAAAAACCAGACCAAAATGAATTATTACAGATGATGGCGTTTTATCAGGAGCTATTGCGTTTACGTCAATTTTCACCACTGATGACACTTGGCGATGGTGCTGCTGTCAGGCAACGTGTTGATTTCGTTAATGTTGGTTCTCATCAGCAACTTGGTTTACTGGTCATGACGATTGATGATGGCAATATGACGTCGGATGATCGTGATTGGCGGTTTGATGGTTTGGTCGTCGTCATTAATGCTGCACCTTGGTCTGTGATTGTCAACGATCTTAATGTCGAGGGGCTGAAATTAAATGATATTCAACGTGAATTAGGTGAAGCGTCTTTGGCTGCGGGAATACAGATAACAAAAAATGGTGAGGTAATTATGCCCGCATGGTCGGCAGCCGTGTTAGTTCTGCCACAAGAAGGAATTCGTGGAACCGGTTTGCCTGTTCGCAGGAAATAATGAAATCAGGCATATTGTTTGACAGGCGCATTGTTTGAATATATTGAGTTTGGGGGCGGGCTCATTTTTATTTACATCTCCTTGAGATTATTTTCAATTTTTGGTGGCTCTTCCAACGGCAGACGAAAATGAAAACTAGCACCGCCTTTTCTATTGTTCGCCGCCCATATTTTTCCACCGTGGATTTCAATAATGGAGCGGCAGATTGCCAAACCTAATCCGACACCAGGTATAGCCGATTCTTTGCTGGTGCGTGAAAACTGATCAAAGATAAGTTTTTCTTGTCCTTGTGGAATTTCTGTGACTGTATTCCAAACTTCAATATGCAACTGTTTTTTTTCATATTTTTTTTCTATTGTGGCTCGTATGCCTAAGGGTGTTTGTTCATTGGTGTATTTAATGGCATTTTCCAGCAGGTTGATAAAAACACGTTCCAACAAGGTGGCATCACAGTGCAATAATAAATTGTCAGGTAAAGAAAGTTCTACAATATAGTGATTGAGGGTATGTTCCAGAGAGCGCAAAGCATTGCCGACAATGTCTTCCAGTGGATGCCATGCAAGATTAAGCTGAATGCCTCCTGATTGTAGTCGTGCCATATCAAGCAGGTTATTAACTAGTCGAGAAAGGCTGAGAATTTGCTGGCGGATTTGATTAACTTGTTGGATACGGGGAGAGTTTTCGGTGGATAAATCCAACATCAGTATTTCAGCCTGCCCAAATAGTACGGTCAACGGGGTAAGTAAGTCGTGAGAGAGTGCTGCCAGTAATGAATTACGTAATTGCTCCCGCTCAGTTTCTAACTTGGCAGATTCTGCACTGCGGGTAAGGTGCAAGCGTTCCAGTGCATTGGCAATGAGTCCCGTGAAGATTTGTAATAACCTTTGCTGCTCCGGCACCAGTAGTTGACGTTGGTTAGGGGATTCAATAGCGAGAACGGCAAAGACCTGCGAGGGCGTAGCGATAGGCAGTAATTGATAAGGAACTGCCGGTAATGTATCAGTACCCGCGCCAGCAGGTTGTTTTTTCTCAAAACACCATTTGGCGATCGCTTCGTCGATCTGCATCTGACCACCATTATTGGCTTTCACTTGATATAAATGTTGGTTGCTATCGGGCAGCAGCAGCCCTGTTTTTGCCTGAAAGCTGTTGGATAGAAAGTGATAGCTGATACGGGCTACGTCTTCTTCGTTCAGAGCTTTGCTCAATGTACGAGTTATTTCGTATAGATGCCGTGTTCGTTGTTCGCGATAACGGGCGACTCTGGCTTGATAGCGTATACCAGAAGTGAGATTTCCAACAACTGCCCCGACAATCAGCATTACAGCCAGTGTGAGCAGATATTGTATGTTTTTGACTTCCAATGACCAACGTGGTTGGACAAAGAAAAGATCAAAACTGATGACATTGACAAAAGCAGCAAAGACAGATGGCCAGCGACCATAAAACAGAGCGATAATGACAACACCGAGCAGGTAGAGTGCCACCAGATTGGCTTTATCCAGGGTCAGCAAGAAGGTTCGGGAAAAGAGGGTAATCAGGGCACAAAGTACAATCGCCATCAAAAAACCCTGGATCGGGACTCGCCATTTATCATTGAATGTTCGGTTATCTTTTGGCTCTTTGTCTCCGTGTTTTTTGTCTTCCAACGCGACAATAATCAAATCCAAATCAGGGCCGAGTTTTCCCAGCCGCTCTGAAAAGTCACGATACCATTTAAAGTCGAAAAAATTTACCTGTGAATTGTAATAGCGACCAATCAGGATCTTACCCAGATTATGCTCTCTGGCGTAGCGCAGGATGGCTTTTTTTTCATCAGAATCGGAAAGTGTTGCGGTTTCAGCGCCCAGATCTTGTGCCAGCTTTAAGGCTTGCAAAATGGTACGTCGTTTGCCTTCTGGCAGTCGATGTAGTTTGGGCGTTTCAACGTAAACGGCATGCCAGGTACAGTTGAGCTTTGCTGCCAGGCGAGCGGCTTTCCGAATCAGTTTTTCATTGCCGGCGTTGTAGCCAATACACAACAGTAAATTCTCTTGCGTATGCCATACGGGCTCTTTTCCTCTCGTATCACGAAAAGCGCGCATTTGGTCATCTACGCGATCTGCCGTACGACGCAGAGCCAATTCACGCAGGGCAATCAGGTTCCCTTTGCGAAAAAAATGTTCAATAGCACGCTCTGCCTGACCTGAAATATAAACCTTACCATCGTTGAGCCGCTGACGCAGATCATCAGGCGGAAGATCGACCAGCACCACATCATCGGCCTGATCAAAGATATGGTCAGGAACGGTTTCCCGAACGCGAATACCGGTAATACCGCCGACAACATCATTCAAACTTTCCAAATGTTGCACATTGATGGTCGTCAGTACATCAATGCCAGCTTCCAGTAATTCTTCAACATCTTGCCAGCGCTTCGGGTGGCGACAACCTTTAGGGTTACTGAATGCCAGTTCATCCATCAGAATAATGGCCGGATGGCGGGCAAGGGCTGCATCAATATCAAATGCCGCTATCCTGCGTTCATTATGGCGGAAATATTTTGCTGGTAATTGGGGTAAACCTTTCAGTAGGGCTGCGGTTTCTTGTCGATCATGAGTTTCAACCACGCCGACAATGATATCTAACCCTTGTGCCAGCAGCCGTTGAGCTTCTTGCAACATGGCATAAGTTTTGCCAACACCCGCACAAGCACCAAAAAATATTTTGAGTTTGCCACGTGGTTTTTCGTTTGCCAGTGTCAGTAATTCATCAGGATCAGGGCGCTGTGGTTCATTTTGTTCCATGTCTTAATCTGCCTTTTGGTTCAGGTTATCCAACGCCAGATTCAGTTTCAGTACATTGACTATGGGCTGCCCCATATATTCCAGCAGGGGATATTGAATGTGTTGCTGAATGAGCTGATGGATGACTGCAAGTGGTATATGACGGGCTATCGCCACGCGTTGTGCCTGAAATTCAGCCGCTTCAGGAGATATATGGGGATCGAGTCCGCTACCTGATGCCATGATTAAATCAACAGGGATCGGATAATTTCCGGGATGATTAAATAAACGTTCTCGGATGATGTTTTGGTGTATTTTACTGTTCAGTATAGGGTTGGTCATAGCGAGATTACTGCCTCCAGATGACAGGGTGTTATACGGTTTTTCGGCCGTCATAGAAGGTCGCCCATGAAAATAGATAGCTTCGGTAAAATGTTGGCCAATTAATTCAGAGCCAACCCATTTGCCATTCTGCTCGATTAGCGATCCTTTGGCTTGATGGGGAAATAAAAATTCGGCTATTCCCGTCACCAGTAATGGATAGGCAATCCCCGTGATGAGGCTAAGAAATACCAGCAGAACAATGGAAGAACGTAACCAGATCATTTTTCATCACCTTATTTGAAGCCCGATTTTTAAATACGCGGTAGTTAAAAGATCGTTAGTTAAACATTAAGGCAGTGAGCAATAGGTCAATCAGCTTGATACCCACAAAAGGCACCAGCAGGCCACCAAGGCCATATACCCATAGATTCCGGCGCAAGAGTGACAATGCATTCATTGGGCGATAACTGACACCTTTTAGGGCTAATGGCAGTAAAAAGATGATAATTATCGCATTGAAGATAACCGCAGACAGTACCGCAGATTCTGGCGAATGCAGATGCATAATGTTCAACACATTAAGTTGTGGATATGTGACCGAAAAAGCAGCGGGAATGATGGCAAAATATTTAGCAATATCATTGGCAATACTGAATGTGGTCAAAGCCCCGCGCGTCATTAGCATCTGTTTGCCGATATGTACAACCTCGATTAGCTTGGTGGGATTGGAATCCAGGTCAACCATATTGCCGGCTTCTTTCGCTGCTTGTGTACCTGAATTCATGGCAACAGCAACATCTGCTTGTGCCAGCGCAGGTGCATCGTTTGTACCATCACCCGTCATGGCAACCAGACGCCCTTCGGATTGATATTGGCGGATAAGGGCGAGTTTCGCTTCGGGAGTGGCTTCTGCCAGAAAGTCATCAACACCAGCTTCGGCGGCAATTGCCGCGGCAGTGAGATGATTGTCACCCGTGATCATGACAGTCTTGATCCCCATTTTGCGCATTTCACTGAAGCGTTCTTTAATGCCACCTTTCACAATATCTTTTAAGGCAACCACACCTAAGACTTGCTGATTCTCAGCCACAACCAAGGGAGTTCCTCCCTTATGCGCAACTTGTTGTACCAATTTATCAATCACATCCGGGAAATGGCTATGATTAGCTTCAATATGGCGGCGAATAGCATCGACCGCCCCTTTGCGGATCATACGGTTACCAATATTGACGCCACTCATGCGCGTCATTGCAGAGAAGGGGACAAATGTCGCGTTTAATGCCCGAAGATCACGTTCACGCATATTGAAACGTTGTTTCGCTAAGATCACGATACTGCGGCCTTCCGGTGTTTCATCTGCAAGGGAAGAGAGTTGAGCGGCATCAGCCAACTGCTGTTCTGTTACACCCGATGCAGGTAAAAATTGGGATGCCTGACGATTGCCTAGCGTGATAGTGCCCGTTTTATCAAGTAGTAAAACATCTACATCCCCGGCGGCTTCAATGGCTCGTCCGCTGGTGGCAATGACATTGGCTTCCAGCATACGGCTCATACCTGCAACCCCAATGGCTGACAGTAATCCGCCAATCGTGGTGGGGATCAGGCAAACCAGTAAGGCAATTAATACGGTAAGTGTGATCGGCGCGCCAGATTGGTTGGCTTGGACGCTGAATAAGGAAAAAGGCAGCAGGCTTATACAGACCAGCAGGAAAATAATGGTCAGTGCAGTAAGTAAAATGGTGAGGGCTATTTCATTGGGTGTTTTACGTCGTTTAGCTCCTTCAACCATTGAGATCATTCTGTCTAAAAACGTTTCTCCCGGATTGACTGTACATTCGACGATTAACCAGTCTGATAAAACTCGCGTACCGCCAGTGACAGAAGAAAAATCACCGCCGGATTCACGGATAACGGGGGCAGATTCTCCTGTAATCGCGCTTTCATCAACGGAAGCCCCTCCTTCAAGGACTTCGCCATCACAAGGGATAATTTCTCCTGCTTCTACCAGTACAATATCGCCTTTGCGTAAAGTGTCAGAAGTGACTTTTTCTTTTGCAGCCTCACGGCTGGATGATGCCAGTTTGGTCGCCCAATTAGTTCTTTTGACCCCTTTCAGGCTGGATGCTTGAGCTTTGCTACGTCCTTCGGCCAGCGCTTCTGCAAAGTTGGCAAACAGTACGGTGAACCATAGCCAGAGAGCAATAGCACCGGTAAAGAGTGCACTGCCCGTTAATTGCCCCACTAATATGCCGATCCATAAGGCAGTGGTCAGGCAGCTTACTACATAAACAACGAACATGACCGGATTGCGCCATTGTTGAGCCGGATGGCATTTTTTTAACGCACCGATAAGTGCATGGCGGATTAGAGTCGGTTCAAATAATACGTGTTGTTTGTTCTTCATTCGTCACCTCACATTCTCACGGCCAAAGTTGTAGCTGTTCTGCGATGGGACCCAGCGCCAGCGAAGGAATAAACGTAAGGGCACCAATGAGTAAGATGACCAGAATTAATAACCCAATGAAGAGTGAGCCGTGAGTTGGTAAAGTGCCGTTGCTAATCGGCTGGCGTTTTTTGTTAACCATAGAACCTGCGATTGCCAAAACAGGCAGAATGAGACCAAAGCGTCCAAGAAACATGATGACGCCCAACAATAGGTTGTAAAAGACATTATTGGCATTGAGTCCGGCAAAGGCACTGCCGTTGTTGTTGGCAGCAGATGAGAAAGCATAAAGCACTTCGGTGAAGCCATGAGCGCCAGGATTTGCAATAGCGCTGCGGCCTACGTCGATTGAAATTGCCAGAGCAGTGCCTAATAAAACAAGCGAAGGCGTGATTAAAATCGCCAATGCGACCATTTTCATGTCATAAACATCGATTTTTTTGCCTAAGTATTCTGGTGCACGGCCAATCATCAAGCCGGCAATAAATACGGCAAGCAGAACGAACAGTAATATGCCATAAAAGCCGGAACCTGCCCCACCGAATATAATTTCACCAATCTGCATCAACCAGAGCGGTATCATGCCACCCAGTGCAGTAAAGGAGTCATGCATCGCATTTACGGCACCACAAGAAGCGGCTGTCGTCACAACGCTATAGAGAGAAGAAGCAAGGATACCAAAGCGGGCTTCCTTACCTTCCATATTAAAGTGGTTACCAATATTAGGATGGATGAGATGGGAATTACCTGCGGTTTCGGCATACATGACAACGCTGGCGGCAATAATGAAAATAATGCTGATTGCCCAGAGTAAGGCGTATCCCTGTCGATTGTCGCCAACAACCAGACCGAATGCGAAATATAATGCGCAAGGGATCAAGAAAATAGCCAGGATCTGGACAAAGTTACTCAGTGAAGTTGGGTTTTCAAATGGATGGGCTGAGTTTGCGCCAAAAAATCCTCCACCATTAGTGCCCAAAAGTTTTATCGCTTCTTGGGAAGCGACTGGCCCCATAGGCAACAATTGTTGTTGTCCCTCAAGCGAGTGAATGAGGACATAGGGAGAAAAGTTTTGGATAACGCCTTGACTGACAAAGAATAAGGCTACAATGATTGCAAGCGGCAACAAAAGATATACAGTAATACGTGTGATGTCGATCCACGCATTTCCCACTGTTTTAGTGCCTTGACGGGAAAACGCCCGCATTAAGGCAAAAGCCACAGCAATTCCCGTTGCCGCAGACAGAAAATTCTGAACAGTCAATCCGGCCATTTGGCTCAGGTAACTGAGGGTATTTTCCCCGCTATAAGCTTGCCAATTGGTATTAGTGATAAAGCTGATCGCGGTATTAAGAGCCAGATCCCATTTCATGCCAACAAGATGTTGTGGATTCAGGGGCAGATGGCCTTGGCTTATCAGCAGAATAAACAGTAGTAATAGTCCGGCTATGTTGAATATGATGATAGCGAGAGCATACTGCCACCAGTTCATTTCTTTGACATCACTGCCCGGTTTATTCAGGCCACAACAGCGCCATAAGATGGCTTCTGTTTTAGTCAGCCAGCGAGGTAGTTCGCCTTCGACGAGCCTGGCAATCAGGATACCAAGAGGTTTACCCAATAGAAACAGCATGAGCAGGAAACTGGCAATCAGGAAAAAAGCGGCTATTGCCATTTAAAAATCCTCCGCATTCAATAACGCATAAATGAGATAACCCAGTAATAGCGTCACCAGAAAAATGCCAAGGATCAGGAAGGTATTCATGGTGATGTATCTCCTTGCTTATTTCTTTAAGAAATAGTCAGTTACAGCATAGAAATACCAGACAAAGAAGTTATTAAAAGGATTTTCGAAAGCGTAAAAAAGTACCAATAATTTGCGGAATTCATCGACAAAGCATCATAAAGCAAGTGTAGCAAACTATGTCGAGTTAATTTTTTGTTTTCGATTTGTTTGTTTTGTTTCTGTTTAAGAATAATTTTGTAATTGAATTACGCAACCATGGAAAAAAAGCGATTTATTCCACTAAAAAGTGGTCGGATGAGTAGTAAGTTTTCATTTTATCGGATAAAATTTTGTGCATATTACAGGTTAAGCCCGTGGGGGGCATCAATGTCTATATATCGTGCATACTCTTGGCATCAGATTATTTTGCGGCGTATTGGCGCTATATCACTGGGTGTCATTGCGCTTCCTGTTATGCTATTTCGTCGTGATCGTGCCCGCTTTTATAGTTATCTGCATAAAGTATGGCTAAAAACCAGCGATAAGCCAGTATGGCTGGAACGTTCAGAAGTGACTTTAGAGACTCGGAATCACTAAAATAGCATCATGATTAAGCCTGACAGGGCATTTTGAATTAACATATTGAACGCTATATTTTGGCACCTTGCCGGTTTATGCTGGCAAGGTGTTTTTGTTTTATATTGGATTTAGTTAATTCATGGCAGGTATGTATTTTATGATGAAAAAAATGCTAAGTGACAAGGGGGATGTGATGAACAATGTTGAATTGGAGTATGTGCTTAATACGGAATTGAAGATCCGTGAATTCCAAGATTACGCTCCCAATGGATTACAGGTGGAAGGTCGCTCCCATGTCCAGAGAGTGATTACAGGTGTGACAGCTTGTCAGGCACTGTTGGATGAAGCTGTTCGCCTTGAGGCAGATGCTGTCATTGTTCATCATGGATATTTTTGGAAGAATGAATCTCCTGTTATTCGTGGCATGAAACGTCGCCGTTTGCAAACACTACTTTGCAATGATATCAACCTGTATGGTTATCATCTTCCATTAGATGCTCATCCTGCTTTGGGTAACAATACCCAATTGGCACGCCAGATGGGGGTGAAGGTTATCGGCGAAATTGATACTCTTCTTCCTCATGGTGCTTTTGATCAGCCTATTACACCAGCAGAATTGACTGAACGTCTTGAAAAAAGCCTGGAAAGAAAGATACTGCATTGCGGTGATAATGCACCAGAAGAGATACGCACACTGGCATGGTGTACAGGCGGCGGCCAAAGTTTTATTGAACAGGCGGCTGAGTTTGGTGTTGATGCCTTTGTGACGGGAGAAGTATCGGAAAAAACTATCCATGTTGCCCGCGAAATGGGACTCCATTTTTTTGCAGCAGGACACCATGCGACAGAGCGCTATGGTATCAAAGCGCTCGGTGAATGGCTGGCAAATAATTATAGATTGGATGTGACTTTTATCGATATTCCCAATCCGGCTTGATTTTTAATTAATTTACATAGCCCCTGGATTTTATTTCCATTTTGGGATTTGGGGCTTTTTAGCTTGCAAGAGAGATAAAACAGTGATTGCGATCCCACAACATATTAATACGCTGCCTAATGCCTGACTCCAGCCCGCCAGTGCCAAACCAACTCCCAGCAGCAAATAGTAAAATAACCCAAGTAAAGCACCGGCTGTGCCTAGCCTATCTGAATAGTGGGTTAATGCAGAAGCTAAAATATTCGGTATCGCCAGTCCATAAGCGATGACTATTCCTGACATGGGAAAAATAAAGAGCCAGCTATTTTCGAGCAAGTATACGCCGATCCCACTGAATAAACTCATTAATGAAGTAAGGACAACTAATTGGGTTGATATCCATTGTTGTTTTAATAGATATTTGTTTAATAGTGAGCCTAATACAACGCCAAAAGTTAATAACAGGCCAGTATAACCAAATACTGTCTGGGATAATCCAAATTGTTGGAAACGAAATGGCGCTAATTGGTAATAGCTGAACAAACAAATATTGAAAAATGCGATCAAAAACGCATTTCGCCAAATTGAAATATCTTTAAGCATCATAATTCCTGTGCTTAATAAAGCCACTTTTGTTACGTTGGTTGGGCGAGTTTCTGGTAATCGGGCAATAGACCAACAGGTCAGGATAACCGCCAAAATAATTAACCCGGTAAAGACTGCCTTATAGCCAGCAAAATAGTTCAATGTTGAACCACTGAGCATACCAATGGCAGGGCTGCTTGCTAAGGCAATTCCCATGATAGAGAAGACATGTGCTAACTCTTCCCCACGATAAGCATCACGCATCATGGTTTGTGTGCCGATAGAGCCAACTGCGGCTCCGAAAGCAGATAGCATTCTGGCAACGAGTAATAACCAAAATTGTTGTGTCAATAATGCCAGCAGAGAAGCGAGGCCATAGAGTGATAGGCCAGCAATAATCGTTGGGCGCCTGCCAATGACATCACACATACGCCCCCATACGACAACTCCAAAGGAAAAAGCAAAAAAGTAGAGTGATAATGTTTGGGCTGCTCGCTCTGGGGTGACGGAAAACCCAACGGCGATATTGATTAATGCAGGGCTATAGATAGTTTCTACGATCTGCGGGAACATCATCAAGGCGATAGCAAGCCAAAGTGATGGTTTAGTTTGCATGATTTTTTTCTTTTGCTGATAAGTAGGTAATGGCTTGAAAGGTTAGCATTATGGCTATTGTCTTTTTATGAAAATAAAGACTATTTATTTACCTTATCGGACATTAAATCAGTAGGAATGAATATGACATGGTTGCAACAAAGTGATTATTTTGATCCTGATAGCTTGAATATACCTGTGATAGGGATTGCAGCAGAAATGGGGCAACACGATTCTGGCTTTCATCAACATGATATGGGGCAATTGCTGTTTACCCAGCGGGGCTGTATCAAGATCACATTGGCAAACCAGATCTCCGTTTTGCCCCCAACCAGAGTGGCATGGATCCCTCCTAAGACACGGCATCGGGCAGAAATGCGTGGCTCTGTAGGCTACCGTTCTATTTATTTAAATTCTAACTATTTAAATTCTAATTACCTGAAATCACCTGAAATGGCATTATTTTCGATGCAAAGTGAAGTATTGGCAGCCACACCATTATTACAGGCTCTTTTGGAGCGTATCGCGATATCTTCTTTTGACTCTGATTGGCATCAGGGAAAAGGAGCAAATTTGTTAGCACTATTTTTTGATGAAATTCGCGAGGCGCGTAGGGAACCAACCTTATTGTCGTTGCCGTCTGATCGACGATTAACTCATTTGTCATTTGATCATCTGCCGTCACCATTGCACATACTGGCTACTGATATTGGTGCCAGTGAGAAAACCATTACCCGAATATTTCAGCGTGAAACAGGAATGAATTATCAACAGTGGCGGCAGCAATGGCGATTGGTAAAGGCAATAGAATTGTTGGCGCAGAATAAAACGTTATCCTACGTTGCACAGGAACTTGGTTTTGTCAACGATAGTGCATTTGTGACCTTTTTTCGCAAAATCATGGGGAGACCGCCAAGGGAATATATGGCGGGATCAGAGAGATAAAATAAAACTGCACCTCTAATATCAGAATAAAAACGGGTATGAGAGGTGCAGAAATACACTATTCAAAATGTGCCAGAATATGATCAAGATATAACCAAAATATGAATAGTATTATTGATCAAATTACTTTTTCAACGGGCTCTTGAAATCGCGTTTCGTGTGACCAGTATAAAGCTGGCGTGGACGTGCGATCTTCAAACCTTCATCGTGCATTTCATTCCAATGTGCAATCCAGCCAATAGTACGGGCAATGGCGAAAATCACGGTGAACATGGTTGACGGAATACCCATGGCTTTCAGGATAATGCCTGAATAGAAGTCGACGTTTGGATACAGTTTTTTCTCAATGAAGTATGGGTCATGCAAGGCAATGCGTTCTAATTCCATTGCTACTTCCAGCAGACTGTCATTCAAACCGAGCTCATTTAGCACTTCATGGCAGGTTTCACGCATCACTGTCGCGCGAGGGTCATAGTTTTTGTAAACACGGTGACCAAAGCCCATCAGGCGGAAAGAGTCATTTTTGTCTTTGGCGCGCGCGATGAATTCAGGGATGTGTTCGACAGTTTGGATCTCCTCCAGCATCCGCAAGCAGGCTTCATTTGCTCCACCATGTGCTGGTCCCCAGAGAGATGCAATACCCGCAGCAATACAAGCAAATGGGTTGGCACCAGAAGAGCCCGCAGTGCGCACCGTTGAAGTTGACGCATTTTGCTCATGATCTGCATGCAGAATGAAAATACGATCCATAGCGCGTTCTAATACTGGATTAACCTTATATTCCTCACACGGTGTTGAGAACATCATGTGCAGGAAGTTAGCCGCATAAGACAGATCGTTGCGTGGATAAACGAAAGGTTGACCAATGGAATATTTGTAACACATTGCCGCAACTGTTGGCATTTTGGACAGCAGGCGGTAAGCAGTGATTTCACGGTGACGAGGATTATGGACATCCAGGGCGTCATGATAGAAGGCAGCCAGTGCGCCTGTAACACCACAAAGTACAGCCATTGGATGGGAATCACGGCGGAAGCCGTGGAACAGACGGGTGATCTGTTCGTGGATCATAGTATGGCGAGTCACCGTAGTTTTAAATTTTTTATATTCTTCGGGAGTGGGGGGCTCGCCATATAGCAGAATGTAACAGACTTCCAGATAGGTCGATTCCGTTGCAAGCTGATCGATGGGAAAACCACGGTGTAGCAAAATGCCTTCATTGCCATCAATATAGGTGATTTTCGACTCACAGGAGGCAGTGGAAGTAAAACCTGGATCATAAGTATAGAAGCCTTTTGAGCCGAGGGTACGAACGTCAATCACTTCAGGACCTAGGGTCGGCGTTAGTACGTCTAGTTCGATAGCAGCTGAACCATTTATGTTCAACGTAGCCTTTTTATCAGCCATTTATATCTCCTTAGCGCTTATTTTTATAACCCCTAACAACCAGATAGGCGCAATTTATACTGTGCCAAAGGCATTGTGCTACCGGAGAGAATTTAAAATCAGGCTGGTATCACATTTAACGCTGAAATCTCATTACGGATGACAATGGTTTTCAGGTTGTTAAAAAGTTTCTGGAAGTTATGTTTAAAGTATTATTGACATAAAATGTTACCATTTTGTGCTTATGTAATACTTTTGCATAACTTTTATCTTTCGTTAAGATTAATTTTTCATCATAAAATGATGGAAAATAATATATAGCGATATATATGTAAGATAAATGTTTAATCTTTGTCAAACAAGATTGTGGGTTTCATGAATAATGTTTGAAGCGTGATCTTTCTCACTGTTCAAGCTAAATGTTAATAATCATATTGTGTGGGAATTGTAATAACAATGTGAAGTACTTATACTTCTGTGAGGTCTCCGGATTATCCTGATGTAGGAGCACCCAGCGTAACCAAATCACAACTTTTGATGAACAGTAAGGATTGTTTAAGTTATATGTTGTGTCTTTGTATCCTCTTTAGCGCTGTCTGATTCCCGCCCAGGACCGGAGGATGGAAAATAAAAAAAGCTTTGTGGGCAAAATTGTGAAAAAACAAAGACCTGTCAACCTTGATCTGCGGACGATTAACCAACCCGTCTCCGCGATAGCTTCGATCTTGCACCGTATCTCAGGCGTCATCACCTTTATCGCAGTTGGAATTCTACTGTGGTTATTGGGGATGTCATTGTCTTCGCAAGAGGGCTTCCTGCAAGCATCTGAAATCATGACTGGCTTCTTCGCCAAATTTATCCTGTGGGGGATATTGACGGCGTTGGCTTACCACATCTGTGGAGGTATTCGCCATGTATTGATGGATTTTGGTTTTCTGGAAGAAAATCTCGCTACCGGTAGTGCATCTGCCAAAGTAGCAATAGCAATCGCGGTTATTCTGTCCATTCTGGCTGGGGTATTATTATGGTAAGCAACGCATCCGCTTTGGGTCGTACGGGTATTCAGGATTGGCTGCTACTGCGCGCATCCGCAATTATTATTGTTTTGTACGTTCTTTATCTCGTTGGTTTTGTCGCAACAACGTCGGACATTACCTATGAAGTTTGGCGTGGTTTCTTTTCTTCATCCCTCACTAAAGTATTCACCGTGTTGACACTGTTTTCCATTCTAATCCATGCATGGATTGGCATGTGGCAGGTACTGACAGATTATGTCAAGCCGCTCGCACTGCGTCTGGTTTTGCAACTGGTGATTATTGTAGCGCTGTTAACTTATTTGATTTACGGAACAATGGTTGTGTGGGGTGCATAAATGAAACTACCAGTAAGAGAGTTTGACGCTGTTGTTATTGGTGCTGGTGGCGCAGGTATGCGTGCAGCACTGCAAATTTCACAAATGGGTTTATCCTGTGCTTTGATTTCCAAGGTGTTTCCAACTCGTTCCCACACTGTATCAGCACAGGGCGGGATCACTGTCGCTTTGGGCAATTCCCATGAAGATAATTGGGAATGGCACATGTATGATACGGTGAAAGGCTCCGATTATATTGGTGATCAGGATGCTATCGAATATATGTGTAAAACTGGCCCAGAAGCAATTTTAGAACTGGAGCACATGGGATTGCCATTCTCTCGTCTGGATAATGGCCGTATTTACCAACGGCCATTTGGTGGGCAATCCAGGAATTTTGGTGGTGAACAGGCTGCTCGTACTGCTGCCGCTGCTGACCGAACTGGTCACGCTTTATTGCATACTCTGTATCAGCAGAATTTAAAAAACCACACGACTATTTTCTCCGAATGGTATTCGTTGGATCTGGTTAAGAATCAAGATGGTGCCATTGTCGGTTGTACCGCGATTTGTATTGAAACCGGTGAAGTGGTCTATTTCAAAGCCAAAGCGACTATTCTGGCAACGGGTGGTGCTGGCCGTATTTTCCAATCCACAACCAATGCACATATTAATACCGGTGATGGCGTGGGAATGGCATTGCGTGCAGGAGTTCCTGTTCAGGATATGGAAATGTGGCAATTCCACCCAACTGGCATTGCTGGCGCAGGGGTTCTGGTTACAGAAGGTTGCCGTGGTGAAGGGGGTTACCTGCTGAATAAAGACGGTGAACGCTTTATGGAGCGCTATGCACCAAATGCTAAAGACCTTGCTGGCCGTGATGTGGTCGCCCGTTCTATGATGATCGAAATCCGTGAAGGCCGTGGTTGTGAAGGTCCATGGGGTCCGCACGTGAAACTGAAACTGGATCATCTGGGTAAAGAAGTCTTGGAATCTCGCCTGCCAGGTATCCTTGAATTATCCCGTACTTTCGCTCACGTCGATCCGGTAAAAGAGCCGATCCCTGTTATTCCAACTTGTCACTATATGATGGGCGGTATCCCAACTAAAATCACGGGTCAGGCGTTGACAGTAAATGAAAAAGGCGAAGATGTGGTGATCCCTGGTTTGTTTGCTGTCGGTGAGATCGCTTGCGTATCTGTTCACGGCGCAAACCGTTTGGGTGGTAACTCACTGCTTGACCTGGTGGTATTTGGTCGTTCCGCGGGCTTGCATTTGAAAGAGTGTCTGATGGAACAAGGCACTAGTCGTGATGCCAGCGAATCTGATGTCGATGCGGCACTGCAACGTCTTAACCGCTGGAATGATACCCGCTCAGGTGAAGATCCAGTGGAAATCCGCAAAGCATTGCAAGCTTGCATGCAGCATAATTTTTCGGTATTCCGTGAAGGTGATGCGATGGCAAGAGGGCTGGAAGAACTGAAAGTGATCCGTGAACGCCTGAAAAATGCTCGTCTGGATGACACTTCATCAGAATTCAATACCCAACGCATTGAATGTTTGGAATTGGATAACCTGATGGAAACCGCTTATTCCACTGCGGTTGCTGCGAACTTCCGTACAGAAAGCCGTGGTGCCCATAGCCGCTTTGATTATCCAGAGCGTGATGATGCTAACTGGCTGTGCCATAGCCTGTATTTACCGCAAACTGAGAGCATGGCTCGTCGTGAAGTGAATATGCAGCCAACGCTGCGTGAAGCTTTCCCGCCAAAAGTGCGTTCTTACTAATTGCGTTGCTGATGTTCCAGTTGCGGAGAAATAGATTATGAAACTTGAATTTTCAATTTATCGTTATAATCCAGATGTCGATGATGTTCCTCGTATGCAGGACTACATACTGGAAGCACAGGAAGGGCGCGACATGATGTTGCTGGATGCGCTCATCCAGCTAAAAGAGCAAGATCCAACCTTATCATTCCGCCGCTCTTGCCGTGAGGGTGTTTGTGGTTCTGATGGCGTGAATATGAACGGTAAAAACGGGTTGGCATGTATTACACCCATTTCAGCGTTGCGTCGTGGCAATAAGAAAATTGTTATTCGCCCATTGCCTGGTCTGCCTGTGGTTCGTGATTTGGTTGTTGATATGGGGCAGTTCTACACGCAATATGAAAAAATCCGCCCTTATCTGATTAATGATGGTAAAAATCCACCTGCACGTGAGCACCTGCAATCACCAGTACAGCGTGAAAAGCTGGATGGTTTGTATGAGTGTATCTTATGTGCTTGTTGTTCAACATCTTGCCCATCATTCTGGTGGAATCCAGATAAATTTATCGGTCCAGCCGGTCTTTTAGCGGCATATCGTTTTCTGATTGACAGCCGTGACACTGAGACAAGTTCACGATTGGATAATCTCAATGATGCATTCAGTGTTTTCCGTTGCCACGGAATTATGAATTGCGTCAATGTATGTCCTAAAGGATTAAATCCGACAAAAGCGATTGGTCATATTAAATCTATGTTGCTGAAACACAGTGCATAGCGAAATAAAAAGTTGTGTATAAATAACACATAAATAGTGTGTAAATAGTGCATATAATGTTGCCCTCCACAATTTTGAAATAAATATCAAATCAGTGGAGGGCATAAAGAATGGAAAATGATAAATTGCCTGCTGCTAAAGACGAAGTATGTTGCTAAATAAAGGAACCTTTAAAAATTGATATTCAATTTTTAAAGGTTCCTTGAAGGGTAGGAAAACCCATAGAAGAACATGCATTAAGCACGTCCAAATGAACCTTTTATCAACACCGCTAATTAAGCGGTATTTGTTAACCACGGCGAAAACTAAAGCTTTTAAAGCTTAAGGGATCACAATGCAGAACGGCGCAATGAAGGACTGGCTGGACTCAAGCTTTCTGGCTGGTGCAAACCAGTCTTACATAGAGCAAATCTATGAAGACTATATAACCGATCCTAATTCTGTTGATGCAAGTTGGAGAGAAATTTTCCAACAATTACCAGATGCAGGACTTAGCGGCGAACAACTTCACTCACAGACACGCGATTATTTCCGTCGTCTGGCAAAGGATGCCACGCGTTACCACACTTCAGTCAGCGATCCAGCAATGGATGCAAAACAAGTCAAAGTTTTGCAGCTCATCAATGCATTCCGCTTCCGCGGACACCAACATGCAAACCTTGATCCATTGGGATTATGGAAACAGGAACCTGTATCTGATCTTGATCCTGCTTTCCATAATTTAACAAAAGCGGATTTTGAAGAAACGTTTAATGTAGGCTCTTTTGCCATTGGTAAAGAGACAATGAAATTGGCTGATCTGTATGACGCGCTGAAACGCATTTATTGTGGTTCAATTGGCGCGGAATATATGCACATCACCAACACGGAAGAAAAACGTTGGCTCCAGCAACGTTTAGAGTCAGTGGCAGTAAGTTCACAGTTTAGTGCAGAAGAAAAGCGTCGTTTCCTGAAAGAATTAACATCAGCGGAAGGTCTGGAACGTTATTTAGGTGCCAAGTTCCCAGGGGCGAAACGTTTTTCCCTGGAAGGTGGCGACGCACTTATCCCTATGTTAAAAGAGTTGATCCGTCACGCAGGTAAACAAAGTACCCGCGAAGTGGTATTGGGAATGGCTCATCGTGGTCGTCTCAACGTTCTGGTCAATCTTTTGGGTAAAAAACCGATTGATCTGTTTGACGAATTTGCGGGTAAACATAAAGAGCATCTGGGCACAGGTGACGTAAAATATCATCAAGGTTTTTCTTCTGATTTTGCAACCGAAGGTGGTTTGGTGCATTTGGCTCTGGCCTTTAACCCCTCTCACCTTGAGATTGTCAGCCCTGTTGTTATCGGCTCTGTACGTGCCCGCCGTGATCGTCTTGATGAAGGTCGCAGTAACATGGTTCTGCCGGTCACCATCCACGGCGATGCCGCAGTTACAGGACAGGGGATTGTTCAGGAAACACTGAATATGTCTCAGGCTCGCGGGTATGAAGTGGGTGGTACTGTTCGTATCGTCGTAAATAACCAGATTGGTTTCACCACTTCTAACCCGAAAGATGCGCGTTCAACACAATACTGTACTGATATTGTGAAAATGGTTCAGGCGCCGATTTTCCACGTTAATGCAGATGATCCGGAAGCTGTTGCATTCGTCACACGTCTGGCGCTTGACTTCCGTAACACCTTCAAACGTGACGTGATGATCGATCTGGTTTGTTACCGTCGCCACGGTCATAACGAAGCTGATGAGCCGAGTGCAACTCAGCCATTGATGTACCAGCAAATCAAAAAACAGCCAACTGCCCGTAAAATCTATGCAGATAAGCTGGTAGCAGAAGGCTTGCTGGAAGCCAACGACGTTACTGAGATGGTGAATCTGTACCGTGATGCACTGGATCATGGTGAGTGTGTAGTCGATGAATGGCGTCCAATGGGGCTGCATTCATTCACATGGGAACCCTATCTGAACCACGAATGGGATGAAGAGTATCCACATAAGATGGATATGAAACGTCTGCAAGATCTTGGCAAAAGCATCAGCACCGTTCCTGCCGAAGTAGTCATGCACTCACGTGTTGCGAAAATCTATGGCGACCGTGCAGAAATGGCTAATGGCAATAAATTGTTTGACTGGGGTGCTGCGGAAACACTGGCTTACGCGACCTTGGTTGATGAAGGTATTCCTGTCCGTATCTCTGGTGAAGATGCAGGACGTGGTACTTTCTTCCACCGTCATGCTGTTGTCCATAACCAAAACAATGCTTCTGTTTATGTGCCCTTGGCAAATATCCACAATGGACAGGGTGTATTTAACGTATGGGATTCTGTCCTTTCAGAAGAAGCTGTACTGGCATTTGAGTACGGTTATGCAACAACTGAACCTCGTACCCTGACAATTTGGGAAGCTCAATTTGGTGACTTTGCCAACGTAGCTCAGGTGGTGATTGACCAATTTATCAGTTCTGGTGAACAGAAATGGGGTCGTATGTGTGGCTTGGTTATGCTGCTGCCACATGGCTATGAAGGGCAGGGACCAGAGCACTCGTCGGCACGTCTGGAGCGTTATCTGCAACTGTGTGCTGAACAAAACATGCAGGTTTGCGTACCATCGTCACCAGCCCAGGTTTATCACATGCTGCGTCGTCAGGCTCTGCGTGGTATGCGTCGTCCGCTCATCGTTATGTCACCTAAATCGCTACTGCGTCATCCACTGGCGGTGTCTACTCTGGATGAATTGGCGAATGGCAAATTTGAGCCAGTGATTGGTGAAATTGACACCTTGGATCCAAAAGGTGTTAAGCGCGTAGTGCTTTGTTCCGGTAAAGTTTATTACGATCTGCTGGAGCAGCGTCGTAAGAATGAACAGACCGATGTTGCTATTGTGCGTATTGAACAGTTGTATCCATTCCCACGTCAGCACCTGCAAGCTCAGTTTGAGCAGTATGCTCATGTCCATGACTTTGTCTGGTGCCAGGAAGAGCCACTGAACCAAGGGGCTTGGTATTGCAGTCAACATAATTTCCGTGAAGCAATCCCATTTGGGGCTTCTTTACGTTATGCAGGTCGTCCGGCATCTGCTTCCCCAGCGGTGGGATATACGTCTGTTCACCAGCAGCAACAGCAAGCACTGGTTAATGACGCACTGAACGTTGAATAAATTAAGGATAGAAAATGAGTAGCGTAGAAATTCTGGTTCCAGACCTTCCTGAATCTGTTGCAGATGCCACTGTGGCAACATGGCATAAAAAACCAGGTGACACCATAGAGCGTGATGAAGTACTGGTTGAAATTGAAACGGATAAAGTTGTTTTGGAAGTACCAGCAAGTGAAGCCGGTGTGTTGGAATCTATTTTGGAAGAAGAGGGTGCCACCGTACTGTCCAAACAACTGTTAGGTCGTATCCGTTTGGGTGACAGCACGGGTATACCTGCCGAAGTAAAAGCAAAAACAGAGGCCACACCAGCACAGCGTCAGACCGCGTCTTTGGAAGAAGAAAACAACGATGCACTAAGCCCTGCTGTTCGTCGTCTGATTGCAGAGCATGATTTAGATCCTGCTGCAATTAAAGGCAGTGGTGTTGGTGGCCGTATTATCCGTGAAGACATCGAAAAATATATCGCTGCAAATAAAAAAGAGAATAATAAGCCTGCTGCCTCTGCTGAACAGCCATCCTTATTACCACATCGCAGTGAAAAACGTGTCCCAATGACGCGTCTGCGCAAGCGTGTTGCAGAACGTTTGCTTGAAGCGAAGAACAATACGGCAATGCTGACAACTTTCAATGAAGTCAACATGAAGCCAATTCAGGAATTGCGCAAGCAGTATGGCGATGCGTTTGAGAAACGTCATGGTGTGCGTCTGGGCTTCATGTCTTTCTATGTGAAAGCGGTTGTTGAAGCGTTAAAACGCTATCCAGAAGTGAACGCTTCCATTGATGGTACAGATGTGGTTTACCACAACTATTTTGATATCAGTATTGCTGTATCTACACCACGTGGTCTGGTTACACCGGTATTGCGTGATGCTGATGCATTGAGTATGGCTGATATTGAGAAAAGCATCAAAGAGCTGGCTATCAAAGGCCGCGACGGTAAATTGACTGTTGAAGAACTCACCGGTGGTAACTTCACCATTACTAACGGCGGTGTTTTCGGTTCCCTGATGTCCACCCCGATCATTAACCCACCACAAAGCGCGATCCTTGGTATGCATGCCATTAAAGATCGCCCAATGGCGGTAAATGGTCAGGTTGAGATCCTCCCGATGATGTACCTGGCACTGTCCTATGACCACCGTCTGATTGACGGTCGTGAGTCAGTCGGCTTCCTGGTGACCATCAAAGAAATGCTGGAAGATCCAACACGTTTGTTGCTGGATGTATAGCATCACTATCGGCGGAGGGTGTTAACTCCGTCAGTCTGAAGTAGTACGACGTTGATGTAAAAATATATGCAGGCCAGCCTCTTGGGGCTGGCCATATCCAGAGCAACAAAATAGAAGGTAATTTACCTTTCTTAAATTAAATTATGGATAGAACATCATGAATTTACACGAGTATCAGGCAAAACAACTTTTTGCACGGTATGGTTTACCAGCACCTGCTGGCTATGCTTGTACCACACCGCGCGAAGCAGAAGAAGCAGCATCCAAGATTGGTTCAGGCCCTTGGGTCGTTAAATGTCAGGTTCATGCAGGTGGCCGCGGTAAGGCTGGTGGTGTGAAAGTCGTCAACAGTAAGGAAGATATCCGCACTTTTGCTGAACAATGGCTGGGTAAACGACTGGTAACTTACCAGACAGATGCGCAGGGGCAACCTGTCCATCAGATCCTGGTGGAAGGGGCAACTGATATTGCCAAGGAGCTGTATCTTGGTGCTGTTGTTGACCGCGGTACACGTCGTGTAGTGTTCATGGCCTCTACTGAAGGTGGTGTCGAAATAGAAAAAGTGGCGGAAGAGACGCCTGAACTCATTCATAAAGCCATTATCGACCCACTGTCTGGCCCTATGCCGTATCAAGGCCGTGAATTGGCGTTCAAACTTGGCTTGACTGGTAAACAAGTTGGTCAATTCACCAAGATTTTCTTGGGGTTGGCGAACCTGTTCTTAGAGCGTGATTTGGCATTAGTCGAAATCAACCCTTTAGTGATCACAACGCAGGGTGATCTGGTTTGCTTGGATGGAAAATTGAGCGCTGATGGTAATGCGATGTTCCGTCAGGCTGAACTGCGTGAAATGCACGACCCTTCACAGGAAGATCCGCGTGAAGCTCAGGCTGCACAATGGGAACTGAACTATGTTGCGCTGGATGGCAACATTGGTTGTATGGTGAATGGCGCAGGTCTGGCAATGGGAACGATGGACATTGTCAAACTGCATGGTGGCGCGCCGGCAAACTTCCTTGATGTAGGTGGTGGTGCAACAAAAGAACGTGTTACTGAAGCATTTAAGATCATCTTATCAGATGAAAATGTTAAAGCTGTTTTGGTTAATATCTTTGGTGGTATCGTCCGCTGTGACTTGATTGCTGACGGCATTATTGGTGCGGTGGAAGAAGTGGGTGTGAACGTACCGGTAGTCGTTCGTCTGGAAGGAAACAATGCTGAACTGGGCGCTAAAAAACTGGCGGATAGTGGTTTGAACATCATTGCAGCTACCAGTTTGACAGACGCAGCTAAACAGGCAGTAGCAGCAGCGGGGAATAAATAATGTCTATTTTAATCGATAAAAACACCAAAGTGATTTGTCAGGGTTTTACTGGCAGCCAGGGTACTTTTCACTCTGAACAAGCGATAGCTTACGGTACTCAAATGGTGGGTGGCGTAACACCGGGTAAAGGTGGCACTGAGCATTTAGGATTACCGGTGTTCAACACCGTACGTGAAGCCGTTGAAGCAACGGGGGCAACCGCTTCTGTCATCTACGTTCCGGCGCCATTCTGTAAAGATTCCATTCTGGAAGCGATTGATGCAGGCATTAAACTGATCATTACGATTACAGAAGGTATTCCAACACTCGATATGTTGACAGTTAAGAAAAAACTGGATCAAGCCGGTGTTCGTATGATTGGCCCTAACTGTCCGGGAGTAATTACACCGGCTGAATGTAAGATCGGTATTATGCCTGGCCATATTCACAAGTCAGGTAAAGTGGGCATTGTTTCCCGTTCAGGCACGTTGACTTATGAAGCAGTTAAACAGACCACAGATGCTGGATTAGGGCAATCTACCTGTGTTGGTATTGGTGGTGACCCGA
This sequence comes from Xenorhabdus eapokensis, assembly GCF_001908105.1. The sequence continues at coordinate 111,742 of NZ_MKGQ01000002.1, forward strand.
TCCCAGGCTCAAACTTCATTGATATTCTGCAACTGTTCCAGGAAGATCCGCAGACAGAAGCGATTGTCATGATTGGTGAAATTGGTGGTACAGCCGAAGAAGAAGCTGCGGCCTATATCAAAGAACATGTCACTAAACCAGTTGTTGCTTATATTGCTGGTGTGACTGCACCTAAAGGTAAGCGCATGGGTCATGCCGGAGCGATTATCGCAGGTGGTAAAGGGACAGCAGATGAGAAATTTGCTGCACTGGAAGCTGCGGGTGTGAAGACTGTCCGTAGCCTTGCAGACATTGGCGATGCTGTAAAAGCGTTATTGGTATAAGAGTCACAAAATAAACTATTTTTATAGAAAAAGGCTGCCTCAGGGTGGCCTTTTGTTTTTATTTATAATATTAACAGTAAGTTAGTTCATTTATAAGATAAGTTATTTCTCAATTTAATTGAGCTGGATTTTAGGAAAACCTATTTATTTGATTAATTAAATTGGAAATATCGGAAAAATATATTTTTTAAAGAATGAAAACGAAAAGTTAATTTTCTAACGAATTTTACAGCAAAAAATAAATTACAAATCATCGCAAATAACAACTTATTAACATGAAGTAAACTATAATGAAATAATAACTGTAAAGATTAACAAAAAAAGGAAAAAATTGACTAAAATCAATTTATTACTCTGGATTGTATTCGCTAAACTTGATTAAATTGATCTAGTATATATAGATATTAGACTGAGAATGTATGGTGTTGTTGACCTATATTCAGAATTCTAAGCTGAGTCACGTAAAAGCTATTTATTGTATGTGAATATAAGCGTAATATTATTGTGGTATCTATTGAATTTTTGATTTTGTAATTCATTGTTGTGTTTGAGGCATTTATTGCTGGTAGTTACGAGACTTTCGTTTTACGAAGTCGGGTTGCCGCAAGTCGGTGTCTTCCTGCTAGGAGCAAGGAGTCAAGATGTTTGATATTGTCGAACTGTCACGATTACAGTTTGCTTTAACTGCCATGTACCATTTTCTGTTCGTACCATTGACGCTCGGTATGGCATTTTTGCTTGCGATCATGGAAACGGTATATGTCCTTTCTGGCAAACAAATCTATAAAGATATGACAAAATTCTGGGGTAAGTTATTTGGTATCAACTTTGCTCTGGGTGTCGCAACGGGCTTGACCATGGAATTCCAGTTCGGAACCAACTGGTCATATTTCTCACATTATGTTGGTGATATTTTTGGTGCGCCTCTGGCCATCGAAGGTTTGATGGCATTTTTCCTCGAATCCACATTCGTTGGCCTGTTTTTCTTCGGATGGGATCGACTGAGCAAAAAACAACACCTGGCGGTTACCTGGCTGGTTGCATTAGGCTCTAACTTCTCTGCATTGTGGATCCTGATTGCGAATGGTTGGATGCAAAACCCGATTGCGTCTGACTTTAACTTCGAAACCATGCGAATGGAAATGGTGAGTTTCAGCGAACTGGTACTTAACCCCGTTGCACAGGTGAAATTTGTCCACACTGTTGCAGCCGGTTATGTTACTGGTGCCATTTTTGTATTGGGTATCAGCTCTTACTATCTGCTGAAAGGGCGTGATTTGGCGTTTGCCAAACGTTCTTTTGCGATTGCAGCAAGTTTTGGTATGGCTGCGGTACTGTCTGTCATCGTTCTGGGTGATGAATCCGGATATGAAATGGGGGACGTGCAGAAAACCAAATTGGCAGCAATCGAAGCAGAATGGGAAACTCAGCCGCCTCCAGCTTCATTCACGCTGATTGGTCTTCCTGATCAGGACAAAATGGAAAATAAATATTCCATCCAAATTCCTTACGTTTTAGGTTTGATTGCTACCCGCTCCACAGATACACCGGTTGTTGGTTTGCGTGATTTGATGAGCCAGCATGAGCAGCGTATTCGTAACGGTATTAAAGCCTATGAATTACTAGAAGAACTGCGTGCCGGTAATGTTGATCCAAGTGTCCGCAGTGCATTCAATGAAAGTAAGAAAGATCTTGGCTATGGCATGCTCGTGAAGCGTTATACCCAAAACGTAACTGATGCGACAGAAGAGCAAATTAAAGCCGCCGCGAAAGATTCTATTCCACGCGTAGCACCACTCTACTTTGCCTTCCGCATCATGGTTGCTGCTGGCTTTATTATGCTGTTGGTTATCGGTCTGTCGTTCCTGAGTGTTTTGCGTAACCGTATCGGTCAACATAAATGGTTGCTGCGTGCTGCATTGTTCAGCATTCCATTGCCATGGATTGCCGTTGAAGCAGGTTGGTTTGTCGCAGAATATGGCCGTCAGCCATGGGCGATTGGTGAAGTATTGCCAACTGCTGTCGCGTCTTCAACCCGCAGTGTAGGCGATCTGATTTTCTCAATGGGGCTGATTTGTGGTCTGTACACTTTGTTCTTGATCGCAGAGATGTTCTTGATGTTCAAATTTGCCCGTCTTGGCCCAAGCAGCCTCAAAACTGGACGTTACCATTTTGAACAAAAAACCGCTTCTTCAGCGAATAATATTGAGTAAGCAGGAGTCCACTTATGCTTGATTATGATGTATTACGATTTATATGGTGGCTGCTGATTGGTGTGTTACTGATCGGTTTCACGGTGACTGATGGTTTCGACATGGGAGTTGGTATCCTGCTGCGGATCATTGGTAAAAATGATACCGAACGCCGCATCATGATTAACTCAGTTGCCCCGCATTGGGATGGTAACCAAGTTTGGTTAATTACCGCGGGTGGAGCTCTGTTTGCCGCATGGCCGATGGTATATGCAGCCGCTTTCTCTGGTTTCTATGTGGCAATGATTTTGGTCTTGGCTGCACTGTTTTTCCGTCCGGTTGGCTTCGATTACCGCTCAAAACTGGAAAACAGAAAATGGCGCAATATGTGGGACTGGGGGCTGGTTATCGGTAGCTTCGTACCTGCATTGGTTATCGGGGTGGCATTTGGTAACTTGCTGCAAGGTGTACCGTTAGCGGTAGATTCTTACCTGCGTGTCTCCTATGAGGGTTCATTCTTTGGCTTGCTGAACCCTTATGGGTTGCTGGCAGGGGTGATTAGCCTGATGATGATTGTGACGCAAGGTGCAACTTATCTGCAAATGCGTACAACTGGCGAACTGCATCTGCGTTCCCGTACCGCAACTCATGTTTGTGCAGCGATAACGGCAATTGCATTCTTGTTGGCAGGGATATGGCTGATTTATGGCATTGATGGCTATGTTGTAACGGGAGGATTGGATGTCAATGCAGCATCTAATCCGTTACATAAAGAAGTAGTTCAGCAGGCAGGTGCATGGCTGACTAACTTCAATAACTATCCGGCGCTGTGGGCGATACCTGTATTGGGCGTATTGCTTCCTCTGCTGACTATGCTGACCACTTGGATGGATAAGGGGGCTTGGGCATTTTTGTTCTCATCACTGACAGTAACTTGCATTATCCTGACTTCAGGGATTGCTATGTTCCCGTTTGTGATGCCATCAAGCATTGACCCGAATGTCAGTCTGACTATGTGGGATGCGACATCCAGTCAGTGGACGTTGCAAATTATGTTTGTTGTTGCACTTATCTTCGTTCCTATTGTGCTGTCTTACACCATTTGGTGTTATTACAAGACATTCGGGCGTTTGGATAAGAACTATATTGATAACAACAAACACTCACTGTACTAAGGAGCATAGGCATGTGGTATTTTGCTTGGATTCTCGGAACGCTTTTGGCCTGTAGTTTCGCTGTCATTGCTGCCTTGGCACTTGAGCATAGCGAATCACCAAAAACCCCAGAGAGTGACAAAAAATAATGTTGGTTGATAAATGTTACCAACTTATGGATAAGCGCCCATTGAGGGCGCTTATCCTCATCATCGCTTTAGCACTTGCTATATGTGTGTTTTGGGAGCCTGCGCGTTTTGCTGCCAACACCAGTTCACTACAAATATGGCAAGGTATTTTATTGATCTGGGCAGTTTGTTCTGGCGTTACTTTTGGTGTCGGTTTTCACCCTAACCGTATTATCTGGCGATTGTTTTTTCATCCGTTACCCGCATTTTTCATTCTTCTTTTTGGCTTATATCATTTCTTTAAGTAAACTAATTGTAATTTTATAGGCTGACGGCCTATAAATTTTTTTTACTGACAAGTCATTCCAAAGCGCTATTGTCTTAAGTATAGTGACAGCGTCAATTCACCTAATTAGGATTATGTGAGTAATATGTTATTCCGTTGGCCTATCCGTGTTTACTACGAAGACACAGATGCTAGTGGTGTGGTTTATCACGCTCGGTATTTGGGGTTTTACGAAAGAGCTCGTACAGAAATGTTGCGGGAAAAAGGCTTCAACCAACAGTCTATGCTGGATGAGCAGGTTGGCTTTGTTGTTAGTCGTATGACGATTGACTACCGGAAACCAGCAAAACTGGATGACCAACTGATTGTTGAAAGCGAAGTTACGAATATTCGTGGCGCTTCTCTGACATTTATTCAACGAATTGTTGATTGCAATGGCGTAGTTGTCGGCAGCGCGGAATGCCTGGTTGTCTACGTGAATTCATCTCAAATGAAGCCGATTGCGCTTCCAAAGTCTATTGTCGCGGAGTTTAAGCAGTGACTGACATGAACATCCTTGATTTATTTCTTAAGGCAGGTTTCTTAGTGCAGCTAATCATGTTGATTTTGATTGGCTTCTCTATCGTCTCTTGGGCAATCATTATTCAACGGACAAAAATTCTTAATGCCGCAAGCCGTGAGGCAGATGCATTTGAAGATAAGTTTTGGTCTGGTATTGAATTATCTCGCCTTTACAAAGAAAGTCAGTCACGCCGTGATTCACTAAGTGGCACTGAGCAAATCTTCCATTCTGGGTTTAAAGAATTTTCTCGTTTACATCAGGCAAATAACCATGCCCCAGAAGCTGTTATTACAGGGGCTTCCCGTGCCATGCGTATTTCACTAAACCGTGAATTGGAAGTATTGGAAAATCACATTCCATTTCTGGGGACGGTAGGCTCCATCAGCCCTTATATTGGTTTATTTGGTACGGTCTGGGGGATCATGCATGCCTTTATTGCCTTGGGGGCGGTCAAACAAGCCACTTTGCAAATGGTTGCTCCTGGTATTGCTGAAGCTTTAATTGCAACAGCTATTGGTCTGTTTGCCGCAATTCCTGCGGTGATGGCCTATAACCGCCTGAACCAGCGCGTTAACAAACTGGAACAAGTTTACGATAATTTTATGGAAGAGTTTCTGGCTATCCTGCATCGTCAGGCTTTTGCTTCCAATACCAATAAGTCGTAATAAATCGTAAGGGGAAATCAGCGAATGGCGCGCACTCGTAGTCGCAGACGTGAGCTAAAATCCGAGATCAATATCGTCCCCTTGCTGGACGTGTTGCTGGTATTACTGCTTATTTTTATGGCAACAGCACCGATTATCACGCAAAGCGTAGAAGTCGACTTACCTGATTCGGTGGATTCAAAGACAGTTTCCAGCACTGATAATCCGCCGGTCATTGTGGAAGTTTCTGGGGTAGGGCAGTACAGCATGATTGTTAATCAGGAACGCTTGGAATTATTACCTGAACAGCAAATCGTTGCAGAAGCTCAAACCGTGATGAAAGCCAATCCGAAAACGGTTTTCCTGATTGGTGGTTCTAAGGAAGTTCCTTATGATGAAATTATCAAGGCGTTGAATATGCTTCGTCAGGCAGGTGTAAAATCGGTGGGTTTAATGACCCAACCTATTGGTGCCTGACGGCGGTAGTTACTTAAAGTTTCTGGATGTCGAGCGTGGGAAGAACAAGCGAGCAAAATAATAGGCTGAATCGCGCCATTATCATTTCGGTAATATTGCACATTATCCTGATCGGGTTTCTGATTTGGGGTTCTTTGGTGCAAAAAACAGAAATGGGGGGCGGTGGACAAGATGGGACTGTCATTGATGCTGTTATGGTTGATCCGAATGCGGTCGTTCAGCAATATAACCAACAACAACAGCAACAGGCTAATGCAAAGTTAGCTGAACAGCAACGGAAGAAAAAAGCTGAGCAACAGGCGGCTGAATTGCGGGCAAAGCAGGCGGAAGAACAGGAACGCTTGAAAGTGGCGGAAGAAGAGCGAATTAAGGCACTACAGGAAGCTGAAGCGCAGAAAAAACAGTCTGCGGTTGCTGCCGCTAAGGCACGTGAAGAGCAGGAACAGGCTGATGCCGCCGCTGCTAAAGCGCGTGAAGATCAAAAACAGGCAGAAGAAGCGGCTGCAAAAGCACTGGCAGAAAAAGAACGAATTCTAAAAGAGCAAGCTGAAGCCCGACAGAAAGCGGAAGCCCAGGCGAAGAAAGAAGCGGAAGAGGTGACAAAACGTAAAGCGGCGGCTGAGGCAAAAGCTAAAGCGGAAGCCGAAGCGAAGGCTAAGGCAACAGCAGAAGAGAAAGCCAAGGCAGAAGCAGAGGCTAAAGCAAAAGCAGCCGCAAAATCTAAGGCAGAAGCGGCAAAGCAAGCTCAAACAGTTAATGATCTGTTAGGTGGATTAACGTCTAACACACCTAAGCAGGGTGGAGCGGCTACGGCAGGAAAAGGTGGCGGTAAGAAAAGTGGTCTTTCTCAGCAAGATATTAATAGTTATCTGGGAAAAGTTCAGGCTGCCATAGAGAGTAAATTTTACGATTCGAATCTGTATATCGGTCGTACTTGTGATTTAAATATAAAACTGGCGCCAGATGGATTATTGATTGATATCAAAGCGGGTGCGGGTGATCCGGCGTTATGTCGAGCAGCAATTACCGCCGCTAATTTGGCAAAAAAAATGCCACCTCCACCAAGCAAAGAGGTTTATGAATATTTTAAGAGTTTCACACTAGAATTTAAGCCGCATTAAGTTAAATGTTTGGCAGATAATCGTTATGTTCTAGGTAAACTTTCGAATAATTTATATGTACAAACAAAATTATTAGATTTTATTTAGGTATCTAGTTTTGTTTGTTGGCGTTTGTTAGAATCCGGCGAATTATTGCGGCAGGTAAAAGATCGCGATATGGGAGAGATGATGAAGCAAACTTTTAAACAGATGTTTAAAGTCATACTGGGCTTTCTGATGCTATGGGCAGCACTTGCTCATGCAGAGGTTCGTATTGAAATTACACAGGGTGTTGATTCTGCCCGCCCTATTGGGGTTGTTCCATTTAAATGGACTGGGGAAGGCGAATCCCCTGAAAATATTGGTTCAATTATTGCTGCGGATTTGAGAAACAGTGGGAAATTTAATCCGATTGATCCTACTCGTATGCCACAACAACCAACTACCGCATCAGAGGTAACGCCTGCCGCATGGACTGCGTTGGGGATAGATTCAGTTGTTGTTGGACATATTCAGCCTAGTGCGGATGGTAAGTTTTTAGTTTCTTATCAGCTTGTTGATGTTGCCGGTGCACCAGGAACAGTATTGGCACAAGAGCAATTTACAATTGAAAAAAAATGGTTGCGCTTCGCTGCACACACAGTCAGCAATCAGGTTTTTGAAAAACTGACAGGTATTCGCGGTGCATTTACTACCCGTATAGCTTATGTCGTCAAAAATAACAGTGCAGGTAAGTATCCATATGAGCTACGTGTTTCTGATTATGATGGTTATAATCAATCTACCGTACATAGCTCGCCAGAACCACTGATGTCGCCAGCCTGGTCGCCAGATGCTTCCAAACTTGCTTATGTTACATTTGAAGGTGGCCGTTCTGCGTTGATTATTCAAACACTGGCAACAGGTGCTATTCGTCAGGTCGCTTCGTTCCCTCGCCATAACGGAGCACCTGCATTTTCTCCGGATGGAACTAAGCTTGCCTTTGCATTATCTAAAACCGGTAGTTTGAATCTTTACGTGATGGATTTAGCTTCTGGCCAAATTCGCCCGATCACTGATGGCCGCAGTAATAATACTGAGCCAAGCTGGATGCCAGATAACCAGACACTGGTCTATACCTCAGATCAGGGTGGGCGTCCACAATTGTATAAAATCGATATTAATGGCGGTGCTCCACAACGCCTAACTTGGGAAGGATCACAGAACCAAGATGCAGATGTTAGCCCTGACGGTAGTTTTATTGTGATGGTTAGCTCAGCGAGTGGCAGTCAGCATATCGCCAAACAGGATCTGGCAACGGGATCTGTCCAAGTCTTGACAGATACGTTTCTAGATGAAACGCCGAGCATCGCACCTAATGGCACTATGGTGATTTATAGCTCCACTCAAGGGTGGGGAACTGTATTGCAGCTAGTTTCGACTGATGGGCGTTTCAAAGCGCGTCTTCCGGCTACCGATGGACAGGTAAAATCTCCTGCCTGGTCGCCGTATCTGTGATGCATAATAATATGTATGGCAAACTATAAAAGGATCAAAGAGATGCAACTGAACAAAGTGCTAAAAGGGCTGATGTTAGCTTTACCAATCATGGCCGTAGCAGCGTGTAGTTCTAACAAAACTGGCAATAATGATCAGTCGGGTGTAAGCACCGTTGATAATTCTTCTAAGACTCTGTCTGCTGAAGAATTAGCACGTCAGCAGATGCAAGAGCTGCAAAACAACAACATCGTATACTTCGGTTTCGATAAGTACGACATCAACGGCGAATTTGCTCAAATGTTGGATGCACACGCTGCTTTCCTGCGTACTAACCCATCTGTTAAAGTGACTATCGAAGGTCATGCAGACGAGCGCGGTACTCCTGAGTACAACATTGCTCTGGGTGAGCGTCGTGCGAACGCAGTGAAAATGTATCTGCAAGGCAAAGGCGTTTCCGCTGATCAGCTTGCTATCGTTTCTTACGGTAAAGAAAAACCGGCTGTACTTGGCCATGACGAAGCAGCATATGCGAAAAACCGTCGCGCTGTGATCGTATACTAAGAGTAATGCATGAACAGTAACTTCAGACGTTATATGTTGGGTCTGTCGTTATTGGTTGGCGTAGCGGCTCCTTGGGCCGCTACCGCCCAAGCGCCAATCAGTAATGTCGGCTCAGGCTCCACCGATGAGCGCCTCTCCCAATTAGAGCGTATTTCTGACGCTCACAGTCAATTATTAACCCAGCTTCAGCAACAGCTTTCTGACTCTCAGCGTGATATCGATACACTCCGCGGTCAAATTCAGGAAAACCAGTATCAGTTAAATCAGATCATTGAGCGGCAAAAAGATCTTTATCTGCAATTGGATAAAATCACCAATCCATCAAGTGCAGAGGGTTCTGAATCAGGAAATCGTGATGCGGCGTCTTCGGCACAAGTTGGGAATAAACAACCTGCTGGGTCGGCGAGTACAGGCAGTGAAAAAGGTGATTACGATGCCGCTGTCTCTTTGGCTATCAACACCAAGGAATATGATAAAGCGATTGTAGCATTTCAAAACTTTGCCAAAACCTATCCCAAGTCTAAGTACCTGGTGAATGCCAATTATTGGTTAGGTCAGTTGAATTACAACAAAGGCAAGAAAGACGATGCAGCTTATTATTTTGCCACTGTCGTGAAAGACTATCCCAAATCACAAAAAAGTAGTGATTCCCTGTACAAAGTTGGTTTAATCATGCAGGAAAAAGGACAAAAGGATAAAGCAAAAGCGGTTTATCAGCAGGTGATTAAGCAATATCCTGGCACGAATGCAGCAAAAATGGCTGAAAAAAAGCTTTCCGGAATGTAATAATTATCCCCAAAAGGTCAGAAATCGGTCTTTTTGGGGGTGATTGACCGCTTAATAAGCATTTAAACCCGTTTTTTAAAATAAACGTTGCGCCACGCTGAGAAATCAGTAATATATGCCGCCGTTGGCAGGGATAACTGCCAAGCAGATTTAGATGGGTCGTTAGCTCAGTCGGTAGAGCAGTTGACTTTTAATCAATTGGTCGCAGGTTCGAATCCTGCACGACCCACCATCTAAACTCTCACTATCAAGCATTCCCTAGATGGGTCGTTAGCTCAGTCGGTAGAGCAGTTGACTTTTAATCAATTGGTCGCAGGTTCGAATCCTGCACGACCCACCATCTAAATTCTCATCTCAAACATTCTTTAGATAGATCGTCAGCTCAGTCGGTAGTGCAATTGACTTTTAATCGATTGGTTACGACAGATTACTTAATAATTTAATTACTGACTTTACATTTTTCCCTGATCGTTTTTAAATCTTCGAAATAATTAAAGACTTTTTTTCTTAAATTAGCTATCTTGTTTAGTATGTAAAACATAAAGGAGCAAAATAGCCTGTTTATCTCGTAATTTCATATTTTTGTATTGATATACTAAACATTGTTTATGGTAAGGATAAAAAAGTATGGATTTTTTCAACATTAATAACATATTGGTACATATCCCACTGGGAACGGGTGGCTATAATCTTTCATATATTGAAGCGATTGGCACGATAGCAGGTTTGTTATGTATATGGCTTGCTAGTCAGGAAAAAATCATTAATTATCTATTTGGATTAATTAATGTCTCACTCTTTGCTGTCATCTTTTTTCAAATTCAACTCTACGCCAGCCTCATTTTGCAAATCTTTTTCTTCGCGGCCAATATCTATGGTTGGTATGCATGGAGTCGAGTAAATGAGCAAAAACAAATAGAGCTTAAAATCCGGTGGCTCAACCCTAAACAGATGGCTGTTGTTGCCGCGGTTTCCATCTTTGCCATATTGATCATGACATTTAATATCGATCAAATATTTGGTTATATGGCAAAAGTGGTGGTGCTCGCCCTACAGGAAATGGGTTTTAATATCATCATGCCTGATTTGCAGCCTGATGCTTTCCCATTCTGGGATTCAGTGATGACAGTCTTATCCATTGTGGCAATGATACTGATGACGCGTAAGCATGTGGAAAACTGGCTGATTTGGGTGATCATCGATGTTATCAGTGTCGTGATTTATTATTATCAAGGTGTTTTAGCCATGTCGCTGCAATATATTATCCTGACCGGTATTGCAGTTAATGGCGCTCGCCTGTGGATCAAGGCAGCGAAACATAATGAAGAACAACCACAAGAAAATGTAAATTAGCGTTGATCATCGGCCATAGAAATTTCTATGGCCTGTTGTTTGATATTTTCCTATATTCTCTTCTATTAAGCCATTTATTTGAATTAACATCATTTTTACTTCCAATGGTATTTTTCATAAAAAAGTATCCTATTTTTACTCACAAAGATTATTTACAGAACTACGCCTAACAGTTAGATTGAGATCACAAAATGATTTCGGATAACTGTAAACGTATTAGGTGAAAGGATAATGAATTACCAGAATGACGATATAAGAATAAGAAAAATAACAGAATTATTGCCACCAGTTGCATTGCTCGAAAAATTTCCGGCAACAGAAGAGAGTGCTATTACTGTTCACAAAGCACGTGAATCTATTCATAATATTTTAATTGGTGAAGATGATCGTCTATTGGTAGTGATTGGCCCGTGTTCAATTCATGATCCACAAGCGGCGTTAGAATATGCAGAGCGTTTGAATAAATTACGTGAAGAATTGAAAACCGATTTGGAAATTATCATGCGGGTTTACTTTGAAAAGCCCCGCACAACTATCGGCTGGAAAGGATTGATTAACGATCCAAGCATGGATTGTAGTTTTAATATTAATGGCGGATTACGTACTGCCCGTAAGTTATTGCTCGATATTAATAATATGGGGTTACCTGCGGCAGGTGAATTTCTGGATATGATTACTCCTCAGTATTTGGCAGATCTCATGAGCTGGGGCGCAATAGGGGCACGTACAACGGAGTCCCAAATTCATCGCGAATTGGCATCGGGGTTATCCTGTCCGGTTGGTTTCAAAAATGGCACGGATGGAACAATTAAAGTTGCTATTGATGCGATTAATTCAGCTAGCTCATCGCACTGTTTCTTGTCTGTCACAAAATGGGGTCACTCCGCGATTGTTAATACAGTAGGCAACCAAGATTGCCACATTATTCTGCGTGGTGGCAAAGAACCTAATTATAGTGCCGAACATGTCAGTGCCGTTAAAGAAGGACTACAAAAAGCCGGTTTGGCTCCCCGCGTGATGATTGATTTCAGCCATGCCAATAGCGCGAAGCAGTTCAAAAGACAAATGAATGTCGGAGCTGATGTTTGCGGTCAGATTGCGGGTGGTGAAAATGCGATCATTGGTGTTATGGTTGAAAGCCATCTGGTTGAAGGAAACCAAAACCTGGAGAGTGGCAAGCCTTTTGTTTATGGTCAAAGTGTGACCGATGGTTGTATTGGCTGGGAAGATACCGAAACGTTACTGCGTCAGTTGTCTCAGGCCGTTCAGAACCGCAGAAGCTAATTTATTGTAAAAATGCCATAAAAAAGCCGGATTAATTTCCGGCTTTTAACATTCTTTTTATGCGATGTGAGGATTACTTCGCTTTACCCTGATTTGCAACTGCTGCCGCTTTTGCCGCGATTTCATCAGCGTTGCCCAGATAGTAGTGTTTGATAGGCTTCATGTTTTCATCAAACTCATAAACCAGTGGTACAGCAGTTGGAATATTCAGTTCAAGAATTTCTTCTTCACTCATATTATCCAGATACTTCACCAATGCCCGCAGGGAGTTACCGTGAGCAGCGATAATGACTTTTTCGCCTTTTTCTACGCGTGGCTTGATAACTTCTTCCCAATAAGGAATAACACGTTCGATAGTAGTAGCAAGGCTTTCAGTGACTGGGAGTTCTTCTGGTTTCAGGCTTGCGTAACGAGGATCGTGGCCTGGGTAGCGTTCATCATCTTTGGTCAAATCAGGAGGAGTAATAGCGAAGCCACGACGCCACAATTTAACTTGATCATCGCCGTATTTGGCTGCGGTTTCTGCTTTATCCAGACCTTGTAATGCGCCGTAGTGACGTTCATTCAGTTTCCAGCTTTTCTCAACGGGCAGCCATTGCTGATCAACCTGATCCAGAATGTTCCACAAAGTGTGAATAGCACGTTTTAGAACGGAAGTGTAGGCGAAATCAAAAGTGAAACCTTCTTCTTTCAATAGTTGACCAGCTTGTTGTGCTTCAGAGCGGCCTTTATCGGACAATTCAACGTCAGTCCAGCCAGTAAAACGGTTCTCTTTGTTCCACTCGCTTTCTCCGTGCCTTACAAGAACCAGTTTAGTTACAGCCATAGCTTAAACTCCTATCAGTACTTTTTAATACAAAATGAAAAAGATCGCTGCGGGCATTATATGGCGCGACAGGCCAAAACGGCAAACAATAGTCTCGTATCTCCTGTTTTAAATCATGTTTGGTGATAATTACGGCGATTATATATCTGGCAAGGGAGGGGATAGCGGGGAGTTTATGATCTGAACTGTCCCCGAATAGGAGACAATTCAGCTCAAATATAATTCAGTTTAGTGCATGACTACTGATTTTATTGGGTAGGTGAAAAATAGCAGATGCATCAGATTGAGTGAAAAATGGAAAGCAACAGCCACCCATAAACGACCACTCCACAGCCAGGTCAGGCCATAAATTAACCCTGCCAGCGTAGCAAAAATCACCAGCAAACCACCGCCGGCAAAATGGGCGGCGCCAAACAGTAGAGAGGTGATGACCAGAGCTAAGTAAGGATTCATCCATTGACTGAGCTTCTGCTGAATATAGCCACGAAACAGCGCTTCTTCAGCCAAAGAGACAAAGAAAAGATTAGCAATAACAAAGGCAGGGAACCAATTAGGTAAATGGAGTTCAACGGACAATCCACCTAATACGGTTGCAAGCCCTAATAATGCTGGAATGGCTGCGATCAATAACGCCCATCCATGAGCCGGTGCATTAACCAAAGGTTTTCTGATAAACAGAGTTGGCATACAGAATATTAGGATAAATGGCAGCAGCGCCTTGTCAAAGTTGAAGTACATTGAAAAAGGTGCGCTGAGCGAGCCTACCTGTACTTTATCCAAGTACTTGAGATTATGGAATCCTGGGATGTAATGTACAAACAGTAAAATACCACCGATAAGCAATAACAGCTCGATGACGATCCTGGGGATAAAATGTTTTTCGCTGTTTTTTTGGCAATAAATATATGCCATACCTAAAAGAGTTATCACTGTCAGCGTGATTATAGCAGGATAGGTAAGTACGTTAGTGCTGATCCCAGCAATGATAGCGAAGAGCGCGACGAAAAAAGCAATTTTCTGGCGACTCTCTAAAAGAGCCAATGCAATGGCAAGTAATGCCCAAGCCATATAATTCCCTATTATCTTTAAAAAAACCAATGAAATAGTCTAAAAATGGACGGTGATTTTATAGTAATGGTTAAAAAATTCAAAAATAATAATAAAAAATATCAAAAAAATATGACTTGATTTTATTAAAGAGTGATTACATAGAACGGTAATAGGAATCCCTCTCTTGATAGAGAGGGATAATTAATATGCTGAACGAAGAAAGAAGATCACAGCGATTCTACGGAAATACTCTCGGTTTCATACCGATAAATATCACCGTCAGGAATAAATCGCAGGCGATGGGTAATGCACTGTGGTGCATCTTCTTGATGGTGAGAAACAAACAGAAGCTGCGTATCACCATTAGCAATCATGATGTCAATGAAGCGCAGGATTAACTGGCGGTTTAGCGGATCAAGCCCTTGCAACGGCTCATCTAAGATCAATAAAGCGGGATGTTTCACCAGAGCACGGGCAATTAAAACCAGCCGCTGTTGCCCCCATGACAGACTATGAAAGGGGCTAGTTGCCGTTGATCCCGATAACCCTAATAAGTCCAGCCACTCATCGGCTAACTGTTGCTGTCGATCTGAAACAGCCTGATAAATTCCTATTGAATCGAAGAAACCCGATAGAATAACGTTTCGAACGCTGGTACTGACACGATACTCCAGATGAATACTGTTACTGACATAACCAATGTGACGTTTGATGTCCCAAATCGTTTCCCCGCTTCCCCGTTGACGGCCAAATAAGACTAACTCATTGCTGTAACCTTGGGGGTGATCGCCTGTAATCAGGTTAAGTAGTGTCGATTTTCCGGCACCATTTTCACCGATGATTTGCCAGTGTTCATTCGGATTCACTTGCCAGCTCAAGCCGTGCAAAATGGGTTTGTCATTGTATTGAACAATAACATCACGCATTGATACCAAGGGTTGGTCAAGTGGAAGTTGTCCATCAGTCCGGTATTCATCGGTTTCGGGCAGATGAATATTTTTCAGTCCTTCACTGTGTGCTAACTGTGCCACGAGAGATTGTGCCAGAATGCTCTCTTTCTTTCCGGCCAGCATCAGGTGGCAATCCGCCAATACGCCAACTTGTTCGACAAAATCAGGAATTTCATGGAATCGGGTTAAGATCAAAACTAAAGTAATGCCTTTTGCAGCCAGAGAACTCAATAATTGGGAAAGTTGATTGCGGGCATAATTATCTAACCCATCAAAAGGTTCATCAAGAATAAGCAGGTCAGGATTTGCCATTATTGCCTGACATAGCAGAACCTTACGGACTTCCCCGGTTGAGAGGTATTTGAATCGTCGCGAGAGTAAATCTTTAATACCAAAATATTCGCTTAATTCAAGGCACAATTCATTGTCTTTATGGTGAAGTTGAATAATATCTGCGGCAGTACGCCCAGTATCCTCTTCTCCGTCACTAATCAAATCTGTATTGTTGCGTTGCCACTCTTCATCAATCAGTTTTTGCAATTGTTCGAAAGACAGACGTATTGGTATGCGAAACGAACAATGGCGGTCACCTGTCAGTTGGATTAATTCATCCGACAATGCACGAGCCAGTGAAGATTTTTCACTGCCATTTGCCCCAACAAAAGCCCAGCTTTCCCCAGAAATAATTTTCAGTGACGGTAACCGTAGGGTACGGGTGTCACTTAAACGGAAACTAGCTTGCGTTATTTGCAATTCAGACATTCCTCTTCCTTATTTAAGCAACATCAACTAAAGGATCACCAGAAATAAGCGGAATAATGTTTAATGTCAATGTGTAGCTGTTTGTTATTCATTGAGGATTAATCATTTTTGTAATCGATTAACATAGGGTGGCAATCATCACTTTATCGGCATTGAAAAGTGCGGTAACAGAATCGTGGGGCTGGAGCTGTAAATGCGCCACGTCTTGGTTAGATAACGTAACACAAAGGGATTCACCGCCATCAAGTGTCAGAATAATTTCACTGTATTCTGTTCCTGTTTCAATATGGCTAACCTGGCTGGATAGGATATTTTCGCATGAAACAGCAGGAGCCTGATCTTTGGTTAAAGTTATCCACGGCGCTTTAATCAATACCAACACTTCTTTTCCGGTGACTAAATTCAGCCGATTGGCACTTTGTTCCGTTACAGCCGCATAGATTGATGTTTTACCATCTGCCAGCAAAACCCGAACATGTTGTTGAATATTGGCGTGGCTACGTTCAGTGATCGTACCGAAAAATTGATTGCGGGCGCTGGTTTGTAACGAAAAACGAGATATAGCCGCGAGCAAGCTGTCTAAGGGCAGAGAATCCTCTTTCAGGACATCAAACGCTTTTTGTTGAATTTTTTCCAATAAATCATAAAGTTGCAACAGACGTTCACCATAATGGCTCAGTTGGGCACCGCCGCCGCCTTTTCCACCCGTGGCACGTTCCACTAAAATCTCATCGGCGAGTTGGTTCATTTCATTGATGGCATCCCAGGCACTTTTGTAACTGATCCCAGCCTGCTTTGCACCTTGGCTAATAGAACCCGTGACTTTAATTTGCTTAAGCAATGTAATTCGCCGAGGATCAGCGAACAGGCGTTGTTGCAATTTCAGTATTAATAATATTTGGGCTTGCATAGTGATTTATTTAGGGCAACTATTTGAGAATTTTTACAACAGAACCATAAGAATCGCACGTTTCGTCGGTTACTGTTACTGTTTTATTGTCTAGAATAACGGAATTAATGTCTGTGTTATGTCATTTTCAGATATGATTCAGTTAATTTGTTAGTCACTCAGGATATGAGGTTAGCATGTTTGAATTGCTTAAAAGTATGGGATTTGCGCTGATCATGGTTCCCGTGGTGATGGCGGCTATTTTGGCGTTGATTTACGTGCTTGGGGGATTATTCAATCTGATCTCCAAAACAGAAAACACCAGTCGATAGTCTTGAGCTTTACCATTTTTATTACCCGGTTATCCGGGTAATCATCAACTCCTGCCTTCCTCTTCATATATAACTTTTCATATGTAATTGTTGCATTGAGATCAATATAAAAGCTAAAACTAACTCACAACTTGCCGATTAATCACAAAATAGCGTTTTCATTTAACGTTGTATCTTGTTATATACAACGCACCATATTGATTATCTCAGGTGAGTGTAAAATGAAAAATAAAATTTATCAGTTGTTGGCAGGAGCCGTGGTCACTTTTGCGCTTGCCGGAAATGGTTGGGCGGCAGATAAAGTTACTGTGTTTGCGGCGGCTTCATTAACTAATGCGTTGGATGAGATTGCAACACAATATAAAAAAGAGAAACAGGGCAATATCGTGGCTTCCTACGCTTCATCGTCGACATTGGCGCGCCAGATAGAGCAAGGAGCTCCGGCCGATATTTTTATTTCTGCCGATCAGCAGTGGATGAATTATGCTACTGATAAACAATTAATTGCCGAGAATACCCGTCATACCTTGTTGGGGAACCGGATCGTCCTGATTGCGCCTAAAGAGAGTAACTTGAATCAAGTGGAGATCAACCGAGAAACCAAATGGAAATCTTTGCTGGCAGGAGGGCGATTAGCGGTTGGCGATCCTGATCATGTACCCGTTGGTATTTATGCTAAAGAATCGCTGCACTATTTGAATGCATGGGATACGGTTAATCCGCTGATGGCTCGTACTAATAATGTGCGTAGCGGTATGGCACTGGTAGAACGAGCCGAAGCTCCGCTGGGCATTGTTTATGGCTCTGATGCCGTTGCCAGCAATAAGGTGAAAGTTGTGGGGGTTTTCCCCTCTGAAAGCCATAAACGGGTGGAATATCCGATGGCAATAATCAAAGATCATGAAAGACAGGCCGTTCGCGATTTTTATGATTACCTTAAAACCTCTGAAGCCGCTGCCATTTTTAAACGTTACGGCTTTAGTCCACTGTAGGAACTGATCTTTTGGAGATGTTAAGTGAATATGAGTGGCAGGCAATTTTACTGAGCTTAAAAATCTCAGCGATTGCTGTGCTATTCAGTTTGCCATTTGGGATCTTAATGGCATGGATGCTGGCTCGTTGCCAGTTTGTTGGTAAATCCTTGCTTGACAGCATTATTCATCTGCCACTGGTATTACCGCCAGTGGTAGTGGGATATCTGTTGCTCATCAGCATGGGACGGCGCGGGGTCATTGGTGAATACCTTTATGATTGGTTCGGTATCAGTTTTGCATTTAGTTGGACAGGGGCGGCATTGGCTTCGGCTGTGGTGGCTTTTCCGCTGATGGTCAGGGCTATTCGTTTGTCATTGGAGAGTATCGATCGGCGACTGGAACAGGCTGCCCATACTTTAGGGGCAGGTTCGTTTAAAGTCTTTTTCACCATTACCCTGCCATTATCATTACCCGGCATCATTGTTGGTGCAGTATTGGCGTTCGCCCGTTCATTGGGGGAATTTGGTGCCACTATTACCTTTGTTGCCAATATTCCGGCGGAGACGCGAACCATTCCTCTTGCCATGTATACATTGATAGAAACACCAGGCGCTGAAACCGCCGCAGCCCGTTTGTGCATCATTGCTATCGTATTGGCGCTGATTTCATTAATGCTTTCCGAGTGGCTGACACGCTGGGGCAGGAAACGTTTGGGGGCAGCATGTTAGAGCTGGATTTTGAGCAGCGATTGGGTGAGCTGCACATGCAGGTTAACACCACTTTACCAACAGAAAGCATTACTGCCATATTTGGGCTTTCAGGGGCAGGGAAAACCTCACTGATCAATATGATTGCGGGATTGAGCCACCCACAACAAGGTCGCATTGTTTTAAACGGCTCCACGTTGGTGGATACCGAACAAAAGATCTTTGTGCCACCAGAAAAGCGCCGGATTGGTTATGTTTTTCAGGATGCACGCCTTTTTCCGCATTATCGTGTGAAAGGAAACTTGCAATACGGCATGGCACCTGAGATGAAATCGCAGTTTGACGGTATTATTGGCCTATTGGGAATTGAACATTTATTGTCACGTTTCCCCATCACATTATCTGGCGGAGAAAAACAGCGGGTAGCCATTGGCCGTGCATTACTGACCGCCCCAGAAATCCTGCTGATGGATGAACCACTGGCATCATTAGATTTACCCCGTAAGCGTGAGTTATTGCCTTATCTTGAAAAGTTGTCCGAAGACGTCAAAATCCCGATCCTCTATGTCAGTCACAGTTTGGATGAAATCTTACGGCTGGCAGAGAATGTCATTGTGATGGATAAGGGAAAAATCAGGGCAACAGGAACCTTAGAAGAGGTCTGGTCGAGCAGTGCACTGCGTCCGTGGCTGCAAAAAGAGAGTTTGGGCAGCATACTAAAAGTGTCTGTTATGGAACACCATCAACGTTATCAAATGACCGCAGTCGCAGTGGCTGACAAGCTCCTTTGGTTGCCACAAGTTAATGCTGTTCCAGGAACTGATCTGCATATCCGCGTTGATGCATCAGATGTTTCCTTAGTTTTGGAACCGCCGAAAACCAGCAGCATTCGTAACACTTTGCAAGTCAAAGTCATTGAGTTGTTTGAGGATAATGGTCAGGTTGATGTCAAATTGGCGCTGAGTGAACATACACTGTGGGCGAGAATTACGCCTTGGGCGCGGGAAGAGCTTAATCTGCGAGTAGGGCAATGGCTCTATGCACAGATAAAGAGTATTTCGTTGAATCGTCACTGATAAATATGTCGGAAGTTGGGAGCTGATTTGCTCCCAGTGAATGGACATCAAAGGTAATTACAGTACATATTTTCTTAAAACTTCAGCGATACCGGGTTGGGTATTATCCCGTGTGACAATATCTGCCCGCTCTTTGACGGCATCAACGCCATTCCCCATCGCAACACCCAGTCCGGCGCTTTCCAGCATACTGAGATCGTTATAATTATCACCAAAAGCAATCACATCTTTCATGCTCATGCCTTGCGATTCCACCCATTGTTGCAACCGTATACCTTTACTATTGCCTTTTTTGGCAATATCGACTTGATCAAACCATGACCATTCACACTCAAGGCCAATATTTTCCTCAATTTGTTCACTAATCTCACGTAATTTCACTAAATTGGGTGAGCTGGTGGCAAATTTCCAAATCGCACTAACCTCGTGGATCGCGTCTTGAAAATTCCCTGTTTGCTGGAGATTCGGACGCTGGTACTCAGGCAGAGAATCCGACCATGCAAGGGTTCGGGCTACAGTGTGAGGAAATTGATATAAAATGGCATCATCAACATACATCAGATGCTGAATTTCTGTATCTTGCAGATAGGCAAGTGCTTGAGAGGCTTCATGGATGGAGAGTGGGTCAGAGGCCAAAACTTTCTTTGCATGATAATCATACGAATAAGTTCCATTGCAACAGATGGCAGGCGTATCAAGTTGCAGTGCTTGATAGAAAGGATGGATGGCGACATGATGGCGTCCGGTTACAATCAAAACTTTGATACCTGACTGGCGGGCTTCATTTAGGGCTGCCAGTGATTCTGGCAGAATACGTTTTTGTGGATCGAGCAGTGTTCCATCGAGATCCAGAGCGATAACGCGATACGACATGGATTGGCCTCTAAGTTGTCTATGATATAAACAAAATATTATACGTTAGTTGAATATAGTTAAACCGTCATATAGGCAGTTTAGCCGTTAAAATTTTTTAAGAATCGTTATAGATCAATAAAATGGCAATACGCATTAAGGAGATAACATGAAACAGGTGGTTTATACAGCCAGCCCAAATAGCCGACAAATTCACGTATGGTCGCTTAATGTGGCGGGGGAACTTGCGCTTCTCCAGACCGTAAATGTACCAGGTGAAGTGCAGCCAATGGTTGTCAATCCAGATGGTAAACACTTATATGTGGGAATTCGTCCGCAATTTAGTATCGTAACTTATGCCATTGGGGTAGATGGATGCCTTGAACAGCGAGCCATTGCCCCCTTGCCGGGTAGCCCGACCCATATATCCACTGACAGAGCAGGGCGTTTTTTATTCTCTGCTTCTTACAGCTTCAATAACTTAAGTGTTCATCCTATTGATGAAAATGGGATCGTTAAAGCTCCAGACCAAATTGTAGAAGGTCTGCAAGCGCCACACTCTGCTAATATTGATCGGGAAAATCGTCAACTGCTGGTTCCCTGTCTGAAAGAAGATCATATTCGTATTTTCAATTTGAATGAGCAGGGCTATCTGACAGAAAGTCGGACAGATGAAATTACGACAGCAACAGGTGCAGGCCCACGTCATATGGCATTCCATCCGGAAAAACAGGCCATCTATTGCATTAATGAATTGGATTCAACCGTTGATGTTCTGCGTCAATGGGAAAAATATCGTATTGTGCAATCAATTGATTCGTTGCCAGCAGATTTTTCCAACGTTCGTTGGTCGGCTGATATTCACATGACACCGGATGGTCGGCACCTCTATACCAGTGAGCGTTCAGAGAGCCTGATCAGCCATTTCCGCGTTTCAGAAGATGGTTATCGCCTGACATTAGCCGGACATTATCCGACAGAGAGTCAACCGCGTGGTTTTGCTATTGATCACAGCGGTCATTTTCTGATTGCATCAGGGCAGAAATCGGATCATATTTCAGTATCGCGTATTGACAAATATTCAGGGGAATTAACTCAACTGGCGCGCTATCCGGTTGGCAAAGGCCCGATGTGGGTGACGATATTGGCAATAGTGGCATAGCAATATTGGCAAAAGTAATATCGGCGAAGGTAAGTCGTGATCACGCCAGCCATATAGCTTGGCTATGTGACTGGCGAAAATTTATTTGCTACAAACAAGATAAAAAATTAATGTAATTAATTGATGTTAAATTAAATTAAACGTTCCGACACCTGGTAAAACAATAGGATAGGTGATTAATATGTGATTCTGTTGTACGGAATATAAATCGCCTAAATAAACATTTCCTTTTAAAAGTCGTAAGATTATATTTCTTGGGTAAATATAAAGTTGAATGTTTAATGGTGTATTGATAATGGAGTAAGGATATTTGACTACACCTCCAAGATGAATATTATTAAAGTTCAATATTGGTGTGTTATATACACCATTAATATAGCCATTGAAATTGGCCTTTTTCCCTATATTAGGTTCGTGCCCAATGGTAGTGGAGTTAGAAGATATTTGGGTAAAAGGTAAGCCGCCATATTGATAATATGTGTTAATGTTAAAATACCCACTGACAAATTCGGTTTGGTTCTGGGTTGGACTGGTTAATGAATCTGGTTGAATATTTTCAACAAACAGATGGGCTAATTCAGGTTTTTCTATTACCAGAGTTTCGTAATGCGAAATTTCTTGCTCATACCTATTTTGAGATAGTTCAAAGACATCTTGTATTTCATTATTGGAAGATGTAAACAAATTTTCTGTATTCATGATATTTTCCTCTTTGTTTAAATAAGCGTGGTTTCATCATGAATATATCAAATAATTTGTTTTTAGGTGATGTAATAGCCTCTGTTTTTGTCATTAATATTTGTCAGTGATTGACGTTTGGAAATGCATTTAATATGCTTTGTTTTTTATTAGAAATATAATAAATGGGTCACCTATTCAACCTATTGATAGTTATGTATAATCACCATTTTTTCTGGTCATGATTCCAAAGTGTATTATTGCTCACACGTTATAACAGAATTAACCGCTTGAATCGTAAAACACTCAGCTACTCAAAATCCCCCGAAATGAATGAAAAAGTTATCGGTACTTTTATCGAAAAAGAATACTATATTTAAGGCAAATCAACGGATTGAATACATGACCGAAAATGTATGTTTTTATTTATTTCAATTAATTAAGATATACCCTATACTTTCCATCTCGTTATAAAGCCATTATTTTTACGTTCTTGTCAGGTGATATAACTGCTAGATTAAATACTTTTTTCATACTGTTTTGAATTGTAAGATATGTATTTTTCTTTAAAGGAGAGTGGCATTTAGCAGAAGGGGGGATTACTTTCCTATTAGGAATAGGATCTTCTTCTGCTAACACAATACATTTACCCATGTAATGCCATTTATCCATTTTGCTTTTCCACAGGTCATTATATTTTTCAGCAGGGCAAACAATATTTGCCCAAGGATCGCATACCCATAATTCCTTTGGTAGATTGTGATATAACCTCCCCAGTATAGGTTTAAACATATTATGATTAAAAGAGCCTATTGTTATAAATACATGATCATGTACTCCTACAGCCCCCACTATTTGAATATAGACATGATCAGGGTTTTCTAAACCAGAATTAAAAAACTTCAGAATATTATCAAGACAATTATGTATTAAATAATGAAACGCACAATTGCAGTAATCAGGGCAATTTCCGGATAGAAAATTATCTTTATTTTTCAATGTATAATTATATAGCGCCTTATAAGTATCAGCTTCTCTTTCTATTTCATTACGTTTATATAACCTCTCGTGTTTTTCTTGTTCATGAAGTTTAGATTTTATTTCATTTCTTTTTTTTATGCTTTGTTCATTAATTTCACTACCATGCATAATATTCTCATACATACTTCTATAAATGTCATTTTTAAATTTGTCATTTTTAAATTTGTCATTTTTTTCAATATTATGTTCTTTTTTTCTGAATACATCTATAAAGTTTCTCATTTTATTAAATTCATTATATTTATGTTTTTGCATTTCATTTCCATATAAAAATTCCTTATATGTTCCTTTTTCCTTAAGGGGAGCGTTGTCAAAATAATACTTATTACCTGATTTTGCTTTTAACATTTCCCTGGAGTGTCTTACCGCATCATTTAGAATAGATTCGATCATAATGAACTCCCATTAATAATTTTAAAGATACTTATAATTCGGAAGTATTTTCCTACTGATATTAATATCAGTCAAGAAAATAATAAGATAAAAGTGGGTATAAATATATTTATATTTATATTTTTTATTCATAACTGAATACCACCTCCTACGGAGGTGGTCAATATCATATTGTCTGAATGCCAAAATGCCGATTTAGAATACTGAAAAATAATGTAAGAAGGGAGGTTTATAAGCAGATACGGATTTCATGTGAGCAACTCGAGATAGAAATTGTAGAATTGACTGTTCAAATAGATCATGTTCATCTTCTGGTAAAAATACCGCCAAAATTATCTATATCTCAGGTGGTTGGACACCTTCATTTGAGCGGTGAGGATGTCAATGTACCCGCAATGGCATTTGTCAGCCTTGCTAGCTGTTCTGGTTGAATAATATAAGGTGGCATCAGGTAAATTAACCGACCAAATGGCCTGATCCATACACCATTTTGAACAAAATGGCGTTGCAATGAAGCGACATTGACGGGCTGTTTCATTTCAACCACACCTATCGCGCCTAACACCCGAACATCTTTGACCAAACTGTGTGATTTGAGGGGAAATAGTTCTGCTTTTAATTGAGTTTCTATTGATTGAATACGTTGTGGCCACGGGCTATCAGCGAGCAATTTCAGACTGGCACAGGCGACGGCACAAGCCAGAGGATTTCCCATAAAAGTTGGGCCATGCATAAAACAGCCTGCTTCACCTTGGCTGATAGTTTCAGCAACGTGGCGGGTAGTCAGTGTTGCGGACAATGTCATATACCCCCCCGTCAATGCTTTGCCTAAGCACAATATATCCGGTTCGATCTGCGCATGTTCACAAGCGAATAGCTTGCCAGTCCGTCCAAATCCGGTCGCAATCTCATCTGCAATTAACAAAATCTGATATTCATCACAAAGCTGACGAATCTGGCGCAGATATTCAGGATGATAAATCCGCATTCCGCCAGCACCCTGAACAATAGGTTCTAAAACCACAGCAGCGATTTCATCATGATATTGCAGCAATAATCGTTTAAAAGAATCGATATCTTCGGCTTGCCATTCATCACCAAACTGGCATTGCGGCGCATTGGCAAACAGATGATTGGGGAGATAGCCTTTGTACAGATTATGCATAGAGTTGTCTGGATCGCAGACAGACATGGCTCCAAAAGTGTCACCATGATAACCATGACGCAGGCTCAGGAAACGATGGCGTTTTTTCCCTTTGGCTTGCCAATATTGCACTGCCATTTTCAGGGCGACTTCTACGGCGACAGAGCCAGAATCTGCCAAAAAAACACACTCCAAAGGATCTGGTGTCATTGCCACCAATTGCTTGCACAGTTCAACCGCCGGGGGGTGGGTTATGCCGCCGAACATAACATGGGACATCTTATCGATTTGTGACTTTGCTGCCTCATTGAGAACAGGATGATTATAACCGTGGATAGCTGCCCACCATGAAGACATACCATCAATCAATGTACGTCCATCTGATAAAACCAGTTCCACACCAGTGGCTGATACGACAGGATAGGTGGGAAGTGGATTCGTCATTGAGGTATACGGATGCCAAATATGGCGCTGGTCAAATTTAAGATCTGAAGGAGTCATAATAACTTTGTTGTAAACCTTTTAAAGTTCATTTTGGTTGACATGATAACGGTGTTATTTAAACTGA
This sequence comes from Xenorhabdus eapokensis, assembly GCF_001908105.1. The sequence continues at coordinate 137,475 of NZ_MKGQ01000002.1, forward strand.
CAACATTTTTTACATCGGAGATGTTATTGTGAGCGAGCGTCAACAATGGACAATCAGACAAACGCAGACGTTGTTTGATAAACCTTTTTTTGAATTATTATTTCAGGCACAACAAGTACACCGCGAACATTTTGATCCACAACAAGTACAGGTCAGTACACTGCTTTCGATAAAAACGGGCGCTTGTCCAGAGGATTGCAAATATTGCCCACAAAGTTCCCGCTATAAAACCGGTTTGGAAAAAGAACGGTTGATGGAAGTGGAAAAAGTCATTGAATCAGCGCGCAAAGCGAAAAATGCGGGTTCAACCCGTTTCTGCATGGGGGCAGCCTGGAAAAACCCACATGAGCGTGATATGCCGTATTTGGAAAAAATGGTCAAAGAAGTCAAATCACTAGGGATGGAAACCTGCATGACGTTAGGCATGTTAAACCAATCGCAGGCACAGCGTTTGGCACAGGCCGGTCTGGACTATTACAACCATAATCTGGATACCTCGCCAGAATTTTACGGCAATATCATCACCACTCGCAGTTATCAGGACAGGCTGGATACTTTAGGCAATGTCCGAAATGCAGGTATTAAAGTCTGCTCCGGCGGTATCGTTGGTTTGGGTGAGCAAATTCGTGATCGGGCAGCATTATTGGTGCAATTGGCAAACCTGCCTAAGCCGCCGGAAAGTGTACCGATCAATATGCTGGTAAAAGTCAAAGGAACACCACTGGAAGACAATGAAGATGTCGATCCTTTTGACTTTATTCGTACCATCGCTGTGGCACGGATCATGATGCCAAAATCTCACGTCCGTTTATCCGCAGGACGTGAACAGATGAATGAGCAAACTCAGGCACTGTGCTTTATGGCAGGGGCTAATTCCATTTTCTACGGTTGTAAATTGCTGACTACACCAAACCCGAATGAAGATAAAGATCTGCAACTGTTCCGCCGCTTGGGAATTAACCCTCAACAAACAAAAACGGCATTTGGTGACAATCAGCAACAGCAGAATTTGACTGAAGCTATGATTCATCATGCTGATAACGAACAATTTTATAATGCGGCAATATGATGAGCTGGTCAGACTTTCTCTCCCTGCGTTTGGCCGAACGTCGGGGCACCCCGCTATGGCGTAACAGGCAAATCCATCACGGCGCTGATGGGCGTTTATTATCCACTTCGGACGGCCAATATCTTAATTTTTCCAGTAATGATTACCTTGGCTTGAGTCAACATCCCCAGATTATTACTGCCTGGCAACAAGGTGCCCAGCAATATGGTGTGGGCAGTGGCGGCTCAGGGCATGTTACGGGTTACACTGCTGCACATCACACGCTGGAACAACAACTCGCGGAGTGGTTGGGATATTCTCGTGCTTTACTTTTCATTTCCGGTTATGCCGCTAATCAAGGGGTGATTGCGGCCTTGATGGAAGGGAAAGATCGCATTATTGCTGATCGCCTGAGCCATGCGTCGTTACTCGAAGCAGCAATGCACTCTCCCGCACAACTTCGGCGTTTTCTGCATAATGATATGGGATCTTTGCAGCAACATTTGGCAAAAACGTGTATCGGTAAAACGCTGGTGGTCACGGAAGGTGTTTTTAGCATGGATGGGGATTATGCGCCACTTGATGTTATTGCACAGCAAGCGAAATCGACGGCAAGTTGGTTGATGGTGGATGATGCCCACGGTATCGGCATTCATGGTGATGAAGGGCGCGGCAGTTGCTGGATGCAAAATGTTAAACCGGAGATTCTGGTCGTCACCTTCGGCAAGGCATTTGGATTAAGCGGAGCCGCAATTTTATGTGATGAACAAACCGCAGAATACCTGCTCCAATATGCCAGACATCTGATTTACAGCACCTCAATGCCACCTGCGCAGGCACTGGCACTTTCCGAAGCAGTACGACAAATCAGGGCTGGGGATGAATTGCGTCAGCGGTTGCAAAACAACATCCGTTATTTTCGTCGCGAAGCACAGCATCTGCCTTTTGCATTGCTGAATTCAGAAACGGCTATCCAGCCATTAATCGTTGGTGATAATGAGCGTTGTACCGCACTGTCTCATGTACTTAAGCAAAAAAAAGTGTGGGTTAAAGCAATACTTCCACCCACGGTTCCCCCTGACAGCGCACGATTGCGTATTACATTGACAGCAAACCATACCCGACAGGACATTGATGCATTACTGGAGGCGTTGCATGGTTCTGGCTGTTAAATCCGTTGACAAGCAGGCGATTGCCGGTGCTTTTGACCGTGCGGCTGCCAAATATGACACGGTGGCTAAGTTACAACAGCAAACCGGTGAGTATTTGATGGGGTTGGCACAAGCGGAAGATATCGGTATGCAGGTATTGGATGCAGGGTGCGGAAGCGGTTTTTTTAGTGCTCGTTGGAAACAGCAGGGTAAACAAGTTATCGCACTGGATCTGGCTTCCGGTATGTTGAGCTATGCAAAAGGGCAGCAAGTTGCTGATTATTATTTGCAAGGAGATATCGAACATTTGGGGTTAGCAGATAACAGCGTCGACATCTGTTTCAGCAATCTGGCGGTACAATGGTGCAATGATTTATCATGCGCTTTACGCGAATTTTACCGTGTTACCCGTAGCGGTGGCCTTATCGTATTTTCCACGCTTGCACAGGGTTCGCTGAATGAATTGGCAACCGCTTGGGCGCACGTGGATGATTATCAGCATGTTAATCAATTCCTGCCATTGCGAACAATTATCCAGGCATGCCAACCCTATCGACATAAAATCATTAGCCGAAAATATTACCAGCGCTATCCACAATTGTTGCCTTTATTGAATTCCCTAAAAGGGATCGGTGCAACACACCTTCATCATGGCCGCCAGCAAGGATTAATGACGAGAAAACGTCTAAACGCCCTTGCAGAAGCCTACCCACGAAACAATGGGGATTATCCATTAAGCTATCAAATTGTTTTTGGAGTTATTTATTGTGACAAGTAAATATTTTCTGACAGGAACGGATACTGATGTAGGTAAAACAGTGGTGAGTTGTGCCTTGCTGCAAGCGGCTAATAAGAAGGGATATTTGACTGCCGGTTATAAACCTGTGGCATCAGGAAGTGAAATGACGTCAGAAGGAATACGTAATGGTGATGCATTGGCCTTGCAGCGTAATAGTTCGGTGTCACTCACTTATCGGGAAGTGAATCCGCTGGTATTTATGGAGCCGACATCGCCGCATATTGTAAGTGCGGAACTTAATCAACCAATAGATTTTTCCGTTTTGTCGGAAGGTTTGGCAGTACTGGTAAAAAAATCTGACTGGATTTTGGTTGAAGGCGCAGGAGGATGGTATACGCCATTATCGGAAAATACGACTTTTGCCGATTGGGTGATCCAGGAGAATTTAGCGGTAATTTTGACAGTGGGTGTCAAATTGGGCTGCATCAACCATGCTGTATTAACCGCAAAGGCAATTCAGTATGCTGGGCTAAAGTTAGCTGGCTGGGTTGCCAATGAAATTGAACCGGCCGGCAAACATCAGGCTGCCTATCTGGAGACACTGGAGCGCCTGATCCCCGCACCTTTATTGGGAATTATTCCTTATCTGAGTGAATCATGCGATAAAAATAATATAGGAAAATATATTACTATTGATTCTTTGGTTAACTAATTGTTTACTTTGGGCTAGTTAAAATTGATGCTTAGGGTTGTGATTTAATCGATGTTCTTACGTAGAAGATGTTTTATTTCAACAACGATTGAACTATTTTTGATCAACAAATAGCGTGAATCAATCCCAAAGCAGCATAAAAATATTCCACTATTGAAAAAATGTATCAGTGGGGATAACTCTGCAACCGCCCATGCTTAATAGGTTTTGCTGAGTTATCCACTATTCCTGTGGATAACCTTGTGTATTAGTTTTAGAAAAGTATCCTCGTGCAAGGTAATACGCGGCCTGCGGCAGATTTGCTGTTATTCTCTACTTGGATTTTTTTATAGTCAAAATCAATGCGTTAAATAAAAGCAATTCCTTTTTGCATCTCTTTGCTATTCAGTGCCCCATCATTTCAGCCAATAATACAAAAATAGAAAAAAGCAAGATCATTATCTGGGGATAAAAATAGTTACCTTTGATGTTAAGCAAAGGTTAATAACATCCGGACAACAACATTATTTTGCCAACTTACTTGAAGCTGGTTTTTTATCCAGTATGATAAAAATAATTTTGTCAGTGTATGGATGGCGTGGGGAAATGAGCAAAGAAACGAATAAAATATTTAAGTTGCACTCTGATTTTAAACCGGCAGGTGATCAGCCATCGGCTATCAGACAGTTACAGGAAGGGCTTGAAGATGGACTGGCTCATCAAACCCTTCTGGGAGTCACGGGATCGGGTAAAACTTTCACGATTGCCAATGTTATCGCAAACTTAAATCGCCCCACCATGATCCTTGCTCCCAATAAAACCCTGGCAGCACAGCTCTATAGCGAAATGAAAGCGTTTTTCCCTGAGAATGCCGTGGAGTATTTTGTTTCCTATTACGATTATTACCAACCAGAAGCTTATGTCCCCAGTTCCGATACCTTTATCGAAAAAGATGCGTCAGTGAATGAACATATCGAACAGATGCGACTGTCTGCAACGAAAGCCTTGCTGGAACGCCGTGATGTCGTCGTGGTGGCTTCTGTCTCCGCGATTTACGGTTTAGGTGATCCTGATAGCTATTTGAAAATGATGCTTCATTTAACTGAGGGCATGTTAATTGACCAGCGCGCTATCTTGCGTCGGTTAGCGGAACTGCAATATACCCGCAATGATCAGGCATTCCAGCGCGGAACATTTCGGGTTCGTGGTGAAGTCATCGATATTTTCCCCGCAGAATCGGATGAACGTGCTTTGCGCGTAGAATTGTTTGATGATGAAGTCGAACGCCTTTCCCTGTTTGATCCGCTGACGGGACAGGTAGAGTACCATGTCCCGCGTTATACCATCTATCCCAAGACCCACTATGTGACACCACGTGAACGCATCCTTCAGGCGATGGAGGAGATCAAGATTGAGCTGGAACAACGGCGTCAGATTCTGTTGGCGTCAGACAAGTTGTTGGAAGAACAGCGTGTCACCCAGCGAACCCAATTCGATCTCGAAATGATGAATGAATTGGGCTATTGCTCTGGTATTGAAAACTATTCTCGTTATTTGTCTGGACGTTCTGCTGGTGAACCACCTCCAACGCTGTTTGATTACCTGCCGGCAGAGGGTTTGCTGGTGGTGGATGAATCCCACGTTACTATCCCACAGATTGGTGGAATGTACCGAGGGGATCGCTCCCGCAAGGAAACATTGGTGGAATATGGTTTCCGTTTGCCATCAGCGCTGGATAACCGTCCATTGCGGTTTGAGGAGTTTGAGGCATTGGCACCACAAACCATTTATGTTTCAGCCACTCCCGGCAATTATGAATCAGAAAAATCAGGCCACGAAGTTGTTGAACAAGTTGTGCGCCCAACGGGGCTAATTGACCCTGAAGTTGAAGTTCGACCGGTGGCAACTCAGGTCGATGATCTGCTGTCTGAAATCCGTATCCGTGCGGCAAACAATGAACGAGTGTTGGTCACAACCTTAACCAAACGCATGGCGGAAGACTTGACTGAGTATCTGGAAGAGCATGGTGAGCGGGTACGTTATCTCCATTCTGACATTGATACCGTAGAGCGAGTGGAAATTATCCGTGATCTTCGTCTCGGTGAATTTGATGTTTTGGTTGGCATTAACTTATTGCGCGAAGGTTTGGATATGCCAGAAGTTTCCCTTGTGGCAATTTTGGACGCAGATAAAGAGGGTTTTCTTCGTTCAGAACGCTCCCTGATCCAAACCATCGGTCGTGCAGCGCGTAACCTGCATGGTAAAGCCATTTTATATGGTGACAAAATTACGGATTCGATGGCAAGGGCTATTGAAGAAACCGAACGCCGTCGCGCCAAACAGCAGGCGTTTAACCAAGAGCACGGCATCGTACCACAGGGTTTGAAGAAAAAAATTGGTGATATCCTGAAAATTGGTCAGCCGGTTAATGGCAAAGGGAAGGCCAAAGGAAAAAATAAAGTTACCCTGGGTACAGATGATTACCGCAACCTGCCGGCGAAAGAGCTGGAGAGAAAAATCCGTGAACTGGAAGAGAAAATGTACCAACATGCACGGGATCTTGAATTTGAGCAAGCAGCCAATATTCGTGACCAGGTTCAGGCATTGCGGGCACAATTTATTACCAATTCCTGAAAATTTATATCCGTGTCTATGTGATCCATCGTGACTTGTTAACTGGTCTTTTATGGAATATTATCAGACCGATTAACAGGTCTTTTGGGAGGGGTTATGGCTGCTATTATTTTGAGTGACATGAGTGCCAGTGTTAGTGAGTTAAAACGCAACCCTATGGCGACTGTCAGTGCTGGAGGGGGCTCTCCAGTGGCTATATTGAATAGAAATAAACCTGCATTTTATTGTGTTCCCGCGGAACTGTATGAAAAAATGTTGGATGCCTTGGATGATCGGGAATTAGTCAAGATAGTGCAGGAGCGTGAAAATCAGCCTCTAGTCGATGTAGATTTGGATCAATATTGATGATTTATGCGGTCAAATTTAGGGAAGATGCTGCAAAAGAGTGGGCTAGACTGGATAGCACTATTCAGCGACAATTTGCTAAGAAACTAAAGAAGTTATGTGAAAATCCACATATTCCTTCTCTTAAACTCAGTGGAATGCCCAATTGTTATAAAGTAAAATTACGTGCTTCTGGTTTTAGGCTTGTTTATCAGGTAATTGATGATAAATTAATTATTGCTGTTGTTGCCGTTGGTAAACGTGAACGGAATGAAGTTTATCGGTTGGCTATTAATCGTATTTCGGAACCATAAATTTATCATAATTAATGATGGATGACAGTGTTTATCATAAAAAAGACAAACTCCATTATTTTAAATAGAGCTTGTCAGTGGACTGAAATGCTAACCCAACTTTTGCAGAGTATGCTCAATTGCCTGACGCAACAATTCACGGTCGTGACGGTAAGGGATATCCTGTGCTTCCAAAACCCGTTGTGTCACAACGCGGTCATTGAAAGGGCTGATATCGGTACGCGGGCCGACAATCAGCGCATGAATCATCTTGCGGCCAATCTTGTTCTCCATGATGGCAAGTTTATCTTTTAATGATAGATTGGCCGCAGCGTGGCTGAGTTCTTTCCCTAAGTTACCGATATAAATCATGTTCGCATTACTGCGTCGTAAGGATTGGGTTAAATCTTCCAATAGCAACAATGGCATTAGGCTGGTGAAAAAGCTGCCAGGGCCGATCAAAATCAAATCGGCTTGCTCAATAGCATCCAGTGCCTCTTTAGTGGCATTGACATGAGGGTAAAGCGAGAGTTCCTGTGGTACACAATTGAGCTGATCGATATTCACTTCACCATATACGGTATTACCTTGATCATCGACTGCCATTAAATCAACTGATTGCTCGGACATAGGAATCAATTGTGCATTAACTTTCAGTAGATTGCGGATCAGGTTAATGGCCTCAAGAGGACGGACACTTAAATGATCCAGCGCTTTCAACATCAAATTGCCTAAATTATGTCCGGCCAATTCGCCATTGCCACTGAACCGATATTCAAACATGGCAGAAGCAATGGTCGGTTCCGTGATTAACTGATTGAGGCAATTGCGCATATCTCCCCAGGCAATCCCGCCTTCCGAACGTCGTATTCTACCGGTTGAACCACCATTGTCCGTTGTCGTGACAATTCCTGTCAGACGTGCTCCGAGGGAGGAAAGGGAAGACATAACGCGTCCAAGTCCATGACCACCGCCGAGGGCGACAACGCGATCTAAATCAGCTAATGTGCGATTTCGCATAGGATTCCTGTTACTGGCTAAACGTAGGGGCTTTAGTAAATCTCGTGTAATTTATCATAAAATATGATGCATTCAGAAATTGATGTGATTTTATGCGATCTTTGCGCATGGCAGCTTAAAAACATCGCAGGGAATTTGATATTATCGCGATCAGCTAACTCGTTGTGTAATAAGATATATATCGGATCTGATATTAGCTTTTTGTTATCTTAACGGTTAGAATCTTCGGCGGGCATGCCGCCACTCGCGCAATGATTCATATAAAAATTTAACTGATATTAACTCCTAGCCTCTGTATCTAAGTCGCTGTATCACATTGATATGATGCTCTGGCCGTGGCTCCTGAGTCACCAGGATGCAAGGTAGAAATGCCAGCATCTCCCGTACTTGGAAGGTGTTATTGTGGAACAACTTGTAGATGCATTCTCGCGCAAATTCTATTATTTGAGATTGTCTATTACCGATGTGTGTAACTTCCGTTGCACGTATTGCCTGCCTGATGGATACCGGCCTCATGGCCATAAATCATTCCTTTCCCTGCCAGAAATTCGTCGTGTTAGCAGGGCATTTGCTGAACTTGGCACAGAAAAAATTCGTTTAACGGGGGGAGAACCCACCATGCGCCGCGATTTCTGCGATATCATCGCTGCGGTTCATGAAAATCCGCAAATCAAAAAAATTGCTGTCACAACGAATGGTTACCGTATGGAGCGGGATGTTTCCCAATGGAAATCGGCTGGCCTGACAGCGATTAACGTGAGTGTTGATAGTTTGGATCCTCGCCAATTTTACGCCATTACCGGACAAGATAAATTTTTCCAGATTATGCGTGGTATTGACACGGCTTTTGAGGCAGGCTTCAACACAGTGAAAATCAATGTCGTGTTGATGAAGAATGTGAATGATACCCACCTGCCTGCCTTCCTTGATTGGATTAAACATCGTCATATCCAGTTGCGTTTTATTGAATTGATGGAAACGGGGGAAGGTCGTGCCATTTTTCATCGTCATCATCTTTCTGGAGAAGTGATCCGCCGCCAACTGCTACAACAGGGGTGGCAACAACAGCAACGTGCGCGAAGTGATGGGCCGGCTAAAGTTTTTCGTCATCCCGATTATCAGGGAGAAATTGGCCTTATCATGCCGTATGAAAAAGATTTTTGCCAAAGCTGCAACCGTCTGAGGGTATCCGCTATTGGCAATCTTCATTTGTGCTTATTTGGTGAACAGGGTATTCCATTGCGTGATTTATTGTCTGATGATGCATCATTGGATGCTCTGAAACTCCGTATTCAAGGTGGATTGCGTTATAAACGTGAAACTCACTTTTTATATCAAGGGGACAGCGGGATCACCCCGAACCTTTCTTTTATTGGCGGCTAGCTTGATTGCAAAATTTATTTTCAGGAGCAAAGAATGTCTCAATTGACCCATATCACGACTTCGGGTGAAGCGCATATGGTGGATATTTCTGCCAAATCAGAAACTGTGCGTGAAGCACGGGCAGAAGCCTTTATTGAAATGCAGGCTGAAACCTTAGCCATGATTATCGCGGGTGATCACCATAAAGGGGATGTTTTTGCCACTGCCCGTATCGCAGGTATTCAGGCGGCGAAACGGACGTGGGAATTGATCCCGCTGTGCCATCCGCTGTTGCTGAGTAAAGTAGAAGTCCGGCTGGAAGCCCAAACAGAACATAATCGTGTCAGAATCGAATCCTGTTGCCGCCTGGCGGGGAAAACAGGTGTGGAAATGGAAGCTTTGACAGCGGTATCTGTGGCCGCTTTGACCATTTATGACATGTGCAAAGCGGTACAAAAAGATATGGTCATCGGGCCTGTGCGTCTGTTAGAAAAAAGGGGTGGCAAATCAGGAAATTTTAGGGTGGAGGCATGATAAAGGTACTGTTTTTTGCGCAAGTCCGCGAGCTGGTGGGAACAGATTCACTAGAACTGCCTCATGACTACTCAACGGTAGCGCATCTTCGTCATGCACTGACTGAAAAGGGAGAACGATGGGCATTGGCATTGGAAGAAGGCAAAGTGTTGTCTGCCGTCAATCAATCTTTTGTCCACGCTGAACATACCCTGAATGATGGTGATGAAGTGGCTTTTTTTCCACCTGTTACGGGGGGATAAAAATGGAAAATACGCGGATCAGTGTCCAACAGGAGGCATTTGATGTTGGTGAAGAATATCAATGGCTCTCGCAAGGTGATGAAGATGGTGCTGTTGTGACTTTTACCGGAAAAGTTCGTAACCATAACTTGGGAGACACCGTTAAGGCACTGACATTGGAGCATTATGCTGGCATGACAGAAAAAATGTTGCAGGGCATTGTGGCCGAAGCTCGCCAACGTTGGTCATTGCAACGAGTCAGCATTATTCATCGTATTGGCGAATTGTGCCCAGGGGATGAGATCGTATTGGTTGGTGTCACCGGTTCTCACCGCAATATGGCTTTTATGGCGGCTGAATTTATCATGGATTATCTGAAAACTAAGGCACCATTCTGGAAAAAAGAATCGCTTGTAGAGGGAGAGCGTTGGGTAGAGGCAAGGCAGAGTGATCAGGATGCGGTAAGCCGCTGGTAAAACAGCATTTGTTGGTTCATTCTGCGGATTATCACGAAAACTGGACAAATAAATAATATGTCACTGAAATTGCCATTAATTGGCGGATGGTTTTATTAATGTTCTATGCTAATGTATAACTTTTGAATAGATTGTTTATTTTTAAACATTCTTAATCCTTAAACATTGTCATGAAAAGGTAATCGTCATGGACCGATATCAACGTTCTAATGGTTCGATTGTCCAGAAAACTGGTTCTGGTATACAAACTTACATGGCACAAGTCTATGGTTGGATGACTTGTGGCTTGCTGTTAACCGCATTTGTTGCATGGTATGTGGCAAATACCCCTGAAATTCTATACGCCGTTTTCAGTAGCTCTATTGTTTTCTATGGCTTAATCATCGCACAGCTTGCGCTAGTATTTGTGCTGTCTGGTTTGGTTCATAAAATGAGTGGGGCACTGGCGACAGGGTTGTTTATGTTGTACTCCATGCTAACGGGGTTAACACTTTCCAGTATCTTTGTGGCTTACACCGCCAGTTCTATTGCCAGCACATTTGTCGTTTCAGCGGGTATGTTCGGTGCATTGAGCGTTTATGGTTATACCACTAAGCGTAGCCTGAGTGGTCTGGGTAGCTTCCTGTTTATGGGGCTAATTGGCATTGTTCTGGCTTCGTTGCTAAATATCTGGCTGAAAAGCTCGGCATTGATGTGGGCAATCACCTATATCGGTGTTGTGATTTTTGCTGGCTTGACGGCATACGATACCCAAAAACTGAAAGAAATGGGTGAACAATTGGATGTTAACGATAAAGAAACCCTGCGCAAGTATTCAATTACTGGTGCATTGACTCTATATCTGGACTTCATTAACCTGTTCTTAATGCTGTTACGTATTTTGGGTGATCGCCGATAGTCACTGATAGATTAAATGATTTTTTGATATAAAAACCCTGTTTTGTCAGGGTTTTTTTAATAGTTATTTCACCTTTATCGAATCAAACAATGATAAGTTCATAATCAATATTGGTCTTGGGGAAAATCATATAGACAGAAATAACAACCGGACAGCAAACCCAATCAATACTATTCCCATTACTCGTTCAAACCAATAACCTTTCTGTATGAATTTATTACGAATCAATGCATTTGAGAAAATGATACTCACCAACACAAACCAGACAGCATTGACTACACACATCCAAAGACCATAGAAGACTTGTATCAGAATAGGTGTATTACTACTCACTACGGTTGTGAAAACGGCCAAAAAGAACAATGTCGCCTTAGGATTAAGGGCATTGGTCATAAACCCCATCAGAAATGCTTTCCATCTACTCTGTGAGGCCAAACTAATTCCTTCACCCTCTAAGGTATCCAAATTAGCAGGTTTACTTCTGATAAATTTGATACCAAGCCACGCGATATAAATTGCACCAACGAGTTTTGCCACTTCCATCAACCACGGAGTGGCATGCATTAATGCACTAACTCCCACTAGTGTATAGATAACATGTATTGATATTCCCGCTCCAATACCTACTGCCGTACATATCCCTGCCCAACATCCAAATCTTACACTCTGCCGTATAGTTACCGCAAAATCTGGACCTGGAGCAACTACTGCCAGGAAATGAATCACAGCCAGCCCCAGAAATTCCCCCCAATAGTTAGACAACATATCAACTCCAGAATGACAATAGATTTTCTGTTCCACAATAGCCTATAAAACAAGACAGACTCAAACGTAGATCATCGACACCAGCAGTCACAGAGTGCATACATCGAGAATTAAAGATCAAAAGATCACCTATCTCTGGTCGAATCTCTAGTGCTGGTTCACCAAGCAAATAAGGCTCAATCCCATAACTATCACCACGCATAGCATCAAATTCTTCTGTAGAGAGTTCATCCTTCCAAATTTGTAAGGCTCCACCTTCACTGGGCATAGAAAGATAAACATTAGCTGCAAACTGAGCTTGAAGACTTTTAGCCTTAAAGCTATCAGGGGCATCCTTAGCAAAAATGTCATGGTGTGCAAGAAAAGTGACCCCAGGTATGACTACCCTCGATAATCCCACATACATTTTCTTACCATAAAGTGTTTTCAATTTGGGCACCAGCAGGCCAAAACTCATCTAAAATGCATCTCAGCTAACAAATTAGGTACAAATTGTTTTACACGTATAACTAAAATTTCCTTATCTGCAAGCTTTTTCAGACATGTCGCATCAAGGCAATCAACTTCTATAATCATAATATCCTTTTATTTTATTTACTGGTGATTTTTAGAAACAATATATTAAATTGTCAGGCTACATCATAATGTACTATTAAATTGCCCTTCTTTATTTTAACCTCCTGCACTTTAATATTTCCTAGTTGTCCTAGAGATGTTACGTGGGTACCACCACAAAGGTAAGGCGTAAAATGACCAAAACTAACTTCTCGAAATCCATCATTTCGTTGAACTACTTTGCATGGTAGATCCTGTCTAATATAATTTTCACATATCGTTTGAATATGCTTTTCCGATACACTTTGAGCATTCACACCCGGCTTAAATACTATTCTTCCTTCACCCGGCCAATGATGAGCTTTAATCGGATGCCACATCATAAGCTCAACTACATGCCCAATAAGATGCCCAGCAGAATGCAGCCGCGAATATAATTGGCGTCGTTCAATATCAACACGAGCAAAAGCATTTCCCAAAGCCACAGGTTTTGTCGTTAAGTGGACAATGTCACCATCTTCCACATTCACGTGAACTACTTCAACTTCATTAAGCCAGCCTATATCGCTGGGTTGTCCCCCTCCTTGAGGATGAAATATTGTAGACTTCAACCAAGTGGAATAACATCCATTATCACGAGGAATACAACCAATCACTTCAACATTATCAGTCAGTGCTTGATTTGATAAATAATTACGCTCCGTCATATTTTATTCTCAGGTATTATTACAATTTAAATATAGTTTTATAATTATTTCAATTTGAACTATCTAAAATATATAATTTGATTTTCTTATGATTTTTTATGGTTTTCTAAAAAAACTAACACTCATTAGAAAAAAAGTAAAGTAACAACTAGTAAGGATATAATAAGCGATATTGCTATTTTCATTAAAAAATATAATAGAGAATTATCCTACGTTTAATGACAGGCAATTCAATTAGGTGGTTTTTCACAGCGTTAAATTTATCAGGCAATCTTATTCCGAAATAGCCGATAAGCGATCCCGCCAGTTGTTGCAGTAATTACCAATAAAGGCCATAAATTAGGCCAAATAACGGATAAATCCGCCCCTTTCAAATAAATCTGCTTGGTGATGTCGGTAAAATGCCGGATTGGATTAATCCAGGTGATGTTTTGTAACCAAACGGGCATATTCTCGACCGGAGAGATATAACCAGAAAGCAAAATAGCGGGCATCATAAACACAAATACACCAATAAACGCTTGTTGTTGGGTGGAACAGACAGCAGAAATCAGCAAACCGAAACCCACCAGAGATAAGCCATAAATCACCATACAGCCATAAAATAGCAGCAAGGAACCCGCGAAAGGAATTTGATAGAACAGTGTTCCAATCAGCAAAACAATGCTTGCTTGCATTGTCGCCACAACGAGTGCCGGAATGGCCTTGCCAAGGAAAATTTGCCAGGTTGCCAGTGGCGAAACCAGCAACTGATCCAGTGTCCCTTGTTCCCGCTCACGAGCGACTGACAACGCTGTGACAATCAGAACACCAATCGTTGTAATCATGGCAACCAGCGACGGCACAACGAACCACTTATAATCCAAATTGGCGTTATACCAGTTACGCACAATAAGTTCGCTATTATTGAAATTAGGGGCATTTCCCAACCGTTGTTGCTGGTAATTCATCACAATCTGCTGGATATAGTTGGCTGCGATTTGGGCACTGTTTGAATTACGCCCATCCAACAAAACTTGAATTGATGTTGGGTTATGGTTGGCGAGATCAGCACTGAAATTTTGTGGAAAGCGTACCAGCAGCAGTGCCTTGCGGTTATCCAGAGTGGGGCGGATCTCTTGCGAACTGGTTAGTAAAATAACATCAGGAAATGCTTTTGATTTTGCCAGCCGTTGGGTTAACTCAATCGATGCCTGCCCTTTATCCTCATTATAAATAGCGATGGTGGCGTTTTTGACTTCCAGCGTTGCGGCCCACGGAAACAGGATCATTTGTATAATCACAGTCAAAATCAAAATGTTCCGTGTTTGCGGTTCTCTCAGAAGAGACTGCAACTCTTTCATGATAAGTGTATACAGACGATAAAACATGCTCTTTCCTTTTTAATCCAGATGCCGACGCGTTTTCCACGCGGTCAGGCCGATAAAGACGATGGAACTGGCAATCAACAGGAGCAGGTTTGTCAGCAACACAGTGCCAATATTTCCCGCCAGAAAGAGCGTCTGTAGGCTGCTGACAAAGTAACGTGCAGGTATGACATAAGTCGCAGCCTGAATAAGCACAGGCATACTGTCTATCTCGAAAACAAAACCAGACAACATAATGGCAGGCAAAAAAGCGGCATTGAGAGAAATCATCGCCGCATTGAACTGATTACGTGTCAGGGTGGAAATCAGTAACCCCATCCCCAGAGCGGTAGCGAGATAAAGGCTGGAAACTAATGCTAATATCCAGAGTGAGCCGCGATAGGGAACCCCCAGCACAAACACCGTGAATAGCATACAAAGTACCATGACGAAAGATCCCAGCATTTGATAGGGTAATAATTTGGCGAGCAGCAATTCGGTGCGGGTAACCTGGGTCGAAAGTAGCGCTTCCATAGTGCCGCGTTCCCATTCACGGGCGACGACGAGCGAGGTAAGAATTGCGCCGACCACGGTCATAATAATTGAAACAGCACCAGGGATAAGGAAGTGCTGGCTAATGGCGGCGGGATTAAACCAATAGCGGATTTGTGTATCAATCAAGGGGGGCGTTGCAACCCCACGATTTTGCCCTCGTTGCTGTAACCAGATTTGCCAGATGCCTTTGGTATAGCCCTGCACGAAATTGGCGGTATTCGGTTCACTGCCATCGGTAATAACCTGGATGGGAGCATGGCTGTCTGCGCGGGCAAGCTGGGCGTCAAAGTTGACAGGGATGACGATAATGCCCCGAATTTGGTTTTCCTGCATTTTTTTGATTAAGAGCTGGCGATTGTCGCTGATGGTGGCATCAATATAGGGCGATCCGGTAAAGACATGCACCAATTCACGGGCGTCCTCGCTCTGTTGTTCCATGAGAATACCAAGGCGCAGCTTGCTGGAATCCAGGTTAATGCCGTAACCAAAAATAAAGAGCAACATTAAAGGGATAACTACCGCAATTAAAGCACTGCTGGGATCACGGACAATTTGCTTAGTTTCCTTGATACAGAGTGCCTTCAATCGACGCCATGAGAAACTGACCGCTTGCTGGGGTGTTACATGTTCAGAATGACTCATTGCGGCTCCTTATCGTAGTTCAACACGAGGCCGATAAAAGCATCTTCCATGGAAGGATTAGGGCGCTTATCCGTGGCAACCAGTTGTTTTAGTTCATCGGGTGTTCCGGCTGCAATCAATTTGCCCCGAAAGACCAGCCCGATACGATCACAATATTCGGCTTCCTCCATAAAGTGAGTTGTAACCATCACGGTGACCCCTTTGTCTACCATGCCGTTGATATGTAGCCAAAATTCGCGGCGGGTCAGCGGGTCAACACCCGAAGTGGGTTCATCCAAAAACAGAATATCAGGTTCGTGCATCAATGCGCAGGAAAGGGCAAGTCGTTGCTTAAATCCGAGCGGAAGGCTATCCGTCTTTTGATGTAAGATTGACCCAAGATTGAAAGCACGGATCATGTCAGACATCTTTTCTTGTTGATGGCGACCTTTCAGGCCGTAAACACCGGAGAAAAACTTAAGATTCTGCCCAACCGTCAGGTTGCCATACAGTGAGAATTTTTGCGCCATATAGCCAAGGTGTTGGCGGGCTTTGCCTGAACCGGTTTTTAAATCCATACCCAAAACCAGCGCTTTGCCTGACGTCGGGATCATTAAACCACACATCATTTTGAAGGTCGTCGATTTTCCGGCTCCATTTGGCCCTAATAGGCCGAATATTTCTCCCCGTTTCACCTGAAAATCGACATGGTCAGTGGCAGCAAAATCGCCAAATTTTTTGGTCAGGCTACGGGCTTCTATCACGGTTTCCGTTGGGTTTGGCGGGATTTGCGGCATTATTTCAGCCAATTCGGAACGATGGGATGGGCCGCCGCCCAATAAATCGATAAATGCATCTTCGAAACGGGGTTCGGCCTCTAGAATATTGGTTTCAGGTAAATCGATCTGTTGAAGTAATTCGTTTTTATCCACCCCTTTTTTTAAGATCAGGCGAACATATTTTCCCTGAATGACACCATCAGTCACTTGGGGTAAGGTAAGGGCGTGTTGCAGCATTTTGCGGCGCGCATCTTGTTTAACATCAAGCAAAAAAGATCGACCCGCAATATTTTGGGTTAAGTCTTGTGGCTGGCCGCGATAGAGCAGCTTACCGCGGTTCATCAGCAAAACATCACGACATAATTCGGCTTCGTCCAAATAAGAGGTGCTCCACAGGATCAGCATGCCGTCAGAAGCGAGTTCATGAACCATTTGCCATAATTCACGACGGGCGATGGGATCAACGCCCACACCAGGTTCATCCAGTAGCAAAACTTTCGGGCTACCCAATAAAGTACAAGCAAGCCCCAATTTTTGTTTCATACCACCGGACAATTTTCCGGCTAACCGTCCGGTAAAACGGGTTAAATCCGTGAAGGTGAGTAATTTCTGAAAGGTGGTTTTGCGCTCTTCGCCAAGTACACCACGCAGGTCGGCATATAAAGTGAGATTTTCCATTACGGTTAAATCTTCATACAAGCCAAATTTCTGCGGCATGTAACCGAGGTCAGAACGGACTTGCACACTGTCCTTGATGGGATCAAGTCCCATAATTTCAATATTGCCGCTATCGGGCTTCAATAATCCGGCTAACATTCTTATCAGCGTGGTTTTTCCAGCGCCATCTGGGCCAACAAGACCCGTCACTGATCCGCCCTGAATTTCTGCTTGCAGATGGGATACAGCAGGAACCTCTAATCCTGGAAACGTTTTCTCCACGCCGTTCAGTTTTATCGTATAAGCTGAACTGGTCATGTTATCGCCTTAGTTATTTATTTCAGCAAAGCGTAAAGTGACAGGCATGCCTTGTTTCAGCCCTTCATCGGGATCAAGGACAATAATGCGCAGGCGATACACTAAGTCTGTTCTTAAATCCGGTGTTTCGACATTTTTTGGGGTAAATTCGGCCGTTGGAGAAACAAAACCGATTTTGCCATGATAGGGTTGGTTTTTCCGCCCATCGGTATAAATCAGAACTTCCCGTCCGGCGATAGCCTGATTGAGATGAGGTTCATCAATATAGGCTCTGATCCAAACGGGATTGGTGAGTGACAGGGTAAAAACCGTGTTGCCAGCCGCCAGCATAGTGCCGGGTTCAATGGCTCTGGTCAGGATCATCCCTGCCGATGGAGAAGTGAGTTGAGTATCTTTTAGATCGAGTTCCGCCTGTGCTACCGTTGCTTCTGCCTGAATAAGTTGGGCTTTTGCTGCCGCGATTTCTTCTATGCGATAACCCGTCTCGAACTGCCGCAATTTATCTTTTGCCGCCTGGTAAGCAGCCAGTGCCTGATTGCGTCCGGTTCTGGCATTTTCCAGCTCATTGGCGGAAATGGTTTTGCTTTGCCATAAGCCCTGCTGGCGTTTCAGGAAACTATCGGCAAAATGGAAGGCTGACTCTTTTTGCTTTACTTCAGCACGTACTTGAGCGATTTCTTCGCTGCGATAACCCGCCTCAGCTTTGGCAAGATTGGCCTTGGCGACATCACGCGCCGCTTTGGCCTGATTCAAGGCATTAATAAAGGGAGCATCATCAAGGCGACCAAGCATCTGGTTCACCGTTATGGCATCACCTTCATCCACTTGTAGTTCAGCCAGTTTACCGGCAACCCGAAAACTGAGGTTGACCGTCCTGATATCGACATTGCCATACAGGGTTAGCTCCCTGCTATTTTGTTCCTGATAATAGTAGATACCGACAATCGCACCGATAACAACAATGAGCGCCAATAGGGCAAGAGCAAACTTTTTACTGTTCATACCATCCCTTATGCCTTGTTCAATTTATACCTTCTATCTTTCAAGTGGTGGCTTCGTTGGTTATGCCATTGCTTAAGAGCTATTGGGTATGCATTTTTGATTTCTCTCTTAACCCATCAAGCAATAAATTGATGTGCTGAGATAAAACCTGATTGATTAATTCGTATTCTTTGGCACCAATATTGTCCCATCCGGTTTGGCGCAATAAGGCTTCACGAGCCAGACGGAAAGAAAGGATCTCACCCAATAAAGCATGAGTGTGGATTTGGGTGGAAATTTGGCGTTCATCAGCGCCGATATAATTGGCGATGAGTTTATTCATTCGGGAATAAATGGGAGCCAGTCCCTGTTCATGCATGACACTGTAAGCCGCTGTCGGCGTCAATTGTTCATGGGACATGATCCGGCTGATATTGATACTGCTTTTCTCAAAAATCAGGCGGTTATAGCTCACCATTCCCTGATGAATAAATGCCAATATTGGATCTTTTGGATAGGGTTTTGGTGTCTTGGCAAAAAAATGATCAATGGCTTCAATGAGGGGGGAAAACTCCGCTTTTAGCTTATCGGCAATATGTTGCACAACTGTGAGGTATAATCCTTCTTTGGAACCGAAATAATATGCGATAGCTGCAATATTTTGCTGTGCAAGTTGGGCAATGTTACGGGTAGTCGCACCATCCAGACCAGATTTGCCAAAAATTTCTATCGCTGCTTCCAGAAGTTGTTGTTTGGCTTGTTCGCCGCGTAATGTCTGGGCCTTCTTTGCTGACATGTCAAAATATTTCCTGTGACAAAGCGTTTTCGGGAGTGTCGAAAAATATATCAATCGTATGATTAACTTTAAAACTAAAGCAAGTAGATGTAAAGTTGCTACAAATTGTCTTTTTAATAGACGCCCATAAAAAATAATCGTCCAGTTTTGGCTCATTTCCCTTGGCTAAAGAGATTTAGTCAATTTTAGACGAATTTATTACTCTCTTTGACCTGCGTTGCAAGACATATCTGTTATACTCATGCCCTATTTATATACGGTGCATTGCAGTTTGTGTAGTTTCTTTGCGTTTTATCGCGTCTGTTTTCTTCCCATAAAACTGCCCCTGAATTGATATCAGGCATGGTGAAGTCTGGAGTATTTCTTATTTATGAATTTTGAGTCACTCGGCTTGAAGGCTGATATTTTGCGTGCCGTTGAAGAACAAGGCTACGTGGAACCTACCCCTATTCAGCAGCAGGCCATTCCTGTTGTGTTATCCGGCAAAGATCTATTAGCCAGTGCCCAGACAGGTACAGGAAAAACCGCAGGGTTTACTTTGCCTATCCTGCAACTCTTGAGCGAATCCCCGATTCAGGCAAAAGGCCGCCGTCCGGTCAGGGTGTTGATTTTAACCCCAACCAGAGAACTGGCGGCTCAGGTGGGGGAAAATGTACGTAGTTACAGCAAATACCTCAGATTACGTTCGTTTGTGGTATTCGGCGGTGTCAGTATCAATCCACAGATGATGAAACTGCGCGGTGGTGTGGATATTCTGGTAGCAACGCCGGGGCGCTTGCTGGATTTAGAGCACCAAAATGCGGTAGATCTTTCTCGCGTAGAGATCCTGGTTTTAGATGAAGCTGACCGCATGTTAGACATGGGCTTTATTCACGATATTCGTCGTGTGTTGAGCAAGCTGCCAGCAAAACGCCAAAACTTGCTCTTTTCTGCAACATTCTCTGATGAAATTAAAAACCTCGCCAGTAAATTACTGAAAGAGCCAGTCAGCGTAGAAGTGGCACGGCGTAACTCAGCCTCTGAGCAAATTGAACAAGCAATCCATTTTGTGGACAAAAAGCGCAAGGGTGAATTGCTCTCTTACATGATCGGTAGCCAGAACTGGCAACAGGTGCTGGTATTTACGCGTACCAAACATGGTGCAAACCGGTTGGCGGAGCAATTGAATAAAGATGGTGTAACTGCTGCGGCGATCCACGGTAACAAAAGTCAGGGAGCAAGAACCCGTGCGCTGTCTGATTTTAAGACAGGGAAAATCCGCGCGTTGGTAGCAACGGATATCGCTGCCCGTGGACTGGATATTGACCAATTACCCTATGTCGTCAACTATGAGCTGCCAAATGTTGCCGAAGATTATGTGCATCGCATTGGCCGTACAGGGCGTGCAGAAGCTACAGGGCAAGCAATATCGCTGGTGTGTGTCGATGAACATAAGCTCCTGAAAGATATTGAGCGCCTGTTGAAGCGGGAAATTCCACGCATTGCTATTTCGGGTTATGAACCTGATCCTTCTATCAAAGCTGAGCCTATCCAAAACGGCCGCAATAGCCGTGATAATAACTCTCGTGGTAATAACTCTCGTGGTAATAATCCACGAAGTGATAATCAACATAGTAATAACCCGCGCGGTAATAACCCACATAGAAATGGTAAACCAAGCCATGCCAAACAAAATCGGGTAAATAAAGGTCGGGCAAGCAAAACTCCACGTGCTTCGGTGGCGGGAGAGTAATTCATGCGCGTTTTGCTGGCTCCTATGGAAGGGGTTTTGGATTCTCTGGTTAGGGAACTGTTGAGTGAAATCAATGACTATGACCTGTGTATCACTGAATTCCTGCGTGTAGTTGACAGCTTACTGCCGGTAAAGTCCTTTTACCGGTTGTGCCCTGAACTGCATCATCAGAGCCGTACACCAGCGGGAACGCCTGTCAGGCTCCAGCTCCTTGGGCAATATCCAGAATGGTTGGCAGAAAATGCTGTCAGGGCGGTTGAATTGGGATCATGGGGTGTCGATTTAAACTGTGGTTGTCCGTCCAAGGCAGTCAATGGCAGTGGTGGAGGCGCCAGTTTATTAAAAGATCCCGAACTCATTTATCAGGGAGCTAAAGCCATGCGTGAAGCCGTGCCTGCCCATTTGCCGGTAACGGTAAAAGTACGTCTGGGATGGGATTCTGCTGCACGCCAATTTGAGATTGCGGATGCCGTCCAGCAAGCGGGTGCAACCGAGCTGGTTGTGCATGGGCGAACCAAAGAAGATGGTTATAAAGCAGAGCGTATCAACTGGAAGGCGATAGGGGAAATTCGGCGTCGCCTCGCTATTCCTGTCATTGCCAACGGTGAAATTTGGGATTGGCAGAGTGCCCAGGAGTGTATCAAAACGACAGGGTGTGCTGCCGTAATGATAGGACGTGGCGCCCTGCATGTGCCAAACTTGAGTCGTGTCATTAAATATAATGAACCAAAGATGCCGTGGCGTGGTGTACTCAAGCTGTTGCAAAAATATACTTATCTGGAAAAACAGGGGGATACGGGGCTTTATCACGTTGCCCGCATCAAGCAATGGCTAGGATATTTGCGCAAAGAGTATCATGAAGCGGATGAATTATTTATGCAAATCAGAGTATTAAAAACATCTGCTGAGATCGCTAACGTTATTTCTTCTGCTGTAGATAAATGTTTACTGCGGCATTTTACCCAAGAGTCTCAAATCTTCTGTTAGCCGGATTTATCCCTCCAGTGATATAGTGACATCGCATATTATATATAGCGTTATATAGTGTCTCTATATTTGGTTGTGTATTCAATCCGTTAATTCTGTTGCGAAGTGTAAGATTTTCACGCTTTCAACGACTTGTTCTTTAATCCCTGCCTGGCATGCGCTCAAGTTGAAAGGTTCGTTGGCAAAATCGACATTTTACTTCAGTCATCGCCATTTAATTTCTCCGAAAAAAGGGGAATTTTAGACCAACATCTACGGATTGAATACGTGACCCAATTTTTTAATAATAATCTTATTCCATTTATTAGGGGATTAATAGGAAAAGGTATAATTAATATATAATGATTTATTAATACATTCATTAGATTTTATATACCCACAGGCCGAATACTAATTGGCCTGTGGGTTCATTTATTGTTACTTTTACAATTTTCAATCCTTTTCATCAATGTGTTAAATTAAGGCGTAGAAGAGAAATCGAATTTGTAAATCAGTAAACTCATCGCTATTTATTCGTTCTAATCAGCTATTTTTCTAATGGAAGTGAATCATCGGCTCCCCATTCAGCCCAGGAGCCATCATATAATCCTGCTTCTTTATGACCAATCATATCAAGTCCCAAAACTAAAATAGCGGCTGTCATGCCAGAGCCACAACTGGCTATGATGGGTTGGTCTAAATCAATACCTTGCTTGCGAAATATTGTCGTAATTTCTTCTACTGGCTTATAACGCCCATTATCAATCAGGGCTGTCCACGGAACATTTTTAGCTCCGGGAAGGTGTCCCATTCTCAAACCTGGGCGGGGTTCTGGCACTTTTGCCTGAAAACGATCTTCTGCTCTGGCATCCACAAATTGTACTGCTATCTCATTACGGAGAGCATCGAGGATTTGCGCCTGAGAACAGACTTTTTCAGGGATAAACTGCACATTGAAAATTTCAGATGAGCGGGTCACTTTTCCTGATTCGGTTGGATAACCAGCTTGTTGCCAGCTTTGTAAGCCTCCTTCGAGGATACGGATATGACGAGCACCAAAGATGTTGAATGTCCACCATGCCCGTGGAGCAGAAAACATATTGCCTTGATCGTAAATGACCACCAGATGATTTTCACTGATACCCATTTTACCGACAACCTGACGGAAAGTTTCCGGCTCTGGCAGCATGTGTGGCAGATTGGTTTGTAGATTGGCAACCTTATCAAGATCAAAAAATTGTGCACCCGGAATGTGTTTTTCTAACCAGAGTTGATGATAATCAACGGTTTGGGTGGGCATTGGAGCACTGGCATCAACCACAACGATATTCTCATCATGGCGATGTTCGTTTAACCATTGTGGACTGACAAAATATTCATTTTTCATGAGCTTCCTCATCGGGTGTTACGATACAAACCAACGTATTTATTGTTGCCCTGTTGGCGCATTTTCCTGCTGAGTCTGTTGTGGTGCTTCTATTGGTGTAGTTGAGCGGGTATATATATTCATCCCTGCCAGAAAGATCCCACCAATTGAGCCGATGGAAAATAATATAATGATAATAAGCAGGATTTTTTTCATCTCTGTGTCCAATAAGGTTTTAATAAAAAGAGGATAACAATCATCAAAATCCAAAAGATAGAAAGCCAAAAGTATATCGGCTTCTAGAGGCAAGACAAGCGATAAACTATTTTTGCAAAAGCTGGAAACTGTTTCCCAGTAATGGCCTTATAAGGCTGATCTGAGATTCACTCTATGAGAGAATAGCTCCTCATTTTTAAGCAGAAAAATTCATGGCACTTTCCAGTTCAATAAAAAATCAGATTAGTCAGTGGCATAAAGCATTGTCTATCCATATTGATGGTTTCATTCCACGCGCGCCGCAACGCCAAATGATCGCTGAGGTTGCGATGACATTAGCGGATGAAGAAGGGCGGCATTTGGTGATAGAAGCATCAACAGGAGTAGGAAAAACGTTGTCATATCTGATCCCTGGGATTGCCATCAGTCGGGCAGAACAGAAACCATTGGTGGTCAGTACAGCCAATGTTGCTTTACAAGATCAAATCTACAGCAAGGATTTACCGCTGCTGCGTAAGATTATTCCTGACCTGAAATACACGGGCGCTTTTGGTCGGGCACGTTATGTCTGTCCGCGCAACTTGGAAGCCATTTGCGCCGCAGAAGGAGAGCAGATTGACTTGATGTTTCTGGTTGAAGACCAGACTGAAATTGCCAATAGTGAAGAGCGGGAACTATGTCGTCGATTGCGCAGTGATTATACGACATTTGTTTGGGATGGCTTACGTGATCACCATAAACTGGCACTGACAGATTCTCTGTGGACAAAAATCAGTACGGATAAAATGAACTGTCTGGCGCGCAATTGTCAGTTTTACTCCCGTTGTCCATTTTTTCTTGCCCGTAGGGAAATTGAAGATGCGGATGTTGTCGTCGCCAATCACTCTTTGGTTATGGCTGCGTTGGAAAGTGAATCTGTTTTGCCGGAAGCAAAAAATCTACTGTTGGTTCTGGATGAAGGGCACCATATTCCTGAAGTAGCAAGGGATGCCCTGGAAGTTGAAGGGGAAATAACTTTATTCCAGCTTAATGGGCAGTTAGATGCATTTATCCGTCATGTAGAACAGTACCTGGTTCAATTTCGGCCGACCAAACCGCCTGCTTTGGCAAATATCCCTCGATTGCAGACTCATTGTGCAACAATCCGTGAACACTTTACGGAATTGGCGGAGATAACACAGGCATTATTGCCTGAGCGTGGTGAAGCGGAAGAATATTTATCCAATCGCATTGCATCAATGTTCCATCTTGATAACTTGGTTTTGATGTATCTTATAATCATTGATCATTAACCCTTGCAAGAAACTCTCATCATGAGAGCTTAAAATAAAAATTTTTTTGTCGGCAAAGGATTTGATCATCTTCCTAAAAAAAGTGATTGATTTTAAATCAAGACCATTAGTGGGTTCATCAAAAATATAAACATCAACATCAGACATTAATGCTGATGTCAGTAAAAATTTCTTTTTAGTGCCTAAAGACATATTGCCGAATTCTGTATTTAAGTAATGAGAGATATCAAAACCTGTTAAATAATCTACCAAATGAGCGTTATGATTTATCTTTTTATAACGTTTGGTTAAATTAATGATATCAAGGCCAGTAAGAAAATGGTAAAAATTAACTTGGTCAGATAGATAAAAACCTTGCTTTTGCAAGTTGAATAAATGATTTTTATGATCTTTGACAAAATTGATTTTACCTTTATTCATCTTTTTAATGCCAGAAAGGCAAGAAAGAAAGGTTGTCTTGCCAGAACCATTGATGCCAGTGATACGATTTATACCAATATTAAATTGACAATTAACATTTGAGAATATCTTTCTACTACCAACCATCGTCTCCAGTTCAATGATATCAAGCATAAATATATCCTCCTAAACAAGAAAATAAAACTATGGAACATAATGTGAGTAATTTTGTATAGTGTGTCTTTGATAGGTTCATTAGTGCAGTGAAAACAGATATTACATAATAATAAAGAAATAAAACTATATACAATGAATTTGTCACAAAGAGGATGAATACACAACATGAGATAGTAAAAACAGAAAGGCATATACAATAATGAAGAAACCGAAGTTTTTTTGTTGATAGAAAATTAATTAGTTGACAAAGGTGATTTTTATTGGTGTGAATTAAATTATAGAATAATATCATTGAGATATAGAGCATGAATCCAAAATAACCTATTGTAATATAATTGATTTTTTTAGGTGCTTGTTGACAAGCTATATAAGCGGTGAAATATAAAACAACTATTGATGTGATCATATTCACAACAAACGTTTTGTTAGTTGAGAGGAAATAAGATAAATCTATAATATAAGGAGATAAAAGTTTATTAGATAAAACAACACCATTTCTTTGATAATTTTTTTTATCTTTTTTCTCATGAATAAATAGCTGAAAAGAAATGGTTAAAATAATAAAGGTATAAATTAAATTATGTAGTGGACTATATCTAAAAATAGATAGGAAAATAAACAAAAATGATAATATTATGGTGTGAGAGAATTTTAATTCTGACAAGGAAAATCCAATTACGGCAAAAGATATGATCAAGAATAATACAGAAGTGACTTGTGATAATGGATTGACACTATCAGATAATAATCCTATAAAAAAGAAAATAGAAATAGGTATAGCACTATAAGCCATAAAAATAATTCGGCATATAAAGAAAGTTCTTTTGTCTATTAATGATGAAATAAGACTATTTGAGTGTTTTAATGGAAATAACGGTTTTTGTACTGAATAAAAGATAACATATGCCAGCAGGAATATTGATATCAAGTAAAGGGAGGTTATCATGTTATTTGTAGTTATTACATATTGTGATAAATGTATCAATCCGATAAAAATCCCTCCCGCTTTTGCTGGAATAAATAAAAAACATAAAAATAAAATAAGATTTTTATTCCCTGATGCAAATTGTTTTATTTTACCTTTGTATTCTAATATATCTGCAATAAGTAAATTCATTTTTCCTCCTAAAACCAGATTCTATATAGTGTTCTTTTCGAGTTTTTTGGGAAAAATGTTCTGGAATGTAAATAGAGATAATTGCTAAATATAATACATTGATTTTCTTTTAGTTTAAAGAAGATTTGATTTTCTTTTTGATGTATTAGATAATTTATATCTTTAAGCATTTCATAGATTTCTTGAGTGCATTTGAATTCATTAATTAATGGTGAAAATGATATCCCTATGTTTTCTTTTATTTTTAAAAAAATGTTCTTTGTAAACTCATTATTTTTTTTAATGCAAGTGATACAGTCATTATGGAATAATAAATCCACCTTGTCACCATATTTCTCTATAAGTAATTTGTAAATTAATTTAGAATTAACTAATATATTGTCTCCCCCAAATTCAGAGTTTTCTTTACAATAAAGAGCAAGGATATTGGGTTGAATTTTTTCATGACCCTCATCAGTATGTACTGGTTGGGAATAATGAGATTCAAAAAACCACTGTGGATTTTCAATGGCAGTTATTATTTCATATTTATTGTTATACTTATTTTTATTGTTAATGGTTTTTCCTAAAACACTCTCAAGTAGAATAATTATTTCATCTATTTTTTCTTCTGTATCAAATTCGGTAAGATATATAGTGCCGTTAAAATAGATATTGTTAAATATTTCTTTCTTATTTTCTAGAGTGATTTTTTCTTTTTCTATCTTTTTTGTAAAATTTATTCCACTGCTTTTCCTTATATTATATTCTTTTGAGTTTATTGTTTTTTTAATTTCTTCAAATAAGTTTAATTTATTGTATATCATTTTATCCTCTCTTTTAATTTATTATTTTTTTTGATTTTTCAAAAATGTACTTTGAACGTGTTGAGAAAAAATAAATATTTTTTTCTATTGCAATTGAAAATTTTTTACATAAATTTATTATTCTATCGGTTGAACCATGATAATTTGAAAATGAATTTTCATTAAAGAAATTTTTTCTGAACATAAGTATTTCTATGCCAACAATATAACTATGAAATAACGTATATAAAGGGAATTTGTTATCATGAAAAACAGATTTTACTCCTTCTACTTCTATTGTTATAAATTTAGTATCATTTTCCATATGGAAGTGTACTATATCATCAATGAATAGAATCATATGTATTAGCTGATGAAAGATTAGCTCTAAAAAATCTTGATAATTGAAATTATCCTTAAAATCAATAAATGTAAGACCAATGGTGTCTTGTGTAGTTCCATTTGTATATGAAAAAAGTTTGTTTATTACTATTATTTTTATAATTCTATTTATTAATTTGTATATTTGTTCGTTTTTAGATAAAATATTTAACCATTTATAAAATGTGTTGTCTTTTATCATTTTATCAATTTTTTTTGAATTATTAGAGAATTTGTTTTTTAGTGAAATAAGATAGTCATAGCAAAATGGAAATCCTCCTTCATAAGATGTTATTAATGGTGTGTTTTTATCTGGTATATCAGAAAAAACAGAATTTTCTTTTAAAAACTCATCATAATTATAAAATGAGAGATCATAAGAATTTATTGCTTTACTTATAGAGTCTGT
Organism: Xenorhabdus eapokensis; assembly: GCF_001908105.1. The sequence continues at coordinate 165,786 of NZ_MKGQ01000002.1, forward strand.
AATAGAATTATACCCAAGAATATAGTACATTTTTATACCTCCTTAAAAGGATTTTAGAATCAGGCTATAGATTATGTTGTTTATTTTTTTATTACCAAGAGAAAATCTAATACTATTATTAGTTATTTCTGAATAATTATGAGGAAAAATACTTACTTTTATTCTATGCTTAATTAATTCATGATTAAATTTTGCTATATTGTTTTTGTCTCCTCTAAAAAACACAAAATTAGCTTGGCTGTTTGAAACGAAAACATTTTCTACATTAGATAATTTATTTATTATTTCATCCCTATATTTTTTTATGTTTTTTATGTGCTCTTTATTTATTTTGTTTTTATCTATTATCTCTAGTGCTAACTTAAGTTTTATATCACTTAAAGAATATTGTAGTGAAAATTTATTGATGTATGAAACCATATCTCGGTTCGAAATTAAATATCCAAAGCGAAGTCCAGCAAAACCTATTTTAGAAAAACTTCTAAGGATAATGACATTGTCAAAATTTGTTATAAGTTCCAATGAGGTTGAGTTGTTTTTTGAATAATTAATGTAAGCCTCATCTATAATGATGGGGCATTTGCAATGACTTGCTATTATTTTTAAATCTTCAGTTTTAAATAATACACCTGTTGGGTTATTAGGATTGTCGATAATGATTATTGGATTTGGATTTTTTTTAGCTGCATCAATGAATTTTAATACATCAATATTGAGATTAATATCTAAAGGTATTTTATAAACATTTGTTCTACATATTTTAGATAACCGTGTGAACATAAAAAATGAAGGAGATGGAATTATTATCGTTGTTTTATCGGTAGAAAATGATAGTAAAATAGTTTGGATTATTTCTAAAAGGCCATTACCAAGGAGTATATTGTTATCATAATCAATCTCATGATGTTCACATAATTTATTTTTTATAATATTACAATCAATATTTGGGTATCTATTTATATCACTAAGTTTTATTTTTTCATTTTCTTTTTCAAGATGTAAATTTGTTTGATATGGTAATTCCATTAGGCTTAAATCATACTTTTCATTAGTTGCTTTAAATTCTGGTATTTCATCGTATGTTTCACGGCGGTAAAAAAAACTTTCTTTTAACATAATCAAAGTTCCATATAAAAAGACAATAAATTAAAGGATTTTTAGTGCTAAACTATTTTTCCAGTTTGAGTAGTCACCAATATCATTTCGCTCTATAATTGGAGGAAATGATTTCCTTTTAAATTTAAAATACTCATCTCTAAGATCGCCTTCCAATGAATTATTATATGTAAAAAAAATACATCTTCTTTCCCTTTCTGAAAAATTGATTTTTGACATATGTAATAGAAACGAACTAAATATGAATATATCTCCAGATCTGGCTTGAACAGGGAGCCAGTTATATTTTTTATATGTATTTTCCAATGCTTTTCCTTTATGGTGAGGTATTGTCTTTTTTTTAAATGGGATTTTTGAAATATACAAACAGCCATTACTTATTCTCATATCATCAATAGGTACCATTATGTTAAACATTTCGTTTTTGATAAATTTAGTAAATGCAAGATGATCTTGATGTGGTTTAAATCCTCCTCCTCCTTTTAATTTAAAATTTATTTTATCTTTAAATAATATGTATTTCTTTTCTAATATCTCTGATAGTAGAATTGATAATTTATTTTCTATGAAGTTTATAGCATTGTTTTCTTTGTGATCAATGAAATTTTCAATCCTATTCAAAATTGTCTTTCCATCAATTATGCTAGATTCATAGTATTTCATGATTTTCCCAGGCTCATCTTTCTTATCATAAAGAAATTGAACATAGATATTGAGTGATTTTTTCTCTTTATCGCTAAGGAAATTTTTTATCAGAATATATCCTTTTCTATATAAATCCTTCTTATATTGATTGTTCATATTTTATATAACTCCTCTTTTTTTATTATGTTACATATTTTTTTGTCTAATTTTTCTCTATTATTATATATAGAATAGATGTCTTTATATTTTATCGAAGTACACACCCAGTCATCTTTCCTATCAATGGAAATAATTGATATTTTTTTCTTTTTTGCAATAACAGCTACCCATATGTCAGCCATATTTTTTATTGGAAATGATGACATTGAGAAAGAATAAAGAGATGAATGGTAAGCTAGGGTACCAGTTCCTGGAATATTAACAATAATATCATGATCTAGTGATTTATTAAAATGTATTCCTTTTTTATTTTTGTAATATGAAAAAATTGAATTTTTATCAATGATATTACCATGAACACATATAAAAGCGTTTCTTTCATATTTTTCTATTTTTCCTATGAGTTTTTTCATATAGTCTGGAGGGTATATTAAATCATCATCTAATGTGAATAAATATCCTGTCTTATTCATTAATGGATAAAATTTAGATGCATCTCCAAAATCGCCAAATTGATAGCTCATATATATATTTATTTTATCTCTTTTTAAGAATTCAGGAATTTCTTTATAGCCGTTTAAATATACATTTAATTCATCAACTTGTGGGTATATTGAATGTACAGAAAAAAATAGGTTACACTCCCTTTCTGGTATGCTTGCCATCGATGCGATTTTTAAATCATAATGTTTTATTAACATGTTATTTATATTTTCCATATGTTCTTTTATAAATTTCACGTGCAATATTTATTTCATCAATAATAGTTGTGTAATCATCGATATTAGAATCTCTTTCAATGATTACACCGTAAGTATCTGTCTTTGAAAGAGCAAACTCATATAATTCCCACACCTCTTTCCATATATTATTTGCGTGAGTGTCTACAATCATATCGAATTTGTAAGCTCCACCTGCTAGGTGTATTTCAACTATATGATCTAGAGGTAATTTAAGTAAAAAATCCTTTGGATCAAAATTATGATTTATTGAATTAATGTATAAGTTATTAATATCTAATAGCATACCACAATCACTATCCCTGATTATATTGCTTATGAAATCTATCTCTGACATATCAGAGCCTGGCATTTCATAATAATATGTAATATTTTCAATAATGAAATTTTCGTTTACCTCTGATTTTATTTTTTTGATTTTATCTGTTATTTTGGAACTATTTTCAATAGAAAATTGAATGGGCATTAAATGACCAACTTCAATACGTTCATGTCGTGTGGCAGATAAATGATCACTATACCATTTAGGTTTTTTATCCATGATGATCTTTTTTAATTTTTCAAGATATTGATTATCTAAAATTTCATCGCTCCCTAATGACATATCGAGGCCATGAAAAACAATAGGAATTTCTTTGCAGCATTTTTCTAGATAATAATCTTCTTCATCTAAAAAAAATTTTTCTGAATGTATTTCTAATATATCAATACTTTCAAGGTTTTTTAGGATTTCGGTTGAAAATGATGCTTTATAATTAACACCGACACCAATTTTTTCATATTTACCCATGAATTATACCTCATATATTAAACGATACTAGGTTATTAGATCTAAGGTTTTTGAGAGTAGTTATAAAGCATTCTTTATCTATATTATATAATTTATTAATTTCTTGATATAATTCAGAAAATGATATGACTTTTTTGCATAAAAATATAATGTGATTAATTATATCTCCAATTGATAATGAAATTATTTTTCTTGATTTTTGTTTTTTGTAGAAAAGAATATTTAATTCATTTTTATTTGGTGTTTTTTTTATAGCGTCTTTTGGTAATTTCTTATCAATTAGTGATAACACAGAAATTATATCTATATTGAATTTCTTTATTCTTATTGTTGAATTAGAAGCTATAAATAGTCTCTCAAGATCAATATCATCGATATTGTATTTTAAGTTTTCTTTTGTGTTTGGATTTAAAAGGTTGTTTTGTTGTAAATCGATGAGTAAACTGTTTTTTTCTTTTTCATATATGGCTATGTTTTTTAAAATGTTATCTTTTGTTTTGTTTATTATATGCCTACAAAAAAATATGGATTCGATAATTGGGTTTTTTTTTACTTCATTATCGAAATCTAGGTTCAGCAAATATTTTTCAAATTCATATTCAAATTGCTCTTTGGCGAGATATTTATATAGATAAGGCAAAGCCATTATTAAACCCTCCATTCTTTTGTTTTTTTGTAAAATTGATGATTTGACAAACTTATCTCCATTTTTTCTAAAAAAATCAACTAATATATCTTTATTTTCTTGGGATATATAATTTATTTTCATAAATTTATTAGGGTTTTCATACATCTTTATTGAATATTTAGGGTTTGATATCAATTTAGATAGATAAATGTTTATTTCTTTCATATTCATAGTGGATTTAATCCTTTATAAATCAATGTTTATAGCCTCTTGTTTGAATACTTCCCCCTAACTGGATAGGGGGAAGTATTTTAGTCATGGGCAACCAACGCTATTGCAAAGAACTTCAATAGATGATTCGGATTCTTCAATAAATTCAATTTCCATTATAAAACTCCTATTTACTGTTTATCTTTTACGTGAATATATCATTTTATATAGTTAGCTAACTAAATTGATTTTTAACTTTGACTGTTATTAAGTCAATAGTTTTTTTTTACTATTGATAAAAATGGGATCTATATCAAAAACAATTTAAGTACATATTGATATGTAAGAATTAATTGTCGATTGTTGTTTATGTTTATGTTTATGTTTATGTTTATGTTTATGTTTATGTTTATGTTTATGTTTATGTTTATGTTTATGTTTATGTTTATGTTTATGTTTATGTTTATGTTTATGTTTATGTTTATGTTTTAAAAATGCTTTTTTAAAAAGTAGATGATATTTTTTTTATCTGAGAAAATCCTGTTTTAGCTTATGGTAAATAAAATAACGTTTTTCATATCATAACTTATTAAAAACAATATAAATATAATATTATTGATTTATTGCGGTTATGAACAATAAACTCAAGATTCTGGTATGAGTATAAGTGCCGATAAGACGGAGAATGCTCGAATAACTTGGATGCTGCTCAATCAGAAGTTGGTTTATGAACATTATCTTAATTTGGATTTAAATTAGGATAAGTTTATGTTGGGTTTATTTTTTTTTATTTTAATAAATTAATTTCTCATGATAAATAATTATGAATCAATGTCAATAAGGAATAATTTAGAGATTGTTAGTCAGGTTATATATACCCGCCATTATTAGGGCACTAATGCCTTCAATAATGACGGGTATATATCTAGGGCTGGAACTTACAACCTATTGAGAACACTGTTCTTCAATATAGTTTAAGTTATATCTGGTGCATACATTCGCTATATACCTCTTTAAGGCAAAATTGGTATTTTTTATGATGTTTAATATGCTTGGCACATATAGTACGTGCGCGTTCTTGGCATTTTTCAGATTTATCATTCAATTTTGCTTCTGTTGCAAATGTATTCCAGGATATTAATAGCAGAATAGCTGTGCATAGAGTAAGTGAAGTCTTCATCTTGTAACCTCTATATAAATTTTAATATTTTCAATGTCTTTACTCTGTATCAGAATAAAAACATATTTATCATAAATTCTCTTGGTTGAAATTCCAATCTATTTAGTGTTTTTCTAAGGCTTGATTTATGAATTATTTATTTAATGGATTGATTTTATAAGTGATATTGTTATTTTTTTAGCGAGAAAATTTAATTAGCAGAGGTAATAATTAGTCGCCTGATTTAATATGAGTAATACTATTCAATTTTAATGATGGGGATACTACTCTCGGTGCCAGATAAACTGAATGTTTAAATTTTTTTACCAGTATGTCACTATAAAAAACGGGAAGACTATAATTTCATGGAATGGGCAATTGTTTAAAATTTAAACCAAAAACTAGTTAAAGGAAAAGGATATAACATGAGCCATATTGCCGCATTGAGAAAAATTAATAATTTAAAACAAGAATTTGATTTAATAGAAGAAATTTGGTCACCGAAGGTGATAGCTCAAACAAACGAATATAAGATAATTATATTGCTCGCTGAAGGTGATTTTATATGGCACACACATGAAGATGAAGACAAGGTATTTATGGTTATTGAAGGTGAACTTCGTATAGATTTTAAAAATGATCACGTAATAATAAAGCAAGGTGAGTTTTTTGTAGTACCTAAAGGGGAAGAAAGTAAACCTTCGTCCAAGACATTAACCAAGCTGCTATTAATAGAACCCTATATAGTCGCGAATTCAGATCAGAAGTGTCACGCGTGATTTGAGTTGGAGGCAAGGGCGGGCTGATTAGCTCTTCCTTCTCAAGGATAAATAATATAAAAGTTAATATTATTTATCCTTTAAGCAAGAATAGGATTGTAACTGTTATTTATCTATTTTTTTCAGGAAACAGGTTTTCAGGACTAATCCCTTAATTTTATCGGCATTGCATTCAATTTCATCTTCGCGGTGGGTCAGGCGGATGTTTTTGATCAGCGTGCCGCGTTTCAGTGTCTTGGAAGTCCCTTTGACTTTCAAATCCTTGATAACCTGAACTGAATCACCATCGTTCAGTAATGCGCCGTTAGAATCTTTGACTTCGATATCCATCTTATAGAATCCTCATGTTTATTTTTGAATCAAACAGGGATTATAGAGAGAAAAATGATCTTTTTAAAGGTTTGCGGGATTTTTAAGGTTATAACTTCTTTTTTTAATGTTTTTTCCATCAATATCTGTTGTTGATGGAAAAAGGCCACGGATGCGGCCCTAACTTAATGAGGAATAATATTTTTATTTTATTGCTCAATATTTGTTTCGATAAATCATAGAAATTTATCAAGATCACGGGATCATATCAGTATTTTTAAAGTCATTATTCTACTTTTTCTATTTTAGTTTTCCGCTTAATAGTTGAGGTGGAGCCTATAGAAGCACAAATAATGCAAAAGAGAGCAATCCATTGAATTTTTGTCAAGTGCTCATTAAGGAAGATGATGCCTGATAATGCTCCCAATGCAGGCTCAAGGCTCATTAATGTCCCAAATGTTTTGGCCGGCAGGCGAGTAAGGGCAATCATCTCCAGAGTGTAAGGAAATGCGGTGGATAAAATAGCGATCCCCAGGGCAATAGGCAGCAGAGAAGTATCGAACAGGAGTTCAGTCCCAGTCTGTATTAATCCAATTGGGAAAAAGATAAAGGCAGCAATGAGTGAACCGATAGAGACCGTCGCAGCACCATAGCCCGCCCCAGCACGTTGCCCAAAAATAATATAAAGTGCCCAAAAAACACCGGCTCCCAGTGCGTACACAATACCTATAGGATCGAGGGTATTGACGCTATTCCCGATTGGCAGCAGGAAGCTTAATCCGGCAATGACCATGGCAATCCAGAGAAAATCCAGAGGACGGCGGGAAGAAAACATGGCTACCGCTAAAGGTCCGGTAAACTCAAGCGCAACGGCAATGCCGAGTGGAATTCGGGATAAGGACAGATAAAACAGATAGTTCATTGCTCCCAGGGAAATGCCATAGGCGAAAAGAGGGAGTAATGAAGAACGCTGAAATTTCAGTCGCCACGGTTTAAAAATCAGAAATAGAATAATCGTTCCTAATGCAAGTCTCAGAGCGGTGACACCAGGCGCACCAATGACAGGAAATAATGTTTTAGCCAGTGAGGCTCCGGCTTGGATTGATGTCATTGACAGTAACAATAAAATCACAGGAAGCAGTGGAAAAGAAGCTGCCCGATGTTTGGAAAGAGACATTTTAAAAAAACCTCAGTTACAACGTGTTATTTAAGAGATGCCATCTTCGCAGTGAAACAGATATAACTCAACAGTATTATCAGTTGCATGTTTGTTAATAGAGAGTGTTGTGGCTTCGTCGGGGGATTTTGGCACATTGGAGGTATTCAGTGAGGGGACTTGATCGTTTTAATAATTATATTATCCTGTTGGTGGAAATTCATACTGACTCATTAAAAATAATCGAGAGAATATAATGATAATAAAAACGGCTACTATGCAGGATATTGAGTCTATTTTATCTCTTTATCGTGTATTGTTCAGTGAAATGGCGGCGTTGCAGCCGGATAGAATGCAAGTGGCTGAACAAGAAAGAGATTTTATTGCTTCCAATATCAATAACGATAAATTTCATTTATTAGTTGCAGAAGATGAGAATGGCAGCATTAAAGGTTTTGCTATTGCTCAAGAGCAAACGACGGCTCCCTTTAATTGCCTGGTTCCGAGAACTTATGGTTATGTTTTTGACTTAATGGTGAGTCAGGATGCCAGAAATCTTGGAATTGGCCAGAAATTACTGGCTGGTATGAAAAAGTGGGCGCAAGAAAACCATTATTCACACCTTGAACTGAGCGTATTATCTCAGAATGTTGATGCGATACGTTTTTATATCAGGGAAGGGTATCAAGAAACCAGCAGAACGATGGCGCTTACCTTGTGATCAGGAATAATATATTAAAACCATCAAAGCGATACTTTGATGGTTATTGTAATCGTTAAAGTAGCCAATTTACCCTGCATAAATTAAGGAAGTTTAAAAATTTATACAACTTGCCGCTCCCGATACTCTTTTAATACTTCATCAATAACCCAACTGGTGCGAGCGGCAGATTCACCTGTGGATGGGCAACTACCATTACCCTGTATGTTATTAATAACCGTCTGAATGAATGGCATTTGGATATGTTTGGGGTTGTCGAAATGGTATTGGTGTAGTTGGTTATTTTCGTCATAGTGTGAAATGGGGGAATCACCAAATGTGGCAAAAACTATTTTGCCTTTTGTACCGATAATTTCGACTTTATCCTCGCGAGAACTGGCGACAAAATTCCAAATGCCAACTCCCTGAACATGATTCTCGAACACAAATGACATGGAAACACAGTCTTCGGCGGGATAGGCTTTTGCCTGTGAATGGGCGTGTCCTTTGACTGAGATAATTTTGCCCAGCAGAAAATCCAATATATCGAGTGTATGGCAAGCTAAATCAACAAATAAGCCACCACCAGCTATTTCGGGTTTAACAAACCAGGGTAAGTTATCAGGATCTTGATAGATAGAGGACATTTCCCGGAATTGCATGCAATTGACAATTCGTGGTGTACCAATTGCGCCAGAATCAATTAACGCTTTTATTTTAATAAATCTCGGTAATGCTCTGCGATAATAAGCGACGAACAGGGAAACTTTTTGAAATTGGCAGATGGCAATCATTTCGTTACATTCTTCAAATGTTAATGCCATCGGCTTTTCGACATAAACACTTTTACCGGCCTGTGCTGCTAAAATAGTGTATTTCTTATGGGTAGAAGGTGGGGTAGCAATATAAACGGCATCAACTTCCGGATCATTAATTAAAGATTCGGCATCCGAGTACCATTTTCGAATATTGTGCCGTTCGGCAAAATCTTTGGCTAAATTCGCATTGCGCCGCATGACGGCAACTAATTCTGAATTCTCTAACTTATAAAAAGCAGGGCCACTTTTTACTTCTGTTACATTACCACAACCTATAATACCCCATCTTACTTTTTGCATTGTATTCTTTCCGGTATATCGAATTGTTGAGTTGTAAAATTCAGAGTGAAGTTTATAACAGTGCCTTTTTTTGTTCTATATTTCACAGTGTAATAGGTTAGATTTTTCATGAAAAATAATGAATATTCAGTATGTTATTTGAGGTGTTGCCCTGACTTTAACAGTGAGTAACGCATTCTGGCGATACTTTTTTTCTGTTGTGGCATAATGCGCGGCTATCGGTTTTATCATCTCCCTTTTTATTCACTTATAAGAGCAACAGTTGTGTTAAGTACAAACAACATCACTATGCAGTTTGGCAGTAAGCCACTGTTTGAAAATATTTCTGTCAAATTCGGCAACGGTAACCGCTATGGTTTGATTGGGGCGAATGGCGCAGGCAAATCCACTTTCATGAAAATCCTGGGCAGAGATTTAACGCCAACTTCTGGTAATGTCAGCCTTGATCCTAATGAGCGTCTGGGTAAATTGCGTCAGGATCAGTTTGCTTTCGAAGAATATACCGTGTTGGATACTGTCATCATGGGGCACTCGGAGCTATGGGAAGTCAAACAAGAGCGTGACCGCATTTATGCGATGACAGAAATGAGCGAAGAAGATGGCTACCGTGTCGCCGATCTGGAAGTCGCTTATGGTGAGATGGATGGTTACAGTGCAGAAGCGCGTGCCGGCGAATTGTTGCTGGGGGTTGGTATTCCTGTTGAGCAACATTATGGCTTAATGAGTGCAGTGGCTCCGGGCTGGAAATTGCGTGTATTGCTGGCACAAGCCCTGTTTTCCGATCCTGACGTCTTGCTGCTCGATGAGCCAACCAACAACCTGGATATTGATACTATCCGCTGGTTGGAGGAAGTGCTCAACGAACGTAACAGCACGATGATCATCATTTCCCATGACCGTCATTTTCTGAATACGGTATGTACCCATATGGCTGATTTGGACTATGGCGAACTGCGTTTGTTCCCAGGCAATTATGATGAGTATATGATTGCCGCAACGCAAGCTCGTGAACGTCTGCTGGCTGATAATGCCAAGAAAAAGGCTCAGATTGCTGAATTGCAATCATTCGTTAGCCGTTTCAGTGCGAATGCATCCAAATCTAAACAGGCAACTTCCCGTGCCCGTCAGATTGATAAGATCCAGTTGGAAGAAGTGAAAGCTTCCAGCCGTCAGAATCCTTATATCCGTTTTGAGCAAGAGAAAAAACTGTTCCGTAACGCACTGGAATTGGAGGGCTTGACCAAGGGTTACGATAACGGGGCACTGTTCAAGAACCTGAATCTGCTGATGGAAGTCGGCGAAAAGATGGCGGTAATCGGTGAAAACGGTATCGGTAAAACAACACTCCTGAAGACCTTAGTGGGTGAAGAAACGCCAAATAGCGGCACAATTAAGTGGTCTGAAAATAGCACAATTGGCTATTATGCGCAGGATCATGCCAGTGATTTTAACTGTGATATGACCGTATTTGAGTGGATGAGCCAATGGAAGCGCGAAGGCGATGATGAGCAGGCAGTCCGCAGTATTCTCGGCCGTTTGTTGTTTGGGCAGGATGATATCAAGAAGAAAGTCGGTGTACTTTCCGGTGGTGAGCAAGGCCGGATGCTGTTTGGCAAGCTGATGATGCAGAAGCCTAACATTCTGGTTATGGATGAACCAACTAACCACCTGGATATGGAGTCTATCGAATCTTTGAACCTTGCGCTGGAACTTTATCAGGGCACGTTGATTTTCGTTTCTCATGACCGTGCATTTGTTAGCTCACTGGCTAGCCGTGTTCTGGAAATTAAATCCGATAACGTTATTGATTTCAAAGGTACTTATGATGAGTATCTGAAAAGTCAGGGTATTGTCGGGTAAGCCGGATTTGTATTGGAAGAGAAACATCCAGCCAGATTTGGCTGGATGTTTCTTTATCAGAATAAGTTTCCAACGACATATTCATTGCGACTGGCAAATTTCACACAAGGGATCTTTCCGCAATGTCATTTGGCGAAATTGCATGGTCATTGCATCGAAAAGTAATACTTTACCACGACAGGTTTGCCCGTATTGGGTTAATAGTTTAATGGTTTCCATTGCCAGCAAGGCGCCGATAGTGCCTACTAATGGCGCCATGACACCGGCTTCAACACAAGTCAGACTGTTTTCACCAAACAAGCGGCTCAGGCAACGATAACAAGGCTCTTTCGGTTGGTAAGTAAAGACAGAAAGCTGGCCTTCCATGCGGATCGCAGCACCCGATACCAATGTTATTTTACGTCCATAACACAAGCGATTGAGCTGTTCACGAATGGCAATATTATCTGTACAGTCGAGCACAATTTTGTGTTGGCTGATTAGCTCATCTAATGCCGGATCATCCAGTAACCCTTCAATGGGGTTGATGGTGATGTGTGGATTGATCTCCCGCAGGGTCAGCGCCGCAGAATGCACTTTTGCCATACCAATGCGTTCATCGCGATGCAGGATCTGCCGTTGCAGATTGGAAAGGGAGACCGTATCAAAATCCAGCAGGCTAATTGTCCCAATACCCGCCGCTGCAAGATATTGGGAAGCTGCACAACCCAGTCCCCCCGCACCCACTATTAACACCTTGGCTGATTTTAATGTTTCCTGCCCGTCGAAATCGAAACCACGCAAGATAATCTGTCGGTTATAACGCAAAGTTTCTTCATCAGTAAGTTCGACTGTCATTTTTCGGTATCTTATTATTGGTTTTTCAGTGATTAATTTTTCAGTAAATAGTTGAAAAATTCAATTTGCACGGTTTCACCCGCAGCAACATGTCCACGTTCCCGTTCCAACACAATAAAACAGTTGCCGAGACTGTATGAACTAAAGATATGCGAGCCTTGATGACCCGTAGTTTGTACCTCTAATTCACCATATTCATTCAGTGAAGCAATACCGCGTTGGAAATCCAGTCTGCCAGGGGATTTTTTCAAGGGGGTTGTTGTCTTGGCTGTGAGACGCATAGGCGGTTGCCATGCGGTAAAACCCGATAGATGGGCAATCAATGGTTGTACTAATTGGTAGAAGGTGAGTACGGCAGACACCGGATTGCCGGGTAAGCCGCAGAACCAGGCATTTTCCAATTTGCCAAAGGCGAAAGGCTTACCCGGTTTAATGGCGAGTTTCCAAAAACTGATTTTTCCTGCTTCTTCTAAGATTTGCTTGGTGTAATCCGCTTCACCAACAGAAACGCCACCGCTGCTGATCACTAAATCAGCTCGTTTATCTGCTTCGATAAAGGCCTGACGCAATGCATCGGGATCATCGCGGATTACGCCAAGATCGATGATGTCACAACCCATTTTTTCCAACATCAGGCGAATAGCAAATCGGTTGGTATCGTAAATTTGACCTGCCTGTAAGGGTTCACCGATGGCTTGTAATTCGTCGCCGGTAGAAAAAATGGCAACTTTCAGTTTGCGGACAACATCAACCGTTGCAATGCCTAGTGAAGCAATTAGCGGTAATTGTGCTGTGGAGAGTTTAATCCCTTTTGCTAATACCACCGTATTTTGGTGGATGTCTTCACCGATGGAGCGAATGTTTTGCTTCGGTTTTACCGGATGAGTGAAGCGAATTCCTGTTTCGGTAACTTCCGTTTGTTCTTGCATAACAACGGCATCTGCGCCTGCAGGAATGGGAGCACCGGTCATAATACGAATGCAACTGCCCGCCGGCCATTCCTGCTGAAATGGCATACCCGCCAGCGCTTTTCCTGCCATTGGCAAGGTTTGGTTTTCGCTAAGATCTGCAAGGCGAATAGCATAACCATCCATTGCTGAGTTATCAAACGAGGGTACGTTGATCGGGGAAATGATATCAGTGGCGGTAATTCTGCCCGTAGACTCGGTCAGGCTAATGGTTTCTGTCGTGATGAGTGGGGTAGCGGTGAGGGGAATGGTGTGGGTCAGTAATTTTTCGAGTGCTTGATCAAGTGAGATTAAGTCTGAGGCATGACAGTGATCCATAAGAAACTCCCTATACGCCGCAAATTGCGGACAAGTGTTTATGCTTATATTGAATGCATTATGGCAAAGATTGCATTGATGGGGAATGACAGGTAATGGCGACTATCACAGAGGAAGGGGTTGTTAATAAAAGATGTATATTATATTCATGGTTTGTTATAACTGAATAATACCCACCAAATCAATTAATTTTATTACTATTTAATCACTATGAAAAATCAAACTGTTGCATCTGGTAGTCGTAACTATCAATCTTTTCAGATTGCATTAAGCGGTTTTTTCGCTTTGGTTGTTGCAATGGGAATAGGACGCTTCACTTTTACCCCACAAGTTCCATTGATGATCGCTGAGTCCCAACTCACATTAACGAGTGTGGGAATAGTTGCAGCATTCAATTACCTCGGCTATCTGGCGGGTTCTTATGATGCCATGCGAGCGCAACGTTTTGTGGAATATCGTTTGTGGAGCGGTTTATGGGGAGCCGTCATTATCACCCTGCTTTCCGCATTGTTGGATGGACCCATATTGCACAGTATTGCCCGCTTTTTTATCGGCTGGGCAAGTGGCTGGACGTTGGTATTGGTAGCCGCATGGTCAAATGATGAATTAGCAAAATTAAATCGTCCAGGATTGAGTGCCGCCGTTTTTTCAGGGACGGGTGTGGGGATCTTTATTAGTGGCATGCTAGCAATTGGGATTCAATCCTGGCAGATGAGCGCCGCCAGTGCGTGGATATTATATGGCGTTCTGGCGCTGTTATTCAGTATTTATGTCAGTCGTTATCTGCCTCGCAGCGGTGAATTACACCGTCCGCAGACGGCGATCCAAACACTGAGTATGACACCAGAAATCAAGCGATTGGTGTGGTGTTATAGTTTGGCTGGGTTTGGCTATATTTTGCCTGCGACGTTTCTTTCCCAAATGGCGACAGAGCGTTTTCCTGATAGCTTGTTTGCCCAGTTTGTCTGGCCAATATTTGGTGGTGCTTCGGTCATTGGTATCATGCTGGGAATTTTGCTGCGTCATGTAGCAACATCTCAAATCCGTCTGGCGGTCACGTTATGGCTTCAGGCACTGGGTATTTTAATTGCGGAAATATTACCGGATATTGGTGGTTTGATGATTGGGGCATTGCTGATAGGTGGTGGATTTATGTGTGTAGTGCAGCTTGCTTTGCAGTATGGCCGTGAATTGGCTCCCGATCATGCTCGATATATGGCGGGATTACTGACCACGGGTTATGCGCTGGGGCAATTGGTAGGGCCCATGTTATCAGCTACTTCGACATGGCTGACAGGCAAATTGGAGCCTGCACTGTATATCGCATTTATTGGGTTGCTCATTGCCGGATTGCTGGTATTTTATCGCACCAATACTCATCGTGAACCATCCTGATTTGGTGCATTGATGATGTACAGGTATAGTTCTGCGCCTATTCGTGTATACGATATAGGCGCAGAACAAGATAAATAAAATAGATATTGTATGGTATTACATTCGCTGATATCTGCGTAAAATAAGTGTCCCGATTTCCCGTCAAGTAACGGAAATATTTACCTTGGAGAAACTGATGTCATCCCTAAGTACAGAAGCTGCGCTGGTGCATTCGGCACTGGTTGAACGTGGCCTTGAAACCCCATTGCGTGGACCCACCTTGGCGCCAGAAGTGCGTAAAGCACGCATTGAGGAACATATGACAGAAATTATGAAGTTGTTAAATCTTGATTTGAGTGATGACAGTTTGGCAGATACGCCGGGTCGTATCGCGAAAATGTATGTGGATGAGATTTTCTCAGGGTTAGATTATAACAATTTCCCGAAAATTACGCTGATAGAAAATAAAATGAAAGTGGATGAAATGGTGACAGTGCGTGATATTACAATGACCAGCACCTGTGAACACCACTTTGTCACTATTGATGGCAAAGCCACGGTTGCTTATATTCCGAAAGATAAAGTCATTGGCTTGTCAAAGATTAACCGCATTGTCCAGTTTTTTGCCCAGCGCCCGCAAGTGCAGGAGCGTTTAACACAGCAGATTTTGATTGCACTACAAACCCTGCTTGGCACAAATAATGTCGCTGTTTCCATCGATGCTGTCCATTATTGCGTGAAAGCGCGTGGTATTCGCGATGCGACCAGTACCACAACGACGACTTCGCTGGGTGGATTATTTAAAACCAGCCAGAATACACGACAGGAATTCCTGCGTGCTGTGCGTCATTTGCACTTATCATGATGAATTTCTATTACTATGAAACACAGTTGTAATGGGGTAATGTGCCAGAGAATTGAGATACTTGATAGCGTGCGCGGTTTTGCCATTTTGGGAATATTGCTGCTGAACATTTCCAGTTTTGCCTTGCCATATGCAGCCTATATGAATCTGTTTTATAAAAATTCAGTCTCGTTCTCTGACGTGATGACATGGTCTGTATTGAACACCTTTACTCAGGGAAAGTTTTTGTTCATTTTGACGCTGTTGTTCGGAGCATCACTCGAATTGCTTCGGCAGCGGGGGCGTGATTGGAATATCCCCAGGTTACTGGTTTTGGCTGTTATTGGTTTATTGCATGGTGTTTTGCTATGGGATGGCGACATTTTGTTGTCATATGGCGTTGTTGGCTTATTGGCATGGCGTTTTATCCATAATCGTCAAAAATTGTTTGGTACAGCGGTAACTTTCTATTTATTTGGCGTCATGATGTTTTACCTTCTGGGGCTTTTTCCCTTAGCGGAAAATAATTCATTTTGGCAGCCTACACCGGAAGATATTTCTTATGAAAGCGACTGGAAAATGTATGGTGGATTATTAGCCATAGAGTACCGGATTCGTCAGATAAGCGGCGCGATGATTGTGGTGATTGTGCAATATGGCTGGCAAATAATGGGTGTCATGCTTTGTGGTGCTATGTTGCTGCGTAATGGTTGGTTAAAAGGGGAATTCAGCCGTAAGCATTACCGCCGATTAGCATTATGCCTGATCCCCGTTGGTTTGACGATTCAGGTTATTGCCTTGTCGATACAATATTTATATCCCTACAGTTATTTTGCATCCTGGACTGTCCGTTATACCATCACTGAATTGGCAACACCCTTGTTGGCATTGGCTTATATCGCACTGTTCTATGGGTTTTGGCCTGCTATTTCCCGTTGGAAACTCACGTTTTGGCTCCGGCAGGTCGGGAAAATGGCACTGAGTAGCTACTTGTTGCAAACACTGGTTTGTACCACACTTTTTTATCGCTTTGAGTTATTTGGGCAGTTTAGCCGTTTGGAGTTAATAGCATTTATTCCCTTTATCTGGGCATTGAATATCTGGTTTGCTTGCTGGTGGTTGAAACGTTATTCCCAGGGGCCGATGGAAAAGCTCTGGCGCAGTTTAACAGTAAAGTTGGCAGGTAAAGTTTAGCAAAAGCGTTGCCATCCATTTTACCTCTGACGGATTTTAACAGGTTAACAGATTTCAGGTTGCAGTTTTAGTTTTGTCGGTAAACTGCAACTTGAAAGATCGAGGGCAAGAAGCTGATTAAATAGGTTGCTCTGATTTTTTATCCATTTTTATTTCCTTTGCGGCTTCCTTTCTAATTCTTGTAACTCTTCTGGTGATACCGCAGGGTAACCGTGAATTCCTGTTGGTACAGTATGTGGGACAGGGATCGGCATTAATGGGCCTAAAAATCGAGGTTCACGGTTTAAAATATAGAGATCAGTCAAGGCACCGAGACGCGCTAATACTTCCCTCAGACGGATGGTCATCATATTCTTGGGGGAGGGAACTACATAACATTGCGCTTCTATACCAAAATGCATAGCGATAAACAGGGCCCGTTCGCAATGAAAGCGCTGAGTGATGATAGTAAAATCGTTGGTATCAAATACCTTGCGGGTTCTGACAACCGAGTCTAATGTTCTGAAACCGGCAAAATCCATCACAATGTTACTGGCTGGAATTCCTGCTTTGATCAAATCCTTCCGCATGGTAATTGGCTCATTATAACTATGCTGGGCGTTATCCCCACTCAATAGCAGGTATTTGACTTTACCGCTGTTGTAAGCATTAACCGCTCCTTGGATCCGATAGAAATAATATTGGTTATATTTACCGGTTTTATAATATTTGGATGTGCCGAGTACCATACCGACTTCTCGCTCAGGCAGTTGCCTGACATCATCAAAAATGTAAGGAGCGGTTTTCCAGCTAACCCAACGGTCAAGCATAATGGCTGCCAATATAAGGACAGCAATGATAAAAATGAGACCAGTAATCAGGCGCTTCCACATGATGTTTGTTTGCCTTATATGTGCTGATGAGTCAATGCCTTAAAGGCTACTTGACTTGAAATATTGAAGCAAGTTTTGGGGGATCATATCGGAACTAAACGGATTCAATTTAAAAAATATAAAGCAATTATTTATGATTTATCTGGCTGGATGATTATTGGGTTATTTTTCAAGCCTGCCAATATAACTGGCAGGCTTATTACCCATATTATCAAAATGAAGTGCGTTTATAGATGCGATATTCTGGTTTCCAGAAATTGCGTTCAATCGCTTCATCCAATGCATCTTCCGATGTAACAATCGCTACGCCTTGAATTTGGGCTTTTTTCGCCACTTCTTTGGCTATTTTGCGGGAAACATCCTGGATATCATCAATCAGTGGCAACAATGGGCCAGAGCCTATTTGTGCCAGTGGTGAACAATCCGCTAATGCGCGGCTGGCAGCCATCAACATATCATCGGTAACACGTTTAGCGCCGGCGGCGATAACGCCTAAACCGATCCCTGGGAAGATATAGGAGTTGTTACATTGTGCGATTGGATATTCCTGACCGTCATATTTTACTGGAGCAAACGGGCTTCCTGTCGCAACCAATGCCTTGCCTTCCGTCCAGTTGATGATGTCTTCTGGACGAGCTTCCACACGTGATGTCGGGTTGGAAAGAGGCATCACGACTGGACGTTCACAATGTTTGTGCATTTCACGGATGATCTCTTCGGTGAACAGACCCGATTGACCAGAAACCCCAATCAGGACTGTCGGTTTGGCATTGCGAACCACATCCATCAATGAGAGAGAATCGCTGGTAGCATCCCACGATTGTAAGGCAGCGCTTTTCTGTACCAATGCACTTTGGAAATCCAGCAAGTTTGGCAGCTTGTCAGTCAAGAGGCCAAAGCGGTCAACCATAAACACGCGGGCACGAGCCTGTTCATCACTCAATCCTTCCGATTTCATTTGAGCAATGATCTGCTCTGCAATACCGCAGCCAGCAGAGCCAGCCCCAAGGAATGCCACGGTTTGATCTTTCAATTGGCGACCTGCCGCACGGCTGGCGGCAATCAGGCTACCCAAGGCAACGGCGGCGGTGCCCTGGATATCATCATTGAAGCAGCAAAGCTCATCGCGGTAGCGGTTCAACAGTGGCATGGCGTTGTTTTGGGCAAAATCTTCAAATTGCAGCAGTACGTTAGGCCAGCGACGTTTTACTGCTTGAATAAATTCATCCACAAATTCATCATACTCTTTGCCAGTAATACGTGGATGGCGCCAGCCCATATACAGTGGGTCATTGAGGCGCTGTGGGTTATTTGTCCCTACATCCAGAACCACAGGCAGGGTATAAGCAGGGCTGATCCCGCCACAGGAGGTATACAGTGACAGTTTACCGATAGGGATCCCCATGCCCCCGATGCCCTGATCACCCAGACCAAGGATGCGTTCACCGTCGGTAACAACGATAACTTTTACATTCTGCTTGGTAGCATTTTGCAGCATGTCATCAATGTAAGCCCGATTTGGGTAGGAGATAAACAGACCACGAGCACGACGGTAAATGTCAGAAAAGTGTTCACACGCAGCACCAACGGTTGGCGTGTAGATAATAGGCATCATTTCGCTTAAGTGGGCATCAAGGAGACGATAGAACAGCGTTTCGTTGGTGTCTTGAATATTCCTTAAATAAATGTGTCTATCAATATCATTTTTGAAATCGACATATTGACGGTAGGCGCGTTCTGCCTGCTCTTCTATTGTTTCAACCGCCTGCGGCAATAAGCCATGCAAGTTGAAATTACTACGTTCTTCTTCTGTAAAGGCACTGCCTTTATTCAGCAGAGGAAATTCCAACAAGATGGGGCCAGCGTAGGGAATATAGAGAGGACGTTTACTTTCGTGTTCCAGTTCCATGATGCTTACTCTTTGAACTTATCAATAACAAAATCGGCTACCGATCCTAAGAAGATAAAAACAATAAGTACAGTAAATGTTACTTAGATATGATTATCATGAGCAAAAATGAGAGATAACATGCAGAATTAGCTAATAAAATGTTATTGGATGATGTGCATGTCAAAACATATGCCGTTCTATTTTTGTACAGCCGAGGGCAGTTAGTGTGCATTCTGTCGCACTCCATTGTGATAAATGGTTATTTTCACCTTCTACCAGTACTGCCCGCGTGATGGATTGACAATTGCCGCCTGCCATATTCATGAAAATGAGTGCTGCCTGTAATGGAGGCAGGCTTGGGTTGAATGCCGCATTTTCTGCATAACGGCCGGTATAAATTTTTCCTTGTTCATCTTGCAAAGCAATTCCTGCATGGGATTGACTATAAGGTGCATGGCTGCGGTTTGCTGCATCCAATGCTGCTTGCACCAATTCGTCACGGGTAGTTAATTGATAGCCGTGATTAACCTCATCCAGCAACAATGGTGTGTCGGCTAAATCGAGTGGGCCAAAGGCTTCTGGCAGGTAGTCGGCCAACGTTAATGGTGGACGGTTGGGAAGGTAAACCTCCAATTGTGTTCCACTATTCAGTTCATTCATAAATTGTCGGCAATGGCCACAAGGTGAATAGTTGACAGTAATGGCAACCAGCTTTTTCTCGCCACGTAGCCAGGCGTGTGTGATGGCTGATTGTTCTGCATGGACAGTTTGCTGTAATGGGACGCCAGCGAATTCCATATTGGCACCGAAATAGAGATTACCACTTTCTCCCCGTGCAATTGCTCCAACATAAAAATGGGAAATAGGGGCAAGGGAATAGGCTGCTGCAAGTGGCAATAAGGCTAATGCCAGTGTTTGATCATCGAATCCGCTGAATTGTTTGATTGACCCCACTTGCTCTGCTGTCAGCATGGCTGGGAAATCGTCGTTGCGAATATAAGGTAACAGGGTTTTTTGCAGTTCAGGTGTCATTTCTGACCAAATAGCGTGAAAACGAGCTTGCATAGAATGATCTCCAAATTAATTGAAGGTCATTCTAGGACGTCTGTTCAGGTTTGCAATGTGATAAATAGCATATAATTAATGAAATCTGTGTAATAAAGACATTGTTTTAGTAACCTGTGTCAAATTTTTGCTGTCTTAATGGATTTATTTACCTTTTTGTTGCGATCTTGTAACGGCTGAAGCCATAGTCATTTATAAAATGGTTAACCAAACAGATGCAGCAACACTGGAAATAGAAAAGGTGCAATCAGTGAGGTAATAATGCCGCAGGTCATTAAGGCCAGTGAACTGTATGCCCCTTCAACATGATCCATTTCCGCACAGCGCGCCGTTCCTACCGCATGGGATGCTGTGCCCATTGCCAACCCTCGTGCCGCCTGGGTTTTTATGTTTAGGGCGTTAAATAGATTGTGACCAAAGATAGCCCCCAAGATACCTACCATAATGACACAAGCTGCGCTAATGGCAGGAATACCGCCAATGGAATCGGCCACAGCCATAGCGATTGGGGTCGTCACAGATTTGGGAAGAACAGAGGCCGCAATTTCAGGTGTAGCACCCGCCCATAATGCGATGGCCGTCCCTGTAACCATGGCGACAATACTGCCCACAAAACAGATGCTAATAATGGATTTCCATTGAGCCCGGATTTGATGTAGCTGTTCATACAGAGGAAAAGCTAGGGCAACAACGGCAGGTTGCAGCAAATCGTTCAGTATCTTGCTACCGGCAAAATAGTGTTTGTAAGGGGTATGAGTCAGCAGCAGCAAGGGAATAATAACGGCCATTGAGATCAATAAGGGATTGAATATAGGCAATTTGAGTCGTACTGCCAGCTTTTTAGCGCCGTAAAAGACAATCAGGGTTAACGGTAGTGACCACCAAATATGGCTTAACATTTTTCTTTCTCTTCCGGTTTTTGTGATAACTGTTGTGATGGCTGTGTTGGTGTTAGGGGGAATTCTGGTTGCTTAGTATTCGTCCGGTTGGTATCCATTTGCTGAGCACCAATAATGATACGTTTACGATGAATATAATGGGAGCTGTAAGCAACGACGACCATAACAATCACTGTGCTAACGATACAAGAGAGGAGAATGGGGAGCATTTGTTGGCTAAGCTGTGGGTAATAATCCATGATCCCCACTCCGATGGGCAAAAAGAGCAGTGTCATGTTTTTCATCAACAGGCTACAGCCTGGTTTTACCCAGTGTGAGGGAATAATTTGGGATGCGAGTAAACCAAACAGCAGAAGTAAGCCAATAATGCTGCCGGGGAGAGAGAAGGGAAGCAGTGCCGAAATAATATTCCCCGCGATCAGGCACAAATAGAGCAGCGCAAATGCGCGCAGGTATTGCCAACCGATTATCAGCACATTTTGGAAAGACATAATCAATAATTCCTCAGTATAGCGAGGGTTTTATCATACGACTAACATTGTAAATGTGCCACACATCACATTAAAAAGCGGGTCTTTTTGGGAACCCGCTTTATTATCTAATTGATAATTAAAATATTTATCAAAGATACGTAACTATCATTTAACCTGCATACCTGGTTGGGCGCCACTATCTGGGCTTAGCAAGAAAATATCTTTTCCACCAGGGCCAGCCGCCATCACCATGCCTTCTGACATACCGAAGCGCATTTTGCGTGGAGCAAGGTTGGCAACCATCACAGTCAGACGATTTTCCAACGTCTTGGGATCAGGATAGGCTGAACGAATACCAGAGAAAACCTGGCGAGTCTCACCACCGAGATCAAGGGTTAGTTTCAGTAACTTATCTGAACCTTCGACAAAATCAGCCTGTTTGATTAGAGCAATTCGCAAGTCAACCTTGGCAAAATCATCAAATGCAATAGTGTCCTGAATTGGATCATCCGCTAGTGGGCCTGTTACGGTTTTTTGTGGTTCGATGCTCTCTTTCGAATCAACAACCATTGCTTCAACTTTAGCCATTTCGATGCGGTTGAATAGCGCCTTGAATGGTGAAACATCATGGTTTAACAGCGGTTGCGGGATGCTGTCCCAGGTCAGTTCAGTATTCAGGAAGGCTTCTGTTCGTGCGGCTAAACCTGGAAGAACAGGTTTCAGGTAAGTCATCAGCACGCGGAACAGGTTAATTCCCATTGAGCAGATGGCTTGCAGATCAGCATCACGGCCTTCTTGTTTCGCCACAACCCACGGTGCTTGCTCATCAACATAGCGGTTAGCCAGATCGGCCAGTGCCATAATTTCACGGATTGCCTTGCCGAATTCACGGTTGGTAAAGTCTTCTGCAATACCCTGTGCAGCTCCGACAAACTTCTGGTATAGCGCAGGATCAGCGAGTTGGTCTGCCAGTTTGCCCCCAAAGCGCTTATTGATAAAGCCCGCATTACGTGAAGCAAGGTTAACCACTTTATTAACGATATCGCTGTTTACACGCTGAACAAAATCTTCCAGATTCAGATCAATATCGTCAATGCGGGAAGAGAGTTTTGCCGCGTAGTAATAGCGCAGACAGTCTGCATCAAGGTGTTTCAGATAAGTACTCGCCTTGATGAAAGTGCCACGAGATTTGGACATCTTAGTGCCGTTAACCGTGATGTAACCGTGGACGAACAGATTGGTTGGCTTACGATAATTACAGCCTTCCAGCATGGCAGGCCAGAACAGACTGTGGAAATAAACGATATCTTTGCCAATAAAATGGTAGAGATCAGCTTTAGAATCTTTCTCCCAGAACTCATCAAAATTCAGGTCATTACGTTTATCACACAGATTTTGGAACGCGCCCATATAGCCAATTGGAGCATCCAGCCAGACATAGAAATATTTACCTGGCTGATCGGGGATCTCAAAGCCAAAATAAGGCGCATCACGGGTAATATCCCATTGTTGCAGCCCAGCTTCGAACCACTCCTGCATTTTATTTGCCACTTGCTCCTGCAAGGTGCCAGAACGTGTCCATTTTTGCAGCATATCGCTGAACGCAGGCAGATCGAAGAAGAAATGCTCTGTATCACGCATTTCTGGCGTTGCCCCAGAAACAACAGAACGAGGATTAAGCAATTCTGTCGGAGAATAGGTGGTTCCGCAGACTTCACAGTTATCGCCATACTGATCTTCTGCCTTACATTTCGGGCAGGAGCCTTTGACGAAACGGTCTGGCAGGAACATACCTTTTTCTGGATCGTACAACTGAGAAATCGTCCGATTTTTAATGTAACCGTTCTTTTTCAGTTCCAGATAAATTTTGGAGGCAAGCGCTCTGTTCTCTTCGCTGTGTGTAGAGTGATAATTATCATAGCTAATGGCAAAACCGGCAAAATCCTGCTGATGCTCTAGGCTCACCTTGGCAATCATCTCTTCTGGAGAGATACCACTCTGCTGGGCTTTCAGCATAATTGGTGTACCGTGGGCATCATCGGCACAGACAAAGTGAACCTCTTTGCCGCGCATTCGATGATAACGAACCCAAATATCAGCCTGAATGTGTTCCAGAATATGACCGAGATGAATTGGACCGTTAGCATAAGGTAACGCACAGGTCACCAATAATTTGTTCGCGACTTGAGACATAGTTAGGATCTGACTTCTGTAAAGTGAAAAGGGTTTTTGATGTTACCTGATAAGGAGCGTTGCCGCTAGGGTAACGCAAGATCTTCATCACTTTTACGCGTTGCCTTTATCTGAAGTGGTTAGCTTCTGTTATGATGACCAAAACAGTTTTAGGTTGAAAAAGATAAATCAAAAGGAGCCGGGATGAACTCACAGTCCCCTGAGCAGACCAATCTTGACCTGCTGAAAGAACATGTTGTAAAGATATTAACGACATTCAAACATCCGACTTTAGAACAAGATTTGATTGCCCTGAAAGCATTGCATCATTGCGCTATGCTGGATGGGATACTGCATATTGAATTAACCATGCCGTTTGTCTGGAAACGCGCCTTTGAAATCTTAAAGAAAGAAACTACCCAACCTTTGCAATCTGCGACGGGAGCAAAATCCGTTGAATGGAGATTGACCCACAATATCAGCACATTGCGCCGAGCCAATAATCAGCCTGGTGTTAATGGCGTGCGCAATATCGTGGCAGTCAGTTCAGGAAAAGGCGGCGTAGGGAAATCCAGCACAGCGGTAAATCTGGCGCTGGCGTTGGCACAGGAAGGCGCAAAAGTGGGAATTTTGGATGCAGATATTTATGGCCCATCCATCCCCAATATGCTTGGTACAGCCAAAGAGCGCCCGACTTCCCCTGATGGACAGCATATGGCGCCAATTATGGTTCACAGCATGGCAACCAACTCCATTGGCTACCTTGTTACCGATGATAACGCGATGGTATGGCGTGGCCCGATGGCAAGTAAGGCCTTGATGCAAATGCTGCAAGATACGCTGTGGCCTGATCTGGATTATCTGGTGATTGATATGCCGCCAGGGACAGGCGATATTCAGCTAACGCTTTCCCAAAATATTCCGGTGACAGGGGCGTTAGTTATCACAACACCGCAAGATATTGCTCTGATCGATGCGATGAAAGGCATCGTCATGTTCCAGAAAGTCAATGTGCCCGTGTTGGGCATTATTGAGAACATGAGTACCCATATTTGCAGTAATTGCGGTCATCATGAACCCATTTTCGGCACGGGTGGGGCGGCAAAACTGGCAGAAAAATATCATTGCCAATTACTGGGGCAGATCCCGCTGCATATTTCACTACGTGAAGATCTCGATCGTGGTGAACCAACGGTAAGCAGCCAGCCTGACAGTGAATTTGCAGATATTTATCGTGAAATTGCAGCCAATATTTCTGCGAAGATGTATTGGCAAGGCGAAAAAATTCCAACTGAAATTTCTTTCCGAGCAGTTTGATTAATGAATTTAACCGTAGTAACCGCGGTTGTGTAGGAAATGTTGATCAATGGCTCTGCTGATATCGAGTCATTGATCAAGGCTCAATGTTTTCTCTATTTTTTACCACAACATGACATCTCAATCACCAGAGAGCCATTGCGCATTTATGTGAAAATTATTTATGGGATATTTCCCACTAGATGCATAAAATTGCGGAATTTTTGCCCGAAACATAGCAAAAAAAACGAGACTTATCTTGTTTACTCTGGAATAGAAGTCATTAACTCCCTATAATCCGCCAAACATGGTGTTAGCGAATACCATATTTCTACTTTATTTTTTTCTTTTTTAACCAGGTTATTTTTAGTATGGCTGATGAAGCACATAAGTGTACAATCGTAGGTATTTCAGGTGCCTCCGCCTCAGGCAAAAGCCTTATTGCCAGCACACTTTATCGAGAATTACGGGATCAAGTTGGTGATCACAATATCGGCGTTATTCCAGAAGATTGCTATTATAAAGACCAAACTAACACCCCGATGGAAGAGCGTTATAAAGTTAATTATGATCACCCAAATTCAATGGATCACAATTTACTATTCGAACATCTTCAGGCATTAAAAGCCGGAAAATCCATCGAATTGCCACAATATGACTACGTTGAGCACACCCGCAAACCCGAATCCACTCATTTTGAACCGAAAAGAGTTATTATCCTCGAAGGTATTCTACTATTAACAGATAAGCGTTTACGCCAGGAACTGGATTTCTCCATTTTTGTCGATACGCCACTGGATATCTGTTTGATGCGCCGTATCAAACGTGATGTGAATGAACGCGGCCGTTCATTGGATTCCGTGATGGAACAATACAAAAAAACCGTGCGCCCAATGTTCTTGCAATTTATCGAACCATCGAAACAATATGCCGATATTATTGTGCCTCGTGGTGGGAAAAACCGCGTAGCCATCGATATCTTAAAAGCCAAGATTGGCCAATTTTGCGAATAATCTGTTGTTCAGGTATTCATAAGCATCATCGTATTTGAGAGGAAATAATGCGACTCTGTGACCGTGACATTATTAAATGGCTAGATGAAGGTAAGTTGGTAATTACCCCTCGTCCCCCTGTTGAACGCATTAATGGGGCAACTGCTGATGTGCGCCTTGGGAATCAGTTTCGCGTTTTTCGTGGTCATACTGCCGCCTATATTGATTTGAGTGGTCCTAAGGCGGAGGTCAATGCGGCACTTGATCGTGTCATGAGCGATGAAATTACTTTATCGGATGAAGAAGCATTTTTCCTCCATCCTGGCGAATTGGCTTTGGCAGTAACGTTGGAATCTGTCACACTGCCTGATAATTTGGTCGGTTGGTTGGATGGCCGTTCATCTTTGGCGCGTCTTGGCTTGATGGTTCATGTTACTGCCCATCGCATTGATCCTGGCTGGCAAGGGCAAATTGTTCTGGAGTTCTATAATTCAGGCAAACTGCCTTTAGCCTTGCGTCCTGGGATGGTGATAGGTGCATTAAGCTTTGAACCGCTTTCTGGCTCTGCTGATCGGCCTTATAACCGACGTCAGGATGCTAAATATAAAAATCAGCAGGGAGCCGTAGGTAGCCGAATCAGTGAGGATTAACCTTTTCTGGTAAGGCTTTCTGGTGAAAAATAGTCTTCTTGTGAGCATGGGACTGGGGAAGTCATGAAAAGATTGTTGACGACACTCATTATTTTGCTGGTAGTCATTGTTGCTGGCTTAACGACATTGGTTATGCTGGTAAACCCAAATGATTTTCGTGGCTA
The DNA here is from genome assembly GCF_001908105.1 of Xenorhabdus eapokensis. The sequence continues at coordinate 193,164 of NZ_MKGQ01000002.1, forward strand.
CATCGTCAAACAAGTACAAAAGAAGAGTGGTTACCAGCTCGTGTTACAGGATGACTTGCGTTGGCATGTTTGGCCAAGGTTAAGCATTCTGACCGGTGAGATTTCTTTGACTGCCGAAAATGCCAAGGTGCCGGCGATTGTGGCAGAAAATATGCGTCTGGACGTAGAGTTGCTGCCACTGCTGTCTCATCAACTCTCAATAAAAGAAGTGATGCTGAAAGGGGCTGTTTTGCGGCTTACGCCGGATAGCCGGCCACAAAAGCAGCCAGAAGCCCCAATTGCGCCGGAAAGCGATATTCATTATCCCATTGTCACGGGAAGTCAGGCCTGGAAACTGGATATTGCCAGGATCAGGTTAGCGGACAGTTTACTGATCTGGCAAACTAACGCGCATTCTCAAGTAAATGTCCGTGATCTCAATTTATTGTTGGAGCGAAGTGATCAAAATCACGTTAACTTTAGCCTCCGCAGTAAAATCAATAAAAACCAGCAAGAGCTGTCATTTGAACTCAATTCTTCGATAGATATCTCTGATTATCCTCAGCAGCTATCGGCCGACATTAATTCCTTTGAATACCAATTTCGGGGAATTGGGTTACCGTCTACGGGTATTCAAGGAACGGGGAGTGCCATAGTGAAATATCAGGCTGCACCTGAATCAATTGCGCTGCAAAAAATGGCATTGACGGTGAATGATGGAAATGAACTTAAAGGAAATATTACTGCCGCTTTGCAAGATAAGCCGCGATATTCCATCAATCTGAGTTCACCAAAATTCAATCTGGATAACCTGTTGGGATGGGGTGTTTTACCGAAAAATACGCCTCAGGTAAAACATGATTATCGGGTTGAAAATAATTCCTTAAAACCGGTGATTGCAACCTCGGTTTCGGCATTGTCTAACTATGACCTTACCTTTTTGCAAGGGTTTGATGCTGATATCTCATTCACGGCAGATAAATTCATTTATCAGGGCATGGATATTGACCATTTTGGCCTGCAAGCGAGTAATAACAATGGCCTGACGGAAATCACAAAATTAAGTGGTAATGTGTTTGGTGGATATTTTACGCTACCGACGTCAATTGATGCCACGGTTATTCCTGCAAAACTGCACACGAAGCCGCTCTTACAACGGATTGAGATACAACCTTTATTAACTGCATTGGCATTACCATCGATATTCAGCGGTCAGCTTAATGTCGATGGTGATCTTTTGGGAGAAGGTTATGACGAGTATGCTATTTCTCACTATTGGCAAGGTGATTTGCATATCGATTTAAAAAACGCGCGGTTGGAAGGATTGAATATTCCTCAGCTTATTCAACAATCTTTTGCACGGGCAACAGATCAAGTCAGCCAACCTACAAATACAGATGATTTCACTGAAGCTAAGAGCATGTCGGTAAAAGCACAACTGGAGCGCGGTGAGATTAAAATCAGTGAACTTGCGGCCACTTCAGGCAGGTTCAATATTAAAGGGCTGGGGAAAGCTAATTTACTGAAACAAAACACCGATGTTTCATTATGGGTGCAATTAACCAGTGGATGGGGCAAGCAGAACGAGTTTGTACGTCATTTGGCGCAGTTAAAAATCCCCCTGCGGGTTTATGGTGACTGGAATAAGCTGCAATATGAGTTGAATGTAGAATCCATGTTGCGCGATGAATTACAGCAGAAGGCCAAAAAATCGATCAAAGATTGGATCGAAAATAACAGCAGCAATGAAAACATTAAGGCGCTGGAAGATCTACTGAATAAAAATAGGTGATCGCTTTGGCGATCACCTGAGTTACTGAGGGTCATAACGAAACTATTTCATTTTAAAATAACAGATTAGGGTTGAACTTACTGTATCTATTAATACCCTACCACCTGATAATAGAAGATCGGAGTCCAACCTTGAGGCGTCGTGACAGATATTGTTAAGGTATCTTTCGACAAACCATCTCCGTTTGAATTGACTCGTTGTGTTTTGACATCAATCAGAAAACTGGGGCGTTGAGCATCAAAATTATCTCCGGCAACACTTGCCTGGCATGAAATGATGTCATTTGGCAAAGTAGTGGGCAGTTTGATTTTGTAGAAGTGGGTATAAGTAAGTCACTCCGCCGATCTCGGATGTATGAGACTTCCCATAGGTTCACTACCATCTCCTCTAACTACCATCTCCTCTAACTACCATCTCCTCTAACTACCATCTCCTCTAACTACCATTGAACGGGGTTATTGTACGCAAAGGTAATAATGCACAAATGCTTTAAAAACTAAATGAAACCAATAAACCTTATAGGAATAAAAAAAACCGGCCTTATGCCGGTTTTTTCTCAGTAAGTGATATCGTTTTAATATTGTGGGTTATATTTCTGCCGTTTCTTCAACGGTCAGTGGGGTTATTTTCACTTTATTGATGCGGTGGCTGGTGATTTCTAACGCTTCAAACAGGTAGTCACTGATCTTTAATTGTTCGCCTTGCTGTGGAATGTGTTGCAGATGTTCCATCAACAAGCCCGCTAGTGTCTGGTATTCCCGTTTTTCATCCAATGGCAGCGGCACATAAAGCACCAAATCTTCCAGTGGCATAAATCCATTGGCGATCCAATATCCCTCTTCCATGACCTGAATATCATGGCGAGCATCGATCTCTCCGCTACCTACAGGAAGATTACCTGTAATGGTTTCCATCACATCGGTGACCGTAACCACCCCTTCGACAGAACCGAATTCATCGACAACAAAGGCAAAATGCGTTTGCGCTTTACGGAACTGCTCCAGCGCCTGTAGTAAAGAGAGCGATTCTGGGAAAATCAGCGGTTGCTGGACTAACTCCTTTAAATCGAAAGTATTATGAGTCAGTTGTTGATTAAGGATATCAATCACATGTACCACGCCAAGTGGTTCGTCACCACTCTGTTCATCTGTGACTACAATTCGCGTATGTGGCTTTTGTTCCAGTAAGGTAGTCAATTTTTCCGTCGGGGAATGGATATCTAGATAAATTACATCATGGCGTGAAGTCATGATGCTACTGACGGTACGTTGTGCCATGCTGAGAACGCGGGCAATCATCTGGCGTTCCTGAGGCTCAAAGATTTCTTTGTTATCTGTATGATCTGCAATGAGATCAGAAGCATGGTTATCCAACGCAGCGTTTTCACGTTTGCCATTTAAAATGTGAAGAACAGCTTCTGCGGTTCTTTCGCGCAGGGAGCGGGAAGCGCTCAAGAACTTGCGGCGATTGAACTGAGCGAACTGGTTCAGTGCTTCAATCATGATGGAGAAGCCGATGGCCGCATAGAGATAGCCTTTCGGAATATGATAGCCAAAGCCTTCTGCAACCAGGCTAAAGCCGATCATTAGCAAGAAACTGAGACACAGGATCACGATGGTGGGATGTGCATTGACAAATTTTGTCAGTGGTTTGCTGGCCCATATCATCAGGATCATGGCAATAGTTACAGCCGCAATCATGATACCAATATGGTTGACCATGCCTACGGCGGTGATAACAGAATCCAGAGAGAATACCGCATCTAAGACGATAATTTGCACAACAACCGCCCAGAAGCTGGCTCCTTTACGCTGTTGGCTAGTATGCAAAGCTTTTCCTTCTAACCGTTCATTCAATTCCATTGTTGCTTTGAACAGCAAGAAGATCCCCCCTATCAACATAATTAAATCACGGGCACTGAAAGGGTGCTCCCACAAAGTAACCAATGGATTAGTCAGGGAAATGAGCCAGGATAAGCTGAATAGCAGCAATATCCTCATGAGAAGGGCGCAGGAAAGCCCTGTCAGGCGAGCTTTATCTCTCTCTTTTTCAGGTAGTTTATCTGCCAGAATGGCGATGAATATTAAGTTGTCTATTCCGAGAACAATTTCTAAAACGATAAGTGTGGCCAGACCTGCCCATATCGTCGGATCAGCGATCCATTCCATATAATTTATTTTGCCTTTTAGTGGGACGGCATTTGCCGACCATTAAATAATGCGTATTGAAATGCGAAATATCAATAGTTGATTTGTCTCAGTTGGAAATTTTTTCAGCAAAAAAACGTCACGCCGATATCGATTGCATCAATAACTACCGTCAATGGCCATTCCTGAGTTAACATGTGACTTCATTAACAAATTGCCCGCTCTGTTTTGTTGCATACGGTATGCATTACATTTGGTATGACGTATAGCATCTTGGGTGGGTGGTGGTAGTCATTATTAGACGGGAGTTATTCATGTCCAAACAGCAGATCGGTGTTGTCGGTATGGCGGTAATGGGGCGCAACCTGGCGTTGAATATTGAAAGCCGTGGTTACTCTGTATCTATTTTTAACCGCTCCAGCGATAAAACAGACGAAGTTATTGCTGAAAATCCAGGGAAAAAATTAGTTCCAAGTTATTCCATTGAAGAGTTTGTCGATTCGCTGGAAAAGCCACGTCGTATTCTGTTGATGGTTAAAGCGGGTGAAGCTACGGATAAAACTATTGCATCACTGACACCACATTTGGATAAGGGTGACATTCTGATCGATGGTGGCAACACCTATTTTCAAGATACTATTCGCCGTAACCGTGAGTTGTCTGCTCAAGGTTTTAATTTTATCGGTACGGGAGTGTCTGGTGGTGAAGAAGGCGCACTGAAAGGCCCTTCAATTATGCCGGGTGGTCAGAAAGAGGCTTATGAATTGGTGGCTCCAATTCTGAAAGAGATTGCAGCCCAAGTGGATGGCGAACCTTGTGTGACTTACATCGGGGCAGATGGTGCAGGTCATTATGTGAAGATGGTTCACAATGGCATTGAATATGGTGATATGCAGCTCATTGCAGAAGCCTATTCTCTGTTGAAAAGCGCACTGAACCTGAGCAATCAAGAATTGGCTGACGTATTCAGCGATTGGAACCAAGGTGAACTAAGCAGTTATTTGATCGAAATTACTGCCGACATTTTCCGTAAGCAAGATGAAGACGGGAAATATCTGGTTGACGTGATTCTGGATGAAGCGGCCAACAAAGGCACCGGTAAGTGGACTAGCCAAAGCTCGTTGGATCTGGGTATTCCGGTCACACTTATCACGGAATCTGTCTTTGCACGCTATCTCTCTTCCCTGAAAGATCAGCGCGTAGCAGCATCCAAAGTTTTGTCAGGCCCAGAAGTTCAACCGTTCAATGGAGATAAGGCTGAATTTATCGAGAAAGTTCGCCGTGCTCTGTATTTGGGTAAGATTGTTTCTTATGCGCAAGGCTTCCAGCAGTTGAAAGCGGCATCGGATGAGTACAACTGGGATCTGAACTATGGTGAAATTGCCAAGATCTTCCGTGCGGGTTGTATTATTCGAGCGCAATTCCTGCAAAAAATCACCGATGCATACAATGAAAACTCCGCTATCGCTAACCTGCTTTTAGCGCCTTACTTCAAACAAATCGCAGATGAATATCAGCAAGCTCTGCGTGATGTTATTGCTTACGGTGTGCAGAATGGTATCCCAACACCAACATTCTCTGCTGCAATCTCCTATTACGACAGCTATCGTTCTGCGGTATTGCCGGCTAACCTGATTCAGGCACAGCGTGATTACTTTGGTGCGCACACTTACAAGCGTACTGATAAAGAAGGTGTTTTCCACACTGAATGGTTGGACTAATCATTAAATATCTTTATAAAATATAAAATATTTCCAAAATCAGGTGCTGAGTTTTCAGCACCTTTTTTGTGAAATGACGTGAAGTAAAAGTAAAGTATCAATTTGGCAGTTGCCACTTAAGTAATCGTTGGGCAAATTTCTCCAACCAGTGTGCTATCTCGGCATCGTGGAAATAAAGAAACAGAGCGAGGCTGAGGATAGCAAGGCTGAGTATTACCAGAACAAAAATATTATTCATATAATAATCACCCATTTTCGTTTGGTTAAATTATAGCAAAATTTAAGTTATCTTTAATTTATTGGGCATTTTCTTAAGGCTCGATTTAATCGATTCTTTTCCGAAAGGTAATTAATTCTGGTATAGCGATGCGACGGTAATCTGCTGTATTCAAAATAATCGAACGCTCCAGACTACCTGCATTAAATACCAATTCCTCATAGCGTTCAAATAAAAGCGGATCGGCCGCCAGTAGCGTGTTTCATAACTTGATAGCGGGCATTGTTGTTGTCTAATAGGGCAGTGAGGCGTTCAAAGATGTCGTTTTTTAGCAAAATATTCTCCTGCATAAACTCAAAGTAAAAATTAATACCTATTTTTTTCCGTCTTGCATCAGCAATTATTGATTCTGGTCAAAATTACTGAGGTAGATAAGTGCCACATTGTAATTCCAGTTTCTTACACTAAGATTTGGAATACTTCAGTAAAATCTAAGGAGTTTCAAATGGCAGCATCAACTTTCTTTATCCCTCCAGTGAATAAAATCGGTATGGGGTGCATGACTGAAGCCGTCGAATTAATGAAAAACTACGGCCACAGACAGGCTTTGATTGTCACTGACCGCGTGTTAAACGAGATTGGTGTTGTTGGAAACGTTCAGGCTTTGCTGGCCGATGTTGGGATAAAAAGTGCAATTTATGCTGGAACAAATCCAAATCCAACTACGATTAATGTTGGGGAAGGTTTGGAAATTCTGCGCCAGCATAACTGTGATTGTGTGATCTCTTTAGGTGGTGGTTCACCGCATGATTGTGCAAAAGGTATCGCGCTGGTGGCCGCTAATGGCGGAGATATTCGTGATTATGAAGGAGTTGATCGTTCGGCTAAACCACAACTCCCTTTGATTGCCATCAATACCACTGCGGGAACAGCTTCTGAAATGACACGCTTCTGTATTATTACAGATGTTGAACGTCATATCAAAATGGCCATTGTGGATAAAAATGTAACGCCCATTTTGTCAGTCAATGATCCTGCATTGATGGCAGGGATGCCAAAAGGATTGACTGCCGCAACAGGAATGGATGCATTGACGCATGCGATTGAGGCTTATGTCTCTACGGCGGCAAACCCTATCACGGATGCCTGCGCGTTGAAAGCGGTGACAATGATTAGCCATTATTTACGCCGTGCGGTCGAAGATGGCAATGATATGGAAGCGCGTGAGAATATGGCTTATGCCCAGTTCTTGGCTGGCATGGCATTCAATAATGCCTCTTTGGGATATGTCCATGCTATGGCACACCAGTTAGGGGGATTTTATGATTTGCCACACGGGGTCTGCAATGCGGTTTTATTGCCACATGTACAGAGATTCAATGCAAAAGTTTCTGCTGCTCGTCTGAGCGATATTGCGGCGGCTATGGGCGTTGAGGTTGGTGCTTTAAACGATACGCAAGGTGCTGAAGCTTGTATCCATGCAATCAGTGAATTGGCAAAAGATGTGAATATTCCGTCAGGTTTGTCTGCGTTGCATGTAAAAGAGGAAGATTTGCCAATATTAGCAACTAATGCGTTGAAAGATGCCTGTGGTTTCACCAATCCCATTCAGGCATCACATGAAGAAATCGTTGCTATCTTTAAGGCAGCAATGTGATTCACTGAGTAGTGGTTTTTAAGCACTGAATGTTCTTCACATCATGATCCACTGACAAGTCCTATTATTTTCTACGGGATTTGTCAGTGGGTTGAAATACTTAATGAAATGTTATGTTCTTCCTTTCAGGCCTACTGTGGCTTTACTCCATATACCGGATGAAAATATCGTCTTCTACTATCACCATTATGCTTTACATGATCCATATGATTGTTCGGTGAAGTGTTCGAGTTAAATCCCTACGCAACATTCTTCTTGTAAGAAGTTGATCAGATTTCCCAAGTGTTGATAATCAGGTATACATACGATAGTACGGCTGTGTTTCGCTTGACGGATTAGTCCGACCTTCACCATACGGTTAAGATGATGTGACAGTGTCGAAGGAGGAATATCCAAAGCTTTCTGAATTTCCCCTACCGAGGCTCCCTGATGACCAGCCTTGACTAAAAAGCGAAATATAGCTAATCGGTGACTATTCCCTAGTTCCGCCAGACTTGCTGCGACTTCTTCGTGTTTCATACGCGTCTCTGAATCCAAAATTCTATGTTTCTAGAAATATACTTGACAGGAATTGCAATGGCAATCTATCATCCTGAATATTTCCATATTACTAGAAATATAGGTATATAAGGATCTGGTATGTCTTCTCAATTACAAGAAACCCTAAACATGTTTGTCTTCCTCGCCATAGAGTTATCAGCCTTGTTTATTGGTATCAGTTTGTTGGTTGGTATTCTCCAGCAGCATATACCTCCATCCAGGGTAGAAGCGTTACTGAGTGCTAACCGGAAAAGGGGATATTTTCTGGCTGCTGCCCTCGGTTCTATCACTCCTTTCTGTAGTTGCTCGACTATTCCTATGTTGAAAGGGCTAATTCGCGCCAAAGCTGGTTTTGGTCCAATGATGGTATTTTTATTTTCTTCTCCGCTATTGAACCCCATCATCGTTGTATTGTTTGTTGCTACTTTTGGTCTGACGCTAACAGCCATTTACGTACTATCTGCCTTTCTGGTCTCATTGGGTGCCGGATGGTTGCTACAAGTATTAGGATTTGAACGTTATGTACGCCACGAAGAGACATCGGGTTGCGGAGTTTCTGGAAGTAGTTGCGACGTTAAGCCAGCAATGTCAAACAGTTGTGAATCAATGGCAGCTCCCTGTTGTTCTGTTACCCAGATGACCACGCAATCTACAAGTTGCTGCGATAGCCAACCTACTAAAGCGGTTCGTCCAAAAAGTAGATATAGCGGTTTGTGGCAGGAAGCTTGGGCAGATTTTAAGAGTGTACTTCCGTATTTATTCATCGGTATAGCAATAGGCAGTGTGATCTATGGCTATATTCCTACTAGTCTGCTTGAAAAATATGCTGGTTCAGATAATCCTTTTGCAATCCCAGTTGCTTCTGTCATTGGAATACCACTGTATCTTCGAGCCGAAGCATTGATACCGCTTTCAGCAGCTTTGATGACGAAAGGAGTTAGTGCCGGAGCGATTCTGGCATTAATTATCGGTGGTGCCGGCGCCAGCCTGACTGAGCTGATTTTATTACGCTCCCTATTCACATTTAAACTCTTGGCGGCCTTTGTCGCTGTTATTCTTGCTATGGCAATGATCGCAGGTTACACGGCTTTACTATTTTTCTGAATGTTCATCAAATAAACGTATTAGGCCGATCGTTATTAAAATTATGTCAGAGCTAAGGTTGGGTTTTATTAGAGGTTATAGAATAGAATGATGAAAACCAAAGAAAAACAATTGCTTCAGCGAGTTGAAAATGTACAGAATTACTACGGTACAACGCTTTCGAGCAAGGAAGACCTGGTAACTAATGTTTGCACTGTAGATAAACCACCTTCTGATGAGATCAAAGCTTTATTAAAGTTAATCCACCCAGATGTGCAGCAGCGCTTTTATGGCTGTGGCACTCCTTTTCCCCCGTTGCTGGTTGGAGCAACTGTGTTGGATTTAGGCTGTGGTGGCGGGAGAGATTGCTTCATTTTATCCAAGTTGGTAGGAGAAAAAGGGAAGGTTATCGGTGTGGATGCTACTCCTGAGCAAATTGAATTTGCCAAGAGCTACGTTGAATACCACCGTGAAGCCTATGGCTATAATGAAAGTAATGTACATTTTATACACGGTAATATTGAGTCTTTGGATTTACTCAGTTTACCGCCAATTAATTTACTGCCGAATAGTATCGATGTCATAGTTTCCAATTGTGTCATTAACCTAGCTACTGCAAAACCTGATGTACTTAAAGGAATTGCTCAGTTGCTCAAACCTGGCGGCGAAATTTATTTTGCTGATATTTTCTCTGATCGCAGACTTTCCCAGGAGTTGAAAAATGATCCGTTGCTGATTGGCGAATGTATTGGTGATGTCTTGTATTATGGCGACTTTGTGCGAATAGCGCGTGAGGCAGGTTTTCGGGATATACGAATTGTTGCAAGCAACCTAAAGACTATTCGCAACAAACCTATTGAAGAAAAATTGGGGGGCGCAAGGCTGTACTCAATGACTCTCAGGTTATTCAAGATTGATCTGGAAGATAGTTGTGAAGATTATGGTCAAGTCGCCATATACAAAGGTAATCTTCCTGATGCTCCTGTTCGCTTTATGTTTGATCAAGAACATGTATTTGAAGCTGGGAAAGCGATGCCAATATGTCGGAATACGGCAGATATCATTTGTCAAAGTCGATACCATAACTTATTTAGTGTGATTGGTGAAGGCCGTACGCATTATGGAATTTTTAATTGTGGAACAGGAACAGCTTCAAATAACTCTGTCGTTTCAGTTGAGGTTCCCATAAGCGCATCAGGTGGTTGTGGTTGTTAAATAAAGTACATAGGATCCTCTAATAGGATAGCGAGAAGCCACTTCTTATTATAGCTAGTATATATAGCTTGGCGAAGTGGCTGTTATTTTTCGAAGCTGTTATTCCTGTGCCGAAAATTATTCCTTGGCTGAATGCCGCTCCCGCAATCGACGAATAATACAACTAAGATCGAGCTTTTGATCCTGGAGTAAAACCAGCAGATGATAGAGCAAATCTGCGGCTTCGTTAGTCAATTCTTCCCTATCATTGACTGTTGCCGCTAGTGCGGTCTCGACGCCTTCCTCGCCCACTTTTTGGGCGATGCGTTTTGTTCCGCTGGCATATAAACGAGCCGTGTAGGAACTGTCTGGCGAGGCATTTTTTCGGCTTGCCAGTAATTGTTCCAATTCATAGAGAAAACCCCATTCAGTTTGTGCAGGAGCAAAACAGCTTTCACTGCCTGTATGACAGGTGGGGCCAATAGGATCGACTAAGGCTAGCAGGGTATCGTTGTCACAGTCGGGATAGATACCGACCAGATTCAAAAAGTGGCCGGAGCTTTCGCCTTTTGTCCATAACCGCTGTTTAGTACGGGAAAAAAAAGTGACTTTGCCAGAATGAAGTGTCACATTCAGTGCTTCTTGATTCATATAACCCATCATTAACACGGTTCCTGAGGTGGCATGTTGGACGATGACGGGCATCAGATTATCCACTTTTTGCCAATCCAGCTTCCCCATTTCTTGGGGGGTTAATTGTCGTGCTGTCAACATGTTCTAACCTCGACACCCTGTGTAGCCAGATATTGTTTAAGTTCACAGATATTAATGATCTGCTTGTGAAAAACCGAGGCAGCTAAAGCACCATCAACATTTGCCAATTGAAAAGCATCAAGGAAATGTTCCGGTATTCCAGCGCCTCCAGATGCAATTAATGGTACAGAACAGACATCACGTACTAATTTCAGTTGGGTCAGATCATAACCATTACGGACACCATCCTGGTTCATCATATTCAGGACAATTTCACCTGCACCGCGTTGTTGAACTTCTTTGATCCAATCCAATGTTTGCCAGCGTGTTGCGGTTGTGCGCTTTTCATCCCCTGTAAATTGGTAAACTTGATAACTGTTAGTGTTCTCATCAAACCATGTATCAATACCCACGACGACACATTGCACACCGTAGCGATCAGCCAGACGGTTAATTAAACCTGGATCAGTCAAGGCTGGGGAATTGATAGAAATTTTATCTGCACCGAATGTTAAAATTTGTCCCGCTTCTTCGACGGTCTTAATACCACCGGCTACGCAGAAAGGAATGTCGATAACTTCTGCGACCTTTGCCACCCAGCTTTTATCGACCATACGGCCATCGGAGGAAGCGGTAATATCGTAAAAGACTAATTCATCAGCTCCCTCCTGGGCATAACGCTGTGCGAGAGGAACAATATCACCAATAATTTCATGGTTACGGAATTGTACGCCTTTGACAACTTGTCCATCACGGACATCCAGACAGGGAATTATGCGTTTTGCCAACATTGGATAGCCTCCGTCAGGGTAAATTTTCCTTCCAGTAATGCGCGCCCAACAATGACACCCGTCACACCAGAAGCAGGAAGAGGAGAGATATCGGTGAGATTGCCAATACCGCCAGAGGCTTGAAATTGGATTTGTGGATATTGCTGGCTGATTTCCTGATAGAGCGCGATATTAGAGCCGCTTAATGTGCCATCACGGGAAATATCGGTACATAAAACATGTTTGAGTCCAACAGGGAGGTACTGTTCAATGACATACTCAAGGGTAGTGTTGCTGTTTTCTTGCCAACCACTAATAGCAACTTGTTTTATCCCATCTGTATTGATACGAACGTCCAGTGCCAGCACGATTGCCTCTGCCCCGTAGTTTTGCAACCATTGTTTGATTAATTCAGGCCGTGTAATTGCAGTGGAACCAATGACAACTCGGCTTGCACCTGCTTCAAGCAGGGTTTTTATATCTGCCTCTGAACGAATTCCGCCGCCAACTTGAACGGGCACAGTAACACCTGCCAGTAGCGCTTTTAAGAGGACAACTTGGCGTTTGGCCGGATCTTTTGCACCAGTCAGATCGACTAAATGCAGTAACTTAGCGCCTTCCTGTTCATATTGCTGTAAGCGAGAAAGCGGAGAGCTGCCATAATCCCGACGTTGGTCATAATCTCCCTGATGCAAACGCACCACATTGCCATCGATTAAATCTAATGCAGGTATGATCATGCGATTACATCTCCAAAAAGTTTTTTAGTAGCTGTGCGCCTGCTGCCCCTGAGCGTTCAGGATGGAATTGCACTCCAAAGAAATTGTTTTTTGCAATGGCGCTACTAAATGTATTGCCATATTCAGTTTGGGCAATCGTATATTCACCGACAGGCAGGGCATAACTGTGAACAAAATAGAAACGGGAATTATCTGCAATATGGCGAAACAGTGGATTACCTGTCTGTGCTTGCACTTGATTCCAGCCCATATGTGGCAATGGCAGATTTGCAGCCATTATTTTTTTGACAGGCGCGTCAATGAGCTGCAATAGAGGGATGTTACCTCCTTCCTCACCGACGCGAGCCAGCAATTGCATGCCGAGACAGATACCTAATACGGGTTGGGTAAGAGAATTAATCAAGGGAATTAATTGTCGTTGTTCAAGTTGTTTCATTGCGGCGGTTGCCGTTCCCACGCCTGGTAGAAATAGCTTATCGGCTGCTTGAACAACATCCGCGTCTAAACTCACTGTTGGCTCATAACCTAAGCGACGGATGGCATAGGTAACAGAAGCAAGGTTAGCGCAGCCTGTATCTAGAATAACAATGTTCATCATGGCTTCCTTCTATCGCCTTTCCTACAAAACACCTTTGGAACTCGGCAAAGTATCGCCTTCTACGCGAATGGCTTGGCGCAAAGTTCGGCCAAAGACTTTAAACAGGCTTTCTGCCCGATGGTGATCGTTCTTGCCTTTGGTTTTCAGGTGCAGGGTGCATCCCATGGTGTAAGAGAGAGAACGGAAAAAATGTTCGATCATTTCTGTACTCAAATCTCCAACCCGCTGGTGTTTAAATTCAGCTTTATATTCAAGATGTGGGCGACCGGAAATATCCAGAGCACAGCGAGCAAGGCATTCATCCATTGGCAGCATAAAACCAAATCTGGCAATGCCGCGTTTATCCCCCAATGCCTGCTTTAAAGCATCTCCTAGTGCAAGGCCGGTATCTTCAACCGTATGATGATCGTCAATATAGAGATCACCTTTGACCTGGATATTCATGCGGAAGCCGCCGTGAGTTGCGATTTGATCCAGCATATGGTCGAAAAAACCGACGCCTGTATTAATGCGACTATCTCCTTCACGATCCAGCCAAATTTCAATATCGATAATAGTTTCTTTGGTTTTTCGTACGACATGAGCATGACGATTTTTATGGGTCAATTCTTTGCCGATCAATTGTTCACCGATCAATTGCTCACAAATGGTTGTCCATCCCAGTGATGCGGGCTGGTAGCGGATGCCCCTGATCCCCATGTTTTGGGCTAATTGCAGATCGGTTTCCCGATCACCGATGACATAACTGTTGTCAGTATCGATAACATTGCCTGCCAGAAATTTTTGTACCAACCCAAGTTTGGGTTTACGGCAGTGGCAATTATCTTCTGGTTTGTGTGGGCAAATTAACACCTCTTCAAAATGGATACCCTGTGAGGTAAAAATTTGCATCATCAAGGCATGGGGTGGCTCAAAATCTGCCTGCGGAAAACTGGCCGTACCTAACCCGTCCTGATTCGTGATCATCACTAATGTATAATCGGCTTTTTGCAGGGCGAGTAAGGCAGGGATCACATCGGCTTCAAAAGCCAATTTATCAAGGCGATCAACTTGATAATCACTGGGTGGCTCGGTGATCAATGTTCCATCGCGGTCAATAAAAAGCATTTTCTGGCTCATGGATTTTCAGTTTCCTTGATTTGTTGAAGTTGGTTGGAAAGCGCACTAATGGCAAGAACCAACTGTTCACATTCATTCCGGTTGCCGATGGTAATGCGCAGGCAATTCGCTAATCCTGGTTGTTTACGCTGGTCACGCAAAATGATCCCTTGTTCCCATAGTGTCTTGAATACCAGCTCTGCATTAGTAAATTTCACCAAAATATAATTAGTTTCGCTTGGAAACACAGTGTCAACCAACGCCAATTGACTGAGTGCTTGCTGGAGATAAGCCCGATTGTTGGTGATCTCTGCCACCCGATTTCTCATTGTTGCAATGCCTGCTTCGGTTAATGCTTGTGCAGCGATATCAGCAACAGGCGTCGCCAGTGGATAAGGCGCAATCACTTTTAGCATCAGTGCGATGATATCGGCAGAGGCCAGCGTAAATCCACAACGTAATCCAGCCAAAGCAAAAGCTTTCGAGAGGGTTCGCAAAATAACTAAGTGGGGATAGTCTTGCAGCCAACGGGTGGTAACATGGGTAGCTGCGTGTTGTGGGCAAAATTCGATGTAGGCTTCGTCAATGGCAACGATGGCACGGTTACGGGCTAATTCAAGGATCTGGCGTAATGCCTCAGGATCAATCAGGTTGCCTGTTGGGTTGTTGGGGCTACAGATATAGATCAGCTTGACGCGATCCAGATTACTTTTGATAGCGGCAATATCAGGTTGCCAGTTGGCGCAGGCCGGGACTTTTTTCTGCTCTACACCGAAGGTTTCGGCACTAACGCTGTACATGCCATAGGTTGGCGGGCAAAACAGGACAGCATCGCGCCCTGGCTCGCAAAAAACGCGGATCAGCAGTTCGATAGATTCATCTGCGCCACGGCTGACAAGAACTTGCTCCGGTTGCAGGCCAGCATAATCGGCATAACGTTGAATGACTGTTGTGGGTTGGCATTCAGGATAGCGGTTGAGTGTATGTTCGGTGAGTTGGAAATTGGGTGCGATAGGATATTCATTCGCATTTAACCAAATATCACCACGACCACCCAGACGGCGGGCAGACATATAAGGGACTAATTTGCGAACGTTTTCTCTTGCCAATGAATTGATATCAAAAACCGTACTCATGATTGTTCCTTAATTTTTTATGGTTATCAGACCCTGTGGTTCTCAGTCTGCGTTATTCAAGGCTGTTATACGTAAGGTAACAGCATTTTTGTGCGCAATAAGTTGTTCTGCCTGTGCCAGTGTTTCGATAGTGGGGGCGAGTTTTTGTAATCCTTGCGGAGTAAGCCGCTGGACGGTCATTCGTTTCAGGAAATCAGCCAGGCCGAGGCTGGAATAGGTTGAAGTATAGCCGTAGGTAGGCAGAACGTGATTGGTGCCGGAAGCGTAATCTCCGGCGGATTCAGGCGACCAGTCACCCAGAAAAATAGAGCCGGCGTTGGTAATCTGCTCAAGTAATTGCTCAGGCTGACGAGTTTGAATGATCAAGTGTTCTGGACCATATTGGTTACTGATTGTCACGCATTGATCGAGATCTTGAGCAATAATTATCCGACTGGCTTGCAAGGCCTGGATTGCAATCTGTTGACGTGGCAAGGCCATAAGTTGGGTTTCAATTTCACGGATAACCTTTTTAGCCAAATTTTCATCGGGGGTGAGCAGTATCACTTGAGAATCAGGGCCGTGTTCTGCTTGTGAAAGCAGGTCTGCTGCCGTAAATATGGGATTGGCTCCGCTATCAGCGATAACCAATACTTCGGATGGACCTGCGGGCATGTCGATCGCGGCACCGTCAATCTGTTGGCTGACCTGACGTTTGGCTTCTGTTACCCACGCATTTCCGGGGCCAAAAATTTTATCTACTTTGGGAACGGATTCTGTTCCGAATGCCATTGCGGCAATCGCCTGAGCACCACCGATTTGAAATATTTCGCTGATCCCACACAGTTGGGCCGCATAGAGTATTTCATCGGCAATAGGGGGGGGGGAACACAAGATAACTCTACGGCAACCTGCAATGTTGGCTGGCGTACCTAACATTAATGCCGTTGAGGGCAGGGGAGCAGAGCCACCGGGAATATAGAGTCCAACAGAATCTATTGGGCGTGTAACTTGTTGGCAGCGAACTCCTGGTAGTGTTTCGATGTCAACTGCTGCTGGTTTTTGTGCCTCATGGAATTGACGGATATTGCTCATAGCGTGTTGCATGGCCTGTTTGATTTCTGGAGTCAGGCGAGCGGCTGCGGCATCCACTTCATCGGCTGAGATTTGGATGGTTTCAACCATTGTTTTGTCGAAGCGTTGGCTGAACTCTTGCAATGCCTGGTCGCCCCGTGTTTTGACTGTTTCCAAAATCTGTTTAACTGTGCCGGAAATATCGTCGGATGCAGCAATAGCCGGACGGGTCAGCAATATTTTTTGTTGTTCTGGCGTACATGATTGCCAGCGAATGATGGTTTTAAAAGGAGTGCTCATCAAGGTTACTCCATCATTTTTTCAATTGGCAGAACCAAAATAGAACTGGCACCTAATGCCTTGAGTTTTTCCATCGTTTCCCAGAAAAGGGTTTCACTACTGACCATATGCATAGCTACGCGGTTTTGTGCGCCTGCCAGTGGCAAAATAGTGGGGCGTTCTGCGCCTGGCAGCAGGGATATAATCGCTTCCAATTTGTTGCTGGGAGCATGCAGCATGATGTATTTGGATTCTCGTGCCTGAATGACGCCTTGGATGCGGAGCATCAATTTATCAATAAGCTGCTGTTTGGCTTCTGGCATTTCTCCATCACGCTGGATCAAACAGGCTTTTGAGCGATAAATAACTTCTACTTCTCGTAAGCCATTGGCTTCCAACGTGGCACCGGTGGAAACTAAATCACAAATAGCATCTGCAAGCCCTGCACGGGGGGCAACCTCGACTGAACCATTGAGAAGGCAAGGTTTGAAATGAATATTTTTTTGGTCTAAATAACGTTTCAATAAGTGTGGGTAAGAGGTTGCGATACGGGCGTCTTGCAAGCACTCCACGCCGGTATAATCGCAATCAAAAGGCGTTGCCAGAGACAGCCGGCAATCGCCAAAATCGAGGCGGCGCAATGTCAGATAGCGGGGATCTTCTCCTTGTGCCTGGCGCGTCAGTAACTCTTCTTCAAGTACGTTTTCCCCAATAATGCCCAGATCGACAACGCCATCTATCACCAGGCCCGGAATATCATCATCGCGGACACGCAGAATGTCGATAGGCATATTTTCAGCGAATGCGATCAGGCGCTGTTGCTGTAAGTTAATTTTGATACCGCAACTTGCCAGTAAAGTTCTGGAGTCATCACTCAAACGACCCGATTTTTGCATGGCTATACGTAAGCGTGTTTTATCTAGCATGTTTTGTCCTATCTTAAGATTTAGTCAGTCATTAATTTGCAGAAATCAAACATAAAAAAACCCTCGGAAGTTCTTCCGAGGGTTTTTTATCGTATTCACTCCACCGGAAGACGGGTCAAATGTCTTCCAGCACACAGCAGCCTGAAAGACTAGTCAGGATGATGGTGGTGATGGTTAAATTGAATACGGTTCATATATACGAGCTCTCTATTATTTATTTTTCTACAAGAAACATGGTGTACTGAATAATGGCTGTACGTAATGCTATGTTTATGATTAAGGGTTGGTTGCTTGTTGTTTAACCTATACGATCTTGTGTATAAAAAGCAAACTCTTTTTTAAAGAAGAGGTTTTTTTTGTATTAACATATTGTTTTCAATCGCTTTTGGGAGGATATAGTGAAAAAAGTTTCTATTATTGGATTAGGGTGGTTAGGAATACCATTAGCACAAGCACTACAAAGTGAAGGAATGCAGGTAGTTGGGAGTAAAACAACGCCAGATGGTGTTGAAGCGGTGTGTATGTGTGGGGTGGATTGTTACCAGCTAAACTTGGCGCCTCAGATTGTTTGCGATGCGGATGATCTTGATCAACTGATGTCTGTTGATGTGCTGGTTTTGACACTGCCCGTTAGTGGTGTTGCGGGTGGTGGGAAGGAATATATAAAAGCAGTGCAACTGGTTGTTGATACAGCACTTTCATATTCGGTTCCACGGATTATTTTCACTAGTTCTACTTCAGTTTATGGTTCATCTGCGGGTTATCTCAATGAAGATAACCCCGTGTGTCCCGAAACTGAATCAGCCAAGGCACTGGTTGAATTGGAAAACTGGCTGCATCAATTGCCCAATACGTCGGTCGATATCTTACGCTTGGCTGGCTTGGTAGGCAGTGGACGCCACGCAGGGCGTTTTCTCGCTGGAAAGAAGGCACTCAGCGGAGGAGAAGATGCGGTCAATTTGGTACATCAAGATGATGCTATTGCTGCTATTAAGCTTCTTATTCAACAACCAGAAGGCGGGCATCTTTTTAATTTGTGTGCGCCGATCCACCCGAAAAGAGCAAAGTTTTATCAATCAGCCAGTCGCCAGCTCGATCTGACACCGCCAGAATTTTTACAGCCAGAAAGAGCAGAAAGCGAAAGTAAGGTAGAGAAAATTGTTGATGGTAGCCGTATTTGTCGGGAGCTAGGGTTTAGGTATCAGTTCCCCGATCCCGACAGAATGCCAATGAGTTAATGAAATCACAAGTAAAACATTAGCTTATTTCTATCATAACAATCTTTCTGAAAGCGGGCCTTTCGGTCAACAATTGATACCAACGATCTAAATTTGGCAGAGATGGGCGCTCTATTTCTACGTTTAACCATAAATAGGCCAGTGGTGCTAAGGCAATATCAGCCATACCAAATTTGTCACCGGAAAGGTACTGCTGATTGCTTAGTGTGTCATCGACCATTTTCAGTAATTTTTCAATCTCGGCTAAAACTTGGGCGATGATTTTGGGATCACGTTGATCTGCCGGTGTTCTGATAAAGCTGATCATAAATTGTTTAATAGGAGGGAAAAGATTGCAGCCTACCCAGTCCATCCACTTCTCAACACTGGCTCTTTCTTGAAGATCGGCTGGGTAAAGACTGTCTTTGCCAAATTTCGCAGCAATGTAACGAACAATGGTGTTGGATTCCCATAAGATAAAATCGTCTTCTTGCAAACAAGGAATAACTGCATTGGGGTTCATACGCAGATATTCAGGATCGTTGAGTTTGCCAAATTTACCACCAACATCAATTTGTTGATATGGCACATTCAGTTCTTCCAGACACCAAAGCACTTTTTTCACGTTTGATGAATTTTTACGGCCCCAAATTGTCAACATCATTTTCTCCTTAATGTCAGTCTATTTTTAACGATTGATAATATGGCAATAAAACGAGTTGAATGACAGAAAAATCTTTACGTTATTAGGTTGGAGTCTTCTCTTATAACATCCTATATTAATAGAGTTTTAGCAGAGAAAAAGGGCGAACGATGATGAAAAAAAGGCAGCAAATACCGATAATTAAATCTTTTACCTTTGGCCTGAGTGTTTTTTGGTTGGCGAGTATCAATGTATATGCAATAGAACAGCCCGCCGCACCTGAAATTGATGCAAAAGCCTATGTATTAATGGATTATGCCAGTGGAAAAATTCTGGCTTCAAATAACGCCGATGAGCGGTTAGATCCTGCCAGCCTGACGAAGATAATGACCAGCTATGTCGTAGGACAAGCGATCAAATCAGGGAAAATTGCTACAGAAGATTGGGTAACTGTTGGTAAAGATGCCTGGGCTACTGGGAATCCAATACTTAAGGGCTCATCGCTGATGTTTTTGAAACCGGGTGACAGGGTTAAAGTGATTGATCTGAACCGTGGGGTTGTTATCCAATCTGGTAATGATGCCAGTATTGCACTTGCTGATTATGTTGCGGGCAGTCAGGACGCTTTCGTTGATTTGATGAATAAGTACTCAGAAACACTAAAATTGACGAACACTCATTTCAAAACAGTGCATGGCCTGGATGCAGCAGGGCAGTATAGTACCGCTCATGATATGGCGCTTTTAAGTCAAGCCATGATCCGTGATGTGCCGGAAGAATACGCTCTGAATAAAGAGAAAGAATTCACTTTTAACAATATCCGCCAACCTAATCGCAATCGCCTGTTGTGGAATAAAAACATGGAAGTGGATGGCATCAAAACCGGACACACCAGTGGTGCAGGTTATAATCTTGTAGCATCCGCAATCGAAGGGCCAATGCGTCTGATTTCAGTGGTATTAGGCGCTCCGAGTGATCGGGTACGTTTTTCTGACAGTGAAAAACTTTTGTCATGGGGATTTCGTTTTTATGAATCGGCGACACTGTTGAAGGCCAGTGATACTTTGGTGACAGAGAAAGTATGGTACGGAACTCGCCCAGAAGTCGCATTGGGAGTGGAAAAAGATGCTTCCGTGATAGTTCCCCGTGGACAAGGTGCGAATTTGAAAGCGAGCTTTACCCTGAATAATGCCTCGCTTGAGGCACCACTAGCTCAGAACCAAGTGGTGGGTACAGTGAACTTCCTGCTAAACGATAAAGTCATTGACCAGCGTCCATTGGTTGTTAAAGAAGCGGTAGAAGAAAGCGGTTTCTTGGGTCGTATGTGGGATTTCGTTGTAAAAACGGTTAGTGGCTGGTTTAACTCGATCTTTGGTTGATATAGCGGCTAGCATTTAAATGAAAAAAATGCCAGTCGGTCTTTTGATGACTGGCATTTTTTTAGGTGTTACTGTTGAAGAAAGCAGCGTATGGATTTTGATTACATAACTGAGTAAATTGCTGCTGAAATAGCAATTGAGCCGATGACAATAACAAAAATATTGCTTGGCTTACCTGCATATTTGCGCATAGCGGGAACTTTTTTGATTGCGTACATTGGCATGATAAACAAGATCATCGCAATAATTGGTCCACCGAGTGATTCAATGATGTTCAGGATGCTTGGATTAAGTGTAGCGACGATCCAAGCACTGACTAGCATAAAGAGACTAGTGATACGATTCAGCGTCTTGTGCTGAATCGTTTTGCCTTTCGTGTTCATCATTGCTTTGTTTACAATGCCGTTAAAGCCTTCACGGGCACCCAGATAGTGGCCGAGGAAAGACTTGGTAATGGCAATAAAAGCGATAAATGGCGCAATATATTCAATAGTTGGTACACGGAAGTGGTTAGCCAGATAGGACAGAATAGTGATGTTCTGTGCTTTTGCTTCTGCCAGGTTTTCCGGTGATAAGCTCAGTACGCAACTGAAAACAAAGAACATGACTGTCAGCACCATCATGATATGGGCATAGGCCAGAATGCGTGAACATTTTTTCTCTGCATGCTCACCATATTCTTCACGTTTTGCAACTGCGAATGCTGAGATGATTGGGGAATGGTTAAAAGAGAAAACCATAACAGGGATTGCCAGCCACAGGGTAAATAATAAGCCGTTATTGCTGGTGACAGACATGGCACTGTCCTGAGACAGGCTATCGAAAATAGTCGTGTTCCAGTGAGGAATTAAGTACAAGGCCAACAGCATCAAAACGGTGACGAATGGGAATACCAATATACTCATAGCCTTAACGATGGCTTTTTCACCGAAACGGATAATACTCATT
Organism: Xenorhabdus eapokensis; assembly: GCF_001908105.1. The sequence continues at coordinate 215,034 of NZ_MKGQ01000002.1, forward strand.
ACACCAAGAAGCAATACCAATGCCAGTAATGCACGTGGCGGGGCATCAATCTGTAGCTGATGTACAAGAAAGCTCTCTACCGTATTGGTCAGTGCAACACTGTATACGAGCAGAATAGGATAAATCGCAAAAAAATAGAGAACGGTGATCAGAAAGCCGGCAACTTTACCAAAATGTTCTTCTACCACGCCGGTGATATCATCACCACTGCTTTTACCAGATAAAACAAAACGACACATTCCACGATGCGCAAAAAATGTCATAGGAAGAGCAAGAATCGTCATGATAATGAGTGGGATTAAACCACCAATACCTGCATTGATGGGAAGAAACAAAACGCCGGCACCAATCGCTGTGCCATATAATCCCAGCATCCATACTGTGTCTGATTTACGCCAGGTAGTGTGATTGCTTTTGCTGGAAGCAGAGGATGCTATCGAGCCTGCTTGAGATGTGTCCATAAGTATCTCCGAAATAACGCGGTAAAGTAAAATTTAAAAATTACTAAACCCGCACATTAATTAAATGCACGAGTTGGATTTTATATGAATAATAAGTTGTCAGATATTGCGTTGTCGTTTATCTAAACGTTTTTATTACTACACCTTTATTACTACATCCAAAAAACTTGACCCCAGACTTTTGGTAGGGGAAATATAGTTATTTTCAGTGAAATGTACCGTGATCACTCTCGCAATTGCAAGATTTATATAGAAAAGGAAGGATGTTAAAAATATTCGTCAAAATGTTGATTAAATATTAAGTAAAATAAAATGCAAATTTTGTTAAAGAATATATCATTATTTTTATTTAAATTCTAATATCTATCGGGTTTATTGCTTAATGATGTTTATATGTTAATGGTGTTTTCTTGTCTGGTGTTTGAATAACCTGAGATTGAATTATAAATGCCAATATTTTTCTCTTAATATCTCTCTGTTTGTCGTTTTGATTTTATTAATTCAATGATAGATAAGGGGATTTTAACTTCATCGCAAAGGATATACATTCTTTGACAGAAAATGTGTTTAGCATTGATATTACTTTAATAAGCGTTTAAGGATAAACAATTGTTGTGTATGAAGTTTGTTCTTTATCTCTATATTTATGAAGTAATGGTAATCGTTTTATAGTTATATATTGTTAAATATAACGAAGGGTTTTATTCTGAGATTTAAGCCACGATGAAGAGTCGAATAAATGTTAAGAAATTTCTTGAACAAGATAATGCCACTCTTTTTTTATGGTTATCAGTTACACCAGCCATATAGAGCTATATGACTGGTGCATATTCAGAATTGATTAATTTTTTACCCACCCTTTTTTGATAAAAAATGCGCAGAAGAATTGATAGAGTCGAGTCAGTTTGTTTTGTAAATGTTCTCCGTACTGGCTCCAAAATATTTGGGAAAAAGCACAGCCTAACAGGCTTACTAAAAATGCCCCAACCATATCGATTGGCCAGTGAACACCCACATAGACACGAGACCAGGCAATAGCACAGGCGATGGCCATCAGGCATAAACCTGACCAAACGCGGTGCCAAAATATAAATGCCAGGGCGAAAGTAAAGACTGCTGTGCCGTGATTACTCGGAAAAGATTCTGTAGGAGCATGGTAGAGAAAATTATAGCCAAAACCGTCAACAAATGGTCGGGCATGTGGAACAATCACCCCGATGATATAGGAGGTTGCTATGCCAAAGGCAAAAGCAATGCAGGATTTACTGACAACGGCGCGTTGAGATGTGATGGCTTGTTCTTTTCCCCAAAGCCAGCAAATGACCAATGTGGCAGGGTAAATAAATACGCAATATTTCGCTATAAAGATGGCAAGCGAGATCATTGCTGGTGGTGAACCCGGTGTTGCATTGATAAAAGTAAACAAATTGTGGTTAAGTTGTTCTAGCAAAGTCAGCCTCACAAGCGAGATATTTACGTAAACAGGGTGATTTTATTTAATGCTTGTTGATGTTGCATGAGTAAATAATATAGGGATTGTAATAATAATGAAAGATAACTGCTATCTTGCAAGTCGCTCGTGACTAACAAAAAACCCGATAGTCTTTAACCAAAGTGGATGACTATCGGGCCCTCAATATGGGGGACATCAAAGAAAAGCAGTGGCAATAATTAAGACTGTATTATGATGTGAAAGTTCTCATCCTTGGGAAAAAATTGCAAAAATTTTTTCAAGAAGGGAACGTTTTTTCGAAGGTTAAGGCACCGCTATCCAGCAAAGGGACGGTTTCTGGCTGGATAGCGTTTTTTTTTCGACGACTGATTTTATCACTAATTATTGGGTTCTGTTATTTGTACAGTTCCAGATTTTCTTTGGCATAAGCTTCAAAATCAGTGCAGCCACCGATATGTTTCTCGTCAATGAAGATCTGGGGAACCGTCTCAACAGGTTTACCCACCGTTTTTGATAAGTCGTTTTTGGTGATGTTTTCAGCCCAGATATCGACATAGCGATAATCAAAATCGTCGCGCTCGTTTTTTAGTTTTTCAGCGAGTTCTTTGGCGCGAACGCAATAAGGACAACCAGGGCGGCCAAAAATGACAGTGTACATACAAGCTCCTTAGTGGTAATGATAATGAATTTCATAGGATGTCATCTGGAGCCACTATGCCTGTAAGTATTCATAAAAAAAAGCAGGAATTGCCTTTTGTTGTAATTAGTCCTGCCAATAAGCGGAATTCAGGTATGATAGGCTCACCAATTAACAGAAATCTATTGAGTAACGGAAAGTCTATTTTTAGGCCGAAACAGACTAAAGAATGAAAATGAATCCATCAAAAGAGATGCGCTCATTGGCTGACATGCCTAAGTTAGTCATTTTATTGGAAGTATTGGGAGTGGGACTGTTGGTTCTGTCTTACTTGTCAATAACTGATAGCATAATTCTATCACCTTTATTAATGACGACAGAAGCACACATTGCTATGATTTTATTGGGTATCGGTTGCTTGATACCAGCGGCTATCCATATTATCTGGCGTGCAGTTTATAATCTTTCCTTTTTGGGAATTGATCATAAGAAAGCGGATAAAAACCATCAGATTGTCACTGATGATGAGAAAAATAAAATAGGTTAATTATTGTACATGCGACTGCTTGCTGGGAATTTCCCTGTGGTAGTATGTGTCACTTCCCAGTCATATGAGGTTAATTCGATGGATTCTATGGTTATTCCCGATTTGTCAATTTTGCGTACGTGGCTTGAACAGCTCAAGATTTCTTATTTTGAGAATGATTCAGGCTCAGTCTTGCATTTGCCTCATATGCAGAATATTGATGGCTTGTTTGATGCCAAGATCGATCTGTTGGGTGATGTAGTACTATTTTCTGCTTTGGCCGAAGTCAGGCCAACTGCGATAATTCCATTGGTTGCTAATTTGAGTCAGATTAATGCTTGCTCTCTTACTGTGAAGGCATTTATTGATGTTCAGGATGAAAGTTTACCTAAGTTGATTGTTTGTCAGGCTTTCCCTATCGCTGCCGGGATGACTTTCAAACAATTCTCCAATTTTATGCAGCAGGGTGAAGAACAAATTGCGAATGTGATTTTTGAAATTCACAGTAATAATTTTCTCTATGTCAACCATGATATGGAAAGTGATATGGAAAGTGAGATGGAAGTTGAAGTTGAAGATGAAGATGAAGAACCCTTAACTTCAACGAAAACATCAACATTTACTTTGCACTAATATTTTTTTGATACGGTTTTTTACGATGCAATGTGCGCAGCATACCGCGGGGCATTGTCACTCCTGTCAGTGGCTCAATAAGTCCTATTCACAGCAATTATTTGATAAGCAACAACATTTAAAGCAACTTTTACAGGAAGGATCAGTAATACATTGGTTGTCGCCAGTAACCAGCAAAACAAGTGAGTTCCGTAATAAAGCCAAGATGGTCGTCAGCGGCAGTGTTGAGCGTCCACTGCTTGGTATGTTGCATCGTGATGGCAGAACGGTGGATCTTTGTGACTGCCCGCTGTATCCAAAATACTTTCAGACGGTATTTGCAGTCATAAAAACATTTATTGCCAAAGCTGGCTTGGTTCCGTACAACGTTGAACGTAAGAAAGGAGAATTAAAATATATTCTTCTGACGGAAAGTCGCGCTAATGGCGAAATAATGCTGCGTTTTGTCTTGCGTTCGGAAACAAAGCTGATCCAATTAGAGCGCGCTTTGCCTTGGTTGCAGGAACAATTGCCACAAGCAACAGTGATTTCCGCTAATATTCAGCCAACCCATATGGCGATCCTGGAAGGTGAGAAGGAAATCATTTTTACCGAACGTAAGATGTTGCAGGAAACTTTTAACGGTATTCCGCTGTACATCCGCCCCCGCAGTTTTTTCCAGACAAATCCAAATATTGCCTCAGAGCTGTATGCAACAGCGGGGCGCTGGGTTAGGGAATTGAACATTAGCAATATGTGGGATCTGTTTTGCGGTGCTGGCGGTTTTGGTCTGCATTGTGCAGATAAAGGGACTCGACTGACAGGGATTGAGATCAGTGCTGAAGCAATTAGTTGTGCTAAAAGTTCTGCCAAAAGCCTGGGGCTGGAGCAGGTAGATTTTCAGGCACTGGATTCCACTCATTTTGCCCTTGATAAATCACAAATACCTGAGTTAGTTCTGGTAAACCCTCCTCGGAGAGGAATTGGTAAAGAGTTATGTGAATACCTTAGCCGGATGGCACCTAAATATGTGCTTTATTCGAGCTGTAATGCGCAGACGATGGCAAAAGATATCACTATGCTTAAACAATATCGAATAGAAAAAGTGCAGTTATTCGATATGTTCCCTCATACCGAACATTATGAAACATTGGCACTGTTAGTTCTTAATGTAAATTAATAACCTTATATCTTGGTTACCGTGATAACGATAAGTTATCACGGGCAGGAATGGTGAAATCAGATCATTGGGTGTGAATGCTGATTAATTGCGCTGTTCAAATGATAAGGCTCGTTGTTCAATCATACGCATCAGCAGTGTTAAAAGACCATTTATGCAGAGGTAAATAATCCCCGCAGCAATAAATACCGTTGCATCATAACTACGCCCAAATTGAAGCTGGCTATATCCCATGATGTCTAATAAGGTGATGGTACTGGCTAGTGAAGTGCTCTTGAAAATCAGCACAACTTCATTGGAATAGGAAGAGAGTGCTCGCTTAAAAGCATAAGGTAACAGAATGCGCATAGAATGCACTTTGGACATACCAAGAGCCTGGCAAGATTGCCATTGTCCGGCAGGAATGGCTTTGACAGCCCCGTAAAATAGCAAGGTTGAGTAGGCTGCACTATTCAATGTAAGTGTCATCATTGCACACAGCCACGGCTCTGACATAAGTTGCCATAACCACGGATACTCTTTAAGTGATGGAAATTGTCCCGGCCCGTAGTAAATCAGGAAAAACTGAACGAGGAGCGGGGTTCCGGTAAATAGTGTGATATAGCCTCTCACCAATTGAGAAAGTACAGGCCATTTCATTGTCAGGATCGTGGTCAAGACAATGGACAGTATGAATGCGACCAACAATGCTGAGAAAGTCAAACTGAGGCTGGTTTGCAAGCCGGATAAAATTTCCTGGATGTATTCAAACATTATGAAGCACTCCGTTCAAAATGGGTGGCGCGCATTTCAAGCTGTTTGAGAATAAATTGGCTGACCAGAGTAATTATCAGATAGATCACAGCAACAACCATATACCATGTAAACGGCTCCTGAGTTCGGGTGGCGATACTTTTTGTTTGTAACATCAGATCATTAACGCTGATTAACGAAACCAGTGCCGTATCTTTCAATAAGACCAGCCATTGATTACCAAGCCCTGGCAGGGCATGGCGCCACATTTGAGGCATAATCAAGCGAAAAAAGATGCGACTTTGGCTTAACCCCAGAGCTTGACCGGCTTCCCATTGCCCTGACGGAACCGCTTTTAATGCTCCCCGCAGCGTTTGTGAAGCATAAGCAGAATAGAGCAGAGACAGGGCAATAACACCGCACAGGAAAGGACTGACATCAAAGTTGTCAATTTCCATCTGTATTTTAAAGTGCCAGATAACAAGATTGATATCAAAACCTTCCGACAGTGTAATGAGGAGTTGTGAACTGCCAAAATAGATGAAGAGAACAACTAAAATTTCAGGCAATCCTCGGATCAAGGTAACCCAGCAAGAGCCTAAAAAAGCAATAGGTTTCCAGCGAATGGATTCCCATGCAGTCAACAACATTGCCAGAACTAAACCGACGACAAGCGAGGAAATGGCAAGGCCGACGGTAACTCCGGCGGCACTGATTAAAGAGTGGAGTTCATTCATTAGGATTGAGTTTATTGTTTAAACCATTTTTTGTAGATGGTGTCGTAAGTACCGTCTTGTTTAACTTCGGTTAGTGCTTTGTTCAGTTTATTCAGTAGCTCAGTATTACCTTTGCGGACGGCAATACCTAAACCGATACCAAAGTAGTTTTTGTCTGTCACCTTATCGCCAACCGTACTTAACTCTTTATTCTTTTTTAGCCATTCATTGACGACGGCAGTATCACCGAACAACGCATCAATACGACCATTTTTTAAATCAAGGATTGCATTTTGATAGCTGTCATAAGGCACGGTTTTCAGCTCTTTATGTTGCTCCATCAAATACTTCTGGTGTGTAGTGCCATTCTGAGTACCTATTTGCTTACCTTTGAGGTCGGCAACTTGAGCAAATTTCCCTTTGATAGCAACGAACATAGCAGAGTTATCATAATAAGTTTGGGTAAAATCAACTTGTTTTTGACGATCTGGTGTGATGTCGATACCCGCCATCAAAACATCAAACCGACGGAATTTTAAGCTGGGAATAAGGCTATCAAATGCCTGGTTGGTGAATGTACATTCTGCGTTGAGCTTTGCACATATGGCATTCGCCAAATCGACGTCGAATCCTTGAATCTTATTGTTTGCATCAATAAATTCAAATGGAGGATAAGTTGCTTCCGTCGCAAAACGGAGAGTTGATTCCTCCGCTGCGGTTGCTGATAAGGTCACTGCACTCAATAAGGCTGCAAACAATAATTTCTTCATAGCAATATCCTGTTGTTTATGAACTTTATGGGAATGTAGTCAATTGAAATTAAAAAAGTTTATAGATCCAGTATGGTGTTTCAGTGCGATAAATTTCAGTGTGATAAATTTCAGTGTGATAAATAGTGAGCAAAGGATTCTGTTTGAGGACGCATAAAATGCGTGGTATCACCTTTTTCGATAATGCGTCCCTGCTCCATATATACAACCTGGCTTGCGGTTTTGCGAGCAAATTCCACTTCATGAGTCACTATAACCTGAGTGATACCGGTTCCTGCCAGCTCTTTTATAATATCAATAACTTGGGCTGTGATTTCGGGATCGAGTGCAGCGGTAGGTTCATCAAACAATAGAATCTGAGGTTCCATCATTAATGCACGTGCAATAGCAACCCGTTGCTGTTGTCCACCGGAAAGATGCAGTGGAAAACGGTTGGTGAATTGCTCCAAACGAAGTCGGGAAAGGAGTTTTGCTGCTTTTTCCCGTGCTTGTTGTTTGGATTGCTTTAATACTCGGCAAGGTGCTTCAATCAAGTTATCCATCACGGTCAAGTGTGGCCATAGATTGTATTGCTGGAAGACCATGCCAACTTTTTGGCGCAATGCGAGAATTTCTTTGTAATTAGGTTGTTGTTCGAAATCAAATTGGTGCGTTACCACATTGAGTAGCCCAGAACGAGGCATCTCCAGTAAATTCAACACACGCAGCAAAGAGCTTTTTCCAGCCCCACTGGGTCCCAGCAACACCACAGTTTCTCCTGAGTTACATTCAAAATTGATATCGAAGAGAGCCTGGTGTGAACCATAGAAGCAATTTATGTTTTTTAATTGAATGCCCATGTGAAAAATATGAATAGTTAATTGATTGATGCGATATTAGTCTCATAAGCATAACTATGCAATTACATCTGCATAAAATTGTTATTTTAATCAACTTAATACAACTTAATAAGTTAACCAATCAATTTGTCGGCATTTTTTAGATCTTTTTTTGCTCTTTATATTAGTTGGATAGATTAATTTTTATATCGAAAATTTTTTTTTATTCAGTTTACGCACTAAACCTGGATGGTTTTTATTGGGTAAACAATGCGATGAATAACGGGGTTAATAAACTCAATATAAAACCATGAACGATGGCTGCTGGCACAATACTGATACCACCACAACGTTGTAAGATTGGTAAGGTGAAGTCAATTGAAGCTGCTCCTGTTAAACCCAATGCGGTTGAACGGTAGCGATTTATTAGCATGGGAATAAGCATGATAGACGCCAATTCACGCGCTAAATCATTGAAAAATGCCGTACTACCAAATACAGGCCCGTAAGCATCGGAAATTAAAATACCGGAGAGGGAATACCAACCGTATCCTGATGCAATGGCAAGGCCTGTTTTGGTCGGTAATCCCAGTAAAAATGCCGCCAGTACACCACCCAACAGAGAACTCACAGCAACCACGATAGCGATAATCGTACCACGGCGATTCAGTAGTGTTTGCTTGAGGTTCATGCCGTTATTGCGCAATTGAATTCCAACTAGAAAGAGTAAAAAAATCAGGGCAATTTCGCTGGCTTGTCTGGAAAAATGGAACCCTGACCAGCCTGTTAATCCAATCAGAAATCCCAATACTAACGCACCACATAATTTGACGGAATCCAGAGCCATGTGTAATCGGGAAGGAGGTTTTTCCTGTTTATGTGTATTAATAATCCACGGATCTCGTTTATCCAGAAGGAAAAGCGCTAGCATATTAATTATAAAAATGCACAGGAAAAACGTTGTTGCATACAGCAAGATGGAAAGTAAATGATTGCCCAGGTTTTCCAGCATCGCAAGGCTGATCCCCATCAGAATGAGAATGATGTAGACCATAACATTGAGTAGCTGATGCACGAGAGTTAGCGTTGATTTATTATTCAGATGAATAAGGTAGCCCAGAGCCAAAGGCAGGAGAATAATTAATAATCCTGAATACATGTTCCACATCCTTATCCAATAAAAAACATCTTCTTATCTAATCTTAATAACGAAAACGGGTTACAAAGATCATAAAATATACCGAAACAAAAAGTTTACATTAAAATAACAAGCAGCATAAAGGGAAACATACTGAAACTCAACGCATTTTTAATCTCCGATAGAATGGAACGCTATCGTTTTAATGAGCTTGATTTCTATCACTCCAGGAATGCAATTGGTTAGCGAGAGGGAGAGTCAATTTAACGTAATTTGGGCTACCTGCATTTATATTGGTTTTATATTGGTTTTTTAAAGGAGAGCTATCAGAAAATTTTCTTATCAAAAATCTTTCGTTGATAGGGTTTGTTTATATTTTCTACAGTAAAGTGCAGGTAAAGTAATTAGATAACATATTTTAATAGTAGGTATTTGTTGATGAAACTTTTTTTTACCAAATATCGCTGGATTGGGACTGGGCTTGTTCTCATCGCTATTGTCTTTGTATGGTACCATTTCTTCTATTCACAAAAACCTATTACATATCAGACAAGTGCCGTGATAAAGGGAGATTTCGGTAGAAATGTTCTGGCGGTAGGTAAATTGGATGCAGTCAGTAAAGTTGATGTAGGAGCTCAGGTTAGTGGTCAATTGAAAGAGCTCTATGTGAAATTGGGGGATAAGGTTAAACAAGGTCAATTACTGGCATTAATTGATCCACAGACAGCAAAGAACACCGTGGCAGAAATTCAGGAAACTGCAAAATCACTGGAGGCTAACCTTCGTGGGGCACAAGCTGAATTAAAACTTGCACAGCTCAAAGTAAATCGCGTGAAACATTTATTTAAATTACATTTAATATCTCATCAAGAATTGGACTCCAACATAACAGATATGCAGTCTAAGGCAGCCAGAGCTGACGATTTGGCAGCGCAAATTAAGCAAAATAAGGCCAAACTTGATACGGCAAAAACGAATTTGCAATATACCCGAATTATTGCCCCAATAGAGGGCATTGTGGCAGATATTAAAACACTCCAGGGACAAACCGTGATTGCTGCACAGCAAGCGCCGACCATTCTGACACTGGCAAATCTCGATACCATGATTGTTAATGCAGAAGTATCGGAAGCTGATGTCATCAATTTAGCGCCCGGCCAGAAAGTCTCATTCACCATTTTAGGAGCACCAGGCCGACAATTTCATAGCGTCCTGAAAGATATTCTACCAACACCGCAAGCGGTGAATAACGCTATTTTCTACTATGCTCGCTTTGAAGTCCCTAATCCTAAACATATATTGCGTTTGCAGATGACTGCTCAAGTAAAAGTGGAGCTTCAGGCTCTGCATAATGTATTGATGATCCCAATTTCAGCTTTGGAAATATCGTCTCAACAAGATACGTCTTCAACTCAATATTTACCTTCTACACAATATGAAGTGAGTGTTTTGCATAATGGCAAAGCAGAAAAACGTAACATCACGATAGGCGCTTTTGATAACGCTAATGTTCAGGTGCTCTCTGGATTGAAGGAAGGCGAACGGGTAATCACTAGTCGCAGCGATAGTAGCGTAGAGGAGTAATAATGAGTACGTTACTGGAACTCAAAGGCGTTAGCCGTAGTTATCTGGCTGGAGAAAGTCAAGTCACTGTTCTGGATAATATTTCTTTATCTATACAGGCCGGAGAAATGGTGGCTATTGTTGGTGCTTCCGGTTCAGGTAAGTCTACTTTAATGAATGTACTTGGCTGCTTGGATAAACCTAGCAGTGGAGAATATTGGGTTGCAGGAAGAAATATTGCTGACTTAGATAGTGATCAGTTGGCAGAGTTACGCAGGGAATATTTTGGGTTCATTTTTCAGCGCTACCATTTATTGACTCATTTAACCGCTGAACAAAATGTTGAGATCCCGGCAATTTATTCCGGTATTTCCAAAATACAACGTCGTAAGCGAGCGATTGAATTGCTAAAGAGCCTTGGATTGGAAAATCGGATTAACTATCGACCAAGTCAGCTTTCAGGTGGGCAGCAACAACGGGTCAGTATTGCCAGAGCACTCATGAATGGTGGTCAGGTCATTCTGGCAGATGAACCGACAGGGGCATTGGATAGTACTTCCGGCCAGGAAATGCTAGATATCTTGAAGAAGCTCTGTCAACGGGGACATACGGTCGTAATTGTTACTCACGATCCCAATATTGCGGCACAGGCTCAACGAGTGATTGAAATTAAAGATGGATGTGTCATGAGTGAGGTGCGTTCTTCTGAACATCAAACATTACCCCATACCTCTTCTTCTGTAGATACCACTGTCAAGGTAAAAACTTCTTCAGTACAACAAATCTGGGGACGTTTTAATGAAGCTTTATTAATGGCATGGCGCGCCATGAATGTGAATAAGCTACGTACTCTGCTGACAATGCTTGGAATTATAATAGGCATTGCTTCTGTCGTCACAATTTTAGTAATTGGTGATGCGGCAAAATCAAAGGTGCTATCAAATATTAAATCTATTGCCACTAACTCTATAACGATTTATCCGGGCGGAGATTTTGGCAGTGATAATGCTTTGGATATGCAGGCACTGAAACTGACTGATATTCCGGCAATAAAATCTCAGTCCTATGTTCGGGCTGTTTCCCCCGAATTTGTGAATAGCGGACGTTTGCGTCAAGGCAATATAGATGCTAAAGCACAAATATCAGGGGTAGGTAGTGATTTTTTTCAGGTGTATGCTATGACGTTTTCTCAGGGCATTCCTTTTACTCCAGAGATGATTGAGAGTAAGTCTCAAGTGGTTATCATTGATGAGAATACACGTAAGAAGTTCTTTCCTTACCAGAATAATGTGATAGGCAAAAAGTTACTGTTAACAAATATGCCCTTGACGGTGATTGGTGTCATTGCTAAAGGGCTAAATCTTTATGGCAGTAGTGATACATTACAAGTTTGGGTGCCTTACAGTACGATGAATAGCCGTTTGATGAATCAAAGCTATCTGAATTCGATTGATGTCAGGTTGAAAGATGGCTATGAGTCCAATGCAGCGGAAGAAAAACTTAATCAATTACTGATATTTCGTCATGGTAAAAAAGACCTTCACACTTATAACATGAATAACACCATTAAGATAATGGATAAAACAACCCGGACGCTGCAAATATTTTTAACGTTAGTTGCGGTAATATCCTTGGTTGTCGGAGGAATTGGTGTCATGAATATCATGTTGGTATCAGTTACCGAGCGTACAAGAGAGATTGGTATTCGTATGGCTGTAGGAGCCAGAACCAGTGACATTATGCAGCAATTCCTTATTGAAGCTGTTTTGGTTTGTTTAATGGGGGGGATACTGGGGATTATTTTGTCATACAGCCTTTCTTTTATGGCGCAATTGCTGTTACCGAACTGGAATTTCGTTTATAACATCACTGCATTTATCATCGCATTTGGTTGTTCAACGGCAATAGGGATAATCTTTGGCTTCCTGCCTGCAAGAAATGCAGCTCACCTCGACCCTATAGAGGCCCTGGCAAGGGAATAAAATAGCACGCCACAAATAAGCTTATTGTCTATTTGTGGCGTGGAATTACGAATTTATCGGGGTACTATTTTTTTGATTTTGAACCACCTTCCAGGGGTACAATGAGGCTGGCGTGGTTACCCTTAGGGCCTTGATGAACGCTAAAGTTCACTTTTTGACCGGCCTTCAGCGTCCTATAACCATCCATCTGAATGGTTGAATAGTGAGCGAATATATCCTCGCCCCCGCTAGCTGGGCAAATAAATCCAAAGCCCTTTGCATTATTGAACCATTTCACAGTGCCTGTTTCCATACTTCTCTATCCCTCGTATCACTATTTCGGGTTTAGGAGTCACTAAAAATTTAAAAATATGAACAAACGCCCAGACGGAATGCGGTGTTCATAAAATATACTGTAGTGAAATTCATTACGTCGTCAAGCATATAAACAACGTCAAGCTGTCTCAAATAACCAAAGTTTGATATAGATAACGGTATCTGATTTTTAGGCAAGATCCTGATCTGTTAATCAAGGGAGGGATAAGCAGAGTGCTTTATGAAGTGATAAAATATATAGCAGTAGAATGAATGAGTTCATTCTAAAATCCAGCGGACAGTTAATACCCAACGGAAGAATAATGACTGAGTTTTATAACGATTTGAAAGTTGAAGAATTTATTGAGGATGATGCAAAACAAAAACTACAACCACCATCAATGTATATGGTTATTCTTAACAATGACGATTATACCCCTATGGAGTTTGTAGTTGACGTATTGCGAAAGTTCTTTTCTTATGATGTTGAACGAGCAACGCAACTAATGCTGGATATCCATTACAAAGGGAAAGCTGTTTGCGGAATTTATACGGCAGAGGTCGCAGAAACTAAAGCTGCGCAAGTGAACATGTATGCTAAAGAGCACGAGCATCCGTTACTTTGCACGCTGGAAAAGGTCTGATCTGGCTTACTTAAATTTGGGAGGAGGTGCTTATGCTCAATCAAGAACTGGAGCTTAGTCTCAATATTGCTTTTGCCAAAGCAAGGGATAACAGACATGAATTTATGACTGTAGAGCACCTGTTGCTGGCGTTGTTAAGTAACACATCAGCGCGAGAAGCATTGGAGGCTTGTAAAGTCGACTTGGCGATGTTACGCCAGGAATTAGAAAGTTTTATTGCACAAACGACCCCGTTGTTATCTGAGAATGATGACAGGGATACACAACCTACATTAAGTTTTCAGCGTGTTTTGCAACGCGCGGTATTTCATGTTCAATCTTCGGGGCGTTCGGAAGTTTCTGGGGCGAATGTGTTAGTTGCCATTTTTAGCGAACAGGAATCTCAGGCTGCTTATTTACTGCGTAAACACGACGTCAGTCGTTTGGATGTTGTGAATTTCATCTCTCATGGAACCCGTAAAGATGAATCAGATAATGATACCCACCACAGTATCAATCCGGTTCCAGAAGAGCCGGTAATTAGTGAAGATCGATTGGAAAATTTCACGACCAATCTGAACCAATTGGCACAGAAAGGGCAAATTGATCCGCTTGTCGGCCGTCAGAATGAGTTGGAAAGAGCAATTCAGGTACTCTGTCGTCGCCGCAAGAATAATCCTCTGTTTGTTGGAGAATCGGGCGTTGGTAAGACAGCTATTGCTGAGGGGCTTGCATGGTGTATCGTGCAGAAGAATGTGCCCGAAGTGATGCAGAATTGTACTATCTATTCTCTGGATATTGGCTCGTTGCTGGCAGGGACAAAATATCGCGGCGATTTTGAGAAGCGCTTCAAGTCTTTGTTAAAAACATTGGAACAGGACAGTAAAAGCATTCTCTTTATTGACGAAATCCATACTATTATTGGAGCGGGTGCTGCTTCTGGTGGGCAGGTGGACGCAGCTAATCTTATTAAACCGCTGTTGTCCAGTGGGCGTATACGGGTAATTGGCTCAACGACTTACCACGAATTTAGCAATATTTTTGAAAAAGATCGGGCTTTGGCTCGCCGATTCCAAAAAATTGACATTCTTGAGCCTTCTTCGGAAGAAACGGTACAAATTATCAATGGGCTGCGTGCTAAATATGAAGCACACCATGACGTTCGTTATACAGCGAAGGCCATTCGAGCCGCAGTGGAGTTATCTGTGAAGTACATTACCGATCGTCATTTACCGGATAAAGCCATTGATGTCATTGATGAGGCTGGTGCAAGAACCCGGTTAGTGCCAGTTAGCCGCCGTAAGAAGACTATTAATGTTGCCGATATTGAGACTGTTGTTGCTCGCATAGCCCGTATTCCAGAAAAAACGGTGTCAGCCAGTGATAAAGATGTATTGAAAACACTGGATGAGCGTTTGAAAATGTTGGTCTTTGGTCAAGACAAAGCGATTGCTGCTTTGACAGAAGCCATTAGAATGAGCCGTGCTGGATTGGGACAGGATTATAGGCCAGTAGGATCTTTCTTGTTTGCAGGGCCTACGGGAGTGGGAAAAACAGAAGTCACAGTCCAACTTGCCAAGGTATTGAATGTCAAATTATTGCGATTTGATATGTCAGAGTATATGGAACGACATACTGTCAGCCGTTTAATCGGTGCTCCTCCGGGTTATGTTGGGTATGATCAGGGAGGATTATTGACCGATGCGATCATCAAACATCCTCATTCTGTACTATTATTGGATGAGATTGAAAAAGCGCATCCTGATGTATTTAACCTGCTGTTACAGGTTATGGATAATGGCACGTTGACCGACAATAATGGTCGTAAGGCGGATTTCCGCAATGTTATTTTGGTGATGACAACCAATGCAGGGGTACGTGAAATACAGCGTAAATCTATTGGGTTCACGGAGCAGGATAATAGTACGGATGGCATGGAAGAGATAAAACGGATTTTTACACCTGAATTCCGCAATCGCCTTGATAGCATCATCTGGTTTGATGCGCTCTCTGCTGAAGTTATTCAGCAAGTTGTTGATAAATTTATCGTCGAGTTACAAGCCCAACTGGATGAAAAAGGTGTTTCTCTGGAAGTCAGTGCAGATGCCCGTCAATGGTTATGTGACAAAGGTTATGATAAGGCGATGGGTGCACGTCCTATGGCGCGTGTAATCCAGGACAATCTTAAAAAACCACTGGCGAATGAGTTGTTATTTGGTTCTTTGGTGCATGGAGGCTCAGTCAAGATTAAACTTGATAAAGCTAAACAGACATTGGTATATGACTTTAAGAGCGCTCAAAAATCAAATAAAAAGAGATCGGAAGATGCCGTGTTATAGGTATAAATGATAGAAGCTGGTAATTGACAGGTAGTAAAAATTAGTCGCAGCCACACCACAGGTGAATTCTGAAAAAATATGCTCACCTGTGGTGTTAAGGGCTCTTAATCAGCGGCTACGGAAAGTGATGCGTCCTTTTTCCGGATCATATGTAGTTAGCTCAACTGTAACTGTGTCTCCTGTCAGGATGCGGATATAGTTTTTACGCATTTTTCCTGAGATATGAGCAGTGACAGTGTGCCCGTTGTCTAATTCAACGCGAAACACGGTATTTGGCAGTGTTTCTAAAACAGTACCTTGCATTTCAAAATTAGTGTCTTCTTTGGCCATCTAATCCTCTAAATGTAACAACCATAGTTTTTAACCGGCAAGATAATGCCGAAAAACCATCATTATGTAAAGGAATGTCGTATTTTAAGTCATCATTTTACACGCGATAATATGATGGCTAATGATGACATCCCACCATGAACAGCATTTATTTCTAAGAGATAATTATCAATCCAGCTTTTGTACAGACCAGCAACCTGATTGCAATGGCTGCTTTCTTAATTGATAAAGATACTGGAGAAACTTTTCTCTCGGAATATTTTTAGCACCCAATGATTCTGTATGGTGATTTAGTACCTGACAATCAAATAGCTGACCACCATAACGCAAAAAATGGTGATAGAATGCGACAAAAGCGCACTTGGAAGCATTCTCCATTTTGCTAAACATCGATTCACCGCAAAATAGTGTACCGACACAAACGCCGTATAAACCACCCACAAGTTGGTAGTCATGCCAGACTTCAATTGAATGAGCTAAACCTTCTTTATGTAAAGTTTGATAACCTTTTTGAACATCGGTTCCAATCCAGGTGCCTTCTTGTCGTTGGGCGCAATTATATATCACTTCATCAAAGGCATAGTTTACCGTAATTTGGTAAATATGTTTGCGAATAAATCGACGTAGTGTTCGGCCAATATGCAATTCTCCTGGAATTAACACGGCCCTGGGATCGGGAGACCACCATAAAGGCGGTTCATCAGGCGAATACCACGGAAAAATCCCCTCATGATACGCTACTCGTAAACGTTCTGCACTTAGATCTCCTCCAAATGCCAATAAACCATTAGGATCAACGAGTGCATTGGTAGGGTGGGGAAATTCGTATGAGTTACCCAATTGAGCTATCGACATAAGTTGCATCACCTTTGCTCAGAATAGCTCTGTAGCTGATAAAACTGTTGTCGCTGATAAAATTGATAGTAACGCCCTTGTTGAGCGAGTAGCGCATTGTGCTTCCCTTGCTCGATAATGCGTCCTCCATCCATAACGCAAATCCGATCCATGTGTTGCAAGCCTGTAAGTCGATGGGTAACGATAATCAACGCTTTATGCTGACAACTACGGTGTAGCAGCGACAGAATTTGTTGTTCTGTATCTGCATCAAGTCCTTCAGTGGGTTCATCCAATAGCATTAAAGGGGCATTGTGCAACAATGCTCTGGCAATACCCAAGCGACGCTGTTCTCCACCGGAAAGCTGACGCCCTCCCTCACCCATCCAACAGTTTAGCTTTTTATCAGTGTCTAGCAAGTACCCTAAACCTACTTGTTGCAGTACGGTTGTTAATTCATCGTCATGAGCATCTGGTTTTGCCAATAAGAGATTTTCACGCAAGGTATGGCTAAAGATATGTATCCGCTGCGGAACGATAGACATCATTGAACGTAATGTTGACTCATCATAGTGGGAGATCGGGTGCTGATTGAGTTGAATCTCACCGCTATTGACGTCCCAGGCACGTGTTAATAATTGCAAAAGTGTTGATTTACCACATCCTGTTTTCCCCAGTAAAGCAATATGTTCGCCGGATGTCAGAGATAGAGATATATTTTTCAATACTGGCTGTGGCTGGTCAGGGTAGGTGAAATCAACATTTTTTATTTCAAGACTGAGCTTGTCATTTGCTTGCGGTCCATGAGAAGGGAAGGTGACTTCCGGTTTTTGGTGCATCAACTGAGAAACTCGAGTTGCAGATGCAATGACTTGCCCCATGTGCTGGAATGCCACTGTGACTGGCCCAAGTGCTTCGAACGCAGCAAGGGTGCAGAATGTAAACAGTGCTATTAATGCGCCCGCTTGACTATTTTCTCCTACACCTGTTTCTCCCACCCCTGCCGCAGCCAACCACAAAATCAGCGTTACTGTAATACCAGTGGAAAAAATCATAATGGCTTGTGAGAGTCCGGTTAAACTGGCTTGTTTTTGCTGGTTTTTTAGCCAGTTATTTTCAATCTCAGTCATGGATTGACGGAAGCGCTTGAGTGCACCAAATACGCTTAACTCAGCTTGCCCCTGCAAGGCGCTGGTCAGTAATGTACGATACTGACCGCGTTGTTGGGTCATGTTTCTGCCATAAGGTTTTCCTGCGTGGTAAAACACGCAAGGTAATATCAGCAGCAGTCCTAACATAATACCGCCAATAGTATAAGCGAGGGTGATATCAAGCAAGCCCAGGCCGAATGTCAGAGCGAGAATGACGACGAATGCGGCGAGAACAGGGGAAATAACGCGCAGATACAGGTGATCCAGTGTTTCCACATCCGCAACAAGCCTATTTAACAACTCACCTTGACGAAAACGAGCAATGCCTCCCGGAGAAAGGGGCAGTATTTTTTGAAATGCGAAAACACGTAAATGTGCTAATACCCGGAATGTTGCATCATGGCTGACAAGCCGTTCACCATAACGTCCAGCCGTGCGAAAAATGGCCGCACCGCGAACACCGGCGGCTGGCAGCATATAGTTGAATGTATATAACCCTGCGAACCCTGCCAGGGCGGTACCAGCCAGGAACCAACCAGAGAGTGTTAGCAACCCAATACTGGCTAGTAGTGTCACAATTGCCAATACCATACCTAAGCTAATGAGAAACCAATGGCGACGATAGAGTGCGAGAAATGGGAGTAATACACGCATGATTAAAGCTCCACACTACGGTGAGACAATAAACGAGAAAATACACTTTGAGACTGGCTTAAAGTTTGATAATCACCTTGCTCAATAAGCAATCCGTTTTCCATTACCCAAATCTGGTCATACGATAGCGTTTCTTCTAACAAGTGAGTGACCAATAATGTGGTTTGTTGATGTGATGCTTGATTTAAAGCCATCATCACACGCTGTTCGCTATGGGCATCAAGGCTAGCGGCTGGTTCATCCAATAGCAATAATTGGCAAGGATTTAACAACGCTCGTGCTACCGCAATACGTTGGGCTTGTCCAACAGACAGACGAGCAGCGTTGTCACCTATCACCGTATTGATTCCATCTGGAAGGTCGTTAATAAACTCACTGACATAAGCCCGTTCCATCACATCATTGATTTGCTCTTGCGTTGCGTCATATTGACCAAGACGAATATTATCGAGCACTGTTTGTTCTGGCAGGTGTGGGTTTTGCCCAACCCAGCTTAAATGTTCGCGCCATTTGGTGAGATTGAGTTCACGCAACTCAATACCATTGATTTTTAAGGAACCCTGATAAGGCAAGAATCCCAGCAATACATTGATCAACGAACTTTTGCCCGCACCACTTTTTCCAACCAGAGCAATTCGCTGACGTTTATCAATGGTAAAATTCAAAGGACCGGCAAGACGATGTCCATCGTGGGACATAATTTCCAGGCCGCAGGCTTCAATGGTTACGGGTTCTTTATCTGATAGTGTTTTCTCACCGCGATTTGCGACCTGTTCTCCATCGCTGCTAAGTAAGGTGAAGAGCGATTCTGCCGCTCCGACTGCCTGGGCTTTGGCGTGATAAAACGTACCTAAATCGCGCAGTGGTTGAAAAAACTCAGGTGCGAGGATTAACGCGAGGAAACCTGCAAACAACGTAACACCGATGCCATAGCTACCAAAGTGCAATTCGCCCAAATAGGAAAAACCAAAATAAACAGCAACAACAGCAATGGAAATTGCAGCAAAAAATTCTAAAACTGCTGAAGATAGGAATGCCATGCGCAGAACTTCCATCGTCCTACGACGAAAGTTTTCTGTTGACTCCGCGATTTGTTCAACTTCCGCATCCCCTCGATGAAACAGGCGCAAAGTTTCCAAACCCCGTAAACGATCGAGAAAATTACCGCTTAATCGGCTGAGAGCAACAAAATTGCGCCGATTGGCATCTGCGGCTCCTAACCCGACCAAAGCCATAAACAGAGGAATCAATGGAGCGGTGACAAATAAAATCAATCCTGCGGCCCAATTAATTGGAAACACAGTAATCAGAATTAAGATAGGGATCATTGTCGCAAGAGTAATTTGAGGTAAATAGCGAGAGTAGAAATCTTGCATGTCTTCTATCTGCTCCAGGATAATGGTCGCCCAACTTCCTGCGGGTTTTCCCTTAACCCACACTGGACCTAATTGTTCGAGTTTATCCAGTACCATATTGCGAATTTGTTGACGTACAATTTTGCCACAAATAAACCCGATTCGCTCCCGAACAGCATTGACAATCGCTCGTAATGTAAAAGTAGCGGCCAACATTAGAAATTGGTCGATCAGATTTTCACGGGGAACATTGTCCATAATCAGAGCCTGGAGGATTGTCGCCAAGAGCCAGGCCTGAGAAATAATCAGCAATCCACTGATTAAGCCAAGTAGCATTGATAAACGAAGCCACCGACGGGCAGGAGCAGTTTGCTGCTTCAGCCATCGAACAAGTTCAGATTGTCTTGTTTTGTCCATAAGAAAAATTTCTGATTAGGGGGTGATGATACGGAATATCAAACCAGGTTGTATGTTACCTGTTAAAAAGCGCTATCGAAATAGCGCCTTGGGGAAAGATAGATTATTTGGTTGCCAATCCGTCAAGGAAACGTTCAGCATCCAGTGCAGCCATACAGCCTGTACCTGCTGAGGTGATAGCTTGGCGATACACATGATCCATAACATCTCCGGCGGCAAAGATACCAGGAATAGACGTTTGGGTAGCATTACCATGTAAGCCAGATTGGACTTTGATATATCCGTTTTCCAGCTCTAGCTGGTCATCAAAGATGCCCGTATTTGGACTATGGCCGATGGCAATGAAAACGCCGGTAACACCCAGTTCTTCAGTGCTGTCACTTTTCGTATCACGAATGCGAATGCCGGTAACACCCATATCATCACCCAGTACTTCATCCAACGTACGATCAGTATGCAGAATGATATTACCGTTCTTCACTTTTTCCATCAGACGATCAATCAGGATTTTCTCTGAACGGAAAGTATCACGACGGTGAATCAAATGTACTTCAGAGGCGATGTTCGCCAAATACAGAGCTTCTTCAACGGCAGTATTCCCCCCACCAACTACAGCAACTTTTTGTTTGCGATAGAAAAAACCATCACAGGTTGCACAGGCAGATACCCCACGACCTTTGAAAGCTTCCTCGGAAGGCAATCCGAGATAACGGGCTGAAGCACCTGTCGCGATAATTAAAGCATCACAGGTATATTCCTGATCATCACCAAATAAACGGAATGGTCTATTTGAGAAATCAACTTTCTGAATATGGTCAGAAATGATTTCTGTTTGAAATTTTTCGGCGTGCTGGAACATTCGCTCCATTAAACTTGGGCCAGTCAGCCCTTCAGGATCACCGGGCCAGTTTTCAACCTCAGTCGTGGTGGTCAATTGGCCGCCTTTTTCAACCCCAGTAATGAGGACAGGATTTAGGTTAGCGCGGGCTGCATACACAGCAGCGGTATAACCAGCAGGGCCTGAACCAAGAATGATAAGTTTACTGTGTTTGGCTGTGCTCATGGATACCTCATTTTTCCTATCACATATTGCAGATTTAGGGATTGTAGGAGAAATAATAAGTTAAAAAAAGCAATTATCAGATAAAATATTCATGTTATTAACGATTTTACCGATAGATAGTAACTATGATGTAATCGTATTGTAAGAGATGATTGTTTAACTTCCTGAATTGAACATCATTTATACATATGAGACACGAAATAAGCTATCGAAACGATTTACTGAAAATTTGTTTGGCAGGTTGTTCTGATTTTTGTTCATTTACTTTGACAATCGGCTGTGCATTTGCGAAAACATCAGTGTAAGAGATAATTATCTCTTCTGCTAATCAATTGTTTCTATAAAATGGATAAATTAGTGTGAGTGATTTTCTCATAGAATATAAAAATTGCCGTTAAGCTGTTTCTGAAAAACCTAGTGTTTTTGGTGCTAATATCTTGAGAAATAGTGTTCTGGGAAATGATGTTTCTGAGAGACAGTGTTCTGGTAAATCGTGTCGTATTCCTAATGGATTTCAAGTTGTAGTGCGGCGATAAGGGAACAAAACCTCAAGCGCATAGAAACTAGTATGAATGATGAGTGGCTGACATATGAGTAACTGAGTGATTGGGGTGAGTGAGCACAGCGAACATAGCAGCAACTTGGAAAGTCAAAGGGAAAATTAATCGAATTCTGGGAGATTGCAGTCTGGGAAATTGTATTCTGGGAGATTGTTTCTAGAAGTTGTAGTAGTCCTTAAACCTTGGTTACAGATTGAGTTTTAACCTTTGAAGACATCTTTTCCAGCTCAACAGCTTGAAAGAGATAGGGAAAATGTTTTAGGTGTAGGAATATAAAGAGAGAGCAATAAGATGATAGATAATAAGAAGCGTCCAGGAAAAGATCTTGATCGTATAGATCGTAATATCCTTAATGAGTTGCAAAAAGATGGCCGTATTTCTAATGTGGAGTTATCCAAAAGAGTTGGTTTGTCACCAACACCTTGTCTGGAACGTGTACGTCGCTTAGAGCGTCAGGGCTTTATCTCTGGCTATACGGCTTTGCTGAATCCTCATTATTTGGATGCATCATTGCTGGTATTTGTTGAAATTACGTTGAACCGCGGTGCAGCAGATGTATTTGAACAATTTAATACTGCTGTTCAGAAACTAGAAGAAATCCAAGAGTGTCATTTAGTTTCTGGTGATTTTGACTACTTGCTGAAAACACGTGTACCAGATATGTCTGCATATCGTAAGTTGCTCGGCGAAACTTTGTTGCGTCTTCCAGGTGTTAACGACACCCGTACTTATGTTGTGATGGAAGAAGTGAAACAGAGTAACCGCTTGGTGATTAAGACTCGTTAAGCTTTCATCTAAAATGTACAGATGCAAAACAGAAAAAACTTAGGTACACTCCTGTTTATGCATACAGTTTCAACGCTGAGCTACCCTCAGCGTTGTTCCATTTAATCAACAGAAAAACCTGGAGAGCCTTTCTTGAACCAGGAATATACAGAAGACAAACGTGTTAAGTTAAAGAAGATAAGCAGTGGCCGCCGGCTTCTGGAAGCCGTTCTGTTGGTTATTGCTATCTGTGCTGTGTATTTAATAGTAGCGCTTATCAGCTTCAATCCATCTGATCCCAGTTGGTCACAGACATCATGGCATGAACCCGTCCATAATTGGGGGGGCAGTGTTGGTGCCTGGTTATCTGACATACTATTCTCGGCATTTGGTATTCTTGCCTATGCAGTCCCGCCATTTATGTTGTTAGGGTGTTGGAATGCTTTCCGTCAGAAAGATAGGCAAGAGTACATTGATTTCTTCACACTTGCATTACGCGTTATTGGTGCTTTAGCTCTGATACTGACATCATGTGGTTTGGCTGCACTCAATATTGATGATTTAAATGATTTTGCTGCTGGCGGAGTCATTGGCAATTTATTCAGCAATGCGATTCTACCGTGGTTCAACATCCTGGGGGCAACATTGGCACTGCTTGGCATTTGGGCCGTTGGATTCACACTGTTTACAGGTTGGTCATGGCTTGCGATTGCAGAAAAAATTGGCGCAGTTATTTTGGATTCACTGAGTTTTGTCATCAATCGTGGCCGTCATGATGCTGAATGTGACGAAAATGATTTAGAGAGTGCGTTAGTTTCCGAACGTTCAGCCAGTGAACAAGAACACGCAGAACATGCAGACAAACATGAAATGGTTAAATCTGCGGTTGCAACTGAAACACCAGACGCAGACGATGTATTACTGACAGCCCCAACATTAGCCGAATTAGCTAATACAGATCCCGCGTTACAACCTGCGTCAGATTCTCCGACTGCTCCAGCATTTGATCAACCTCAGGAGCAGGAGCCTGTTCGCTATTCTTTTGAATTACCGGATGATGACCAATCAGACACACATCCACAATCAGATGATTTTTCTCAGGTTATTTCAAATCTATCCACAAACAGTTCTGCTGGTACGAGTGCGCATTCACAAGATGATGTCACCGATATATTTACGCTTCCTGCAACTGATAATGCCAATTTGAAAAATACGGCAGCGGATATTGTGAGCTCTGCTGTTATGGCGAAGAATCCACAGGTTAAACAAGGTATTGGTCCTGAAATGCCGCGCCCTAATCCTGTCAGGATCCCAACACGTCGCGAATTGTATGGTATCAAAGTGCCTTCTCACCGTTTGGCAGAACACATGCAACGGAAAGAAAAAGAGAGGCAGAATGAGTTAATTGCAGAAGCTAACGAACAGCGAATGGATGCCCAACAGCAAGACATGTTGCGTCAGCAATTCCTCGAACAGCAACGTGAGCGCTATGGTGCTGATCTAGAAGAAGGAAACAGAGAGTCAGAGTCTCGTGAAGACAGTACGCTGATAGATAAGCAACCAACAGTAGCTGATGAGTTGACGAAAAATAGTGCAGATGGACAAACTATAGGCGAACAGCCAGTAGATGAACAAAAAGCACAGGAAGAAGCGTTGAGGATAGCGTTTGAGCAACAGCAACGTGAACGTTACCACCTGAATCAACCTGAGCCGACGGAATTTGTTATGCCAACAGAGCCACCGGCTCAACAAATTCAGGACAAAAATACAGCAATCACTCTTGATTCTCACGAATCGAGGAATCAGCCTACTTTTGTGCAGCAACCGCAGCAAGATAGCCTGTTCCATCCATTTTTGAGACGTAATGATCAGCCATTGCCAAAACCAACGACGCCGATGCCTTCTTTGGATCTTTTGGCTGAACCACCGGCGGAAGAAGAACCGGTTGACATGTTTGCGCTTGAGCAAACTTCGCGTTTAATTGAAGCGCGTTTGAACGATTATCGTGTTAAAGCAGATGTTGTTGGATTTTCTCCAGGGCCTGTCATTACACGATTTGAATTGGATTTAGCTCCTGGAGTGAAAGCTTCGCGTATCTCTAACTTATCACGTGACCTCGCTCGCTCGCTTTCAGCGGTAGCCGTCCGTATCGTGGAAGTTATTCCGGGAAGACCTTATGTTGGTTTGGAATTACCCAATAAAAAACGCCAAACGGTTTACCTGCGGGAAGTTTTGGACTGTGAGAAATTCCGTGATAACCCTTCACCGTTAACTATCGTCTTAGGAAAAGACATTGCAGGGCAGCCGGTTGTGGCTGATCTGGGTAAGATGCCTCATTTATTGGTAGCAGGAACGACAGGTTCGGGTAAATCGGTAGGGGTCAATGCGATGATCCTCAGTATTCTGTATAAAGCGAAACCAGAGGATGTGCGCTTTATTATGATTGACCCTAAAATGCTTGAATTATCGGTTTATGAAGGCATTCCGCACTTATTGACTGAAGTTGTCACCGATATGAAAGATGCCGCCAATGCATTGCGTTGGTGCGTAAATGAAATGGAGCGACGCTATAAGCTGATGTCAGCTCTAGGTGTGCGTAACCTTGCGGGCTATAACGACAAGATCAAGCAAGCCGAAAATATGGGGCGGCCGATCCCTGATCCGTTCTGGAAGCCAGGTGATAGCATGGATACAACGCATCCTATGCTGAAAAAAGAGCCGTATATTGTTGTCATGGTTGATGAGTTTGCCGACTTAATGATGACAGTGGGGAAAAAGGTGGAAGAATTAATTGCCCGTTTGGCTCAGAAAGCACGAGCAGCAGGTATCCACTTAGTATTGGCAACCCAGCGTCCTTCTGTTGATATTATTACCGGACTGATTAAGGCAAATATTCCGACACGTATTGCATTTACAGTATCCAGTAAAATAGATTCCCGTACCATTCTTGATCAAGGTGGCGCGGAATCATTGCTTGGTATGGGAGACATGCTTTATTTGGCGCCAAATTCCTCCATTCCTGTACGTGTTCATGGTGCATTCGTGCGCGATCAAGAAGTGCATGAAGTGGTGAATGACTGGAAAGCCCGTGGTCGTCCTCAATATATAGACAGTATTGTCAAAGGAGGAGAAGACGGTGAAGGCGGTATGGGATTTGATAGCGACGAAGAGCTAGATCCCCTGTTTGATCAGGCGGTTGAATTTGTGGTTGAAAAACGTCGCGTTTCTATTTCGGGTGTGCAACGTCAATTCCGGATTGGATATAACCGAGCAGCCCGGATTGTCGAACAAATGGAAGCACAACAGATAGTGAGTGCACCTGGGCATAATGGTAATCGTGAAGTTTTAGCACCTCCGTCACATGAACATTAATTATCGCCGTGAAATGTAAACAGTATCGACAATTGATGGCGGATAAGAAAACGAATTGAAGGTATCTTGCACATGAAAAAACTGATGTTGATTGGTTGTCTGATGATGGGTGTGAGCATAGGTTCTGCTTGGGCTAATGCAACGCAGGATCTGCAAGGGCGTTTAGGAAAGGTGAATAGTTTTCATGCTAGTTTTACTCAAACAGTAACTAGCAATGATGGTTCAACAGTCCAACAAGGAGAGGGAGAGCTTTGGATCAAACGCCCAAATTTGTTTAACTGGCATATGACGTCACCTGATGAGAGTGTTTTGGTTTCTGATGGCAAGACGCTGTGGTTTTATAATCCTTTTGTTGAACAGGTGACGGCAAATTGGTTAAAAGAAGCGACGGGAAATACGCCATTTATGCTGATTGCACGCAATGATCCTGCCGACTGGAAACAGTACAAGGTTATGCAAAACGGTAATAATTTCGAGCTGACTCCCCATAATAGCAATGGCAATTTAAAACATTTTTCAATTACCGTGACACCAGAAGGAACAATCCAAAAATTTACTGCCGTTGAACAGGATGGGCAAAAAAGTGCTTACCAATTGAAAGGGCAGCAAAATGTAAACGTGGATGCGGCAAAATTTAAATTTACCGTACCGGCAGGGGTCACGCTGGACGATCAACGCCAGTGAGGTTTAAGTGAACAATCTTTCGCTCGATTTTTCACAAAATGAATTTCAGCCACTGGCCGCAAGAATGCGGCCAGTCACATTAGATCAGTATATTGGCCAACAGCACTTACTGGCGGAAGGAAAGCCTTTGCCGCGAGCCATCCGGGCTGGTCACCTTCATTCCATGATTTTATGGGGACCGCCCGGAACAGGAAAAACAACACTAGCTGAAATTATTGGTTATTATGCACAAGCTGATATTGAGCGTATTTCGGCAGTCACTTCTGGCATAAAAGAAATTCGTGAATCCATAGAAAAAGCACGACAAAATCGTAATGTAGGGCGCAGAACTATTTCATTTGTTGATGAGGTTCATCGATTCAATAAGAGCCAGCAGGATGCGTTCTTGCCACATATTGAAGATGGTACGATCACATTTATTGGTGCAACCACTGAAAATCCCTCCTTCGAATTAAATTCGGCCTTATTGTCACGGGCTCGTGTCTATTTATTGAAATCACTTTCGACGGCAGAAATTGAACAGGTTCTTATTCAGGCCATGAACGATACAGAGCGTGGCATTGGTGGGCAAAATATCGTCTTACCGGACAATACTCGTCAAATGATAGCAGAGCTTGTGGCGGGAGATGCACGCCGTTCACTGAATTTGCTGGAGATGATGTCGGACATGGCAGAAACCGATGCGCAAGGGCAACGGATTTTGACGCCGGAATTACTGAAAGAAGTGAGTGGGGAAAGGAGTGCCAGGTTTGATAATCAAGGTGATCGATATTACGATTTAATTTCTGCACTGCATAAATCAATCCGCGGTTCAGCACCTGATGCAGCACTTTATTGGTACGCCCGAATTATTACCGCAGGCGGTGATCCTCTTTATGTTGCCCGTCGGTTACTGGCAATTGCTTCTGAGGATGTGGGTAATGCTGATCCACGCGGAATGCAGATAGCTATTGCAGCATGGGATTGTTTTACGCGTGTAGGAGCGGCTGAAGGAGAAAGGGCGATCGCACAGGCGATTGTCTATCTTGCATGTGCACCGAAAAGTAATGCTGTTTATACCGCATTCAAAGCAGCTATGGCGGATGCACAAAACAAACCGGATTATGATGTTCCTGCCCATTTGCGTAATGCTCCGACTAAATTAATGAAAGAAATCGGGTTTGGTGAAGAGTACCGCTACGCTCATGATGAAACTAACGCATATGCAGCCGGCGAAGTCTATTTTCCACCAGAAATGCAACAAGCACGTTATTATTACCCGACTGCCAGAGGGCTGGAAAGTAAGATAGGTGAAAAGTTAAACTGGCTAATGGAACAGGATCAAAATAGCCCAACAAAACGCTATCGTTAATTTTCTTGATACGGTAAGGTTTATATCTAACAATTTCAAACGACAGCTCTTAGCTGTAGTTTTTTCAATAACAACAAGCACAGGACTAGCATGCTCGATCCAAATATACTGCGTAATGAGCTAGACGCAGTCGCCGAAAAACTGGCTCGCAGGGGTTATACCCTTGATGTGGAGATGCTGCGCAAACTAGAAGAGCGCCGCAAAGTTTTACAAGTTGAAACTGAAACCCTGCAAGCAGAACGTAATTCCCGATCGAAGGCTATTGGTGCAGCGAAAGCCCGTGGTGAAGATATTGAACCACTGCGTCAGGAAGTGAATCAGTTGGGAGAAAAACTGGATTCAGCAAAAGCTGAACTGGAAACGTTGCAGGCTGAGATCCGTAATCTTGCATTAAGTATGCCGAATATCCCAGATGATTCTTCTCCGGACGGAAAAGATGACAGTGATAATCTGGAAATTAGTCGTTGGGGTGAACCACGCCAATATGACTTTGAAATCAAAGACCATGTATCACTGGGTGAACTGACTGGCGGCCTTGATTTTGCTGCTGCGGTTAAACTGACTGGCTCGCGTTTCGTAGTAATGAAAGGGCAGATCGCTCGTCTGCACCGTGCTATCACCCAGTTCATGCTGGATCTGCATACAGAGCAGCATGGTTATCTGGAAACTTACGTCCCTTATCTGGTTAACCATGATTCTTTATATGGTACGGGGCAGTTACCTAAGTTTGGTGAAGATCTGTTCCATACCAGACCATTGGAAGAAGAATCTGGCAGTCATTATGCGCTGATCCCAACTGCGGAAGTTCCGGTCACTAACTTAGTTCGTGATGAAATTCTGGATGAAAGCGCGTTACCATTGAAGATGACGGCACATACCCCTTGCTTCCGTTCTGAGGCGGGTTCTTATGGTCGTGATACCCGTGGCCTTATCCGTATGCACCAGTTTGATAAGGTTGAATTGGTTCAGGTTGTTCATCCGGAAAAATCCATGGAAGCATTGGAGGAACTGACTGGACACGCTGAGAAGGTATTACAGTTACTGAATCTTCCTTACCGTAAGATGCTGCTGTGCACGGGTGACATGGGAGCAAGCGCAAGAAAAACTTACGATCTGGAAGTTTGGTTACCAGCGCAAAATACTTATCGTGAAATATCCTCTTGTTCCAACATGTGGGATTTTCAGGCTCGCCGTATGCAAGCGCGTTTCCGTGGTAAAGATGACAAGAAAACTCAGTTGGTACATACACTGAATGGTTCTGGTCTTGCGGTAGGTCGTACTTTGGTTGCCGTGATGGAAAATTATCAGCAAGCAGATGGCCGTATTGAAATCCCAGAAATATTGCGTCCTTATATGAATGGATTGGAATATATTGGTTAATACCATATTTTTTTAATAAAAAAGCGCCGAATATGGCGCTTTTTACATATAAATATCTATTGAAAATATTTAATTGATTAAGTGAGATTTTGTTTCTTGGGTTTCTGTAGCATAAAAAATGCTGCGATAAGTTGTATAATAGGTTGCCATATACATAGGTAAAGTAACAATCAAACCTAAACCAAGTGGAATTGCGGAAATAAACATCAGAAGACCCGTCAATAAGAAAAACAGGAAACCACCGAATAGATTTTTTCTTACTGCACTTAAACTCATTGATATTGCTTCACCAAATTTTAAATCATTAATGATAATCAGAGCAGGAGCAAACCAACTAAATGCAAGGGCAACAATGCCAAAGAAGAATATAACCAATATTGCCAGCATTAAAGTAGAAAAACCACCCATTACTAGCATTGGGTCTGATTCCTGTCCTGCCAATAATACTTGAATTAGGCTTGTTCCACCAAGTATGACAGCAGCAATGGCACCAAGTATATATATGCCAATGACAAGCCCGCCAACAGCCACTAATGAGCCAAGTTTATTCTTAAACCCATGGAAAAGTAATTCTATTTCAAAATCACCGGTTGTTCGCTGTTTTTCACTGGCAGCAATAAATCCAGCAATAAATACTGAACTAAACAGAATCGTGGCAATACTGATGATAGGGATGAATTGTAAAATTGCAATGATAACGAAATAGATTAAATATAACAGTATCCATTTCAGTGGTTTTGCTTTAAACATTTCCCATGCATTACCAATCCACTCTGTTGCCGCCCCAGCTCCCGCAGCACGACCATCTGGAATGAATGTATCTTTTTCCTTGCTCAGAGAGACGCTGTTCTCTCCTGAATTGAGATTCATATCTTGAGTATCCATATTTTTCCGATTTATTTTATTGAATAGCAATTACTGAATTGATTTTTTCTATTTTATTGACACAAATCGTTATAGAAAACAGAGGGATTATCATATAAAAATTATTAATCAACAAGTGTTGATTTTGATCCTTATCGGTAGATAAAGAGATGTTTTTATCGGTAATAATGAATATGTAAGATTTATTTTGATCATATTAGGTATATCCAGCCTGATAAGTTGATCAGATAAACTATCTGCATTGGTGTTATAATCGGTAATCAGATGACTTATTGCCTGTTCTTATGAAATCGAATATCACACTGTCTGAACCA
>NZ_MKGQ01000002.1:246092-304830 GCF_001908105.1 Xenorhabdus eapokensis
GTTTTATCACCTGGACTCAGGAAACCATGGAATATGAGATCAATACATTATTAGCTGGTTATGGTGACCAATTTGCAATTAATTTCTCTTGAGGACTTATGATCAAAATTTGCAACAATTAATAGAGGGGACAAATGATTTGTTACTGGCTCTTAATATTTAGGATAAGTAAATATATTAAAACAAAATCAATGCGATCATGTTTATCTGTTAGGCGTTATGCTAAATAGTTTATGACGGAATGGCAGGCATAAATCTAATAGATCACACGATGGCCATAGCCACTTAAAATTTCTTTTACTTTCTCCATTGTCTCTTTTGATGGGGGCTTAATACCTTCCAGTTTATATTCCTCCCCCATAGTAATCCATTTATGTTTACCGAGTTCGTGATAAGGTAATAGCTCTATTTTTTCAATATTTTTCATGTCCTTGGTAAATTCACCAAGTAAATGAACTGATTGATCGTCATCCGACCAACCGGGAACAACAACATAACGAACCCAGGTTTTTTGATTGCGTTTTGCCAGATAACGGGCAAATTCGAGAGTCCGATGATTGGACACGCCAATTAATTTTTGGTGAATATCATCATTAAGCTGTTTTAAATCCAGCATAACCAAATCAGTTGCATCCAATAGTTCATCGATCACCGGATCATAACGGCGAACAAAACCATTCGTATCGAGACAGGTATGAATGCCTTCTTCATGGCAAGCCCTGAACCAGTCACGAACAAATTCGGCCTGAAGAATTGCTTCACCACCGGAAGCCGTGACTCCACCACCGGAAGCATTCATAAAGTGGCGATAGGTTGTTGCTTCTTTTATTAATTCTTCGACTGTTACCGTTTTTCCGCCGTGGGTATCCCAGGTATCGCGGTTATGGCAATAGAGGCAGCGCATAAGGCAACCTTGGAAAAACGCGATAAAGCGGATACCAGGACCATCTACGGTTCCGCAAGATTCAAAAGAGTGGATACGGCCAAGTACGGACATGAAAGGATTTCTCCAAAACTAGCAAGTTAATAAAGGCTCCAAGGATTAAGGAGCCTTTATTGTATGTTTTTTCAATAGAAATAATGACATTTTACGTTGATACGATTCTTATTGACTCTATTTCAAGTAATGACACTCTATTTTAATAATTACATGGTTTGAGTAAATGTACGGGTGATAACGTCCCGTTGCTGTTCTTTAGTCAAAGAATTAAACCGCACAGCATAACCAGATACGCGAATAGTCAATTGTGGGTATTTCTCAGGATTTTCCATGGCATCCAACAGCATTTCGCGGTTCATCACGTTAATGTTCAGATGCTGACCTCCCTCAATATCTGCTTCGTGATGGAAATAACCGTCCATCAGGCCGGCCAGATTTGCTTTACGCACTTCATCATCTTTACCCAGTGCATTAGGTACAATAGAAAATGTGTATGAAATACCATCTTTGGCATAGGCAAACGGCAGTTTAGCGACCGAAGTCAATGAAGCAACTGCACCTTTTTGATCACGTCCGTGCATTGGGTTAGCACCTGGTCCGAATGGTGCGCCAGCACGACGTCCATCAGGTGTATTACCGGTTTTCTTACCATAAACCACGTTTGAAGTAATGGTCAGTACCGATTGGGTTGGAACTGCATTGCGATATGTTTGCAGTTTCTGGATTTTCTTCATGAAGCGTTCAACCAGATCACAAGCGATATCATCGACACGTGGATCGTTGTTACCGAATTGGGGGTATTCACCTTCAATGTTGAAATCAATTGCCAAGCCATCTTCATCACGGATTGGGGAAACTTTCGCGTATTTAATGGCAGACAATGAGTCAGCGGCAACGGATAGACCTGCAATACCACATGCCATAGTACGGTACACATCACGATCGTGCAGTGCCATTAATGAAGCTTCATAGCTGTATTTGTCATGCATATAGTGGATGATATTCAGGGCCGTGACATACTGTTTTGCCAGCCAATCCATGAAGTGATCCATTCGCTCCATAACTTTATCATAATCCAGCACAGCGTCCTTCATTGGCTCTTCTTTCGGGCCAA
Organism: Xenorhabdus eapokensis; assembly: GCF_001908105.1. The sequence goes on from NZ_MKGQ01000002.1 coordinate 248,147, forward strand.
CCTGCATTTTCATTTTTTCATCCACACCACCGTTGATGGCATACAACATGGTTTTTGCAAGGTTTGCACGGGCACCGAAGAACTGCATTTGTTTACCAACAATCATTGGGCTGACGCAGCATGCGATAGCGTAATCATCGCTGTTGAAGTCGGGGCGCATCAGGTCATCATTTTCATATTGCAGGGATGAGGTATCGATAGAGACTTTTGCGGCAAACTTTTTAAAGTTAATAGGCAGTTTTTCAGACCATAGGATGGTCATGTTAGGTTCTGGAGATGGTCCCATGGTATATAGCGTATGCAGGAAACGGAAACTGTTTTTGGTTACAAGGGTGCGTCCATCTAAACCCATACCAGCCAGTGATTCGGTTGCCCAAATTGGGTCGCCAGAAAACAGCTCATCATACTCTGGAGTACGCAGGAAACGCACCATGCGCAGTTTCATGACCAAATGGTCGATCAGCTCTTGAGCTTGTTGTTCAGTTAATTTACCTACCTGAATATCACGTTCGATGTAGATATCCAGAAAGGTTGAAACACGGCCAAAGGACATTGCAGCCCCGTTTTGCGATTTAACGGCTGCCAGATAGGCAAAATAAGTCCATTGTACGGCTTCTTTGGCATTGGTAGCAGGATTGGAAATATCATAGCCATGTTTAGCGGCCATCTCTTTGATTTGACCAAGAGCACGATGCTGTTCGACGAGCTCTTCGCGCAGACGAATGGTCGCTTCTAAATCTTCACCATTTTCCAATTTTTCCTGTAGGGAAGTGAATTGGGCAAATTTTTCATCACGCAGGAAGTCGATACCGTACAACGCAACGCGACGGTAATCACCGATAATGCGACCACGGCCATAGGCGTCAGGCAAGCCAGTCAGTACACCAGATTTACGGCATTTCAGGATATCGGGGGTGTAAACATCAAATACACCCTGATTATGTGTCTTACGATATTCAGTGAAAATTTGTTTCAGTTTTGGATCCAGATCGCGATGGTAAGCTTTACAGGAACCTTCAACCATTTTAATGCCACCAAATGGAATAATGGCACGTTTCAGAGGTGCTTCGGTTTGCAGGCCAACGATTTGTTCCAGATCTTTTTCAATATAACCCGCATCATGAGAGGTAATTGTAGACGCAATGTCAGTATCAAAATCTATCGGTGCATGGGTACGGTTTTCGATTTTGATACCTTCCATGACTTTTTCCCACAAAATATTTGTTGCTTCTGTGGCGCCCGCGAGGAATGATTCATCACCTTCATACGGGGTATAGTTTTTCTGGATGAAATCACGGACGTTGACTTCATTTTGCCAGCTACCCTCGTTAAAGCCTTGCCATGCTATGGAGAATTTTTCGTTTAACTCGGACATGATACTTCTACCTTTTAACAGTGGAACTTTTAAGAAATCTGATGCAGAGGCGAATTAATGATTTTTGCCGCCACGTAAATAAATCAACCAATAAGCCAACCCAACTAATACCGCACCACCAATGATGTTACCTATCGTGACAGGGATCAGGTTATCGGTAATAAAGCTTGAAACATTAAGCTGAGGAAATTGTTCAGGGGTTGTTCCTACTTTTAGCCAAAATTCATCGGGTGCAAAGTTTTTGATAATGATCCCAAACGGAATTAAAAACATGTTAGCGATACTGTGTTCAAAACCGCTGGCGACAAACATGCCAATTGGCAGGATCAGTGCGAATAATTTATCGATCAGACTGCGTCCGGCATAGCTCATCCAGACAGCAAGACATACCATCAGATTAGCTAAAATACCCAGGCATACCGCTTCGATAAAAGAATGGTGCATTTTATGATCTGCTGTCTGTAATACATTCAGTCCCCAAATCCCATTGGCGACGGCATATTGGCCGGAGTACCAAACCAAGGCCACGAAAAACAGGGCACCCATCAGATTACCGATATACACGTTAATCCAGTTTTTGATCATTTGAGACCAGGTAATACGCCCCGTCGCTTTTGAAATGATTGTCAACACCGTGGAAGTGAAGAGATCGACGCCACATATAACCACCAGCATCAAGCCAAGGGAAAAACAGATCCCGCCAGTTAATTTAGCCAATCCATAAGGAATGGAAGAGGTTCCTGTTGTTGCCGTAATATAAAAAACAAAAGCAATGGAAATAAATACACCTGCCATGATTGCCGATAAATAAGTCACTGTAGGATGTTTATTGACTTTATATACACCAATGTCATCAGCGAGTTGTGCCATTACAGCAGGTGAAAATAAATTGAAAGGGCTGTCAGTTTTCATCCTAACACTCTCTTTATCCTTAATTAATCATAGCACGCATTGATAGTAACAAACGGGGATTGACCTGAATTTGATATGGATCATATTAGACCGAAAGTTTAATGAGGTATGGCAGTCTAAATGTGGTGATGTGAGATTAATGATATGATTTATAAAGAAAAATATTTTTTAAAAATTATAAAAAATTTTTATATAAGCAATTTTGGCCTTTTAATTCTTAAAAGTAAAACAACAGGTTAAATTGTCATTTATTTGTTATTGAAAAATAAATTTAATTTAACCTGTGATTTGCTTTTTACGATGAATAAACGTTAATGCAACAGTTTATTTATTGATCCAAAACTCACGCTTAGCTTTTTGCAGTTTCTCATAAGCATTTAATAATGCTTGATGGGCAGGCAGTGCTTTTAATTCTGAATCAATAGGCCATAGACCACAGAAGCAGTTTTCTCCGGCAATGGCTGAGGAAGCAGCATCAACCGTGTCTTGGCCGTACATTTTTACAAATGCCGGATAATATTGCTCTGGTTGGCGATCTTCTTCTTGGGTTAACAATAGCAGCGTGTGCAGGCAACGATAATAGTTAGCTCGTTCAGCGGTGAAAACAGAAGCATTAAAATCCTGTGTCCATTCAACCCAAATCAGTGCTTGTTCCAAATCCTTGCCGGCTAGTGCCAGCATGGATTTCAATTCACCGATACGCAGGTTACTCCAGCCGTTATCTTTACCTGCCGCAATTCCTAACAACTCACGGACACGAGTGAAGTCATCCAAACCTTCATCATCCAATTGTTCAAGGAAAGCCAGGTATTCTTCTGGCTGCCATTGACTCTCCGGCAATGCCAGAATGGTGTCACGCAGATGCGTTCCCATGGTGTTATTGGCAATGTGCAAATCTTCGACCGGATAAATATCTGACATGCCGGGAACCAGAATGCGGCAAGCGTAAACGCCAAGATGCTCATAATCAGCAACATAAACTTCAGCATCCAGTTTATTGAAAATCCCCATTAGGGTGGTGAACTCTTCTTCTGTGGTCCCGCTGAAATTCCAGTCAACAAACTCATAATCAGCATCCTGCTTGAATAGATCCCAACTGATTGCACCACTTGAATCAATGAAATGTGTTTCCAGGTTGGTATGCTCAGAAACTTCTTCATCATCAAAACTTGGTGGAGTAAAAACGTCCAGATCTTTCAGACTACGGCCTTGCAGCAGCTCTGTGACTGTACGCTCCAGTGCAACACCAAAATCAGGATGAGCACCAAAAGAAGCAAAGCAAGTACCATTATTAGGATTGAACAGGACGACACAAATGACCGGAAATTGCCCACCCAGTGAAGCGTCGTAACAATAGATCGGGAAGCCTTCTTCCTGCAATTTATTGACTGACTCAACGACGCTTGGATAGCGGTTCATAATATCTTGTGGAATTTCCGGCAAGCTAATGCATTCTGCGATAATGCGATTTTTCACATAGCGCTCGAATACTTCAGATAATCCCTGAACACGCGCTTCGTTCATGGTGTTGCCGGCTGACATGCCGTTTGAAACATACAGATTTCCGATAATATTCATCGGAATATAAATCGTTTGATTATCTGACTGACGAGTAAATGGCAGGGCGCAGATCCCCCGCTCTTCATGACCAGATTGCAGATCCACTAACTGGCTGGCACAGAGCGCGTTATCTGGATTGTAAAAACGATGCAGACGTTCGTCTAAGATCCCTTCTGGCAGAGAGTCATCTTCTGGTAACGGGAACCATTTTTCATTTGGGTAATGAACAAACTCACTATTAGCAACGGTATCACCCAGATAAAAATCAGCAAAGAAATAGTTTGTCGATAGACGCTCAAAATATTCCCCCAACGCAGAGGCCAATGCCGCTTTCTTACTGGCCCCCTTGCCATTGGTAAAGCACAGTGGGCAGTCGCGATCGCGGATATGTACTGACCAAACATTCGGAACAGGATTCAGCCATGAGGCTTCTTCAATATTAAAACCAAGGGACTTCAGTTTGTGCTGAAAGCGGTTAATGGAGTCCTCTAACGCGGCGTCTTTGCCTGGGATATAGGTTTGCGTCATCGTGATTCACTTCAATTTATGTTAAAGGCACATATCATACGGCGTTTTTTTTGTCCGCTCTATCAGTTCGCAAAAATTATTGTTAATTAGAGTTTATTTATTCTTGGTTTACATAATAAAATAGCTTTTTTACAAGAGGTTGAATAATGAAAAAGACTAAAATAACAGCAATAGCCGGTTTTCTGGCTTTAGTTAGCGGTTCTGCTTTCGCTTTGCCAAATATTACTGTTTTGGCAACAGGGGGCACAATTGCTGGGGGTGGTGAATCGGCAACTCAATCTAGCTATACCGCAGGTAAAGTAGGTATTGATTCGCTACTGAATGCTGTACCCGCAATTAAAAACCTGGCTGATTTGAAAGGCGAGCAGGTTGTTAGCATTGGTTCTCAGGATATGAATGACCAGGTATGGCTGACTCTGGCGAAAAAAATCAATGCAGATTGTGACAAAACCGATGGTTTCGTCATCACTCATGGCACTGATACTATGGAAGAAACGGCTTATTTCCTGGATCTGACTACGCAATGCCAGAAGCCTATCGTGATGGTTGGTGCGATGCGTCCATCTACTGCGTTGGGTGCTGATGGCCCATTGAATCTGTACAATGCGGTTGTGGTTGCTGCTGATAAAAACTCAGCAAACCGTGGTGTGCTGCTGGCGATGAATGACTCCGTGATTCATGGTCGCGATATCAGTAAACTGAGCACAACTGAAGTTCAGGCGTTTCAGGCTGTGAATGCGGGTGCACAGGGCTTCGTTCACGATGGTAAAGTGCACTACTATTCTGCGGCACCAGTAAAAGCGAACAAAGCCGCTTTTGATGTGAGCAAGCTGGATAAATTACCAAAAGTAGGTATCGTTTATAACTACTCCAACGCTTCTGATCTGCCAGCAAAAGCATTCGTTGAAAACGGTTATCAGGGCATTGTCAGTGCAGGTGTCGGTAACGGTAACATCTATAAATCCATTTTTGACACACTGACTAAAGCAGCTAAAGATGGCGTTGTTGTGGTTCGCTCCAGCCGTATTCCTTTTGGTTATACAACTCAGAATGCGGAAGTTAACGACAGCAAATATGGCTTTGTGGCTTCAGAGCGTTTGAACCCACAGAAAGCGCGTGTGCTTCTGCAATTGGCTTTGACGCAATCTTCTGATGCAGAAAAAATTCAGGGAATGTTTAATAAATATTAATTTCCGATTGAAGTATAAAAAGGCGCGTTTGATGCGCCTTTTTATATTTAATTTCTCCGAAAAAAGGGGAATTATAGACCAACATCTACGGATTGAATACGTGACCGGTTTTTTTATTGTTTCGAGAAAAGGGTATATTTGAAAATCTTGGTTGATTTTGTCAAGGATTGATTTAAATAAGTAGTGTGGTTTTGATGCAATAAGTTGTTTTTTTTAATTTTATGATTTAAATATTTTCGCTAAGGGGGTGTTTTATTATTCATGTTCTAAGTTTGTTTTATTTTTAGTATTAAGTAAGGACGATATTATCCAGGTTTTATTTTTTGGTTTTTTGTTATTTGGATTATAGTTTATTGCGTTATTTGTAATAAGGTGATCTATCAGGTGGTTATGCTGTAGTTGACAATTGTAGTTTACGATAAATGTTTAATAATTATTGCAGCGGCAAGGCGGGAGTGATAAAACCAAAGCGTCCGATTTTATTGTATCCATTAATAGGGTGAAGTTAATGAGTCAGGTATATAATTTCAGCGCTGGCCCTGCTATGTTGCCAGCAGAGGTATTACGACGTGCAGAGCAGGAACTTTGCAACTGGCACGGTTTGGGAACATCAGTGATGGAAATCAGCCACCGCAGCAAAGAATTTATGGCTGTGGCGGCCGAAGCAGAAAAAGATCTCCGAGATTTATTAACAATACCTGGGAATTACAAGGTGCTGTTTTGTCACGGCGGAGCGCGTGGGCAATTTTCGGCGTTACCACAGAATTTATTAGGTGGCAAAACGACCGCAGATTATATCGTGAGTGGCTATTGGTCTGAATGTGCCGCGAAAGAAGCAGCAAAATATTGCACGCCAAATGTTATTGATATCAGGGCAGAAAAAGACGGCATTAAAAGTGTGAAGCCAATGAGTGAATGGAACTTGAGCAGTGATGCGGCCTATGTCCATTATTGTCCTAATGAAACCATTGAAGGCATTGCCATTTTTGAAGAGCCTGATTTCGGTGATGATAAAATTGTCATTGCCGATTATTCCTCAACCATTCTTTCTGCCTCCATTGATGTTAGTCGTTATGGTGTCATTTATGCAGGGGCACAAAAAAATATTGGGCCTGCTGGGATTACCGTCATTATCATCCGTGAAGATCTTTTGGGTAAAGCACATCAACATACACCATCTATTCTGGATTATACTGTGCAGGTGCAATACGACTCCATGTATAACACCCCACCGACATTTGCATGGTATCTGTCTGGCATGGTATTCAAATGGTTGAAAGGGCAGGGAGGACTACAAGAAATCAGTAAACGTAATCATGCTAAAGCTGAACTTCTCTATCATGCCGTTGATAGCAGTCAGTTGTATATCAACCGTGTTGCCCCTCAAAACCGCTCTATCATGAATGTCCCCTTCCAACTGGCAAACCCAGCATTAGATAGTCAGTTTTTGGAAGAAGCTTATGCACACGGGTTACATGCATTGAAAGGGCATAAAGTTGCGGGTGGCGCTCGTGCTTCTATCTATAACGCCATGCCTTATGAAGGAGTAAAAGCCTTGGTTGAGTTTATGGCTGATTTTGAACGCCGCAACGCATAACTTTTTACATAGGGAGGGGTAAAATCCTCCCTATCTCAAAATCCTCGATTTATCCTGACAACTAAAATCATATCTGGAGATCCTTCTCTATTATGCAATCCCTGATGTTACAACCTATTTCCCATATTAATGGAACAATTAATTTGCCTGGCTCTAAAAGCGTTTCTAACCGTGCTTTGTTACTTGCTGCTTGTGCTAAGGGGACAACACGGTTAACCAATTTATTGGATAGCGATGATATCCGTTACATGCTGAATGCGCTGACTTCACTGGGTATTTCCTGTCGTTTATCTGCCGATCGTACTGTTTGTGAAGTTGATGGCATCGGAGGATGCATTACGGGTAAAAATGGATTTGAATTGTTCCTGGGGAATGCAGGTACAGCGATGAGACCATTAGCTGCAGTGCTGTGCTTAGGTGACAACAGCTTGGTATTGACCGGTGAACCTCGTATGAAAGAGCGTCCGATTGGTCACTTGGTTGATGCATTGCGTCAAGGAGGAGCAGAAATTGATTATCTTGAACAGGAAAATTATCCACCTTTACATATCAAAGGGGGATTTTTAGGCGGAAAAGTTACCGTTGATGGTAGTGTTTCCAGCCAGTTCCTGACCGCTTTGTTGATGGCTGCTCCATTGGCAAAAAACGACACGGAAATTCGTATACAAGGTGATTTGGTTTCTAAACCTTATATTGATATTACATTGGCACTGATGAAAAGTTTTGGTGTCACGGTAGACAATGAACAATACCAGGTTTTTCACATTCAAGGCCAACAGCAATATTTGTCTCCGGGGCAGTATCTGGTCGAAGGCGATGCTTCATCGGCATCTTATTTTTTGGCAGCGGCGGCAATTAAAGGTGGCACCGTTCGTGTCACGGGCATTGGCAGAAATAGTCTGCAAGGAGATACCAAATTTGCCAATGTGTTGGAACAGATGGGGGCAACTATTCGTTGGGGGGATGATTTTGTTGAATGTGAACGCGGTACATTGACAGGCATTGATATGGATATGAATGCCATACCTGATGCGGCAATGACAATTGCAACCACTGCATTGTTTGCACAGGGAGAAACTGTTATTCGCAATATCTACAATTGGCGAGTAAAAGAAACTGATCGGCTAAATGCAATGGCAACTGAATTAAGGAAAATAGGTGCCGAAGTGGAAGAGGGTGATGATTATATTCGAATTTCTCCGCCAGAAAAGCTCAATCATGCTGAAATTGAAACCTATAATGATCACCGAATTGCGATGTGTTTCTCATTGGTGGCTCTGTCGGAGACTCCTGTCACCATCCTTGATCCAGGCTGTACCGCAAAGACATTCCCAGATTATTTCAACCAGCTTGAAAAGCTCAGTCAGTACGCTAAATAGATGGAGAAGCAAAAGTAGGTAGGGATAGAAATAAATGGGCCTTGCCTGTTTCTCTCATTTGCTGAGCGCGTATAATAAGACAGGTTTTTATTGCTTGCTAATTAAGCAATTTTTTGCATTCGGTAAATGACCTGTCTGTTATACGAATGTTATGCGAAAAGGAGGATAATGATGGCGGCGATAGCTCCAGTAATAACCGTTGATGGGCCAAGTGGTGCTGGCAAGGGAACACTATGTCAGGCATTGGCGGAAGCGTTAGATTGGCAATTGCTTGATTCAGGTGCCATTTATCGTGTATTGGCACTGGCTGCCATCCATCATCAGGTGGATATCCAGTCTGAAGACGCACTGGTTCCTCTGGCAGCAAACCTGGATGTTCGTTTTGTGCCTGCAAGTGGCAAACTCCGGGTTATTCTGGAAGGCGAAGATGTCAGCAACGAAATTCGTACTGAAACCGTTGGAAATACAGCTTCACAGGCGGCGACGTTCCCACGTGTCCGTGAAGCACTCTTACGTCGGCAGAGAGCTTTCCGCATTGCCCCTGGGCTGATAGCCGATGGCCGTGATATGGGAACAGTCGTATTTCCCGACGCGCCAGTGAAAATATTTCTTGATGCAAGTGCGGAAGAACGCGCCCGCAGACGTATGTTGCAGTTGCAGGAGAGGGGTTTTAGTGTTAACTTTGAAAATCTTTTGTCCGAGATACAAGAGCGGGACTTCCGTGATCGCAATCGGGCCGTTGCGCCTTTAGTGCCTGCACAAGATGCATTGATCTTGGATTCGACCAGCATGTCTATCGAAGAAGTGATTGATAAAGCACTGGCTTATGTGAGAAATGCGCTGGAAATACCCGCATAATCGTTCATTTTCTCAAATACACTCTTGCAGTAGTGTATCGAGAAGATGTATATAGAATTCTGGTGTATTGGTAGTGAAATATTCTGGTACACTAAAACACCTTGTAACAGGGAAAAGTTGCGAGGTATGTAAAACAACCCCATTCGGCTGGAAGCTAAATGGACGTTAATTAAAAATCTTGAAGATCATAAACATGACAGAATCTTTTGCTCAACTCTTTGAAGAATCCCTACAGGCTATCGAAACTCGTCCAGGCGCCATCGTTCGTGGTGTTGTCGTTGCTATCGATAAAGACATTGTATTGGTTGACGCAGGCCTGAAATCAGAATCTGCAATTCCTGTAGAACAATTCAAAAATGCTCAAGGTGAGCTGGAAATCCAAGTTGGCGATGAAATCGACGTAGCTTTGGATGCGGTAGAAGATGGTTTCGGTGAAACTATCCTGTCTCGTGAGAAAGCTAAACGTCACGAAGCATGGCTGATGCTGGAAAAAGCATACGAAGAAGCTGAAACTGTCACTGGTATTATCAATGGCAAAGTAAAAGGTGGCTTCACTGTAGAACTGAACGGTATCCGTGCGTTCCTGCCAGGTTCACTGGTTGACGTTCGCCCAGTTCGTGACACTGCTCACCTTGAAGGCAAAGAGCTTGAGTTCAAAGTCATCAAGCTGGATCAGAAACGTAACAACGTAGTTGTTTCTCGTCGTGCAGTTATCGAATCTGAAAACAGCGCAGAACGCGATCAACTGTTGGAAAACCTGCAAGAAGGCATGGAAGTTAAAGGTATCGTTAAGAACCTGACTGACTACGGTGCATTCGTTGATCTGGGCGGCGTTGATGGCCTGCTGCACATTACTGATATGGCTTGGAAACGTGTTAAACACCCAAGCGAAATCGTCAATGTGGGCGATGAAATCACAGTTAAAGTACTGAAATTCGACCGTGAGCGTACTCGCGTATCTCTGGGTCTGAAACAACTGGGTGAAGATCCATGGGTAGCAATCGCTAAACGTTATCCAGAAAGTACTAAACTGACTGGTCGCGTAACTAACCTGACTGATTACGGCTGCTTCGTTGAAATCGAAGAAGGCGTTGAAGGTCTGGTACACGTTTCAGAAATGGATTGGACCAACAAGAACATCCACCCATCCAAAGTTGTTAACGTTGGTGACGTTGTGGAAGTTATGGTTCTGGATATCGATGAAGAACGTCGTCGTATCTCCCTGGGTCTGAAACAGTGCAAAGCTAACCCTTGGCAGCAATTTGCTGAAACGCACAACAAGAACGATCGTGTTGAAGGTAAAATTAAGTCTATCACTGACTTCGGTATCTTCATCGGTCTGGAAGGCGGCATTGATGGCTTGGTTCACCTGTCTGACATCTCCTGGAACGTTGCAGGTGAAGAAGCAGTTCGTGAATACAAGAAAGGCGACGAAATCGCTGCTGTCGTTCTGCAAGTAGATGCAGAGCGTGAGCGTATCTCTCTGGGCATCAAGCAACTGGCAGAAGATCCATTCAACAATTACCTGTCTGTAAACAAGAAAGGTGTAATTGTTACTGGTAAAGTCACTGCAGTTGACGCAAAAGGTGCTACAGTTGAATTAGCTGACGGTGTTGAAGGTTACCTGCGTGCATCAGAAGCTTCTCGTGACCGCGTTGAAGATGCAACTCAAGTTCTGAACGTTGGCGATGAAGTTGAAGCTAAATATGTTGGCGTTGATCGCAAAAACCGCGTAATCAACCTGTCTGTTCGTGCAAAAGACGAAGCTGATGAAAAAGACGCTATCGCTTCTGTGAACAAACAAGAAGATACAAACTTCGCTAACAACGCAATGGCTGAAGCTTTCAAAGCAGCTAAAGGCGAATAATCTAAGTCAATAACGGCGGGTAATATTCTCTATAAGGAGAATATTACCCGAATACGGTAGTTTAGGGAGGTACTATGACCAAGTCTGAATTAATCGAAAGACTTGCAGAGCAGCAATCTCACATGCCGGCCAAAGCCGTTGAAGATGCAGTGAAAGAAATGCTTGATCATATGGCAGAAACACTAGCCGCAGGTGAACGTATTGAAGTTCGCGGATTCGGCAGCTTTTCTCTTCACTACCGGGCTCCGCGTGTGGGCCGTAATCCAAAAACAGGTGATAAAGTGGAATTGGACGGTAAATACGTTCCTCACTTTAAACCCGGTAAAGAATTGCGTGACCGCGTGAATATCTATAGCGATAGCTAAGATATCAGTTATTACTTAATTAAACTAACGGCGCCCTAGGGTGCCGTTTTTTGTGTCTCCAATTTTTGTTTCTCTGGTTTTTGTGAGAATGGACATATTTTTTTGGATCGTTTCTTCTGTTTAAAAGTTAATTTGCGAAGCGACTCCACGGTAACATTTCTCTGACTGGCAGTAAGAGCTACTGTGTAATAATCTCTCTCGTGTGAATGGAATATCAGCACAGAGGCATAGTGGATGCAGCCTATCATATTTTCTTTTTTTACTTATTTTTTCACCATGTGGCGAAAACCGATGCCACTTATCAGTCTAAATTTGGCTGCATTAGTCATTGTATTGGGAATTTTTCCCTTATTATTCCTTGCAGAGCTGCCCCAACAAAAAATTATCCCCTATCTGGTTATCATTGCATTCTGCTTACTATTTTTTCCTTATAAAATCATACGACTAATATCATTAGGATTATGGGCGTTTATTTTAGGCTGTTGGCATGGTCATCAAATATTGGCGCAAGTCGCTTATTTCAGTGAAACTTCCCGCACCGCAATGGTTATGATCGATAGTGTATCGTTGGAAAATGACACGAAGGAGGATGACAAAAAGGCACGTTATCGTATTAAGCTGATTGAGAGTGACGGAAAATATATTATTCCTGCCTTATATGCGTCAGTGTTATGGAACTCTCAAGAGTTGCTATGTGCCGGTCAGAAATGGCAGGTGACAATGAAACTCAGGCCTGTTCATGCTCAATTAAATCATGGTAGTTTTGATAGCCAACGATATTCACTTTCTATTCGCCAACCATTGAGTGGAAAAATTATTGAAGCAAAACCACTCGATAAAAATTGTAACCTTCGACAAGATTTTATTAATAAATTATTACCAGAAATTCAGCCACTAAAACAGGCTGGTATTGCATTAGCACTCTCGTTTGGTGAAAGGGCGTGGTTGGATAAATCCACTCGCTTGCTATTACAGCAGACAGGAATTGCCCATCTGATGGCCATCTCAGGGCTGCATATTGCAATGGCCAGCTTATTTGGCTGGAGTTTTGCAAGAATGGCGCAATTTTTCTTTCCTGCAAAATGGATTGGGTTTCGCTTTCCATTGATCATGGGCTGGTTAACCGCAATGCTGTATGGATGGTTGTCTGGTTGGGGAATTCCAGCCGTTCGGGCAATATTGGGGCTAACCTTGTGGATTTATTTACGGTGTAAAAGCCGGCTTTGTTTTTCATGGCAATGGGCTTTATGGAGTGCCGCACTTATTTTATTTTTCGATCCTTTGGCAATACTTTCTGATAGTTTCTGGCTCTCATTTACTGCGGTGATGGCACTGTTATTTTGGTTTTATTGGATGCCGTTGCCAGAAAAAATGCGTCAGGGTTGGCAGTGGTTATGGTTGCGCGGACTGCATATGCAATTGGGCATGTTGTTAATGTTGTTGCCGTTGCAGCTTTTGTTATTTCAGAGCGTTAATATTGCATCATTGGTGGCTAATCTATGGGCTGTCCCGATTATCTCTTTTTTATCTGTTCCATTGGTTATGTTGGGGATAGTTTGTATCTTTCTTCCGGTTATCCAACCATTTTTATGGCAGCTTATTGATTACAGTATTTTATTAGCTTTAGCACCTCTACCTGTCTTGGCGCATTCATGGCTTGAAACAGGGCACTATCCTATTGTCACTACGCTAGCAGGCTGGTTTTTTGTTGTGATTTGGCGTTTAGGTTGGTGGAAATCTTATAAATGGCTATTGGGGATTTGCATTGGAATTATTGCGTGTTATTCCAAGCGTTCCAATAATAATGATTATCAATGGCGTTTTTCAATGCTGGATGTAGGGCATGGATTAGCTGTGGTGATTGATAAGGGAGGAAAAGCGATCGTTTTTGATACAGGCAATCGCTGGGAAACGGGCAGCATGGCGGAAAAAGTTATTGAACCTTATTTACGTTGGCATCGCTTAACACCAGAGCAAATAATCCTGAGTCATGATCATTTGGATCATACAGGAGGAGTGAAATATCTCATTGAAAAGTACCCTGATAGCCAAATTAGAAGCCCTTCCTTAACTCAGGCGCATTTACCTTGTGTCCGTGGTGAACAGTGGACATGGCAGGGATTAAATTTTGCCGTTCTCTGGCCACCAGAAAAGACAGTGATTGTTGGCAATAATCAATCTTGCGTGATCCGTATTGATGATGGTCAGCACAGTCTATTGTTAACGGGAGATTTGGAAAAGCAAGGTGAATACCGTTTATCGGAACTTGAGAAAAATCATATGAATACAACAATACTGCAAGTCCCTCATCATGGGAGTAATACCTCTTCTACCTCGGTATTTATACGCAAGGTGATGCCTCAATATGCGTTGACTTCAGTTGCGCGCTATAGCCCGTGGAGACTGCCTTCCGTGAAAGTGAAACAACGCTATAAAAATGCTGGGATCAAATGGCATAGTACAGCCGTTTCTGGTCAGATAACCGGCTATTTTTATCGTGATCACATTAAGTTAGAAGGTTATCGACAACAAATAATGTCACGGTGGTATCATCAGTGGTTTGGTATTCGTGGCGATCATGAGTAGAATGATTTGCTATTTCTTTTGGTTTTGGTAACTCAATAATGAATGATAAAGACCTTTCTACCTGGCAGACCTTTCGCCGATTGTGGCCGAACATCACTCCCTTTAAGGTCGGTTTGTTAGTTGCGGCGGTTGCGTTAGTTATTAATGCTGCCGGTGATACATTGATGCTTTCCTTGTTGAAGCCTTTGCTTGATGAGGGTTTTGGCAAGGCCGACATTAGCGTATTAAAGTGGATGCCACTGGTTGTTATCGGATTGATGTTGTTGCGTGGCATATCTGGTTTTGTATCAAGTTATTGTATCTCTTGGGTATCAGGCAAAGTGGTTATGCAGATGCGTCGTCGTCTGTTTAACCATATGATGGGAATGCCAGTCTCCTTCTTTGATCAGCAATCCACGGGAACTTTGCTTTCCCGTATTACATACGATTCAGAACAGGTTGCTTCCTCGTCCTCCGGCGCATTAGTGACGGTTGTCAGGGAAGGGGCATCGATTATTGGCCTGTTTATACTGATGTTCTATTACAGTTGGGAACTTTCCCTTATTTTGATTGTAATTGCACCGATAGTGGCGGGGGGTATTCGCCTTGTTTCTGTGCGCTTCCGTAATATCAGTAAAAATATGCAGAGCAGCATGGGGATGGTGACAACCAGTGCTGAACAGATGCTGAAAGGGCATAAAGAAGTTTTAATTTTTGGTGGTCAAAAAGTTGAAACTGAACGTTTCAACAAAGTCAGCAACCATATGCGCCAGCAGGGTATGAAGATGGTCTCTGCTGATTCCATTTCAGACCCGATTATCCAGCTTATTGCTTCTTTTGCACTGGCATTTATCCTGTATGCGGCCAGTTTCCCGGAAATTATGGGCGCCTTAACCGCAGGGAAAATCACGGTTGTGTTTTCATCTATGATTGCCCTGATGCGTCCGTTGAAGTCCCTGACTAACGTTAATGCCCAATTCCAACGGGGTATGGCTGCGTGCCAGACTTTATTTACTATCCTGGATATGGAGAAGGAAAAAGATGAGGGTAAACTGGAAATCAAAAAAGCAACAGGCAATATTGAGTTCCGTGAGATTACTTTCTGTTATCCAACTAAAGATCATCCGGCACTGAAAAATATTTCAATGACGATACCGGCGGGAAAAACGATTGCATTGGTTGGGCGTTCAGGATCAGGTAAATCGACAATTGCCAATCTCCTTACTCGTTTTTATGACGTAAATGAAGGAGAGATAGTCTTAGATGGTCATGATCTGCGTGAATATACGCTGGCTTCATTGCGTAACCAAATTGCGTTAGTGTCGCAAAATGTCCATCTATTCAATGATACAGTTGCCAATAACATTGCTTACGCCAGCGAAGGGCAATTTAGTCGTGAAGAGATAGAACGTGCGGCAGAAATGGCTTACGCAATGGATTTTATTAACAAGATGGATAATGGCCTTGATACCATGATTGGTGAAAATGGCGTTTTGCTCTCTGGGGGGCAGCGTCAGCGTATCGCGATTGCTCGTGCTTTATTGCGTGATTCTCCGATCTTAATTTTAGATGAAGCAACTTCTGCATTGGATACGGAATCTGAACGTGCAATTCAGGCTGCATTAGATGAATTGCAGAAAAACAGAACGTCATTGGTTATTGCTCACCGTCTTTCTACTATTGAAAATGCTGATGAAATTATCGTCATTGAAGATGGGAATATCATAGAAAGGGGTAACCATGCGACTCTGTTACAACATGATGGGGCATATGCACAATTACATAGGATGCAATTTGGCCAATGATTGAATGCATATGGTCAGGCCGTTCATGGCTTTACGTCATATTATTACCATTATCAGCCCTGTATGGGCTGGTAAGCAGCTTGCGTCGTTTAAGCTATAAACTGGGATTGCGTCGCTCCTGGAAAGCACCGGTGCCTGTTGTTGTTGTCGGTAATTTGACGGCAGGAGGAAATGGTAAAACTCCGGTTGTCATTTGGCTGGTTGAACAGTTGCAACAAAAAGGCTATCGGGTTGGCGTTGTTTCACGTGGTTATGGCGGCAAGTCGGAATATTACCCGCTACTCCTTACCGATGAAGTGACGACGGCACAAGCGGGAGATGA
Source organism: Xenorhabdus eapokensis (assembly GCF_001908105.1). The sequence continues at coordinate 264,470 of NZ_MKGQ01000002.1, forward strand.
ACCTGTTTTAATTCGTCGTCGTACTGGTGCGCCTGTTGCGGTGGCGCCAAAGCGAGCCGAAGCCATTCAGTCATTATTGGCATACGTTCCGGTGGATGTCATCATTACCGATGATGGCCTCCAGCATTATGCTTTGCAGCGAGATTATGAGATTGTAGTGATTGATGGCGTCCGTCGTTTTGGCAATGGTTGCTGGTTGCCTGCCGGCCCTATGCGAGAATTGGCAGGACGCTTAAATAGTGTCAATACCATCATTGTGAATGGTGGAATACCAGAAGCTGGTGAATTACTCATGACCCTCAAAGGCAATTTGGTAATTAATTTGCTGACTGGGGAAACACGAAAAGTCTCTGATATTCCCAATAGTATTGCGATGGCTGGAATTGGTCATCCTCCGCGTTTTTTTGCAACATTGCAGCAATTGGGGGCTAATTTACAGGAAACACACGCTTTTGCTGATCATCAGGCGTACGAAAAATCTCAATTATTGGCTCTGGCAAATAGTGATCAAAATTTATTGATGACAGAGAAAGATGCGGTTAAATGTTTCCAATTTGCGCAACCTAACTGGTGGTATTTACCTGTATACGCTGAATTTCCAGAGGAAAAAGGGCAGAAGGTATTGGATGATATCTGTACCTTACTTCCAGAATTAAATATCCGTCAATAACATTGGGCTATTCTCGCCATACTAAACAAAATAAGGGAAATTAAACAAAGTAACAAAGTTAACGGTGATACATGGCTTGTGGTATTCTGAGCCACATCAAATTTAAGACCCGTTACTTGGGGGGATATATGGATCACCGTTTACTCGAAATCATTGCTTGTCCGCTATGTCATGGCAAACTCAGTTATGATAAAGAAAACTTTGAACTGATTTGCAAGTTTGATCGTCTCGCTTTTCCCTTCCGTGATGGCATCCCTGTGTTGTTAGAAAATGAAGCACGTATCTTGCCTACAGAGGAAAATCAATAACCCATGTTTACCGTTATCATTCCGGCACGTTTTTCCTCAACCCGTTTACCTGGAAAACCATTGGCCGATATTCATGGTAAGCCAATGGTTGTGCGTGTGATGGAACGGGCTGTCCGTTCTGGTGCTAATCGGGTTATTGTAGCGACAGATAATCAAGCCGTTTTTGATGCAGTGACTGCCGCAGGCGGTGAGGCTTGCATGACACGCGAAAGTCACCATTCAGGCACAGAGCGTTTGGCTGAGGTTATTGATAAATACCAATTTGCTGATGATGAAATTATTGTGAATGTTCAGGGTGATGAACCTCTTATCCCAGAACAGATCATCAAGCAGGTGGCCGATAATTTGGCTGGCAGTGATGCCGGGATGGCAACGCTTGCTGTGCAGATCCAAGATGCGCAAGAGGCATTTAATCCTAATGCGGTCAAAGTTGTCATGGATTCGCAAGGTTATGCCCTCTATTTTTCTCGCGCGACTATCCCGTGGGAGCGTGATCGTTTTATGCAATCAACAGGGACTATTGGAGACCATTTTCTGCGCCATATTGGAATTTATGCGTATCGGGCAGGGTTTATTCGGCGCTATATTCAGTGGGAACCAAGTCCATTGGAAAGTATCGAAATGCTCGAACAATTAAGGGTGCTTTGGTACGGTGAAAAAATTCATGTTGCAAAAGCACTGCAAGCGCCTGGCGCAGGTGTTGATACACCGGAAGATCTGGAAGCCGTCAGAAAAGCTTTTACTACGTTTTGATTTTCTTACTCTGATATGACTATCAATCGGGTATGATTTAACAGAGAATGCGGTAACGTTAATACCACATTCTCTTTTTTTCTTCTCGTTACGTTTCACTTCCAATGCTGGTGTTATTTCTCATTAGCTTTTCTCTGAATATCCCCGCTGAGTTTTCAATGCTCATATCCTGACTGACAGGTTTAATAGCCTGCCAGATGCGCCCTAATGTCTCATACCAGGCACGCTCAGTGTGTGATAGATAATAGGAAGAAGGAAGATATTTTTCCCATGAATATAAAGGCGTTGTGACAGCCAACTGATTGGCAGGGCCTGCAATTGGATGCAGCTCTCGTTGTGCAAAAAACTTGAGAGATCTTTCCATATGATTGGCAGAAGTGACAAGTATGAAAGGTTGTTGCCCGACGATTTTTTCAACTTCAGCAGCTTCTTCTTCTGTATCCAAGGGGTTTTTTAGTGCGATGGTGTCTTCTACAGGGATTCCCAAAGATTGTGCTACCATAGCAGCAATTTCGGCACTACTAATGGCATTAACGCCTTTACCGCCAGTAAAAATCATTTTAGCGCCAGGATTGAGATGATATAACCGAATCCCCTCTGTCACTCTGGGCAAGCTATTATTGATAAGGTTGGCGCTGGGAGCCCATTGGGGGTTATAAGTAAAACCGCCTCCAAGAACCACAATATATTTTATGGGAGCTATAGGCGTTGTGTCTGGTTCATAGCGCTGAACATATTTTCCCTCGACAGGGAGTAAGAGTTTATCCGCGATAGGTTGTAAACTAAATAAAAGTAATGCCAACCAACTGAGTGATAAAATAGTTTTCCCTGTTTTTTGCCAGCGAGTGAACCAGAGTAATAGCAGGGCTGCAAAAGAGACGATAATAATTAACGGCAAAGGCATTAATAGTGAGCCGATATATTTTTTTAGCAGAAATAACATTGATTGGCCTTGGGTTGGTTAAATTACAATCGCGCAATGGCGAATTTAAGGCTAAAAGTAGTTAATTAAATGATTATTGTGCCAAAATAACAGTAGTAAAAATAGCAGTAGATAGCATAACTGCTCAATAGATAAATTAAACTTAGCTTATAAGTGGGGCGTCTTTTCATGCGGGATCGCAATTTCGATGATATTGCAGACAAATTTTCGCGTAATATTTACGGCACAACCAAGGGTCAAATCAGGCAGGCCGTCGTCTGGCAGGATATTAACGAATTGCTGAATCATTTGCCTCGACGTCCTTTACGCATTTTGGATGCGGGGGGAGGTGAAGGTAATATGGCCTGCCAATTAGCTGAATTGGGACATCAGGTCATACTTTGTGATCTCTCAAAAGAGATGATCCAGAGAGCAGAATATAACGCTGAAGAGCGGGGTGTTCTCAATCAAATGCAATTTATCCAAAGCTCAGTACAGGAAATTCACCAGCATATTGAACAGCCCGTCGATTTGATTTTATTTCATGCTGTATTGGAGTGGATCACCGACCAAAAAGAAGCAATAGAAACATTGGAAGAGATAATAACGCCTGGTGGTGCACTTTCATTAATGTTTTATAATGCTAATGGGCTGGTCATGCGTAACGCCATCTTGGGTAATTTTCATTTGGCGACACCTAATATCCAGCGTCGTCGAAAACGTTCTCTATCGCCACAAAATCCATTAATGCCGGAACAGGTATATCAATGGCTAACTGAACTTAAAATGGAAATCACAGGTAAAACAGGCGTGAGAGTTTTTCACGATTACCTGCAAAGTCGTCAATTGCAAAACACCGATTTTCCGGCGTTGCTTGAACTTGAACAGCGTTATTGCAGACAGGAGCCCTATATCAGCCTGGGGCGTTATATTCATGTGATGGCACGCAAGCCTACCTTAAAGAGCGAATTATGAGCGAATATTCCCAGACGGTTCCTGAACTTGTGTCCTGGGCCAGAAAAAATGATTTTTCAATTTCGTTGCCACCAGAACGGCTAGCTTTTTTGCTGGCTATCGCCGTATTGAACAGTGAACGACTCGACGGTGAAATGAGTGAAGGAGAGCTGGTGGATGCCTTTCGTGAAGTATGTAAAGGTTTTGAGCAGACTTCGGAAGCGGTATCTGTCAGGGCGAATAATGCCATTAACGATATGGTTCGCCAGAAATTACTTAACCGTTTTACCAGTGAATTGGCGGATGGTAATGCCATTTATCGTCTGACGCCACTGGGAATTGGCATCAGTGATTATTACATTCGCCAGCGTGAATTCTCCACATTGCGCCTTTCCATGCAGTTATCCATCGTTGCCAACGAATTGCATCGAGCGGCAGAGGCAGCCGAAGAAGGGGGTGATGAATTACATTGGCATCGCAATGTTTTTGCCCCTCTCAAATATTCTGTTGCTGAAATTTTCGACAGCATTGATATGTCCCAGCGTTTAATGGATGAACAGCAAAACAGCGTAAAAACCGATATTGCCGCACTACTTAATCAGGATTGGCAGGCTGCTATCGCTAATTGCGAACAACTGCTGTCTGAAACTTCCGGCACACTGCGGGAACTTCAGGATACGTTGGAAGCTGCGGGCGATAAATTGCAGGCTAATCTATTACGCATCCAGGCCGCGAATATGGACAGCGGCGGCTCTGACCTGGTGGATAAACTGATTTTTGACTTACAAAGCAAACTGGATCGCATTATTAGTTGGGGGCAACAAACCATCGATCTGTGGATAGGTTATGACCGTCATGTTCACAAATTTATCCGAACCGCCATTGATATGGATAAAAACCGCATTTTTGCCCAGCGCCTTCGTCAATCCATTCAACACTATTTTGACAATCCGTGGGCACTGACTGTCGCTAATGCAGAACGTTTTCTGGATATGCGTGACGAAGCGCTGACTCTGCGCAATGAAGAGGTAATGGGAGAATTACCATCAGAAATGGAATACGAAGAGTTTAGTGAAATCAATGAACAATTAGCTGAAATGATAGAGCAGGCGCTGGCTGTTTACCAACAGGCAAAACTTCCTCTGGATCTGGGGGCTGTACTGCGCGATTACCTTGCCCAGTATCCACGTAAACGCCATTTTGATGTAGCACGTATTTTGGTGGATCAAGCAGTAAGATTGGGCGTTGCAGAAGCAGATTTCTCTGGTTTACCAGCGGAATGGTTAGCGATTAATGATTACGGAGCCAAGGTGCAGGCACATGTCATCGACACATATTGAACAATTTATGCCAGTGAAACTGGCTCAGGCATTATCCAATACCCTTTTCCCTGAATTAGACAGCCAACTACGAGCCGGGCGTCATATCAGTCTGGATGATCTTGATAATCATGCTTTTTTGATGGATTTTCAGGAAGAGTTGGAGACGTTTTATGCGCGTTATAACGTCGAGTTAATCCGTGCACCAGAAGGTTTTTTCTACCTGCGTCCCCGTTCGACGACGCTGATCCCGCGATCTGTGCTGTCTGAATTGGATATGATGGTGGGTAAGATCCTGTGCTACCTCTACCTCAGCCCAGAGCGCCTGTCCAATCAGGGAATATTTACCTTTCAGGAATTGTACGAAGAATTACTGTCATTGGCAGATGAAAATAAGCTCGTGAAATTAGTGAACCAGCGTTCGACGGGTTCAGATCTGGACAAACAGAAATTGCAGGAGAAAGCGCGCACTGCCTTAAACCGTTTACGCCGTCTGGGTATGGTTTATTTCCTGCAAAACGACAGCAATAAATTTACGATTACCGAAGCGGTATTTCGCTTTGGTGCAGATGTACGCAGCGGTGATGACCCACGCGAGGCACAATTACGGATGATCCGTGATGGTGAAGCCATGCCAGTGGAAGGGGAAACATCGCAGGAAGATAATGAACATGAAGAAGCATCGGGGCATTCAGCAGAAGGTGCGGAGGATGAACAGTCATGATTGAACGCGGTAAATTTCGCTCACTGACGTTAATTAATTGGAACGGTTTTTTTGCCAGAACGTTTGATCTTGACGAACTTGTGACGACCTTATCCGGCGGTAATGGTGCAGGTAAATCAACGACAATGGCGGCGTTTGTGACTGCACTGATCCCTGATTTAACATTGCTCCATTTCCGCAATACGACAGAAGCGGGAGCAACTTCGGGTTCACGCGATAAAGGGTTGCACGGTAAGTTGCGGGCAGGTGTTTGTTACTCCACGCTGGATGTTGTTAATTCTCGTCATCAACGCATCATCACCGGAGTCCGTTTACAACAAGTGGCAGGACGTGATCGAAAAGTTGATATTAAACCATTTATGATCCAAGGGGTTCCGGCATCGATTCAGCCAACACAGTTATTGACTGAAAATATCAACGAACGTCAGGCGCGGGTGCTGCCCTTAAATGAATTAAAGGAACGCCTTGATGAGATGGACGGTGTTCAGTTCAAACAATTTAACTCGATTACAGATTACCACTCCCTGATGTTTGATTTGGGTGTGATCCCAAAACGTTTGCGTTCCGCGAGTGACCGCAGCAAGTTTTATCGCCTGATAGAAGCATCGTTATATGGCGGAATTTCCAGTGCGATTACCCGCTCATTGCGTGATTATTTACTGCCGGAAAACAGTGGCGTCAGAAAAGCATTTCAGGATATGGAAGCCGCATTGCGTGAGAACCGTATTACGCTGGAAGCTATCCGTGTTACCCAATCTGACCGTGATCTTTTCAAGCACCTTATCACAGAAGCCACGGCTTATGTGTCTGCTGACTATATGCGTCATGCTAATGAACGCCGCGTTCATCTGGATGAAGCATTGGCTTTGCGCAATGAATTATTTGGCAGTCGCCGCCAATTGGTCACTGAACAATATCGCCATGTTGAAATGGCGAGGGAACTGGCAGAACAAAATGGTGCCTCTTCTGATTTAGAAATGGATTATCAGGCAGCCAGTGATCACCTTAATCTGGTGCAAACGGCGATGCGTCAGCAGGAAAAAATCGATCGCTATCAATCGGATATTGAAGAGCTGACCTACCGACTGGAAGAACAGGGTGAAGTTGTCGAAGAAGCGAAAGAGCTTCAGGCGGAATATGAGGCTACATGTGAAGCAGCAGAACAAGAAGTTGATGAGCTAAAAAGCCAGCTTGCTGACTACCAACAAGCTTTAGATGTTCAGCAAACGCGCGCTATTCAATATCAGCAAGCATTGAAAGCGTTGGAGCGTGCCCGTGAATTTTGCCAGCTTCCCGATCTGTCAATAGAAAATGCTGACGAGTGGCAGGAAACTTACCTGGCCAAAGCACAGCAAGCGACAGAAACTTTGTTGGCCTTGGAACAGAAATTGAGCGTCGCCGACGCAGCGCATAGTCAGTTTGAGCAGGCTTACCAACTGGTAAAAAGCATCGTTGGTGACGTGAGCCGCAGTGAAGCGTGGCAAGCCGCTCGTGAAGCATTGCGTGAATGGTCATCCCAGCGCCATCTGGCTGAACGAGTCCAACCTTTGCGTATCCAGTTGTCCGAGTTAGAGCAACGTCTGAATAGTCAGCAAAATGCAGAACGTTTGCTGGAAGAGTTCTGTAAGCGTCATAACCAGCAATATCAGGCAGAAGACTTAGAGGCGTTACAAGGTGAACTGGAAGCTCAGTTAGAAGAATTGAGCCTGGGCGCCAATGAAAGCGGTGAACGTCGTATTCAAATACGTCAGGAATTTGAACAGCTCAAGCAAAAAATTCAGGGATTGACGGCACGGGCTCCAGTGTGGTTGGCGGCACAGGAAGCCTTGAACCAGCTTAGTGAACAATGCAATGAAACATTCGAAAATAGTCACGATGTGACTGAATATATGCAGCAATTGCTTGAACAAGAGCGCGAAATCACGGTCGAGCGTGATGATATTGCTGCACAGAAACGTGAACTGGAAAAACAGATTGAGCGTCTGAATCAACCGAGTGGTGCCGAAGATAGCCGATTGCTGGCATTGGCAGAACGTTTTGGTGGTGTTTTGCTGTCTGAAATTTATGACGACATTACCATTGATGACGCACCTTATTTCTCCGCACTGTATGGTCCTGCGCGTCACGCAATTGTTGTGCCTGATCTCTCACTGGTTCGTTCCCATCTGGAAAAATTGGAAGATTGCCCGGAAGATCTCTATTTGATCGAAGGCGACCCACAGTCTTTTGACGATAGCGTATTCCATTTTGAGGAGCAGGAAAACGCAGTTCTGGTGAAATCATCCGATCGCCAATGGCGTTATTCCCGTTACCCTGAAGTGCCGTTATTTGGACGGGCAGCGAGAGAAAGTCGTCTGGAAGCACTCGGTCTTGAGCGTGATACGCTGGCAGAGCGCTACGCGACACGTTCATTTGATGTGCAGAAAGTTCAGCGTGCACATCAGGCTTTCAGCCGTTTTGTGGGTAAACATCTCTCTGTTGCATTTGATGATGATCCAGAAGCGGAAATTCGTCGCCTGAGTCAGCGTCGTACTGAACTGGAGCGTGAGTTATCTCAATTTGAAACCCAGGCTCAGCAACATCAGCAGAAACTGGTTCAGGTGAAAGAGAGCCTGGCAGTATTGAATCGCCTGATCCCACAAGCAACGATTTTGTTGGATGAAACCCTGCTTGATCGAGTGGAAACAGTGCGTGAAGAAATGACGGAGGCTCAAGAGGCTGCGCGTTTCCTGCAACAACACGGTAAAGCCTTAGCTAAACTTGAACCATTGGTTTCGGTCTTGCAAAGTGATCCACAGCAACATGAACAGTTGCAGCAGGATTATGAACTCGCGAAACACAGCCAGAATCAGGCTAAACAACAAGCCTTTGCCTTGACAGAAGTTGTGCAACGCCGTGCGCATTTCAGTTATAGCGACTCTGCCGGTATGCTCAGTGAAAATACCGACCTGAACGACAAACTACGTCAACGCCTTCAACACGCAGAATCTGATCGTAGTCGTGCGCGTGAAAGGTTGCGCCAGCAACAAGCCCAATATGCGCAGTTCAACCAAGTATTGGCATCATTGAAGAGTTCTTATGACACTAAGCAAGATATGTTGAAAGAACTTGAGCAGGAGATGAAAGATATTGGTGTGCAGGCAGATGCTAACGCTGAAAGCCGAGCGCGTGAACGTCGTGATCAGCTTCATGCTGCTGTGAATGCTAACCGTTCCCGCATTAACCAACTGGAGAAACAGATCGCGTTCTGTGAGGCAGAAATGGAAAACCTCCAGAAGAAACTACGTAAATCTGAACGTGATTATTACCAGAAACGTGAACAAGTCGTCTCTTCTAAGGCGGGTTGGTGTGCAGTCATGCGTATGGTGAAAGACAATGGCGTTGAACGTCGCTTACATCGACGCGAACTGGCCTATATGGATGGTGATGAGCTGCGCTCAATGTCGGATAAAGCACTGGGAGCATTGCGTCTGGCTGTTGCTGATAATGAACACCTGCGTGATGCGTTACGTTTGTCCGAAGATCCAAAACGCCCTGAACGTAAGATCCAATTTTTCGTGGCGGTTTATCAACATCTGCGCGAACGTATCCGGCAGGATATTATTCGTACGGATGATCCGGTCGATGCTATTGAACAGATGGAAATTGAGCTGGCGCGTTTAACCGAAGAATTAACCGCCCGTGAGCAGAAACTGGCGATTAGTTCCAAAAGCGTGGCAAATATTATTCGCAAGACCATTCAACGTGAACAGAACCGTATCCGTATGCTGAACCAGGGATTGCAGACGGTTTCTTTTGGACAGGTTGGCGGTGTGCGCCTGAATGTGAATGTGCGTGAAAGTCACTCCTGCTTGCTGGATGTGCTTTCTGAGCAGCAGGAACAGCATCAGGATCTGTTCAGCAGCCAGCGCTTGACCTTCTCCGAAGCGATGGCGAAGCTTTATCAGCGTTTGAATCCACAAATCGATATGGGGCAGCGTCTACCGCAAACCATTGGTGAAGAATTACTGGATTACCGCAATTACCTTGCGTTAGAAGTTGAAGTCAACCGAGGTTCGGATGGTTGGCTGAAAGCGGAAAGCGGAGCACTTTCTACCGGAGAAGCGATTGGTACGGGGATGTCTATTCTGGTGATGGTCGTACAGAGTTGGGAGGAGGAATCCCGTCGTCTGCGTGGTAAAGATATTTCACCATGCCGGCTGCTGTTCCTTGATGAAGCTGCCCGATTAGATGCGAAATCAATTGCAACGCTATTTGAGTTATGCGAACGCTTACATATGCAGTTAATTATTGCTGCGCCGGAAAATATCAGCCCAGAAAAAGGGACAACCTATAAACTGGTACGTAAGATTTTCAATAACCAAGAACATGTACATGTTGTTGGACTGCGTGGTTTTGGGCAGGATATTCCGGTGACTGAGCAGTCACAAACACAGGCTCTGCCTATATTGCAAGAATAACTTCATCATTGAATGATATTTCTGCTAAGAAAGGGGCATATTATGTCCCTTTCTTAATTGAGGGAAAATCCATTTGGATATTTATCGCCTTGTGCGGGATGTCTCGTTTTGATGTGATGATAAGGTTTACTATTTCGCACCGTTACTACTAATATAAGAAAGGAATAGCGATGCGTAAAGTTACCCTGGCATTCAGTGCAATTGTGCTTGTTTTTGGTTTGAACAGCATGGCACAAGCAAAAATGTTTATGCCTGAGCAAGTTAATTCAGGCGTTTCTGTGGCAGATTTAGCCCAACGCCATGCCGTGCATTGGGTATCCGTAGGGCAGATTAAGCGCAGTCTGCAAAATCAACCCGCAATGGCGGTAGGTTTTGATATTGATGATACCGTACTGTTTTCAAGTCCAGGTTTTTATCGTGGCAAATTGGAATACTCGCCTAATGATAATAGTTATCTGAAAAACCCAGTATTTTGGGAAAAAATGAATAATGAGTGGGATAAATTCAGTATGCCAAAAAAGATCGGCATTGAATTGGTTCAGATGCATTTGAAGCGAGGCGATGATATTTATTTCATTACCGGCCGTACAAAGACTAAAACAGAAGCCGTGACCAAATACTTACAGGAAAACTTGCATATTCCAGCCGATAAAATGAATGCTGTTATTTTTGCGGGTGATGAACCGGGTAAAAATAATAAAATCAGTTGGATGAGAGAGCATAAATTGAAGATTTATTATGGAGATGCAGATGCTGATATTGCCGCTGCTCGTGCATTAAATATCCGTGGTATTCGTATCCTGAGAGCATCAAACTCTTCTTATCAGCCTTTACCTAAAGCTGGCCGGTTTGGAGAGGAAATAGTCATTAATTCTGAGTATTAATCTTAAAATTCGCTACAGAATTTAGCACAATATACTTTGACTAAAGGCACCAAAAGTGCCTTTTCCTTTTTTTAAACTATTATAATTTAAATTATTATGATTAAAATTTTATTTTTCTTAGCTTTTATTTTGCCTGGTGGGATAAAATATGCCTAGGCAAGCATCCTATCTAAAACCGTAATTATGTATATAATTACCAGTATTCTTTCTGATAAAATAGGCCTGCGGATACTTATAATAAGTCATTGGATAGCTACACACATAATAAAGTGAGGTGAGCTCTTATGGTGAAGAACACAGTCAGGTTACTGAAAGTTTCTTTTATCTGTAGCACATTAGCGGTATCAGAGGGCATCTTTGCAAATCAACAAAATGAACTGTCATCGAATGATATACAACAATTACCAGCAGAACAAAAAAAAGTAGGTTCTATTATTTTATCTGATAAGGCAGTTTCTGTTTCTCCAGTAATTTCTATTGATGAGAGTCGAAAACAGTTACAGATTTGGTTACCACAACAAATAAAACCGATATTCTTTGAACAATTAGCAAATTTATATGTTAACAATAAAATGCAACCATTATGGTCAGATAAAAAAGCCATTAAGCAGTTTGAAGATCAATTAGTTGAAATTTCGCTGGCTGGTTTTCAACCTCAATTTGAAAAATGGCTGATACAACTTCATCATCCTGAATTAAGTGAAATGGGGCGTGATGTTATCTTATCTGATGCTATGTTAGGTTATCTCCATTTTATTAATAATATTGATAAAAAAGGGAGTTCATGGTTATACAATAAATCTTCTTATAAGATTGAATTACCTTCATCCCATTTAATTCATATATGGCAACAACATATCAATAATAATAGTACTTTTTCTTATATTACGAGCTTATCACCGAATCATCCTATGTATCAAAATATGCGTAAGGAGATGCTGGTTCAATTGGCCAATCAAGGGTCGTGGAGTGAGTTTTCATTTCAAGGAACTCTAAGGCCTGGACAAAGTAGTGAGAGTGTTATTGTATTAAGGAAAATATTAGCTCGTTCAGGGGTATTGGATTTATCTGCTACCAAATCCGATAATAAAATTTATGGTAAAGAATTAACAGAAGCTGTAAAACGTTTTCAAGCCTTACATGGATTATCAGCCGATGGCGTTATCGGCAAATCGACTAAAGTATGGTTAAATACAACACCACAAACCCGTGCTCGTATTATGGCATTGAATATTCAACGACTACGGATTATCCCTGGAGGTATTCCGACAGGTATTTTAGTTAATATTCCTAATTACTCACTTTTCTATTACTTAGATGGCAAAGAGGTATTGAGTTCTAAAGTGGTCGTTGGACGCCCCAGCCGAAAAACACCGATCATGAGTAGTGAATTAAATAATGTGGTGATCAATCCTCCGTGGAATGTACCAACCAGCATGACTCGAAAAGATATTGCTCCAAGGGCGATGCGTGACCCTGGTTATTTTCGCACGCGTGGTTATACGGTTTTTTCCAATTGGAGTCATGACGCTAAAGTTATCGATCCTTCATCGATTAACTGGCAAGTAATAACACCGGGTAATTTCCCCTATCGTATTAGGCAAGCACCAGGCCCAACTAATTCATTGGGGCGTTTTAAATTCAATATGCCAAATTCAGAAGCTATTTATTTACATGATACACCTAATCAGGCTTCTTTCGGTCGAGAAATGCGGGCTGTTAGTTCTGGTTGCGTACGTGTCAATAAGGCTCCTGAATTGGCTAATATGCTGTTGGGAGATGCAGGTTGGGATAGAACTAAAGTCAATAGTTCATTGAAAACATGGTCAACAAAATATGTTAATATTCCCCAAAAAATCCCTGTTTTCCTCTACTACCAAACAGCGTGGGTTGATGAAGGAGGAAAACCGCAATATCGAGATGATATCTATAGTTATGATATGAATGCAAGACAGCATTCAGAGTCCCTTGCCAAGATCTTGGTAGCCAGAAATGATTTATAGTTTCTGGCGTTACTAATAAGACTTAAAGAAATAAATGTTACGTTGATATCTACATTATAAACGGAGATGGAAATGATATTTTCGTCTCCGTTATTTTTATTACTCATTATTTTAAAAGTATTTTTTACTATGATCTTTTTTATGCGCTGTTTCGCTTTTGATCTGCGATTTTAATATTATTTAAATTATGTTAGATAGATCACAATAATAAGACGATGAATTTACAGTAACATACAAAATGATTGAAACTATCTTTTATTTTTTGATGTCTTATTACTCGGTTAGAGCAAATTATTAATGTGTTTAGATAATTAACATATTAAAGAATAGCAGGGCATATTATCCATGAATAACATTGATCATAATCGCCGAAAGTGGCTCGGTATAAGTTTGGCTGCATTGGGTTTTAGTTTATTACCTCAATCAGCTTTGGCGGCGTTGACAACGCCACGTCCGCGAATTTTACGTTTTGATAACCTGCATACCGGAGAAAAACTCAAAGCAGAATTTTTTGATGGTCATCGATATAATAAGTCTGAATTATCTCGACTGAATTATTTATTCCGCGATTTTCGTCAAAATAAGGTTAAAACCATTGACCCGAAATTATTCGATCAAATTTATTTATTACAAATGATGATGGGAATAAATAAGCCTGTCCAATTAATTTCAGGCTATCGTTCTCAGGCGACAAATAATATGTTGCGCCATGCCAGTGGTGGAGTGGCAAAACATAGTTACCATACCCGTGGGAAAGCAATGGATTTCCACATTGATGGTGTCCAGCTCGCACATATTCGTAAGGCGGCACTAAAAATGCGGGCAGGGGGAGTAGGATTTTATCCAAAGAGTAATTTTATTCATATTGATACAGGTCCGGTCAGGACGTGGTAATCTTATTACCAACAATAAGTCTTGATTGTGGAGTGAAATAGTGTAATGAAATACCACATTATCCCCGTTACGATGGCGATGCAAAATTGCACATTGATTTGGTGTGAAGAAACTCAGGAAGCGGCGATTGTTGATCCTGGTGGTAATGCTGAACAACTTATCGCTGAGATAGAGCGTCGTGGGTTGAAACTCACCCAAATTTTGCTGACGCATGGTCACTATGATCATGTAGGGGCTACTGTCGAAGTCGCGAAGCATTTTGATGTGCCTGTTTACGGGCCACATAAGGGAGATGCATTTTGGATAGAAGGTTTGGAGATCCAATGCCAAATGTTTGGTGTTGAGCCATGTCCCTCTTTTACGCCAGATCGTTGGTTGGATGAAGGCGATACACTGAAAATTGGCAGTATCGAGCTATCCGTTTTACATTGTCCGGGGCATACACCAGGGCATATTATCCTGACTAACCACACCGATAAAATCGTTTCAATGGGAGATGTGTTGTTTAAGGGGAGTATTGGTCGCACTGATTTTCCGGGCGGAAATTATGATGTATTGATTCAATCTATTAAGGAAAAGGTATTGCCATTGGGGGACGAGTATCAATTCATACCTGGTCATGGTCCAATGTCAACATTAGGACATGAACGGAAAACCAATCCGTTCTTACAGGATTAATCGCAAACATTTTTCTTGCCTTAAATAGATGTTCGGGTAAAGAAGATAAAAGCCGCTTTGTCAGCGGCTTTTGGGAAATTCAGATGAGACTAGAGTACTGCAACGATAGCTTCACACAGAGGAACCATATTCTCCAGTGTCAGACCCGCTACGTTGATACGGCCAGAGCTGACCGCGTAAATACCATACTCTTCACGCAGGCGATCGACTTGTTCTTTAGATAATCCACTGAATGAGAACATACCATTCTGGGCGCTAATAAAGCTAAAGTCTTGCTGCGCCCCTTTTTCTTGCAAGGTGTTTACAAATAGTTGGCGCATACGCTGAATGCGTTCGCGCATGGTTGCCAATTCCTGAACCCATTCGGCTTTCAAGTCATCATTGGACAAAATGGTGGTAACAACGGAAGCACCGTGTGCTGGTGGGTTGGAGTAGTTGGTACGCACAATAGATTTTGCCTGGCTGAATGCTTTTTCTGCGGTATCGCTGTCCGTTGCAACGATAGTGCAAGCGCCAACACGTTCATTGTACAAACCAAAGTTTTTGGAATAAGAGCTGGCAACGATTAACTCATTGTGGTTTCTGGTAAAAATACGCAGACCTTCGGCATCTTCATCCAATCCCTTAGCAAAACCCTGGTAAGCAAAGTCGAATACTGGCAACCAGCCATTTGCAGCAGATAAGTCTGCCAGCTTCTGCCACTGTTCAGCAGTTGGATCGATACCTGTTGGGTTATGGCAGCAGCCATGCAGCAGAACAACATCACCGGCTTGCGCTTCAGACAAACTTGCCAGCATCCCATCGAAATTCAGGGCGTGATTTTCTGCATCGTAATAATTGTATTCGCGGATCTCTAAACCCGCGCTGGAGAAAACGCCTTTATGGTTTGGCCAGGTTGGGTTGCTGATCCAGACACGCTTTGCATCAGTCTGTTTAGCGATAAAGTCAGCGGCAATGCGCAGTGCGCCGGTTCCGCCTGGGCTTTGTACCGTACGGGCACGTTTGTCAGTGACGATAGGGCTGGTTTTGCCGAAAAGCAGTTCCTGAGTAACACGGCCAAATTCAGGTAATCCACTAATTGCCAGATAGTTTTTGGTAGTTTCGTTTTCCAGCAGGAACTTCTCTGCTTTTTTAACGGTAGTCAGAACAGGGGTTTTACCTGTTTCGTCTTTGTAGACTCCGATACCCAGGTTAATTTTATTTTCACGGGGATCTGCTTTAAAGCTATCCGCTAAACCAAGAATCGGGTCGGCAGGCGCTGCTGTGATTTTTTCAAACATTTTTTTGATTCCAAGACTCGGAGAGTTAAGCCCAAAATAAGTGATACGTCGCTCAGGGTAACCTTAAGGAATCCATTTGCCAACCACTTGTAGCAAAAAGAATAAAATCTTGTGAAGTAGTTTACGGAGTGAAAAAAAGAACCTGAAAAAACAAAGAAATAAAACGTAAAAAGCAGCGCCGAAGCGCTGCTTTTTCTGAGATAAATGTGTTTAACTTTTCGTTAAACAGTTTATCAGCAGTAATTAGAACTGATAAGTCAGGCCAACACCGAATACGTTGCGAGCGTTTGCATCGCCCCCTTCGTTTTTGTCCAACAGGTTGATTTTGTAATCAACATAGGTAGACAGGTTTTTGTTAAAGTAGTAGTAAGTACCTACAGAAACATATTTAACCAGATCAGCGCTGTAGCGTTTTTCACCTTCACCCAGTTCTTTACCTTTAGATTGAACGTAAGCCAGAGATGGTTTCAGGCCAAAATCAGAGAACAGGTATTGTGCAACCACTTCAAAGTTCTGAGTTTTGTTAGCGATACCTTCCACTTTCTTACCATCAAACAATGCTGAACCTGGGGTCATATTACGGGTTTCGCCGTACATTGCTGCCAGGTATACGTTGTAAGCATCGTATTTAGCACCGATGTTCCATGCTTCAGCACGTTCGCCTTTAGCATATCCATCATTCCACTGACCATTTGCACGAGTAGAATTAGCGTAAGAAGCACCAACAGTGATACCGTAACCTACTTTATAAGTAGTTGCCAGACCGTAGCCATCGCCATTTGCTGTAGCGCCACTACGTTTATTTTTAGTACGCTCGCTGTTTTGACCTTGGTATTGCAGGGCAAAGTTCAGACCGTCAACCAGACCGAAGAAATCAGTGTTGCGGTAAGTCAACAGGCCAGTAGCACGGCCAGTCATGTAGTTATCAGTGTGAGCCATGGAATCGCCACCGAAGATTGGCAGTACGTCAGTCCATGCGTTGATGTCATAGTTTACGCCGTAGTTACGGCCGTAATCCAGTGAACCGTAGTTAGCAAATTTCAAACCAGCGAAAGCCAGACGAGTAGCAGTATCTGCACCATCAGCTTCTGTACCCTTAGCCTTCAGGTTGTATTCCCAACGACCAAAGCCAGTCAGTTGGTCAGAGATCTGGGTTTCGCCTTTGATGCCGATACGCGCATAAGAATTGTCGCCATCTTCGCCGCTTCTTTCGTCAGCGATCTGGTGACGAACGTCTACTTTACCGTACAGATCCAGTTTATTGCCATCTTTGTTAAAAATTTCAGCCGCGTTTGCTGTACCAGCAGCCAGCAGAGCTGGAATTACCACTGCAAGAATATTGCGTTTCATTATTATTACCCTCATTGGTGTTATCTAGACACCTGCCACTGCCAGAAATAGAACACTAAAAAATTTTGGAACTATTTGTGGGTCTCGAGTGTCTTATTAGTCGGCGACCAGTTTTCCATTGGAAATGAATTTTATCTACCCTCAAAATGCTACAAAAGCACAGAATCAGTAACAAAGTGAAAATAGATGTTTCAAAATGTAAATATCAGGGAACTTTTTTAGTGTGCTTTTCGCTATAAAATAAAAAAAGCCAACTTTTGTTGGCTTTTCATTGGATTGATTTTTGGCTCGTTTATTGAGCTAATTCATTAGAAACTTGCATTTCTTGGTGTCCGTGGGAATGGAATAACGTCACGAACGTTGGATACGCCAGTAACATAAGCGACCAAACGCTCAAAGCCTAAACCGAAACCGGCATGAGGGACGGTGCCGTAACGACGCAGATCACGATACCACCAGTAATCTTCTTTATTCAGTCCCATTTCTTCCATACGCTGATCCAGCATATCCAGACGCTCCTCACGCTGGGAACCACCGATAATTTCACCGATGCCTGGAGCCAATACATCCATTGCCGCAACGGTTTTGCCATCTTCGTTCATGCGCATATAGAAAGCTTTGATGTCTTTTGGATAGTTTTTCATGATCACTGGCGCCATAAAATGTTGCTCTGCCAGATAACGCTCATGCTCCGATGCCAAATCCACACCCCAGAAAACAGGGTTTTCAAATTGCTGGCCACAATTTTCCAGAATTTCTATTGCATCGGTGTAATCCAACTGAACGAAATCTGAATCAACGAATTTTTCCAGACGAGTGATAACTTCACTATCAACGCGTTCTGCAAAGAAAGCCAGATCATCAGCACGCTCTTCTAATGCAGCTTTGAAAACATATTTCAGCATTTCTTCTGAGAGTTTGGCGATATCATTCAGATCGGCAAATGCCACTTCTGGCTCAACCATCCAAAACTCTGCCAAGTGGCGGCTGGTATTGGAATTTTCTGCGCGGAAAGTGGGCCCGAAGGTATAGATTTTGCTCAATGCACAAGCATAGGCTTCACCGTTCAACTGGCCGGAGACAGTAAGGAAAGCTTCACGGCCGAAAAAGTCCTGACTGAAATCCACTTCGCCCTTATCTGTGCGTGGCAAGTTTTGCAGATCCAAAGTGGAAACGCGGAACATTTCACCAGCACCTTCTGTATCTGATGCGGTAATCAGTGGAGAGGATACCCAGAAGAAGCCTTTTTCATGGAAAAAACGATGCAGGGCTTGGGCCAGTGTATGACGAACACGGGCAACTGCGCCGATCAAATTGGTGCGTGGGCGAAGATGGGCCACTTCACGCAGGTATTCAATACTGTGGCGTTTGGCCGCCATTGGGTAAGTATCCGGATCATCAACCATGCCAACAACAACGACTTTAGTGGCCTGCAATTCAAAATCCTGTCCTTTACCTTGCGATTCCACCACTGTACCGGTGATTTCGACAGAACAGCCCGTGGTTAAATGTAATATTTCATCCTGATAATTAGGTAAATTATTATTAACGACGGCCTGTAATGGATTAAAGCAGGAACCGTCATAGACGGCGAGGAACGAGATACCAGCTTTAGAATCTCTCCTTGTACGTATCCAACCGCGAACGGTGACTTCGTTGCCAACCGGAACCCGGCCTTGCAGTACATCGACTACAGGCGCTACGCTCATAAATTTCTCTCTTTTTTATATAGTGGATTAATAACTAGATAGATTTACCAAATACTCCTGAATTCAGGAGCAGATCGCCTATCTTACTTGTCATCTCTCAGGAAACAAGAGGAAATTGCGGGTCTTAATGAGGAAACAGGGGGAAAAGTTGTGTTTTTATTTGCGTAACCAACATGAAGCCGGTTACGCAAAAGATAATTAGCCTGTTATGCCGTTTTTTCTATACCACTTTCTCTATATCAGGAATGTCGAATGCCCGACGTAACCTATTGACAAACTCATCATCTTCACAAATGGTTTTCCCGGGGCTATCCGACAGTTTTGCCACGGGTTTACCATTGCATTCGACAAGTTTGATAACAATATTCAGGGGTTTTATGCCCGGAATATTACAGGTCAGTCGTGTACCAATGCCGAAAACAACATTAATTCTCTTGTGGAAATGGTGATACAGTGCCAGTGCTTTTTGCAGATCCAAACTGTCAGAGAACACCAATGTTTTCGTCATTGGAACGATACCCAGTGATTGGTAATGGGCTATCGCTTTTTCACCCCATTCAATAGGATCACCTGAGTCATGGCGCAAGCCCCGGTAGGCAGTTGCTAATGGTTTGTCAAAATCTCGCAGAAAAGCATCCATTGTGATGCAGTCAGTCAGGGCGATGCCTAACTGGTTTGGATACTCATTCAGCCAGGTTTGCAGCGCTGCTCTCTGGCTATTGGCAAGTTCCGGGCTAATTTGTTGGTGAGCCTGAAACCATTCATGGGCTTGTGTGCCGAGGGGAGGGAGATCAAGCTGTTCCGCCAGTTGATAATTACTGGTTCCAATAAAATAAGGGAAGCTATTTTTTAACTCATTGATAATGGCATATTGCACGGCGTGTGAAAAACGACGGCGCGTACCAAAATCCATTAATTTAAAACCGGATAGATCGATATTTTTTTCCGCGGCGTCTTTGTAAAACAGCTCAATCAGTTTTCTCAACTGAATAACGGCGCTTTCAGGTGTTATTTCAGGTGAGCGATGACGATGAACCAATTCACTGATTAGGGCAAGTAAGGGCACTTCCCACAAGATAACTTCGTGCCATAAACCGGAAATGCGAATGGCTAATTGCCCTTCATGGGTAACAGAAATTTCGACTTGTTTAGGATTAAAACGAAACGTTTTACACCAGTTCAGGTAATCCTCTTTAAAGAACGGGAGGCGAGAAAGATAATCAACTTCGCGTTCTGTCAATGCTAAGTCTGCCATCATGTCAATTTGATGACGTAATGGCTCGGCGTATTCTCCGAGCCGTTCATCACCACGGCAACGAAATTCGGCAACAACAGGAATATTGTTGTAATGGTGGTACACTGCTTGTTGCATGTGAAACTTATAGGCATCAGTATCAAGCAGTGATTTGATAATCGGGGTAGCGTCTAAAGTCATGGCGCGTCAGGCATCCTCGCGGAGCATATTCGTGTCAGCTAAATCGATAAAGTCGGGAAAGTATACCGTGACTATTGGGTTATTGAAGCTATATAGCGACATATATTTTCCCGAATCTAAAGATTAAGGTTAATCCGTTTATAGATAATATCATGTTAAATGAGATATGAGATGACAATTAGCACGAAAGTACTAATATGCTGACCACATCATTTATACTTTTATTTAATAAGTTATTAACATCCAAAAAAAGAGACTTATTGATTGAAAGGAAGATTTCTCTATGGCAGCGTTTAGGTTTTTAAAAATAATGGAAAAGGTTCCCTATGATACAACAGCGACTCGTTAAACACCGTCTGGACTATAAAGCACCAGATTACACAATTACCAATATTGATCTCGATTTTGAGTTGAATGCTGAAAAAACAACGGTGACGGCAATCAGTCAGGTAAAACGTCAGGCTAATGACATTACCCCATTGGTTTTGGATGGAGAAAATCTCACGTTAAAAGGCATCTATATAGATGATAAAGCGTGGGAGCATTATCAGGAACAGGATGGAAAGTTGCTGATTGAACAAATTCCAGCCCAGTTTACCCTGAAAATTGTGAATGAAATCAACCCAGCAACCAATACAGCCCTTGAGGGACTGTATGTGTCTGGCGATGCCTTGTGTACCCAGTGTGAGGCAGAGGGATTCCGTCACATCACTTATTATTTGGATCGTCCAGATGTTCTGGCTTGCTTTACTACTCGTATTACTGCGGATAAATCCAAATATCCGTTTCTGCTTTCCAATGGTAACCGTATTGAACAAGGAGAGCTGGAAGATGGGCGTCATTGGGTAAAATGGCAGGATCCGTTCCCAAAACCGGCTTACTTGTTCGCATTGGTTGCGGGGGATTTTGATGTCCTGCGTGACACGTTTGTGACCCGCAGTGGCCGTGAGGTTGCACTGGAATTATTTGTTGATCGGGGCAACTTGGATCGGGCTGACTGGGCCATGACATCGTTGAAAAACTCAATGAAATGGGATGAAACTCGCTTTGGTTTGGAGTATGACCTTGATATTTATATGATCGTCGCCGTTGATTTCTTCAATATGGGGGCGATGGAAAACAAAGGATTGAATGTCTTTAATTCCAAATATGTTCTGGCAAAAACAGAAACAGCGACTGACGAAGACTATCTTGCTATTGAAGCTGTGATCGGACATGAATATTTCCATAACTGGACCGGAAACCGCATTACCTGTCGTGACTGGTTCCAGTTAAGCCTGAAAGAGGGGCTGACAGTATTCCGTGATCAGGAATTCAGTTCTGATCTAGGTTCCCGTTCGGTTAACCGTATCAAGAACGTACGTGTTATGCGTTCTGCACAATTTGCCGAAGATGCTGGCCCTATGGCTCATCCTATCCGTCCTGATCAAGTGATGGAAATGAATAACTTCTATACGTTGACCGTCTATGAAAAAGGCGCGGAAGTGATTCGGATGATCCACACTTTATTAGGTGAAGAACAATTTCAGGCGGGTATGCAGCTTTATATCCACCGTCATGATGGTAGCGCGGCGACCTGTGATGATTTTGTTCAGGCGATGGAAGATGCTTCCAACGTCGATTTGACCCTTTTCCGCCGCTGGTATAGTCAATCAGGGACACCAGTGCTGACAGTTCGTGACGAATATGATGCCGAAAAACAACAATATATTTTGCATGTCAGTCAAATGACACCGTCAACGGCAGATCAGAAAGAGAAACAACCGTTGCACATTCCTTTGGATATTGAACTGTATGATACACAAGGAAGAGTGATTCCGCTGCGTCGTAATGGTCAGCCTGTGCATCATGTTTTAAATGTTATTAATGCAGAGCAATCATTTGTCTTTGATGAAGTTCCATCACAGCCTGTTCCTTCTTTACTGCGTGAGTTTTCTGCACCAGTGAAATTGGATTATCCTTACAGTGACGAGCAACTTTCATTCTTAATGAAACATGCGCGTAATGAGTTCTCCCGTTGGGATGCGGCGCAGACATTGTTAACCAACTATGTGAAACTGAATGTTGTCCGTCACCAAAAATCTTTGCCACTGGAATTGCCAATGCATGTCATTGATGCTTTCCGTGCTGTATTGTTGGATAAAGATATCGATCCGGCTCTGGCGGCATTGATCTTGACCCTGCCGTCTGAAAATGAAATGGCAGAACTGTTTACGGTGGTAGATCCGAAAGCTATCCATGATGTTATTCGTGCCATGACAAAGGCACTGGCTAGTGAAATGGTGGACGAGTTTTCCGCGGTTTATCACAGTCTCCAGACGGGGGCATACCGTATAGAGCATAAGGATATTGCAAAACGTGACCTGCGTAATACCTGCCTCTACTATTTGGCCTTTATTGATAGCACCGAATTGGCAGATAAGTTAGTGGCGGCACAATATTATCACGCTGATAACATGACTGACAGTATCGCGGCTTTATCTGCGGCTGTATCTGCTGAATTGCCTTGCAGTTATCAATTAATGGATGAATTTGATCAGCGCTGGCATCAGGATGGTTTGGTTATGGATAAATGGTTCAGGCTGCAAGCAACCAATCCCGCCTTCGATGTGCTTGATAAAGTTCGTGGCTTGATGAAACATCGTTCTTTCAGTTTGAGCAATCCAAACCGTGTTTACTCACTGTTGAGAATATTCTTTGGCAAAAATGCCGTGGCTTTCCACGCTGAAAATGGTAGTGGTTATCAATTTTTGGTGGAAGTGCTGACTGAACTGAATAGCCTAAATCCGCAAGTAGCATCACATTTGATTGATCCATTGATTCGTCTGAAACGTTATGATGAGAAACGGCAGATTTTGATGCGTGCGGCACTGGAACAGTTAAAAGGATTAGAGAACTTATCTGGTGATCTGTTTGAAAAGATCACCAAAGCACTTGAAAGTTAATAAATAAGTTCGTTAACAAACCCCGTTGTTATTTTAAACGGGGTTTGTTTTTGCCGGCTTGTTTTGGCCTGCCTATTAGAGAGGGCTTTTTTGTTTACTCATATAATGGTAAATTAGCGTTCTCTTCCTGCTACAACAGCGCAGCAATTATATATGTATGAGATTGCGTATAATTCAAAATGTATAACTGACCATTCTCACGTAAAGACAATCATAAAGAACAGTAGGTTAATTTAAATGTATTACTCTCTAGTCCGGAAGGCGTTGTTTCAGCTTGATCCTGAACAGGCACATGAACTGACTTTCCGCCAGCTTAAACGCGTCACTGGTACTCCTTTCGAATTTCTCGTCCGTCAATCAGTTGCCACTAAACCCGTTACTTGCATGGGGTTGTCCTTTAAAAATCCACTTGGTTTAGCCGCTGGTCTCGATAAAAATGGTGATTGCATTGATGCGTTTGGCGCGATGGGCTTTGGGTTTGTTGAAATTGGTACAGTGACGCCGCGTCCGCAAGCTGGAAATGATAAGCCAAGATTATTCCGTGTGGTTGAAGCGGAAGGGATCATCAACCGGATGGGATTTAATAACCTTGGAGTGGATAATCTGGTTGAGAATGTTAAGCGCGCAAAATATGACGGGATTATCGGGATCAATATTGGCAAAAATAAAGATACTCCGGTCGAAAATGGAAAAGATGATTATTTAATTTGCATGGATAAAATTTATCCTTATGCAGGTTATATCACTATCAATATTTCTTCTCCTAATACTCCTGGTTTGAGGACATTACAGTACGGTGATGCACTGGATGATCTTTTGTCTGCAATTAAAAAGAAGCAAAGTGAACTACAGCAAAAGTTCCAAAAGTATGTTCCTGTTGCTGTTAAAATCTCTCCCGATCTTTCAGAAGAAGAATTAATAAAAATTGCTGATAGTTTAATGCGTCATCATATTGATGGGGTTATTGCAACAAATACCACATTGGATAGAAAGATTATCGAAGGTTTGAATCACTGTCAGCAGGCAGGAGGATTGAGTGGGCGCCCTGTGCAATTGCGCAGTACGGAGATTATCCGTCGCCTTTCGCAAGAATTAAAAGGCGAAATACCGATTATTGGTGTAGGGGGAATTGATTCACTTGTTGCAGCCAGGGAAAAAATAGAAGCAGGTGCTTCATTAATTCAGATATATTCCGGTTTTATCTATAAAGGACCAAAACTCATCAAAGATATTGTTAATCATATCTGAATATTTGCTGCAATTTGGGGGTAGGGGTTTATTTCTGCCCTCAACTCGTCTATATTTTGTCCTATAGATTAAATTTTATCATTTATTTTTTAATTTTTTATTTCGCAGGCCAATGCTTATTTTAACAAAAAAGCTATTTTGAGCATAAAAGGGTAATCAATGAAAATTAGACCTGATGATCAGTGGCGCTGGTATTTTGATCCTGAGCACAGCCGTGTCATGCTCGATCTCGCTAATGGCATGGTTTTTCGTTCCCGCTTTCCTGCCAAGATGTTGACTGATTACGCCGTTACAATGAAAGAAGTGTCATTCTCAGTTGATGATGCTGCGTTTTTTTATACCTTTGAAGAACATTCTCGTCGTATCAACATGGCGTCTGCACTTAGGGCTGAATTAGCTTTGAATGGCGTGGTTGCGTTACGTTTTATGAAACCACAAATGCCCAAAAGCTGGTATTTCTCCCGTTTTTCTTTAGTAGAAAAACCAGGACATGGTGAAATTATTCAGCTTAAAGTACAGAATAGCGGTACTGAAGCGCTGTTTATGGTCGCAGAAGTCGGTGATAATGCCAGCTTGTGTCTATTGGTACAGCAAAAGCTAGAACTGCACGATCGTGTAATGAGTTTTTGTGATCCCATTAAAGTCATGAATGATCGCATCATGCCTTATATTGAGCCAACCCAATCATCGATATATGATAGGGCGATTTAAGGCTATTGATAGTGTCAATTAATGGCATGTTTTTTCCATAATATGTTGTCTGCTTAAAAACTCAGTAATAAAAATCAGACAGCTAGCTGACTTATACTGCCTGATTTAAATGCAAATGCTATCGTTATATATTATTAATGTTTATCTTAATTCAATGATTAAATTATTTTGAGGTATACAGCTACATGCCAGAATTTTTCCATTATTCTTGATGGACGTTGATTTTAATGGCAATACATCCCCTTTAATCAGAGATATCTTACAGGAGCCACAAATTCCAGCACGACATGAATAAGGAATTTGAATACCCTGATCTTCGAGTTGTTCTAAAATAATTTGCTGATTATTACCGATAAAGCGTTGGCCATTGAATTCAATCGCAACGGGTTGTTGAGCACCTTCCTTTACCGGTAAATCGGCTGCTTGTTCACCGCTACCATATTCGCGTGGTGTTCTCTTTGCCAAAATGGTAACACGATCCCCAACCCGAATAATGCCACTATTACGGGCAATGGCATTCTGCCCAAAATCAACCGCCCCATTTTCTTTAGCTGTTCTGAAAGACTGTAGTGTAGCCAGTGGCTCACTTTGCGGATTTTTGCGGCCTTTTTCCGGACTGACTGTTGTCAAAATACAGCGACTGCACGGTTTTGGCAGATCGAAAACAATATCGCCGATTTGGATGGTTTGCCAGCTATCTTCTGCAAACGGGGCGGCACCTGTGATAATGATATTGGCACGGAATTGCTCTATTTTAATGCTGGCAGGACAACGTTGTTGCAAGGCGTGAAAAGAGGCTTCATTGATAATTAAATAGGGAAAACCGTCAGCAAATGATAAAGAAATATCGGGGAATTTCTTGACCCGTCGTGTGAGTTCTTCACTGAGCCAACGTAGTTGTACCGGTTTATCAAAAAAACCACTGAGCCAGCTATTCACCCCCTCAGGAGCGACTAGCGCGGTAAAGTGATTTCCCCAAACTTCGGTAGGGAAACGCTCCTCTTTAAAATCATCGTAAAGTACAGTGGCGCTTTCTCCGTTTGGTGCCTGTAAATACAGACCGTTTTGGAGCATCGTTGGCGTAAATAGCAGCATCTGCGGATATTGGCGTGCAGTAATAAAAGTACCGTCGGTTGTGGTGATCATAAAATTGCGGTCAAACGTCAGGCCGCTTTCATTGACGAGAGCATGAGAGAGTTGTAATCCACGCATGGATTTGACGGGGTAGGTATAGAGGCGCGACAGAGTTAGCATCCATTATCTCCAGAATATTTTTATCTTTGCCAAAGCGTTTTTATCTTTAATTGTGTCAGCAACTTTAGGACATGTCGAAGGTATTGGCTATAATGTGCCACAATTTTTTTGGTGGTGAACTTTTGTAATGATTAATAAGATGAACTCTCTCTTTGCCAGCACGGCACGTGGACTGGAAGAACTGTTAAAGAATGAACTGGAAATTCTGGGAGCGCAATCCTGTAAGATCGCCCAGGGTGGGGTTCATTTTCAGGGCGATGATCGGGTGATGTATAAGAGTTTGCTATGGAGCAGACTGGCATCCCGTATCATGATGCCGCTTAACGAATTTAAAGTTTACAGTGATTTGGATCTGTATCTTGGTGTCCAATCCATTGACTGGAGCGAGATCTTCTCAGTTGATAGCACGTTCTCGGTGCATTTCAGCGGCATGAATGAAGAGATTAGAAATACACAATATGGCGCATTGAAAGTAAAAGACGCTATTGTCGATAGTTTCATGCGCAAAATAAAACAACGTCCTGATGTTGCTAAACAACAACCTGATGTCCGTATCCATGTTTTCCTGAATAAAGAGAAAGCAACCGTATCACTCGATTTGAGTGGAGATAGCCTGCATATCCGTGGCTATCGTGATCTGGCTGGACAAGCACCACTGAAAGAGAACCTGGCTGCCGCGATTATTTTACGTTCTGGTTGGAATGCAGGAACGCCAATGGTTGATCCCATGTGTGGTTCAGGAACGTTGCTAATAGAAGCGGCTATGATGGCGGCAGATTGTGCACCTGGCTTGTATCGTCAGCATTGGGGATTCACATCATGGTTGCAATTCAATGAGACAATCTGGCGTGAAGTGACTACAGAAGCACAGGTTCGTTTCCGTAAGGGGTTACAGGAAACAACTTCTCGCTTTTTGGGCATAGATATTGATCGCCGTGTAATGGATATGGCACGTTCAAATGCGCGCAGGGCTGGGGTATCCCAATTGATCCAGTTCCAGCAGGGAGATGCCAGTAAACTGGAAAATCCCCTGCCAGAAGGGCCAGAGGGAACGATATTAAGCAATCCGCCTTATGGAGAACGCCTTGAAAGTGAACCTGCGTTAATTGCGTTGCACAGTGTATTTGGCCGCGTAATCAAAGCTCGTTTCCCTGGCTGGCGTTTATCACTGTTCAGTGCTTCACCAGAGTTGTTGAGTTGTTTGCAATTACGCGCAGAGCGTGAGTTTAAGGCCAAAAATGGCCCTCTGGATTGTATCCAAAAGAATTATTGCATCCAGAAAAATGCACAGCCAGCGGATAAACTTAAGTCATTGGATATCGGTATTGCCGCGGATTATGCTAACCGTCTGCGTAAAAATGAGAAAAAAATCAGCAAGTGGGCCAAACAGCAAGGTATTGATTGCTACCGTTTATATGATGCAGATTTACCTGAATACAATGTTGCTGTTGATCGCTACGCCGATAAAATCGTTGTGCAGGAATACTCCCCACCGAAATCTGTCGATGCCAACAAAGCCCGTCAACGCCTATTTGATGTGATCAGTGCGACAATGAATGTACTTGGCTTATCATCCAATCAACTGATCTTGAAGACTCGTCAACGTCAGAAAGGCAAAAGCCAGTATGAAAAGATGGCCGAGAAGAAAGAATTCTTTTTGGTCAACGAATATGGTGCGAAATTCTGGGTTAACCTGACCGATTATCTGGATACGGGGCTATTCCTTGATCACCGTATTGCCCGCAAAAAATTGGCTGAAATGAGCAGAGGTAAGGACTTCCTTAACTTATTTGCCTATACCGGTTCGGCAACAATTCACGCAGGATTGGGGGGCGCGCGTTCGACAACCACGGTCGATATGTCTCGCACTTATCTTGAATGGGCAGAGAAAAATTTACAGGCGAATGGCTTAATCGGGCGTCAGCACCGTTTGATTCAGGCTGATTGCTTGGGATGGTTAGCTCAGACCCGTGAGCAATTCGATGTCATCTTTATCGATCCGCCAACATTCTCTAACTCCAAGCGAATGGAAAACACGTTTGACGTTCAGCGTGATCATATCGAATTGATGAAACAACTAAAATGTCTGTTACGTCCGGGAGGCGTCTTAATGTTCTCCAATAATAAACGGGGTTTTAAAATGGATTTTGCTGAATTGAATAAGCTAGGTTTGGTTGCAAACGAGATAACGGAGAAGACCCTATCTCAGGATTTCACCCGTAATCGTCAGATCCATAACTGCTGGTTGCTGCATCACGCTGGCGAGGAAAAATAATATTATGTCATTGATTAGTTTATCCGGTGCCTGGTTATCATTCAGTGACGCACCATTGTTGGATTATGCTGAACTGCATATCGAAGAAAACGAAAGAGTCTGTCTGGTTGGACGCAATGGTGCAGGAAAATCCACACTGTTGCGCGTATTGGCAAAAGAGCAGCCCTTAGATGATGGTTCGGTTATCTATGAACAAGATTTGATTGTTGCGCGCTTACAACAAGATCCTCCCCGTGATGTCGAAGGCACAGTATTTGATTTTATCGCCGAAGGGGTAAAAGAGCAGGCTGAATACATTAAAGCATTCCACCAAACTTCGCGTTTGGTAGAAACCGATCCTAGCGAGAAGAATCTCAATCGTCTGGCGGAGTTGCAGGAAGTGCTGGATATCCGTGGCCTTTGGTTATTGGATAGCCGGATTAACGACGTGTTGAAACAACTTTCTTTGCCAGCAGAAGCGAAACTCTCTTCACTGTCTGGTGGTTGGTTGCGTAAGGCAGCATTGGGTAGAGCGCTGGTTTGCTCGCCAAAGGTACTGTTCCTTGATGAGCCAACCAACCATCTTGATATTGATACCATTGAATGGTTGGAGAATTTCCTGAAAGATTTCAATGGCAGCCTTGTGTTCATTTCCCATGACCGCTCATTTATTCGCACTATGGCGACGCGTATTGTGGATCTGGATCGCGGAAAGCTGGTCTCATGGCCGGGAAATTACGATAAATATCTTGAAGGAAAAGAAGAAGCGCTGCGGGTTGAAGAGTTGCAGAATGCCGAATTTGACAAAAAACTGGCGCAGGAAGAGGTTTGGATCCGTCAGGGCATCAAAGCACGGCGTACTCGTAATGAAGGTCGGGTCAGGGCACTGAAAGCATTACGTATGGAACGTTCTGAACGCCGCAATGTTATGGGAACAGCGAAAATGCAAATCGAGGAAGCGACACGTTCCGGTAAGATTGTCTTTGAAATGGAAAAGGTGAATTACCAGATTGGTGATAAAACATTGGTCAAAAATTTCTCGGCGCAAGTTCAACGTGGTGACAAAATTGCGTTAGTGGGACCAAACGGCTGTGGTAAAACGACATTATTAAAGTTAATGTTGGGCGATTTGTCAGCAGACAGTGGACGCATTCATTGTGGTACAAAACTTGAAGTGGCTTACTTTGATCAGCATCGTGCAGCATTAGATCCTGATAAGACGGTTATGGATAACCTCGCTGAAGGTAAACAGGAAGTCATGGTCAATGGGCGTTCCCGCCATGTACTGGGTTATTTGCAGGATTTCCTTTTCCATCCCAAACGTGCGATGACGCCTGTACGAGCGTTATCTGGTGGTGAGCGTAATCGCCTGTTGCTGGCGCGTCTATTCTTGAAACCAAGCAACTTATTGATTCTTGATGAACCCACCAATGATCTTGATGTTGAAACATTGGAATTACTTGAAGAATTGGTTGATGGTTATAGCGGAACCGTGATTTTGGTGAGCCATGATCGGCAATTTGTTGATAATTCGGTCACTGAATGCTGGATTTTTGAAGGCAACGGTGAAATCAACAATTATGTCGGGGGATATTACGATGCTCAGCAGCAACGGGCGCAAACTGTTTCTCTGCGCCAAACCTCGGAGAAAAAGGCCAGCGCTGAAAACAAGACGATAAAATCTAAAGAATCACCTAAACGGGCGAATAAGATAAGTTACCATTTACGGCGAGAATTAGAACAACTACCTTTATTATTAGAGAAATTAGAAGAAGAGATCGATAAATTACAATCTCAGGTCAGTGACCCAGAATTCTTTAATCAATCACATGAAATTACGCAAAATGTTTTGCAGGAATTGGCAAATAAAGAACAAGAATTAGAAAAAGCATTTGATCGCTGGCAAGAATTGGAAATGATGCAAAATGGATGATTGTTGCCACATAAAAGAAACTTGAGGGTTTTGCTAAAGGAGAAACACTTTGTGTTCCAATAACCACCAGCATGACAGGCTGGCTCTTTGTCCCCAGTGTGACATGCTGGTGGCTGTGCCTGATTTGGAACAAGGGAAAAAGGCGGCTTGTCCACGGTGTAATGCGTTACTGACAGCAAAGTGGAGAGAGCCGCGTAATCAACCAACCGGCTATGCATTAAGCGCATTAATCATGCTTTTTCTCGCTTGCTTGTTTCCTTTTGTTAGCATGAGTGTGGCGGGGATGGTGAGTGAAATAAAGTTGACTCAGATCCCCAAGGTGATGTTCAACGAAGATTATTCCAGTATGGCTGCACTTTTCTTGATCTTCGTTCAGCTTGTGCCAACATTTTGTATGGTTGCCATCATCCTTTTATGTCAGAACGTCAAAATGGCGCGCCGCTTGAAAATAGAGTTGGCGCGCATTTTGTTTAAAATGAAAACATGGTGCATGGCAGAAATCTTCCTTGCGGGTGTGTTGGTCAGCTTTGTTAAATTGATGGCACATGGCGAAATCAGCATTGGCCTGAGTTTTTTCCCTTATTGCTTGTTTTGTCTGTTTCAGGTCAGGGCGTTTCAGTGTCTTGACAGGCACTGGTTTTGGAATGAAATTGCTCCGGCGCCTGAAGTTTGCCATCCCTTGCAGGCTGGAAAACCGGGTTTGGTGCAAGGTGTCAGACTTTGCCAAAGTTGTACTGCCATCTTGCCCGTCCAACAATCTCGGTGCCCCCGTTGCCATACAAAGGGGGACGCCCGTCGCCGCAATAGCCTTCAGTGCACAATGGCACTACTGGTAACATCAGCCATACTTTATATTCCAGCGAATGTTTTGCCTATCATGGTGACTCAGGCACTAGGACAGCAAATTCATTCCACTATTCTGGAAGGGATTATTTTGCTTTGGGGTTCTGGCTCGTATCCTGTTGCCATGGTTATTTTTATTGCCAGTATCATGATACCTTTATTGAAAATGCTGGCGATTGGTTGGTTATGCTGGGATGCCAAAAAACAAACGGGACATGATTCCGAAAAAATGAATTTTATTTATGAAATGGTGGAGTTTGTTGGGCGTTGGTCAATGATTGATGTATTCGTTATTGCTGTCTTATCCGCGTTAGTTCGCATGGGTCAACTGATGAGTATTTATCCTGCCCTGGGGGCAGTCCTGTTTGCCCTGGTTGTTATTTTGACGATGTTTGCATCAATCATGTTCGATCCCCGTTTAACCTGGGACAAAGCTAATCGTAAATTTGAGCTACATAAGAATGAGGAGTAGTAAGGTGACGGATAAAGAAGAAGATCTGACTCAAGCCAGAATTCGTAAACTTAAGAGTTGGTCACCTGTATGGATCGTACCTATTATCACTGTGCTAATTGGCGCCTGGATACTGTTCTACCATTTTAGTCACCAGGGGCCAGCAGTCACACTGATAACCTCTAATGCGGAAGGTATTGAGGCAGGTAAAACTAAAATTAAAAGCCGCAGTGTTGACGTTGGGGTTGTCGAAAGCGTGTCTTTGAGCGAAAACTTGGGTCAAGTTATCATTAAAGCCCGCCTAAATGATGGGATGCGTCGCTTGCTACGTACAGATACTGCTTTCTGGGTTGTGAAACCCCAGATTGGCCGTGAAGGTGTTTCCGGTCTGAGTACATTACTGTCTGGTGTTTTTATTGAATTACAACCCGGCACACAAGGTGACGAAGAAAATCGTTTTTCATTGCTTGATGCCCCACCGCTTGCTTCCCCTGATGCAAAAGGGGTTCGCCTGATCCTGACTAGTGAAAAAGCAGGACAATTAACACCAGGAGATCCAGTGCTCTTTCGGGGATATCGAGTGGGTTCAGTTGAGGCCGGCACTTTTGATCCAACATCCCGATTGGTTCGTTACCAAATTTTCGTTAAATCACCTTATGACGCGTTACTGACTACAAATGTCAAATTCTGGAAAGACAGCGGTGTCACATTTGATATGTCATCACAAGGTATACGGGTTGAAGTTGCTTCATTATCGACCTTGTTTGGCGGGGGGGTGAGTTTTGATGTACCAAAAGGTTGGGAGCAAGGTAATCCAGTGAAGGAAAAAGAGGTCTTTAAACTCTACGAAAGCGAGAAAAATATCCAAAACGCATTGTATACAGAGCATACAGAATTTTTATTATTTTTCTCTGATTCTGTGCGTGGCTTACAGCCGGGAGCGCCTGTCGAATTCCGTGGTATCCGAGTAGGAACGGTGGCAAGAGTTCCCTTTTATAGTGAAGATATTAAGCAGCGTATCGACAATGACTTCCGTATTCCTGTATTGATTCATGTAGAGCCTGGGCGATTTGTGAAAGAGTTAGGTAATGGATTCAACACAGACAAAGAATTGAAGGAAACGATTACCAGGGGATTGAGAGCGACTTTGAAACCAGGCAATTTACTCACAGGTGCGTTGTTTATTGATCTGGACTTTTTTACTAATGAAAAACCCTGGAAAGGGCCATACGAAATCGCGGGTTATAAGACTCTGCCTACAGTAAGCAGTGGTTTGGCGCAAATTCAACAAAAAGTCACTACAGTGTTGGATAAGATCAACAACATGCCGATTGAGTCGGTGTTTATTCAGGCTACACAGACACTGAAAGAAAGCCAGAAAGCAATCAAAACAGCGCAGAAAACGATGGATGAATTAAATCGCATTCTTGTGAGTAAAGCAGCACAGGAACTGCCTAAAGATATACAAAATACATTGCATGAGTTAAACCGCAGTATGCAGGGTATCCAACCAGGCTCACCGGCTTACAGTAAGTTGATGGATAATATGCAACAACTAGAGCAGGTATTACGTGAATTACAGCCTGTTTTGAAAACACTCAACAATAAAAGCAATGCATTGGTATTTGAAGCAGAAGCGATAAAAGATCCTGAACCTAAAAAGGCGCCTAACTGATGAAAAAATTGATTTCAAAATTGGCATTTTTTATGTCTGTCAGTGTGCTCATTTCGGGATGCAGTAGTAGTCAGCCCCAAAAAACATATTATCAGTTACCCGCTTTGGCTAACTTGGCATCACAGGAAGGCAAATGGGGAGCTAAACGTGAACGACAACTGTGGATAAAAAGGGTTGCTCTTTCTGACTACCTTACTGCTCCTGGCATTGTGTATCAAACAGGGGAGGTGAGCTATATCAATGCATCGAACCATTTATGGGCTAGCCCCTTGCAGCAACAGTTACAACAAACATTGATTTCTGAACTAAGCGCCGCATTTCCACATCGTTTGGTTTCTCAGCAGAAATTAGAAAAAGGTACCGATGCGCTGGATATCACAATAACGGCTTTTCACGGGCGCTATGATGGCCAGGTAGTGATTGAAGGCTATTGGCTATTGTCTAACCTGAACCGGGTGATTAGGCGGCCATTCAGCCTTAAGTTGAAACAGGAAAAAGATGGCTACGCGGAATTAGTGCTTACTTTAGCTAAGGGTTACAGCCAGTTAGCCAAATCCATTGCCAGCCAACTCTCTTTGCAAGGTTAGCTGG
Source organism: Xenorhabdus eapokensis (assembly GCF_001908105.1). Next base: position 298,718 of record NZ_MKGQ01000002.1, read on the forward strand.
ATTATGCATAGCTTTGTTTGATATTGATTGCATATGGTTCATTTCATGGGGGAGATCACTAGAGCCAATCGGATAAAAATGATCATTGTTTTATTTTTATAGTAACAAATGAGGAAGTCAGGCATGAAAAGACAGAAAAGAGACCGTTTAACCAGAGCGCTTTCCAGAGGTTATCATGCAGGCATTTTGGGACGGCCACGGGAGCACTGTCCTTATCATTCATTGGATGCTCGTTCGTATTGGTTAGGGGGCTGGCGTCAGGCGCAGGAAGATCGTGTGTGAGTTAATCAAAAGGGAGAAACACCTCCGCGCGGTAGCGGAGGTGTTCAAAAATCGTTAGTTGCCAATAAAAATCGATTAAAAGGCACTGGTATCTTTAAACAAGCCTACTTTCAAATCAGTCGCAGTATAAATCAGTTTACCATCTACCAGCACTTCACCATCAGCCAGACCCATAATTAATTTGCGATTAATGACGCGCTTGAGATTAATGCGATAGGTCACTTTTTTAGCTGTTGGTAATATCTGACCGGTAAATTTAACTTCCCCCACACCGAGCGCACGGCCTTTACCTTCTCCACCGATCCAGCCCAGGAAGAAACCGACAAGCTGCCACATGGCATCAAGGCCAAGGCAGCCTGGCATGACAGGATCATTGGTAAAATGACAATCGAAAAACCACAACTCAGGGTTGATATCGAGTTCAGCCTCGATATACCCCTTATCGTAAGTACCACCGGTTTCTGTCATTTTTATGATGCGATCCATCATCAACATATTGCCAGAAGGCAGCGGTGGTCCATTCTCACCAAACAATTTACCTTGCCCAGAGGCTTGAAGTTCTTCTTTCGTGTAGGACTCTTGTTTTTTAAACATATTTTCAGATAGCCTTATAATCGTGTAAGGCTAGAGAATAGCGTACACTTGTACACCCAACAACTCCGATCAGATATGAGGGAGTTAACCTAGCCAGCGGAGGAACCAAGGAAGCTGAGGTCTTTCTTGAATATGAGCTTGTGCAATACGTTCACATATCATAGCTAACAAGTGTTCTTTTTGTGGATCATAGTAAGGAATACCTGTTAACAATGATATCGTCTCAGAAACATGCTCAACTGCCCAAATATGAAATTGTCCATTCTTTACCGCATCAATAACATCTTGATTTAAGCACAAATGTTGAACATTTGCGGTTGGGATAATGACGCCCTGATGACCGGTTAACTTTCGGTAGTGACATATACGGAAGAAACTCTCAATTTTTTCATTAACGCCACCAATAGGTTGCACATAACCAAATTGATCTACTGCGCCCGTAACGGCAATTTGCTGGTCGATCGGTTGTTGTGACAACGCACTGATAAAAGCGCACAATTCGGCGAGTGAAGCACTGTCCCCATCCACTTCACCATAGGATTGTTCAAATACAATCGAAGCTGAGAACGGTTGTGGTTGCTCTAATTTCAATTCAGAAATTAAATAAGCCTGCATGATCATCATGCCTTTTGCATGAATATTGCCACCTAATTCAACCTTGCGTTCCACATCGATAAATTCCCCATCCCCTAAATGCGCAACACAACTGATACGAGAAGGTTCTCCTATTGGATCAGGGTGTCCAGGATATTCGAGTACAGATAACCCATTAATTTGACCAATAACTGAACCTTGCGTGTGAATCAATATCTGGCCTTTCAGCATTTCATCTATGCTGCGTTCAGCCAAATAACCATGACGCCAGGTACGATTATCTTCCGCTTGTTGCAGGGAGTGTTTGGTGATCTGTTTTTCCTGTTGATAATTGGCAGCGGCTGCCAATTTTTGCTGTATCCATTGAATGTCCAGAGGTAACCGGAATTGATCTTCTGTGTAACGGGTAGCAAGCTTAATTAACTCAGGCCAGGCATCGGCACTTAATGGAGGCAAGTTTTGTTGCTGAGTGATTCCATTAACGTACTGGCACCATATTGTTAGATCATTTTCTGCATGAAAGGGCATATCCAGCTCAAATTCGCCATACAAAGCGCTGTTTGCCAGTTCAGGTTCAATGGCCTGTAACTCTTCAAGACTGAGCCTGTCACCGACTAAAATCAGGCGCAGATCCAATTCCATTGAAGGTATTGGCAATGGCAGGGAACGATTTTCATCGTGTGACAGCCAGTCAAAACGGCGCTGAATAATCATCTGCTTGAGACGAACCCACATCAATGGCTGAGAGAGCAGGGTGCGCAAAGGCAAAATCAAGATACCACCATTTACTTGATGGATGAGGCCTGGTTGCAGTTGAAGTACCCCTTGGTACGTATAGACATTGCCAAATAATTGCTCAGGTTCAATCCACTCACGGTAAGCAACTCGTTCAGTTGGTGCAAAAATACCTTCCCCTGAAGAGTGCCAGGTAATGGTTTGGTGCTCAATTTGGTAATAACCACCGACAGTTGGATGGCTCTGCGGTAACAAAGAGGAAATAGTATGGGATAGAAGAGACAGATAAACATCACTCTCTTCTGCTTTCAGTAGCATAAAAGGTTGACGCAGGGAGGTCTGACAAAAAAGGGATAACCCACTATGTAGCCTGGGTTGAACCATATTCATTGTGATGGGGGGCAATTCAGCGACAGAATGGAAGAGTGCCTGATAAGGTGCATTGTTTGGCTGTAATGCCTGCCAGTCTAGTTTTATATTCGTCAAGGTGATAGCTACATCATATAGTGAAAAGGGAAACATTTATTATACAAGATTAGTCAATGAATCGACATGCCAGAATTTTGAAAGAAACGACATTTGAGCCAGAGCTTTCATTGATTGTAAGATATGCCAATATTCTGTGTTGTTATAGGAAATTTAAAGAAATAGTTGCTATGCTTAATTTTAGTTACGCTGTCACTGAGAGATGAAATGAAATATCAACAATTGGAAAATCTGGAATGTGGCTGGAAGTGGGCTTATTTGGCAAAAAAACACCGTGAAGGTGAGCCGATTACTAAATACATTGAAAAAAGTGCTGCGCAAGATGCGGTCAATGAATTAATGAATTTAGAAAGTGAGCCAGTCAAGGTACTGAAATGGATTGCTCTGCATATGAATCCGGATTTGTCCAACCGAATGAAACAAACGATTCGGGCACGGCGTAAACGTCATTTTAATGCTGAACACCAACACTCGCGTAAGAAATCCATCGATTTGGATTTTCATGTCTGGCAGCGGCTTTCTGCGCTTTCCCAACGTCGTGGCAATACCCTGTCAGAAACAATCATACTGTTATTGGAAGATGCTGAATATCGGGAAAAGTATGCTCACCAAATGTCGAGTTTGAAGCAGGATCTGGAAGCAATACTCGGAGAATAATCCTGTTGCTAAATAAGAGGAAGGGATAAAACCCCATTAATAATGGGGTTTTAATAAGTTGATTAGAATAGCATTATTGAGCAGATTTTGGATGAGTTACCACTTCAGTCGTGCCCTGAATGTTGATATCTACACGACGATCTGGAGCCAGGCAGTCGATAAGTTTAGAACGAACTTTAATCTTGTCACAGGTAGAGCCAGTGACAGGGTTTTCTTTACCACGACCTTCTGCCTGAATGCTATCTGCTGGGATACCTTTAGCAACCAGATAATCTACGACGGACTGAGCACGTTTTTGAGACAGTGGCAGGTTGTAATTTTGGCTGCCGATGCGGTCAGTGTGGCCGACTACCAGAACCTTACCCTGGGTTGGGTCGATTTTAGCCAGTTGGTTATAAAGGTTGTCCAGTTCCTGTTGACCTTCTGCTTTCAGTGTTGATTTGTTGAAATTGAACAGAACATCAGAGCGCAGGGTAAAGCTCTTGCTTTCAACCACAGGCGCTGGTGCAACTGGAGGTGCGACTGGTGTAACGACCGGCGCAGCTTCATCTTGTCCGAAACGGTAAGAAACACCAACACTCAACAGGCTGTTATCTGGACGGGCACCAACAGTAGTGGCATCACCGATGTTGTTAACCCATTGATAATCCACACGGGTTGCCAGATTTTTTGTCAATGCATATTCGACACCAATCGCGGCCAGAGGAGAAAGACCTGTATAGTCGTTTTTCTTCCTGACTTGTGTAGGAGAAGCGGCATCAGCGTGATAAGTCGCAGAGGAATCGGCACGCACTACCATACCCCCAAGACGAGTATACACATCCAGATTGTCTAGTACTGGGTAGCTCAGTTTAGTAGTCAATTGAATGCCTTGGGCACGGAAAGCACCATTATTAATGCTGCCTTTATAAGCGATGCGGCCTAACCAATCGTAACCCAGCTCAAAGCCTAAGTATGGGGTTGCCTGATAACCAACATAAGCCCCCGCACCTAACTGGCTTTTTTCGGGAGAGCCGTTACCAATCCGGTTATCATAACCATTACCGTAGAAATTTACGTCATGGTATTGAGACCAACCCAGTTTAGCACCGGTATACCAGGTGTTGTCTTTTGGAGCTGCTTGAACAGCAGTTGCGAAAGTTGCCACTGCCACTGCTACTGCGATAGCTGTCTTTTTCATTTTACGCCTCGTTATCATCCAAATAGGCAATTGGCTTTAAAAGCCTTATTGTTAGCCACTGGTTAAAATGTTCTGTTAGGTAACCATGCTTTAATCATAATCAGAAGATGTGTTCTGAAATATAAGAGCGGTCAGCACAACTCCCTAAACTGTGTAAAGTCTACAACGAAGTTAAAAAGTTACAAGTGCACTGTGATTCATGGTACAAAAAATTTAATTATCGAATGACAAAACATAAATATTTTTGACGAACATTTACAATATTTACAGTATTAATATATTGATTTTCATTGCAAACAATAATGATTACTCAATGAGTAGCTTATTTTTTATAAAAAATGTTGGGATTAATCCTAATTTAAGTCAATGATAGTAATTAGAGTAAACTTGTAGCCTATTTTTTTGTGCAATGAGGGGATGTGATAAATTTTGTGGCCGCATAATAAAACCGAGAGTAATACCCTTTTGCGCCGCTATTTGTAATGTATTTAATTGATATTCTGATAATTCCGGTAACCAACCCAATACAACACTATAATTACCGCTTGCCAGCGCTTTTTCCATGGCATTAATTGAAGCAATAGGACGGATTTGATTTAGTTGGATAATTTTATTTAAGGGAAGCCCCGCATCTATTAACCATTGGCGACTTAACCGTTTATTAGGATTCACCCAAAGTAACCATCGATTTTCTTTTCCGGACTGACGCAATAAAGGAAGAAGAATGTGATTAATGACAGGCTGGTGTTCATGGTAAATCAGCTCACTGACCATGCCTTTTATCATGTGTGCAGTGCATTGAGGTAGTTTCACAAAAGACACTCTTTTCATGGTCATCCCAACCATTTTTTTGTCTGTTTTATGTTCGTTCACGGTTGTACCAGTAGCTGTTGTTTTTTTCTCAATGAGATGTTCCCACGTTGATCGGATGCTCATAATGTTCCTTGCTACAATAAACTGTATATTTATACAGTATAACGATATTTGATTAAAAGCAAGTCTCTTTTTTTCAAAGCGCTTCGCAAAAATTTACAGAAATTAGAATTTTTCTACCTTAACGATTGGCAGTTGGGATTAGATTGCGTATGGTTTTAATTAATTGTTCTAGTTATCTATTTTATTAACAGAAGGCATGATTAAACATTACTTTGGAATGTGATTCATGGAGTGATAAAAAATGTTTTTATCTGGAGCTCGTTTTGCTCAATTGCAACATGGTGTATCTTCGCTGGGAACGCTTAAGAAAAAATCTCAATTTGGTGGCATTGGATTGTTAATTGATAATGTTTTATTTGCTATCAGTTCTGATGGAGAGCTTTATTTACGAGGAAATAGTCATGCTGAGGTACTATTTAAAGCCAGGGGAATGGAAAAATTTATTTATTCAAAAAGAGGAATACCTGTGACTTTGCGGTATTACCATGTTAATGAATCACTTTGGCAAGATCAAAAACAGTTATTCGAGTATGTAAATTTAGCCTACCAGTAAATAAGCTTTCATAATAACGATACACTCATTTTTCTCACTCCCGGTTGTTGCCCTGATGAAAAGGCGGTCATAAATTCTTCAACGCACACTAAGAGT
>NZ_MKGQ01000002.1:304930-319089 GCF_001908105.1 Xenorhabdus eapokensis
CAGTCCATTTTGGGATTTTTTTTGATTTGGCGATTAATCAGATCGCAAAAATTGGACTGAGTTCCCTCCAAGTGATCTACTATTTTGAAAGCTTATTTACACAATGAAGGAAATAACTGATAGACAGAAAATACCTCTTAGGCTGAAAGATCTCCCTAATTTAGGGATCGCTTTAGAAAGACAATTATGGAAAGTAGGTATTTCTAAAGTAGAAGAATTAAGAATGTTGGGGGCAAAAGCGACTTACCTCAAACTCCAGCAGCATAGGAAAAAAACAAATGTCAGTTTGTTGCTTGCATTAGCAGGGGCAATAGAAGGGTGTCATGTTGCGGTATTACCAGAAAAATTACGTGACGAATTAATTAGCTGGCACAGCGAGTTGATTCACTATAATTCAGATAATCAACCATAATAAATAAAATTTGGTGAATAGGGGCGTAAGCCCCTACTATTTCCTCTATTGCCGTATTTCATGCGACGGCTGAAGATTTTGGGGTAACTTTCTTTTCTACTATAGATTGAATTGTATGACTTAATATAGCCGGATCATATCCAAAATCATTCAGGGGGATATGATAAACTTGAGCAATAGCGGATAGGCCTTTTAGTAGATGGCTGGCAGAGTTATCAAAGGGTTTTTCGGTGACTAATATGATTGGGCGTTTTAAGGCGGAAGCCCAACCCAACTCAATATGAGTACCATCTGTTCTTATCAGTTGTTTTTGCTGTGGGCAAACAGGCAAAATGGCAACAAAAATATCGCATTGTTCCATCCATTGGCGATCCCGTTGAGAAACTTCCTCTGGAGTAAATAAATGTGTTGTTCCGCCAAATTGCTCTGTACGATGAGCCGAGAAAACTTCTGCACCAAGTGATTCCAGATGGTGAATAGCAGATTTAATGTGAACTTGTAAATTATTGTCTAACACCCTTAATTTCAATGCATGTTGAATCGGGCCACCAACAAATACTTTAACATCGGAAAATATCATGGACATAGGGACGCCTCTTATGGAAATAAGCTTTAATGTTTATGCATAAATGATAATGATTTATTTGTTTCTTTATGCAGATATAAAATAATTTTTTTGAATAAATTATATTTTCATTGTTATGTTCTATTTTAGATATGGTTCTATATTACCAATTTTGATTGGGAGCCCTATTTTCAATATAATCAGCAATAATATCATCTGAATTGCTTTGGAAAATGTTGTGACAAAAATCAGTATTGTTTTTTTCTTTTTTAAGAAAATGGCTTATCTTATTCATGGCGCGTTTTCTTTCTTTAGGGTTATTAATGAATAGGTTATTGCATTTTTTTATTAATGCTAAACCGTCTTTCTCTGGTAGATATGGAGGAATATCAGGGTAACCATATTCCGATTGCCATAAGAAACCGTATTCATTACTAAAATAATTTTTCAGATATACGTTTAATTGTAATTGTTGACTATAGTTTTGTGGAGGTAAGAAAAAAACATCTTTATTGAGTGTGATACATTCATAAAATGTTGTTAAACCCGGATTGGCTAATACCTTACGAGCCCGGTGTAGTTTTTGCAAAAAATCATGCCGGGCAAAACAGCCAATATGAATATGAGGATGCGTTTTGGCAAACATTTCTGCCAGATTTATGATGGTTTTCCCCCCACCGGCAATAGTAATGTTGGTTTCATTTTGCAAATGGGGAATAGATAATAATTCTTCGAGGAAATGATAATAAAAATCTGTTGTATCAGCGTAGACTGTATCAATGCCACCAAGAGTAATTAATATACCTTCTGGAGGCGGGGCGTCCATCATGCATTGTTGCAGAGAATTGTGAAGAATTGGTGGAATAACTTGATAATTACCAAGCTTATCATGAAATCGTTCAATATTGCGTTCTATTCCATGAAATTCTTGAATAAATGTCTTTTCAATTTTGTGCAAATCAACATGAAGATTATCCCACATCCAAAATAGTGTGTCGATATAGATAATTGATGTAGTAAACTTTGAAACGAAATTAATCGAGTTAAGGTTAGTGTTAATGATATACAAACTTGCACCTGAAATAAGTTCAGAATAGCGTGAAAGTTCTGTAACTGAAGTGGTATCACATTCATAAATTTCATCAAATAGGCCGGATTTTTGACCTAATTGAGAAGAAGTCAGCGTGCCTAATAAAATAAATTTAGTGTCCGGTGCTAATTTATTCCTTTGCTTTAATTTTTCCACTACATTTAACGTGGTGGATATTGGGCCAAAACAGAATGGATCTGCATCAAAAATAATATATGGAATTTTTTTTAACATATTGTTCTCTCATAAAGGAATATTTACATTTTCTATTTCAAATTGTTTGGTATAAGGACAATATAAAAAAGTACTGCCGTGGAGATTGTTAAGGTGCAATCGTCCAGAAAGATTGAGATTATTTGCCATTAAATGAGCTAAGAAAATATTGTGCAAATTTTGATGGGAGATAATAATCCGCATAGAAGACATTGAGAGCTGATCACCAATTTGCATAATAAAACGATGGATTCTATCAGCCGCGTCCATCACCTGTTCTGAATCTTTGAAAGGGGAATCAAGGGGAGTATACAGTAACCGATAAGCATAATCTTCACCATAGCGATGCGGAATATCTGCCAGTTTCATACCAATAAGCTCTTCTGGAAAGAATTCACAAAGTGCATCAGTTTCTTGTATTGAACAAGATTTATATGCTGAGCTGAGGGCTTTGGCAGTTTCAAGTGCCCGACGTTGAGGTGAGGTATAAATATTTTGCCACGGCAGTTTCCCTAATATTCGTCTACCAATTTCTTCAGCCTGTTTGATTGAAGTGGCATCAAGGGCGATCACATTATCTTCAGGGCAGTAATCTAAATGGCCAAGCGGGATAATTTTCCCATGTCTGATCCACAGTATCTTTAAGGAGGGGATGGAACCATTGTAGTGTATGCGTCCATCTATTTGATGGCTTGAAAGCCCATGAGATTGCCAAAAAAAGTTGGCATTTTTTCCTGCATCTGTCTCCAGATGAACACGTGTGGCACCGTGGCGGCGTCCCCATTGCAACATGGCATGCCATAACCCATAACCCAGCTTCTGGCGTTGGTACTCATCCCTGATATAAAATTCAGCAATATTCAGGGTCACTTTTTCTTCCCGTTCAAGATACACATTGGTTAACCCTGCCAATTGTCCTGCCTTTAGCAACAAAAACAGCCCCCTGTCGCCTTGTAGGATGCGTTGTTCAAGGATAGTATGGTTTTCCTTTGCAATAGCCTCTTCTGACTGCTCCCCAAAGACTTCTGGCCAATGGCGTTGAAAATATTCTCCATAAAGATGAAGAAATGAATTCCACAAGGGAGAGTGAGGGGTAACTTGTTTGAGTTCTAACATTTTACTGACTCCATTCAACTCTTGGTAAGCTAAACATTAATATAACTTTTTCACACCATTGATGATAATTTAAGCTGGAGTGGCCTTTTTCTTGTCGAGGTTTAGCATGTAATGGCTGAACCAGTCCCTGATGTTTAAGGCGTGTTTGCAGGGAGGGGGAACATTTTTCCCAATTTAATACAGTACGATAGGGGCTCGACTGGTAAGAAGCGTACAGTGAGACATTGTAAATATCATCTTCAATAAAGTGAGATTGTAGATGCCCTCTCAATGCCCCGAATTTTTCTTCGGCTGCGGTATGAAAGGCTGTAAAAATATTTCTGATAGAAGAAGGAATATACTCTCTGTTTGTTAGGCGCAGGCGAAGTGCTCCACCGGTACGGATAAGTTTATTGCCGTTGAAAGAATAATAAGCGGCACGAACATGCAGGAGTTCTTGTAAACAATCCTTTCTTCCATAGCCCTGCGAAAGATCCAGAAATACATGAATATTGTGGTCGTTTTGAATTTCTTGCAAAAATGCCATGCATCCTGGATCGATATAACCTAAAGGATGAGCGAGAAGGATGGCGTTTGGTTGTGGAAGAGAGGTTAACATTGCCATCATAGCCTGAAAATCCGCTTGCAAAATCATGCTGGCTTGCTTTGGCGGTAAAACAGGATAGAAAAGCGGCTGCCAATTGGCTGCGTAAACGGATTCAACCATGCTTTGACATATCCACTCTGGCATCAGGCAATAGCCCTGAGCAGCCACGGATTGTAGATCTTCGCGGAAAAAGCCTCGAACTGAACAGCCATAGTTAATGATATTGTCCAAGGACATGATATCTTGCTGAGATTGTATACCTGGCAAGGAGAGCAGATTGCGGTGAGATATCATGGTGTGATCCTGAGATGAAGGCGCTCAATATATTCATTGGCTAACTGGTCATAGAATTCATTTTCTCTGCCCCACAGATCAAGTTGCAGGCCAGTATAAGGGCAATAGAGCGTTTCCAGATGATTAATCAGGCAATTGATTCCCATTAATTTTTCTCTACCCTGATAGCTACAACCCCATTTAGCGGCATACCATTGACCTGCACCGTTGTTTATCATTAATGACCAGGCACCAGGTGTACCGTTATGGTCATAAGTGACTGCCAGATGATATTGGTTGCTTTTGGATAACAGTCCGGGAAGATATTGGAGGTCTTCACGATTCAGGCTGCGCATATCACTCTGTTGGATGATTTTCCAGCTTTTTGTGTCTACATACAGCGCATCTTGCCACAATTGTTCAGTTTGAGCCGAAGTACTGTAACGGGTGATGGTATGGTGAGTGCGTGCTTTTTTAAGGCTGCGTTTTAATCGTGTTGAGTGCTGGAGCAAAAAATCAGCCACTCGTGTCTTAGGCGGTATGCTGACAATAGGGGCAGACCATTTGCTTTCTTCATAGCATCGTAAACCGTGTTGTTGCGCTAAATCATGCAGATAGGAATAGGCGCGGGATTTTGCGTTCAAATACTTAAATAAAACAGGTTGCTGCTTTAAAAAAGAGAGTAATTCTTTTTCTTCTTGAGCCGTAAAAGTGAAATCGAAGAAAGTATTACTTTGCCACTGTTGCTGGTCTGCTTGCCAAACCAGATCAACATGCTTAAACCGCCTGAATTCAGGGTAACGCAATGCTGTGCCTAAACGCCATAAATGAGATGTGGTTGGATTGGTAAACAGAGCAATTGGTGCAGATTGTTGCATAATGGCTCGTCTTATCAGAGCCACAATATCGGCTGGAGAATATTTCGTGCTATCAAGCAAAGTTTCATGAGGGATATTGTAATCCCATAGACTATCCTGAGCGACTTCTCTGATACGGGAATCGGGTAAACGATCTTCTATGGCTCGTTCCTGATTACGGGTAATTAGCGTTGTTTCCCGCGCAACAAGTCGATAATGCAGAATGCGAACACCTTTTTGCGTAAATAGGGAATGGATAGCGTCAATTTCTTCAGGATAAATAAATACGCCATCCAGAATGATCAAGTCACTACCTGCATCAAAGCAATCATCAGCAACCTTTAACAACCGCACGGTGTCTTCCATGACGATTTTTGGCGTGAGGTATGTTCTTGGTTCAACAAAATGATGAAAAGTATCCCATGGTAAATAGGAGACGGTGAGCCCCTGCGCCAGCATGGCCTCTTTCAAGTGGTTGCACGTTGTGGATTTACCACTTGCCGGTGTTCCTCTAATGACAACAACAGTTTTATGCTTCATTGCCTAATACCTTTAATTGCCAGCCTCGCATGATATCGACAATAGAATGTTGATTAAAGATGGTCTGATAATAATCGTCATGACCAATTTTAGCAGCACGATGCAGAATCTGTTTTGTGGTGAGACGTAACTCGATTTTATGATTGCTATTGCCCAAACACATTTCTTTACCTTGTGTATTTGGTGGCGGGGTGTAAAGCAATATATTGCAATGCTGTCCAGTCGCATGATAGTAAATCTGGATTGCTTTTTGTTGCGTGGTATTTTCCACAAACAGCGCTTGCTCTGGAGGAATTTCAAGTGCTGTGCTGAGGAATTCGGGGGTATAAAGAGTAATATTGCGGTAATACACATCCAACATCATCTGTTCTTCATCTGTTCCCTGCGGATAAGTCGCATCCGGTTTTTTGGCGTAGAGACCATATAACATTGAGGTTGGCAACACCGTCTTGATGTGGGGGAGCAATTGATCAATATGCTGGCGGATCTTATTTTCGCAGGTATCCACCCAATAGATTGGGGGTAAAGGGATGTCAAGCTGCGCCAAAGTATAAACAATGCCAGCTTCTAACCATTCTTTCATTGTCTTGTGGTTAGCTTGTTGAGGATCAAAATGTAACAAATCGGCCATCATGATTGCTTCATGAGATTGAAAATAGAGATAAACAGGGGCATTGTGCTGTGAAGCGATAATTGTTGGCAGTACCGAATCGATCAAATCTTGCAGTGAAAGCCGAGCAGGTACACCTTTTGCGTAACAGATACAAGAGCCTCCTAACACATATTGGACAGGCCGGTTATTTCCGTTGATCTGAGTGAAAAAATTATTATCTAACATCATGACAGGTTTCCTTCCATAGCCCACTGTAAGACATTTTCGTAAATCGCATTATCAATCGGTACAGGCAGGCAAATACGGTCACTGACGATGACTTTGTGTTTCTCTAATGCTGATCCAGGAAGTGGACTGTCTTGCAGAGCCCAAGGGAAGCGATCAGAGTAGGGAGAAAGCTGATTTTTTATAATCGGATGGTTAGCCAGATCCCAGGCTTGCCAATCATATAGCAGTGTTGAATTGACGCGATCTTTGGGTAATTTGCTGCGTTTTAACCAGACAGAAACAGGTATCGTCCCCGCAGGGCGTGGGGTGATCCAATCTATGGGGAAATATTTCAGGATTTCTTGATAACGCTCTATTAATAAGGCGCGGAACTGTTCGATATTTTCCAGTTGATTAATCAGCAATGCAGCTTGTATTTCATTGAATTTATTATTGTCACCAAAACCAATACTATGACTCCAGTCTGGATAACCTTCTGTTGTACGCTCAGCACCGTGGTCAGTCATCATGCAGGCATTGATGAACAAAGAATGATTTTTGGCAATCAGTAAACCCCCTTCACCGCTGCTGATTAATTTATTGCCCTGAAAACTGAAACTGCCATATTCGCCAAATGTGCCCACAGGCTGATTTTGATATTTCACTCCCATAGCCTGTGCACAGTCTTCAATCAGGTACACATTATGTTGTTGGCAAAGTTGGGCGATTTTAGCAATTGAAGCAGCAGTACCTTCCAGATGAACGGCAATGACTGCCAGAGGCTTGGTATCCATTTGATTTAACGTTTTATTTAACGCCTCTGGGCACATCATGCCATTGTCATCGACATCAACGAGAACAGGGATTAATCCGCAACTGAGCGCGGCGTTAGCAGTAGCGATAAATGAGATGGAAGGAATAAGAACCCATTGCCCTATTTTAGGTCTGAGTCCAAGCAAAGCTGCTTTGAGCGCGACAGTACCATTTGTCAGTAGAATGGCATGTTGGGTATGCAGAATATTTTGCAATAGCCTTTCTGCCTGACGGCAATATTGGCTCTCTGTGGCGTATCTAAACACCGCTTTATTATCAAGAACAGTTTGCAAACGGTATTGTATATTATCAGCAATCTTGGTATTACCGAGGTAAGGTCTAAGATATGACATATTATAATCCTAATAATCAATGTTTTTATTAATATTACCTGTGCCAATGATGAACCGGATCAGTTACTTTATTCATTTGAATTATTAAATAAACAGCTATTGCAATCAGTAAAAGTATAGAAAAACCGACCACAGGTAAAAAAGATTGTGTGGAGCCAGGAACAATGGATACGGTGATTGCAGCTATTGGGAATGAAAAATTCATTGTGATCTGAAATAAAGAAAATAGACGACCTTGTTGCATTTCCAATCCCTTTTGATAAATGGTTTTGGTAATTAAGACATTGAAATAAATTATTGCAATATTATAGAGTAAATAGAAAAAGGATTTCGCATAAAAAATATTTAGTTGAAAAAACAGAATGCCAAATATAAACAGACTAATAAATATTGAAATGGGATAACGTTGGATACGATTATCAACGTTTGTTTTATTGAGTAATGTTGTACAGAAAATGGGTATCAGGGCACTAAGTAAATAGAACAGGGTGACCAATCCATAACTTTCATTTGCTAGACTTTGCATAACAACAACAGGGAGTGCCACCATCAAAAACGCATTGGCAAGTATGGTGAAGACAATAGCGATGGCAAATATCTTATAATAGCGCTGTTGAAATACAGCGCGTAACCCAACGGACAACTGAGACTTGTGCTCGGTTGTCCGTTTTATCCGCATTTTTATCATAAGATAACAGACATAAAAATAAGGCAACAGAGAGAATAATTTGATAGCCACAATCGTATCTATTCCTTGAGTCATTCCCAATAGAGCGCCAAATCCAGGGCCAAGGGCTGAAATAAGTGATGTAGCAATGACAATATAGAGAGAAACATTCAAATGCTTACCACCTTGTTGCTCTGCCCAGTCATTAAGTTCATGCCAGGCAACACGAGACCATGGGATTTCATAGGCAAAAAGAAATTCTAATAATGAAATAAATAAAAGTAACATAATAGGAGTTAATGCTATTTCGCTTAGTAATAATATCAATAATAACAATGTGCTAAAAATCTCAATCAATAATATAACAATACGAAACTTCCAAATGTTTTTTGAATAATCAATTTTATAGCCCCATAACAAAGCACCAATGGATGTAAATAAAAATATGACACCCATATTGGCATAATAGTCTGTCATTGGTGTGTGCTCAGATAATAATATATAGGGATACCCGACGGCAAGAATACTTGAGCCAACACCATTAATAAATAAAGATACAAGAAACAGATATCTTATCATCGTATTAATCTTGTTTTATGGTTGTATAATGGAATTTATTATTATAATTGTTTAAATATTTCACACATTCATGTTCATTTTTGGCGGAGCAAATAATATATCCCATTTTTTCAGTGTAATGGGTATTGGAAAAATAACTGCCAATTTTGGCATACTGCTCCCATTCAATCACATGCTCATCAATAATTTCTTCTATAGGCGTTATGGATTTTATTTCTCCAATCGGCGGGTTAAAAATGATCATCCCAATGCAACTGAGATCAGGGTTATCTATGGAGAAAGCTGGCTCTTTGTCAATTGAAGCAGGAGAAATTAATGCATTGATAAAGACATCAAAGGCATGCTGACCATAGGCCTTCGCATGAAGGTCGAATAGCCGGAGTCCTGGTGGACGTGATGCGGTTTCGCAAAGTATGAGATTGTTGGTATTTTCTTCGATGAAAATTTCAGTATGAGTAAAACCGTATTCGAGGTTGAATGCCTGCAATACCCGTCGATTAAATGCAAACAGCCTGCGGCTATTTTGGGAGCCTGGCAGCATGGTATGCCACATAAAATGGCTGGGTTTGGTTTGATCGGAAGAGAGTAATGAACAGGCGTAAGCTCCAATGCTTTGATAGATAGTCTTATGCTGGAGTACTGCTGTATCAACATGCAGTAACCTGCCCTGGATTTTTTCTTCCACTAGGTACTCTTCAGGTGCATCAAGTTCCTGTAATGCATAAAATAAGGAAGCACGGTCTGGATACTCGGTAACCCCCATTGATCCCCAAAATGAACGGGGTTTTACAATAAAACCGACCTGGTTGCCTTTGTGTTTGGCAGAATTCTCAACGGATTCAGTAAAGAGCTCGAAATGTTCAGGTGAGATCAGCATTTCGGATGCCAGCGTGAATTTGGGACAACATAACCCATGTTCATTGGCAATCTTTCGCATTAGCCATTTATCTCTAAATGATCGGGCTATATCAATCATAGGGGTATCTTGGTTAATATGGGTTGCGATGATGGCCATTAATTCAACATGAAGCTCAGAAAAAGCGATAAAGTAATCGATGTGAATGGGGGCTGTGATAATTGACAGTGTGTCTTTGACCTGTTTCAGTGCTGTTGTTATTTTTTTACAGGCTTGGTTAGCCAACGGATCATCAACCACTAAATATGCCAATGCCAAAGAACAATCCGTTGAGTCCAGCCATTTTTTCTTGATCAACAGAACAATATTTAAATGATATTGATAGCAGAGTTGAACAAAACGCTCGCTATCTTTGATATCTGGCATACAGAAAATAGTTGGCTTGCCGTGATGAAAATTAGCCTGATTATTGATATGTATTTCTGGGAACATAGTTTTACCTTAATCTATTGGCAGGATCACAGCCTTTAATACAGTTGCAAGTGATTACGGGATACATTTTTTTACGGAAGAGTGAGAATTTATCACCATGCCAAATATCGTGTAATGAACTTTCCAGGACATTCCCCATAATATATTGCTCAGGGTTTGGTCGATACATCGTAGTATCGCAAGGGTAGACATTTCCTGTTACGGCATCAATAAATAGTGTTGTCAATGGAATGGCACAGGCTTTTTTGCCAGATGCGTTATAATGTCCCATTTCAGCGCGGCAATAATCCTCCTCATTGCGGCCGAAAATTTCATAATTGGCATCCATAAATAAATGACGTGCAATCTGTTTACTTTCCAGTAGCGTGTTTATTTTCTGCATAAATAACTTAATTTGAGCACTATTTAAAAACAGCAAAGGATAATCTTTTATCGGAATAAGATTAACACCATCAACTTTTAGTTCAGCCATTTTAAGCAGGAACTTATCTATAGTATCGTAATTTAATGAAGTGACAACATGATTGACGATAATAATAGAGCCTGGTATTTGCTGTTTAATATATCTCATGGCATCATAAAGATTGTTGGTTAACCAACGAATGCCTCGTGACTCGCCGTTTTTTTCGGGTTCTACATGGTCAATTGAGATATAAAACTTTCTAACAAGATGGCTCTTATTTTGTACACGACTGAAGATCTTTTTTGATAAAGCAGTTCCATTGGTTGTAATAGAGATAGGCGTATGTTTATTACAATCCAGAATAGCCAGAAAATCCTTTGATAAAAAAGCTTCTCCTCCATGAATATTGACTTCCTGTGGTGAGAGAGTTTCTAACTCTTGCCAAAGTCTAACCATGTCTATTTGTTTGTGTGCATCAATCTGAGCAGTTTGCCATACATCGCAAAATTCGCAACGTGCATTACAAATATTATTTATGCGTATAAATGCATAGTTAAGTTTAGGTGTGGCAAAAAGCTTTTCCGGATCCAGACCAATAGGGTATTTAGCAATGGCAATTGTCTCTTCCATATTATTTTCCACTTGTTTATAAATTCAAAAGTGATAATTATTGTTATTAATAAAAGATAAAATAAATGTAATTGGTTGTTGTTTTTTAGAGATTTGAAACTCTACAGAAGTTTTTCATGTAATCAATATCAAAACGAATACTTGTGATTTTAATATTTATAAATATCAATTTTTATTAAAAACTTATGAAATGTTTGTTTTTATGTTTTATTTGATGATGTTTTTTTAAGGGTGTTTATTAAATTATTGGGAAGCAATTAATTCATTGCCAGGGGCATCATTACCCCTGGCAAATGATTTATTAATGTGGTTCTTGCTCGCTAATTTGTCTTTTTAAACAAACAATTTCTGGTAATAGTTCAATGAGTAATCTTATTTGTTGTAGTATAAGCTGGACTTTACTGTTACTTTCATACGCTGTCAGATTGATTTTTTCTAACAAATTATTCACCGAAACTTGCAATGTAGCATCATTTATCTGGCTTTGCCCTAATGTAGACTCAACATAATCGATTGCATTATTAAGAATGCCTAAAATTGCCGGATCGTTAAGTTTATCTCGATGAGCACCTAATGCAGAAATATAACTTAACATAGTGTGATTAAGGCAGAGTAGACGGAAAGCGGCTTCTTGGGAAATACGATAACTTTTGGGCTCCGCTGCCATATTTGAGATCACTGATGCCAGTTCAGCATCACAATTGTGAGCCTCACGACGGGCAACCCGATAATTCAGGCTATTGCTTTTGCCTTGATGATATTGAGCTAAAATTGCACTAAGATAGCGGCAATTAGCTCCCATTGTGCGGGTAATGACTTGAGGCAATTGACGAAATTGCCAATCTGGCCAGATGAAACTGACGGCCAGTAAAGCAATACCACAACCTATTAATGTATCGATAACTCTTGGCAGCGCGACTTCAAATCCTTCGCCTAATAAATTGAAACTCAGTAATACCAACAGAGTGATAAAGAGCGTTGCGTGTGCATATTGGCTATTACGAAAGGCAAAGAACAACATGCCAGAAATAACCATCAATACTAATTGACCTTCAATAGAAGGAACAAAATAGAGAATAGGCAGGCCAATTAGAATCCCCGCCAGTGTACCAATAACACGTAAAGCCAGACGGCGGCGAGTGGCGCTATAATTTGGCTGGCAGACAAATAAACTGGTCAGTAAGATCCAATATCCGCGCTGTAAATCAAATAGCTGAATAATGGCATAACCCGTACATAACAAAATGGACATGCGAATCGCATGGCGGAATAGAGCGGATTTGGGGGTCAAATTACTTCTGATCCTAAACCATATATCATGCCAGCCAGTTAAAGCCTCCTCCGATAACTGTGTTTCTTCTTGTTTATCTTTTGGAAAGGGATCTTGAGAAAAAAGATATTGTTCCGAACCTAGCCCTGCCAATTGAGCATCAATGGCACGTAAATTTTTCAACAAATTATCAAATGCCATAATCTTAGCGTCAGTGCCTTGCTGATTTCTTAAACGCTCAATCGAGCTTTCAAGGTAGTTGAATGCGCTTTCAAACCGTGGGTTATGTTGATATTGTTTATGCCGAATAATAGATTGTGCAATCTGCTCACATGCCCTGGCTTGCATGGAAAGCAATCTTTGGACGCGGAACATAATATCACTGTGGCGAAATACTTCTCTTAGTTTTTGATATTGAACATGAGATGAACTGGCGCGCTCATGGATATCCTGGGCGACAAAATAATAATGCAATGTATGGCGAGTACCCCGTTGTCCTCTGTCTCCCTTCAAACGACTTAACAAAGAACTTTTGGCTTGATTGAGCGTTGCAACTAACGCGCTGTTTGCCATGGCAACATCAAATACAGATTGTTTATATTCCTCAGCCTCAGAATCGGGATCAAACAGGCTGGTTTTAGTATAGAGATATACGGAAAGTTGCTGATAACAGCGGGCTAAATTTTCTTGTAAGGGGCGTATAGGAAATAATAGATGGCCTGTTAATGTCAGTAAGTTATACCAAATGGCTCCAGTAAGCAGTAATAAAGGCTGTTGATACCAGACAGGGAAGATTGACGAGCCGAGCATGGTATAAATGGCAATCAGTAACGCGCCAAAAGCGATGGTGGCGTAACGTTGCCCTAGAGCACCAAGCAGGATAAAGCCACAAGTGGATACCGCCAAACCAAGCATAAAAAACCATGGATAGGGAAACAGTAGCGTAATAGAAGCGGAGGCAGCAAAGAAAGAAATTAAGGTAATAGTGAGGTTACGTAATCGCCCAACCAAGCGGTCATCCAGGTCGGTTAATGCTGCCGCAACGACCCCCAATAGCAGTGGAATTGTTATTTTGAGTTCTTCCCCTAATAGCCAAGGAATGAGCGTGGTTCCTGTCAGAGCAATGAATATACGGATATAATAGAGGGTGTGACTGTTATACAGAAAATGGCGGGAGCTGGATAAAACCGTTAGCACAAAATACCCCTAACAACATTTACGTGATGAAGTAGTTCAACAATTTTCAGGTACGGTGCCACGACAATGGAACTAAAATCAACGCAAATCGGCCAACGCCTCGCTCAACACCCTTATAATCGGGTACGTCTACTTAATGCTGGCCTTGAAGTTAGCGGTGATAAACACCAGTACCTTATTCCATTTAATCAATTAATTGGCATTCAGTGTAAGCGAGGGATTGTTTGGGGGGAACTGGAATTTGAGCTGCCAGAAGGAAAAGTGATTCGCCTGCATGGTACTGAATGGCAGCAAACGCAACGTTTTTACTATTATTTATTAAGAGCCTATTCGGAATCTTTTTTGAACGTAATTGTTTTTCCTGTATTCTGTCCGCCCAAATAAGATAAGTGCCTATATAAGTGACCTGCTGGAATGAGAAAAACCT
>NZ_MKGQ01000002.1:319189-349854 GCF_001908105.1 Xenorhabdus eapokensis
AAGTCCCTCAGTTGGGTGAAAAATGTTTTAGCCGATGGCGGTTATACGGGAGAAGTCTTCGCTGAGAACGTGCATCATATACTCGGCGCGACTGTCGAAGTTGCCAAACGTAGTGAATTGCATACTTTCCAGGTGATACCCAAGCGATGGGTTGTCGAACGTTCATTTGGTTGGCTGGAAAAATGTCGACGATTGTGGAAGAACTGTGAGAGATATTTGAATACCAGCCTTCAGTTCGTCAATCTGGCATTTCTCGTCGTGTTGCTGCGTAGAAAAAATACTGAATAGGCTGTAAAAGAATGGCAAAAATGGAGCCTTGACATGAGCGATGTCAGTGCTGATGTTTTGGTGGCTCAAGTAAATGAAATAGTTAAAATCAAACAACAGAATCGTTGGCTGAAAGCTACTGATTTAGCTTCCGTGCAACAACAAATCCAAGAAACATTTCAGGCGTTACCCTTGCCATTACAACGAGTCGCACAATTTGAAAACTGCCGCGACAATTATAAGATTTGTCTGGATTGGTTAGAGGAAGGTGAAAAGATAATCCAAATGCTGAACCAGCAATGGGTGGATCATATGCTGGTGCAATATGAGCAATTTTTCCAGACAATAGAAACGTCGCCACTTGGTCGTTCTCAGTGTCAGGCAGTTATTAATGGTGAACAAAATATTCTGGTATTAGCGGGGGCGGGCAGTGGAAAAACTTCTGTTTTAGTTGCGCGTGCAGGATGGTTATTGTTACGTCAACAAGCACTTCCTGAGCAAATTTTGTTGTTGACTTTCGATTGTCAGGCTGCCGATGAAATAAATAAACGTATTCAGGCTTGTTTGGGAACCCAAAAAATAAAAGCAAAAACATTTCGTACCCTGGCATTGCATATTATTCAACAAGGCAGCAATAAATCACCAAAAATTAGCGAGCTGGAAATTGATGCCCAAAAACGCCGTGATTTTCTCATCCAGGAATGGCAAAAACAGTGTGGAGAAAAAAAAGCACAGGCTAAAGGCTGGCGAGAATGGTTGAATGCAGAATTGGATTGGCAATTGCCGGAAGGTGAATATTGGCATGATACGTTATTGACGACGCGTTTATCGGTTCGTTTAGAACGTTGGCTGGAATTAATACGTATGCATGGTGGCAGCCAAAAAGAGATAATTGAACAGGCTCCCGCTGCTTATATTGATGTATTTCAGAAACGTTTACGGCTTATGACACCTTTGCTGAAAGCCTGGAAAGCGGCATTGAAATCTGAAGGGGCAATCGACTTTTCTGGTTTGATCCATCAGGCGGTGAATGTTTTACAGAAAGGTCGATTTATCAGTCCGTGGAAACATATTCTGGTGGACGAATTTCAAGATATTTCCCCCTTGGGGATCAAATTATTGACGGTATTGAAGGCGCAAAATAAACAAAGTCATCTATTTGCTGTGGGAGATGATTGGCAGGCAATTTATCGCTTTAGTGGTGCTGAATTATCATTAACGGCTGCATTTTCAACCTATTTTGGCAAAGGGGCTGAATGTGCATTGGATATGGCGTATCGCTTTAATAGCCGTATTGGGGAGATTGCCAATCAATTTGTACAACAAAATCCTTATCAATTAAAGAAACCTCTCACTAGCCTGACAAAAGGCAATAAAAAATCGGTTGTGATTTTACCGGAAGAACAGCTAGAGGCATTGCTGAATAAAATGAGTGGTTATGTTACTAAACAAGAAACCATTTTGTTATTGGCTCGTTATCACTATCTCAAACCCGAATTATTGAAAAAAGCGCCCACTCGCTGGCCAAATTTGAAGATTGAATTTATGACAATTCATGCAGCTAAAGGGCAGCAAGCAGATTATGTCATTATATTGGGGTTACAGCAGGGGAAAGAGGGTTTTCCGGCACCAGAGAGGGAATCGGTGATGGAACAAGTTTTATTGCCACAACCGGAAAATTTCCCTGATGCGGAAGAGCGCCGTCTTTTATATGTCGCATTGACGAGAGCAAAAAAGCAGGTTTGGTTAATGCAGGAGCTGAAAAATCCATCGATTTTCATTCATCAACTGGCGCGGTTGGGAGTACCGATTCAGCGTAAGCCGTAATTTTTCCCTGATGACTGTTGACGTTATTTCAACCTCTTGTTGAGATGGTGCTGATATAGGAGGACAAAATGAGTGATCAATATCTAGCGGAGAGCCTGGGAAAAGTAAAAACTATAGTGTTATCGCCATTGGCGCCAAAGTCCTTTGGTTACAAATAGGTGTTATTAATGAAGAAGCAAAATTATTGGCAGAAAATAAAGGATTAGACGTTGTGATGGATCGTTGCCCAAAAATTGAAATTCCGCGGTTGGGGATGGAAAAGTGAAGCAGGTGGCGATTGACTCATGATTCACCACCTTATTGTTATGATTTGGATAACGGTAACAAACGTATTTAATTTCGTAGTCGTGGAGCTTGTAATTGATTGCGGATAGACTCGGCTAACTCATCCAGAGAAGATTGCTCTGGATGTTCATCTGATGTTTCGTAAGTCAATTGGGCTTCTGCCAAATAAGTATGGATAGGTTGACCATCGTCATCTTCCATCACAACGTGATACCACGGCGCTGAACGTAAGGTAGCATTAGTTGCGATATCATTTTCCTGCGGCTGTTCTAAAGAATATTCAGCATCTATATCTACAATAACACCCAAGTAACCCAGCAATCTATGTCGTACTTGCTGGCCGATACCGAATTTACTGGCGATCATCATAGTCACCTCCAAAGAAACCTTGCGATGGCTTTTATATAAGGGCAGTAAGGTAAATTTCAAGCGCCCACCCGGTAACGGTAGCCGGAATTTTGCATAATTTTTGAAACTAAGATGGCATGTGACCGCCATCCCATAATTTCAGGTTAGCTGTTGCGTATATAAAATACAATAACAAAAGTGGGTTTAACGTTTCAAAGTTATTACCATCTTATCTGGGAGGAATATAACGATGACTAAATGCAGCATGACTATTTATGTCTACGGAAGAGTACAGGGAGTTGGATTCCGTTATTACACCTACCATTGGGCCAAGAAAAATAAGCTGGTGGGATATGTCCGTAATATGAATAATGGCAGTGTGAAGATCGTCGCTTGTGGCAATGATGCACAAATCAAAATGTTAATCCATTGGCTAGAGCAGGGTGGGCCTCCGGGGGCCAAAATAGAACATTTTCAATCTCAATTTTGTGAAGCAGAAGAGATGAGTGATTTTAGCATCCGCCATTAGTGACGGATGAATAAATCAAATACATTTGACTGGTTTGGGAAGGCCTGCAATTTTTGTTGCTTGTTTTGCAGGCCCTTTGGGAAATAGGCGATAGAGGTAACGACTATTCCCTTTCTCCTCACCATATTTTTGAGAGGTCGCTTTGACTAACATACGAATAGCAGGTGAAGTATTAAATTCTTCATAGAACTCACGTACAAAACGGATAACTTCCCAATGCTGTTCGGTCAGAGTGATTGCTTCCTGTTCGGCAATGATAGGAGCCATAGCTTCTTGCCAATCACGGTAATTTTTTAGATAACCTTGTGCATCAGTTTCGATCTCACGATCTTCAAATACCAACATAACTTTTTACCATCCAACAATAATGGTTGCAATTTAGCAAAAATCACCACTATCCCCAAGAAAGATCACTAAAATGCTGAATAAATAGGCCAATAGATAGTATTATGAGTAAATTAACAACAGTTGAACAGATGAATACTTTACATTGGGAACTGTGATGTTTATAGTGCTCGACATCGCGGAGGGGTGGCCGAGCGGCTGAAGGCAGCGGTCTTGAAAACCGCCGATGGGAAACCATCCGAGAGTTCGAATCTCTCCTCCTCCGCCATCTACACTTCTAGCAGCATCTCTTAAAGTCTACTTTTTCCAGTAAAATCAACGAAAACTCCCAAATAAAGCGCTATTAACGTCTACTGGCATCTATTGCAATGTACCCCAGTCAGGGGGTATATATAGGGGTAACTTTCTGTACCCCCTAAAAAAATACCCCCGTTACTGTGAGGGGCAAGGATGCTAGAAATATGAAACTAACAGCCCGACAAGTTGAAACAGTAAAACCTCAAGATAAAGATTTTAAGCTATCGGATGGCGGCGGTTTATATCTGCTGGTAAAGGCAACCGGTTCTAAATACTGGCGACTGAAATACCGCATTGCAGGAAAAGAAAAGTTACTCGCTATTGGTACTTTTCCGCTTATCACTCTGGCAGAGGCCAGAAGAAAGCGTGATGAAGCCAAGAAACTAATAGCCGACGGTATTGATCCCAACCAAGATAAAAAACAAAAGAAATTGGCAGCTCAGGGAGAAATCAGTAATACCTTTGAAAGCATTGCGCGTGAATGGTACGAGGGAAGAAAAGACAGGTGGTCTGTTGGTTATCGTGAAGATATGATGGACGCATTCGAAAAAGACGTTTTCCCTTATATTGGTCATCGCCCGATTGCTGAAATAAAACCCCTCGAATTATTAGACCTCCTTTCTATTATGGAAAAGAGAGGCGTCACCGATAAATTAAAGAAAGTCCGCCAACGCTGTGGTGAAGTTTGGACATATGCAATTATTACGGGCAGAGCCGAATATAATCCAGCCCCCGATTTAGCGAGTGCTTTTATCCCTCATCAACGCGAACATTACGCTCACCTTTCAGTAGATGAATTACCTGAATTTCTCCGTTCCATTGATAAATACATGGGAAGTCAGATAGTCAGAACGGCTTTGCGAATGC
Source organism: Xenorhabdus eapokensis (assembly GCF_001908105.1). The sequence goes on from NZ_MKGQ01000002.1 coordinate 323,955, forward strand.
TGATATTAACGGGTGTTCGTCCGGGAGAACTTCGCAAAGCTGAATGGTCAGAAATTGATTTAGATAAAGCTGTTTGGACAATCCCAGCCGAAAAAATGAAAATGCGGCGTACTCATGTCGTGCCATTATCAGAGCAAGTTATCGATTTATTGAAGCAGATTCAGCCTATCAGCGGCAGTTATCAGTATGTTTTTCCAAGCCGGACAGACTACAGAAAGCATATATCTGATATGGCAATCAATACCATGATCCGCCGTATGGGATATTCAGGACGAGCAACAGGCCACGGGTTCCGACACACAATGAGTACCATCCTGCATGATCAAGACTTCAACACGGCATGGGTTGAAAAACAGCTTGCGCACGTCGATAAAAACAGCATTCGAGGCACGTACAACCACGCTCAATATCTGGATGGTCGCCGGGAAATGCTGCAATGGTATGCGGATTATATGGAAATGCTGGAACGAGGCGAAAATGTGTTGATCGGAAAATTTGGCAAAAGGGCATAAAGATAGAGATTTTTTAAGGAAAGTAACATAAAAAGCAACGCCTCAGTGTGCTGTAACACATCTGAGGCGTCTAACCAAACCGTTAAACGAGGTAACGATGATGGCTGATACACAGTCTAACCAAACTCACCCCAAATTTACATCTTCAGATAAAACAGACGAACAAAAACCGCTCGAATTTATCCAAACCGTGAAAAAATCCGCCATGCATCACTGGGAAAATCTGCTGTCTGCCTGTGGTATTGATATTCCGGCAAAGGGTAAACATGGCGCTTGCCCTGTCTGCGGTGGTAATGACCGTTTCCACTTTATCGACGATCACCATCATGGCAACTGGCATTGCCGCCAGTGTGACGCTCCGAACTATGGTGATGGACTGGATTTAGTAGCAAAAACTAACCGGATCTCGATTTTTGAGGCTGCAAAAGTTGTTGCGGATGCGCTGGCATTGCCTTTGCCAGAACCCAAACCAACTAACACACCAAATCATAGCGCTAAACCAATCGCAGAACGCATCACGGCACTGGTTGCCACTGCTGTTACGGGTGAATCTCAATATCTGATGAAAAAGGGATTGCAATACTCCAATCAGCGATTGTTAAAAGACGGTTCTTTATTGCTGGCGACTCAGACACTGGATGGCACAATCACGGGCGCACAGACCATCAAGCCGAACGGTGAAAAACACCTTGTTGCAGGTACACAGAAAAAAGGCAGCTTTATCTCGATCACTGAGATTACCGGAACGCCGGACACAATCATCATTACCGAAGGTTACGCTACAGCTTTAACTGTCAGTCAACTACATAAAGGCGTGGTACTGGCAGCGATTGATGAAAGTAACCTATTGATTGTTGCCGAGCAGGTTAGAGCGCAGTATCCAAATTCCAGAATCATCATTGCCGCCGATAACGACTGGCACGAACCGGAAGAACGAGACAAAAACGGCATGCTGAAAAAGAATATCGGCAAGGTTGCAGCAGAGAAGACCGCCAAAACGATTAACGGATGGGTAACGCTACCGCCTACGGAATCAAAAGCTGATTGGGATGATTATCGCCAGCAACACGGTGTGGAAATAGCACAACAAGCCTTTGCTCAGGGGCTTTATCAACCGACATCAACCAAGAAAAAAGAAGCCATTCAGCTTAATAATGATGCCGAGCCTGCAAAATTGACACTATGTCAGATGGGAGCCAGCCAACGCGGAGAAGTATTGCTGGCACGTTATAACGGTGATCTGGCACTGGATGGTGCTTCGGAAACCGTTCATCACTATGACAGTATTATCTGGCGTCCGGTCAGTGACCGTGATCTAAGACGGGAAATGGTCGCCGCCTTTATGGAAGAAAAATTACCGTATTCACCGCATGGTATTAGTTCAGCCGTAGATGCCCTGAAATTACAGCTTCCCATGATGCAGCCTCCAGAACGTCACTTAATCGGGTTTAGTAATGGCGTATTTGACCTGAAAGCTTGTCAGTTTCGGCCTCACCGCAAAAATGATTGGCTGCTTCTTGCCAATGACGTTGAATTCAATACCCCTGTTTCGAGGGAAACTCTGCAAGATCACGCACCACAATTCTGGCGCTGGCTCAATCAAGCAACTGCCAACTGTGAAAGCAAAGCATATAGAGTATTAGCGGCTCTGTTTATGGTGCTGGCGAACCGTTATGACTGGCAACTTTTTCTGGAAGTCACCGGAGCTGGAGGCAGTGGCAAAAGTATCTTTGCTGAAATTTGTTCCATGCTGGCAGGTAAAGGTAATACCGTTTCCGCAAGTATGGCAGCACTGGAAAACCCACGGGAACGGGCGCTGATTGTCGGCTATTCGTTGATCATCCTGCCAGACCAAACTCGCTATGTGGGTGATGGTTCAGGCATCAAGGCGATTACTGGCGGCGATGAAGTTGCTATTGATCCAAAGCATAAACAACCTTATTCAACCCGCATTCCTGCGGTAGTGCTGGCAGTAAATAATAATGCCATGAGTTTCAGTGATCGCAGTGGTGGTGTGTCGCGGCGTCGGGTTATTTTTAACTTTTCCGAAGTCGTACCGGAAAATGAACGTGATCCACTCCTGCGGGATAAAATTGCGGCTGAATTGCCCGTAATTATCCGGCATCTGTTACATCGGTTCACTGATCCACAAGCCGCAAGGCGTTTACTGGCAGAGCAGCAGAAATCTGCGGAAGCGCTGGATATCAAACGCGGCACAGATCCACTGGTCGATTTTTGCGGTTATCTTATTGCTTCCCATGAAACTGACGGTTTGTTAATTGGCAATGCGGAAATTATGCCGTTCAATCCTCGTAAATACCTCTATCACGCCTATCTTGCTTATATGAAAGGCAATAACCTGAATAAACCTGTTTCCGTGACTCGTTTCGGCATGGATATGCCCGGCGCACTGGCAGAGTACAGCCAGCAATATTTACGCAAGAAAAGCAAACAGGGTATTCGCAGCAATCTGAGCCTGAATCTTGATACCGCTATCGAATGGATGCCAAAACTGACAAGGAATAGCCAGCCAGAAGAATAATTTTTTTCTGATTATAGGTATTTTTCAAAGAAATATAAAAAAGTATTCACCACTGTTCACCCTATAATTTAAACCAAACATATCAACGTATTATAGGGTGAATAGTTATTTTAAAACTGTTCACAACTATTCATCACTGTTCACCTTTTTCTGGTTGGAGGTGAACGGTTGGGTGAAGAGTAGTGAAGAGTTTAATTTAAACTCATCACCATTTAACAATTTGAATTTAAATAAAATTATTCAAAGGTGAACAGGGTGAATAGTTTTATCCCTAATTCTTTAATAGGGAGGGGGTAGGGAAAATGTTTTCTTTGGCTGGTGATCTTTCAGCTCTCCGAGTTACCGGGTTAATGCATTAGCCCGGTAACTCGGAGAAGACAAGCGTAGCGCGTCAGTGTGGGGTTGAACTACTATGTAGAAATCATTGGAAATTACCTTTAGCCTGATTCTGGATAAAAACGCGCTAGTTGTACCAATGTGATTACCAAATAAGACCCTAGCTGGCACTATTGGTGATCTAAATGAAACCTAACCAGATAGGACTTTGTGCCAGCTATAATCATTCATACCCTGCGAGTTACACTGAGCGAAGATTACTGGGGGTTGATCACTATCGATAGTAAGAGGGATTCTTTGAGCCTCCTTATTATCAGTTAATTTTTTATATCTTTTTACAGCTTAGGTAAAGTTAAGAGTGTCCGTTTTGGTGGGGGCAAATACATTTACAAAATTGGGGTAACTTAATATTATTACAAGAGTTTTTGCACAGTAAGAGAGTGAGCGTTTTTTAAACTTAATTTGTATGCAATGTAATCCAATTTCAAGCAATAAATGAACAGCTTGGTTTTGTTTATATGTTGACTGGTTCTTCATTTAATCAGATTGTTTAAAATTTATCCTTTTACGCTCTCGCCCTGAATTTCTGCAAAATATTATTAAATCATAACGGAGGTATTAATGGATAACCGGTTACTTGTTATAAAAGATGAAAATCATTCAGCAAATCCAGATATGGGGTTAGTAATTCCATTATCACATTATAATCTAGATGGAAGTTTGGAGGATATTCAATCCAGTGAGTTTCCAAATGGTGCTATTTTTGTCTCTAAAAATTTTATGAGTATTAATCAGTCTTTTAAAAGTGATGAAATATTCATCATTAATGAATATTTTGAAAGTGACGATGATGATTGGAAAAGAAATCCAAGATTACAAAAACACTATACTTTAGGGAATAAGAGTGAGCGTTTAGAGAGGCATTTGTTTATCCCTATTTTGAATATTGATCTTCCAGACATTGCAACAGGGTTTATAGACTATCCATTTGACTTACCAAATAATTATTTTTTTATTGGAGATAAGGAAAATATTTATGGCCCATTTAAGGCAACTAAGCAGGATGATAGTTGGTTGCTTTCACCTTTAACAACGCCATCACCCTTGCAGCTTAATACTGATTACATTGCTAAAATTCCGCTTTCAGAACTGAAGAAATATAATCGATTGGTTACAATTAAAGTAAAAGGTTCTGAAAAGTCCTTTTTAAGAAACTTGAAGGATATTTCAGCAATTTCTTTTGAGCAGATTGATTATATATCTGACGTGAGACTTATCTCATATTTTACTAAAAATAATTTTGGTAAAGGGAAAAGTTATCTTTTAGGAAAAAGTGAAGCTCAGAGGCTTTCACAAGGCATTGAAGAATATGTTAAAAAAAATAAGGCATTAAGTAATAATGAGAGGCTCGAACGCCTTAAAAATCTATTATCTGATTTTTTAGATAAAAGTGACTATGGTCATGATATTATAAGCGAATATTTAACAGATAATAGAGAAGGTAGTATTTATCTAAATAATTATTTTGAAAAAAATAGAGATCTATTATTAAAAGAAAAAAATGCAGAATTAGAAAAAAATTTTATTAATAAAAAAAATGAACTTAATACTGAAATTAAAGAGATAGAAAAGCTGGTTTTTTCAAAAAAAGAAGAACTGGCACATGTGAATCAGAGGGTTGAGTTTGAAAAGAAAAAAGCAAAAGAAAGAATTGAGGAAATTAAAAAACAGTCAGATGAAGATGCGCACCAAGCTCTTCTTGAAAAGCAAAAGGAATTGACTGAAGAAAATTTAAAATTAGAAAAGAGTATCAATGAGCATAAGAAAACTATTGATACATTTTTATCTTCGCATGAAAGCATAAAAGAGTTTAATTCTTTAAATAAAGAGTTAGATTATTTAAAGCGTCGTAAGCAAGAAATGGAAACTGAAAACCGTGTGATTGAAAATGCTTTTATAACTCAAAAGGCAATGTTGGAATCACCTCAGTTACCAGATAAATTAGCAGAAATAAGCACGCTAACTACAATTTTACGTGGCGATAAGAAAAAAAATGATATAGCCCCTATTATTATTAATGACATTCAAAAATCGAATATTTCATTTGAGAAAGATAATAGAAGTGATTATATTAATTATCTTATTCAATGTTTTGATACTGATGGTGGAAGAACATTCTCATTTGATGAAATGGCAAATTTGGTGATATGTACATCACAATCACTTATGACTATTTTAGCTGGCCCTCCTGGAACAGGTAAAACATCTACTGCTATACGTTTGGCAAAACACTTAAAATTAACAGATGATGACTTCAGATTTAATGGAACTAATTTTTTAAATATTGCAGTAGGAAGAGCTTGGGTATCCGGGCGAGATATTTTAGGCTTTTATAATTCTCTCAAGGACACTTACCAGCCAGCTAGAACTGGATTATATGAGTTTCTAAAAAATGAGAAAAATAATGATTTTTTAAAACTTATTCTTTTAGATGAAGCTAACTTATCCAGTATAGAACATTATTGGTCAGATTTCTTGGGTATGTGTGATCCTGAGGGGATAAATAGAATGATCGATACAGGTATTCCTAATAACAATGAACGCCATGTTAATATAGGTAAAAATATACGGTTTATTGCAACTATAAATAATGACTCTACAACAGAGAGGCTATCTCCTAGATTAATTGATAGGGTACCTGTGATAACGATGGATCATAATTTGAATTTTAGTGGGATACCATCACAATTTAACAATTATGATGGAGCTGTGGATTTTTCAAAATTAGATGAATGCTTCAATATTTCATCTGTAGATGCTTCTTTTACACAAGAGGAGCAAAATGTTTTAAATAATATTATTGAAACACTTGCTGTACCACTTAAAAGAACTACTTCAATAAGAGTAAGTCAGCGAAAAATTAATGCAATGAAACGTTATTGCCATATCGCAAATGAAATTGAAGAAATGCGTACACCTCCTTTAGATTATGCGGTTAGCCAGCATGTTTTACCATTAATTGAAGGATATGGAAGTGCTTTTAAAGATAGATTAGTTGATTTAGAACAGAAGCTAAGTGAGTATGATTTTACTATTTCTAAAACTGCTTTAAATAATATAATAAATCATGGTGATATTTTTGGTGATTCTTATTCATTTTTCTAAGTGGTGATGGCTATGTTGGAGTTTCAAATTTTAAATGGATCTCGGAAAGGGAGCACTATAGTGCTCCATTCGAGGGATCATGCACAGCATGCTATGCCTTATCTACTTGAAGACGAAGCAGTTATTATTAATTTTAAAAGCAATATTGATTACTCACAAGTATCTTTACTTTTGCATGAAAATGAAGTTGAGTTCACTCAGTGTGAGTATGATTCAAAAAGTAATGCATGGATCTACTCTTGGATACCTAAAAGATTAGGAGGACGAATTTATGAAAGTTTTTTCCATAATTATTTTGGTGTTGCAGAACTGTATCTTATTTTATCAACTGGTGAGCAGCCGGAATATATTGAGTTAGAAAATCTTGATGTTTTGGCAAAAAAGATTAACGCAGAGCGTGTTGAACAAATGTTATCATTTTTGTCTAAGCATAATAATGAGGCGTTATGTGCATTTTTTAGAGTGCCCCGCCGTAATGCTGGCTACAAAGATGGTGACACCCCAGCCGATATTTTTCTAGAGTGGATCGAGCAGAATACTAATATACTGCTTAAACTTATTGATGATATTCTTGCAGAACCTGTTAAAAAATTAATATCAACTTATAAACTAATTACCCCAACATTAAGTTCTAATATAGATGATCGAACGTTAGGATGGTTATGTGATAATGTTGAAGAGCTTTTTGAAACTGAAGATGAAGCAGGAGCAATTATTAATTTTAATGGTGATTATTTTGGTAGCAAAAAAATTAGGGAAAATGTACTTGTCAATGATACTGATATTTATGAGAATCAAGTAATACATGGATTTGTCCATACTTTAAAAATGTCAGTTTCAAGTTTACTTGCAGGATATGATTCTGACTCAATTACTAAAGAAAGTCGCACTGAGACTAATGGTTACATTAGTTTTTTTAGTCAACTTAAAAAGTTCCAGAGACAAATAAACCAGAGGAAAATAATAAAATGTAATGATATTCTATTTTTATTAAATAGAATACAAAACAAAATACAAAAAGTAATACCAGTGAAAAGAAGAATTGTTGGTCTTCCATCATTAACAATGAAAGTTAAATATAATCGTGCTTATCTTTCTCTTTTTAATAAAATAATCAGTTGGTATAGATTTGGTAGCCCTGACTGGAGCAAACAAGAGGAACTTCTATCTATCAAAAGCATTCCTAAATTATTTGAATATTACTGTTTGTTTTATCTAAAAGAACAATTAGATAACAATTTAAAAATGCAACCGATATTAGAAAGTGAAGATGGAAAATTAGATTTTTCTTATCAAGTTAGAGAAGCTGAGATTTCATTGCAATATGAACCTAAATATTGGATGTCTAAAAATAAAAATTCTGAGGCAGCTGATTTAGTTAATACTGAGGGATGGACATTATATAATGATTCATTGCGCATAAGAAATCATCATAAAATATTTTCCTATCGTTCTCCTGATTTTGTTTTTAGAGTAAGAAAAGGAAACTGCATATTCCATTATATTTTAGATGCAAAATATACTACTCCTAAAAAAGCATTTTCACATTATTTGCCAGAATTAACATTGAAATATGTTCATGGATTACATTCAAGAGATGGCGAAAGTACTTTATTAGGTTTGACATTAATTATTCCACATGAAGAATCGAAAGTTAACCATTTTCACGGGGATGACTTTAATATAATTTCATCTAAACCGGTAATTCCTGCATTGAATATTGCTTTAGTGACGCCGGGAAATGAATTTTCAGGGAACGATGATTTTGAAATAGTTGTAGATAAGATTTTGAGTTTGATGTTAAAAAATGAGAATGGGGCTGAAAACAGAAATCAATATTTAAGGTTGACTTAGATTTAAATTGCGTTTTAATGAATTTTTTAATAAAAACGCCCACTGTTTTAAATAAGGGCGTTTAGTTGTCTAAATTTTATTTAGATAGTTTGGGGACTTGGATTCACATATTAAGTGCAACACCGTAATTTTAAAGTTTTTTACTTGGAGTACTTTGGAGATATCACAATCATAATTTCTTCACCTTGCTCAGCTATACTCGTTTCATCAGTATCGTCTCTTCCGTTTTAGTGCCACTGTGTAGTTATCTGAATCCTTATCTAAAATTCAAGCTAAAAATAGATTGTCGATATAACTCAACTAGTTGCACCAACACACAATGGGGCTTAAATGAGTTAAAGTAAACTGTCAAAATTAGTCATTTTATGAAATTATCTTTGACAGATTAAATTCTAATTAATCCATAACATAAGTTGTTGACCCTACTCACCACAGCCGCTAATATTCCACTTACACTAATGATCCATCGCCTGTCAGGATCGCCTTCGGGTGGCGAAACAAAACTCTCGTAGCCTGAAAGAGAGAGCAATAATTGCGGTACATCTGCCCACCTTTGGAAGCAGATATTGTCAAGACACCTAAACCCTCGTCTGGCAATGAAGGTCTTTTAAACTAATAGATAATCCAAAAGGATATCTTTATCTGGTTACCTAAGTGTATTGAACGTGGATTTATACACTGGCGTTTCAAATCAACATAAATTCTATTTATCCTCAATGATCAAAGGGATAGCTTTTGCGCATCCGTTCATACTTTTTTCTATTCCTGTTTGAATTATTCAACAGACAATTTTTCTACAGCTAATCCATTAACATGACTATCGTTTGACATTTAACCTTACGGTGTTTTGCTATGTCTGATGGCACTTCAACGCTTGCACAACCTTTGCTGATTGTTTGCGGAACTTAAGGCGTCACTTTTGGCAGGTTTACCGCTGAAAGTGACGCCGCAGCCAAAGAACAATGCAACCCTGACAGGCTCATGGCTGCTTAACCCCGCAGTGAATCTGACACTGCATTTTATAGATTGAAAAAGGAGAAATTGACGATATCGAGGCTGGCCTTTAGCCGGTGGGGATGACCTGTTAATACAGGCGGCAGTACTGTGTACTCAACCGATATCCCGCAATACCTCAACTTGCGTTCACTCTGGCGCACAGATATCGATCAAGGGCAAGGCAGACATTTTTTGTTTTGTCCGAATTGTCGCGCGCCAGAGATTGCATGTTGTCAGGTATAAGTAAAAAAATTGATGGGCTGGTTGATTGAAAAATTAAGCATTCGGAATGTTGAGAGTGTTTATAGTCGTTAAACTTAGCCGTTCGGTTATTGAGTCCGATAATACAATCAGTTAAAGTATTCCCGCCATTGGCACAATCCAATGGTCAAGGCGTCGCGGCCTTGTGTTCACAGACACTGGTAAGAAGTTTTACCAGTGTGCCTGCATTCGCCCTTTCAATGGTGATTCAGGCGGGGGAGGCTATGCCTCGCTGGTGTGAACCCAGTCCGCGAACCCTGTCTGAATCGCCACCATCAATATTAATTAATGGAAGGGGTAGCAGGAATGAATAACAATGTTAAAAATGACTGGCATCAAGCCGATATTATTGCTGCGTTACGTAAACGAGGTACAACTTTAGCGGCTGTCTCTCGTGAGTCGGGACTCAGTTCATCTACACTAGCAAACACTCTCAGTCGTCCCTGGCCTAAAGGCGAATGGATAATCGCAGATTATCTCGGTATACATCCCTCTGAAATCTGGCCTAGCCGTTACTTTGATATGTATGGTCGGTTAATTGAACGTAAGGTTCGCGATAAACCACAGGAATAACCCGTTTTAATTTGTGATCTAGTTCTTAAAAATGATAAATGTTTATATGAAGCCTTGAGCGTGAAATGGCAGCCAAATTTGACCATTTCCAAATCTCATGGCTTTTTTGCTTTAACGTGATGATTAAAAAGTTATAAATCTAATTTCCACGTAAAATCTACCAGACTTGATGTAGCAAAATAATGTGGGGGTACAACTGGGGGTATGTGATTTTTTTAATAAAATTAATTTATTAAATATTAATATGTTAACATACCAGTATTGTGCTCTCCTCTTCCTAAAGTCCACTTTTTCAAACAAAATCAATAAATAACAATAAATCCAAGTCTCCTAATATCTCCTAACATCTCCTGAAAGCGACATGAAATTGTGTATAGTTTTGTGTATAGTTTTTCCTATACACATATTCCTATACACATGGGTGAAATGATGAAGCTAACAGACGTGGCAATTAAAAGAGCTAAGCCAGAAGCAAAAGCTTATACTCTCTCCGATGGAAACGGTCTTTGGTTGTTAATAGAACCGAATGGATCCAGAGGTTGGCGATTCCGTTATCGTTTTGAGGGTAAGCAGAAAATGCTATCTTTGGGTACTTACCCTGAAGTGCCTTTAGCGGAAGCAAGGAAAAGGGGTCATGTATTAAATAGTTAGATTAAATATCAAAAATAGTACTCACGCTCAATGAAAGTCCCTATCACTTTATCGTGCATCTCCTCTGATTTAGAGTAGCCTATCGTTTTGCGATTCAGTCTTTTGATTCGAGTACGATGAGTTAAATTCGTTCTCTCTATGCGTTGGATGAACGTCTTTCCCGTAAGATGATCCTCTTCGGGAAGAATGTCATAAACCCCGTAATCATCCGTACAATAAAATCGAATATTAAAGGGTGAAGTGGTCACCCCCCTGTAGGCGTACGCTCACCGGTATCGATCTCGGCAAGCATTCTTTTCATGTCCATTGTCAGGACAAGTCTGGCAAGCCACTGCTGCGTAAAAAGTTTACGCGTACCAAACTCATTTATCACACTATGTTGAAAAAAAGCCATATAATCAGTTTGATAAAAGCGGAAAATACAGTAATACTTGATTTTTCTGTTAATTATAAAGTACCACCTGTAATTTAAAGCGCTTTGCATCTCAGTATGAGATCTTACAATACGAATTCACTACAGGATAACCCAGATGAGTACCCTTAATAAGCACAAAACAGATAGATAAGCCGCAGCAACCACAGTTTTTTCGGTTGTTGCGGCGTTCTCAAGAAGCATTTAATTTATGAGCATGCCGCCAAATCCTTAACTTTAGGAGATGGATTCGTGCAATCAAAAGATTTTTTCTGGCAATATTCTCTTACCGCTACAATATTACTGTTATCCCCATTCAACTTACTGGCATCACTGGCTATGGATATGTATCTGCCCGTAATGCCTTTCATCGCTGATGCACTTGGTGCCGGATCAGGAACTATCCAACTAACGCTGACTGTGTATATGGTCCTGTTAGGGGTCGGTCAGCTTCTATTTGGCCCGTTGTCTGATAGATTCGGCCGCCGTCCTGTTTTGCTTAGCGGTGGAATTGCTTACACGGTTGCTTCATTCGGCCTTGCGATAACTTCCTCACCAGAAGTTTTTTTGGGCTTCCGCATTATTCAAGCTTGTGGGGCTTCAGCATGTCTCGTAACCATGTTCGCGGCTGTACGCGATATCTATTCGGGTCGTAAAGAAATCAATGTGATCTATGGTTTGCTTGGCTCTATGCTTGCTATGGTTCCGGCAGTCGCTCCTTTGCTCGGAACGTTGGTTGACATTTGGTTGGGGTGGCGCGCAATCTTTGGTTTATTAGGATGTGCAATGGCGGTGGCGGTTATTGTGACCTGGAAATTCTGTCCAGAAACTCGGCGGCAACAGACAGCAGATTTACAGTGGCCACAACTACTGCTTCCTGTAAAACGACTGCATTTTTGGTTGTACACACTTTGCTACAGTGCAGGGTTGGGGAGTTTCTTCGTCTTCTTTTCAACTGCCCCCTGGATAATGATGAACCGACAAGGATTATCACAAACGACGTTCAGCTTGCTATTTGCAACTGTAGCTATCGCAATGATGGTGACTGCGCGAAGTGTGGGAAGTTTGATTCCCCGATGGGGAATACTAAGCACATTACGGCTGGCAATGTTCTGCCTGGTGGCAGGAGCGCTGTTGCTGTCTGTTGGAGAAATGCTCATGCCTGAGTCGGTATTTGGCTTTATCGTCCCAATGTGGTTTGTCGGTGTTGGGATCTCTATGGCGATCTCAGTAGCACCTAATGGCGCTCTACAAGGTTTTGAGCATATGGCTGGAACTGCAACAGCATTCTACTCCTGTCTGGGAGGATTATTGTTGGGGATAGGTGGAACATTCACCATTACACTTTTACCCAATGCCACTACCTGGCCGATTATCGTTTATTGCCTGGTTTTGGCGACAGGAGTACTTTGTCTGTCCTACTTTGTGACACGGATGACTTCTTTTTGAGGATTAGTGTCGTGTTTCCTGAGAGTACGATGTTACTATTTAAGCCTCGCGTTTGCGGGGTTTTTTAGTTTTTATCCGTTAATTTATTGATTTTATTAAATCGATATCCCAGAGAATGACATAAATCCAAGTGACATAAGGCCGACAGTGATAAAAGTGATACCTAACCCCCTCAATCCCTTGGGTATATTTGAATATTTCATTTTTTCTCGTAGTCCGGCCACAGGGCAATAATCGCTAGCATCCAGCTAATGCCACAACCTCTTTGAGTATGTAATTATAAATTAAATGTTTCACGACTCGATCGGGGTTGAATAACACTCTATAGTTTGTTTAATCAATATATTAGGTTGATTTTATAACAAAAAACAGTGTGTTAAGGCAACTCCCCGACTCTGGCTTCCACAACTACGCCAACAATATGTACATGATTATTAAGGGGGATCATATTGTACTGGGGATTCAATGGCTTTAAAAACATATCATATCCTTCCGTAATCAGTTGCTTGAAAGTCAGTTCCTTCTCTCCATTGAGCTTTGCTACGACTAAATTGCTAGGAGTTGGCTTTACTTCTGGGTCAACTAAAATGATCATACCCTGCGGTATGCTTAGTCCATTCGGCGATACCATTGAATCACCTTTTACTTCCAGCCAAAAAGCACGTTGTGAACATTCAATACAGGTTTTATATGCCTTTGTCGTATGGCTTGTTTGGTATTTTTGTGTAGGTTCTTCGCACCAATTACCTGCATTTACCCAATCGAGTAGTGGGTATTGCTTATGTAGGAGCATATGACTGGCAAATCCAGCATCATCACCATAGAGAACAGAGACAAGTTTTCTGGCCTGTTTATCCAGTGATGGGCTGAAATCTGCGATTTGGACTTCCAATTTTTGGGCAAAATAGACCGCTATCTCCAAGTTAAGGGCGTTTATCCCATTGAGATAGTGTGAAATTGCACTTTGTGTTTTGCCGATTTCTTCTGCGAGCGTTTCCTGAGAGATACCGAGCTGCTTTTTCTTGGACTCAAATAGCTCTTTTAAACGTACTGAATCTGCAAGTTGTTCTGCTGAGAGTTTCTTTTTCATGGACTCATTTTAATACCAATGCTATTAAAATGATAAATACTAAAAGTATTGAAATATTTAGTACTTTAGATATTATTTTTAAGAGAGAAGGAGGAAACGTATGGAAAAAATCCCATTATCAGAATATGTAAAGTTGAATGGACAAGTTAAAGCAGCACGTTTAATTGGAGTTCATCAAACAGCGATCAGTAAGGCATTGCGTTCAGGGCGAAAAATATTTTTGATTCGTCAGGAAGATGGAACTTACAAAGCTGAAGAATGCCGCCCGTTCCCTAGCCAAAAGCAAGGTGTATTGTGAAGAGCGAAGATATCAGAAGTACGATTAATTCATCTCTATTATAGGTTGAACTTAATTATCTCACTGATTTTATTAAAGTGTTTTTTGTGTATATTGCTGGGGGAGAAAACGTGAACTCTAACATTGGTTTTTACTTCAGAGCGATAGGGAGCATTCTTGACATTATGCCCGTAAATGATTACCGCAATGCTTTAGACGCTGATTCATCAGATGGATATTTGCTTGAAAGTAAAGAGATATCTCATTGTCCTGATTCATTTCCGTCCCCTGAAGTATTAAAGAGTTATGAATCAATTTTGCCGGGTTATACCGAAAGAGTATTTACTCTTAGAGAAAAAGAGCAGGTTTTTCAACATGAAAAGCAGAATAAGGCGTTGAATGGATTGATAAACAGGGATAGACGAGGGCAATGGATGGGATTTTCCATTACTATATTTATCTTAATCATTGCAACGGTTTTTGCTTTTAGAGGAGAAATGTTATTTGCTGGTACTTTAATCACTATTGATTTGGTGGGGCTGGTTTCTGTATTTGCTATTGGTCGTAAATTGAATATTAAATAATCTCAGAATAATAAAAATCTTTATTTAAAGAACATATAATGATTTTTATTGTTTTTATACCATATCAATTAAACTGATATGATATGCATCGACAAACATAAAATAATTTGTATTAACCAAATCTTGTTTAAGTCAGTGGTATCCGGCTCCATTTACTGTTGATAATATAGAATATGCCAGTGCGGAACACTATATGATGGCAGGGAAAGCCCGTTTATTTAATGATCACGAAGTGCTGAAAAAAATTATCAATGCTAAAAATCCAGGTGCGGCAAAAGCATACGGGCGTGAAATACGCGGGTTTAACCAGTCAATTTGGGATGAGTATCGATTAAATATAGTGATTGAAGGAAACTTAGCGAAGTTTTCCCAAAACAAGCCGTTGGCAGAGTTTTTATTGAATACAGGGGATAAAATATTAGTTGAGGCCAGTCCTGTTGACCGCATTTGGGGGATCGGATTATCAGAAAATGCCCTTAACATTAATAATCCTTTGATGTGGGATGGCCTTAACTTACTAGGGTTTGCATTAATGGCTGTGCGCGATAAGTTAAAAGTACAAGCTAAGATATAGAGCCCTATCTGATAGGCTCTATATTTTTTTATTGTTTTACTTGGGGGATTTTTGTTGTAGTTTATAATCTAATCAATTAAAGGAACTTCATCTTGTCTGATTCAGTTTTATTTTCTGCGAGTAAAAAGCCAGAGGCTGGGGCACAGCTATTATTTTTTCATCACGCCGGAGGCTCTTGTTTTCCCTACATTGAGCTGGCTCACAAGTTATCGGAATTTATTGAAGTTTATTGTTTTGAGCTTACAGGCAGGGGAATGCGTGTTTCAGAGCCTTTTCAGGTGGATGTTGAAACTGTTTTGTCCGATATCCTTGCTGAAATAAAGCGTTTAAGGTTAGGAGAGGATAAACCTTTATTATTGTTTGGGCACAGTTTGGGGGCGGAACTGGCTTATCAGGTCGCTTGTCGGCTGGAGAGTGAATTACCAGAAAAGCAATTAGCACTTATTATCTCTGCCCGTGGTTTTATTGATTCCGAAGGGTTCAAAAATAAGCCATGTGAGGAATATTCTGATTCTTATATCTTGAATATCCTTGAGCAATGTGGAGGAACACCGGCAGGTGTTCTTGCTAACCCCGAATTACGCAATTATGTGATCGAAACAATGAAAAACGATCTCATTTTGTTAGATTCTTTGTCTCTATTACCGAAGGTAAAGTTGAATATCCCAACCTATGTGATAGGAGGTGATCGGGATAATAGGGTTCCTGTTTCTCGTTTGGCGGAATGGTGGCGAGTGTTACCTGTGCCGATCAAACAACAGATTTTCACAGGAGGGCATTTTTACTTGTTTAATAATCATTCAGTGATTTCTTGGCTCGAAAAACAGGCCAGAGAACTAGCAGGATAAGACACAGATTATAATCTAATAGCAAATCAGCAAGTTGAAAGCTTCAGGGTATCAGTACCTAAAAATAGATAACATGCTATAACGGAGCAGCAATGATTAAATATCAGGAAAAGAAAATCACTGTTAATGATGCTCAATTGATGTATCTCCATAATCATGAGAATAATAAAACCCCTTTATTGTTTCTGCATGGTGCGTTGGCTGATGGTTATATGTGGTATCAACATATGATTGAGCTGGAGGATACAGTGTCGCCAATGGCTTTGAGCCTGCGTCATTTTGGAGACTCTGCAAAAGTGGGTAACTTTGGTATTGAAACTCATGCCAATGATGTTATAGAAATTATCCGTAAAATAGGCTGTTCTCCGTTACATCTGGTCGCATGGTCGTATGGCGCTGATGTAGCATTATTGGCAGCATTAAAAGCACCTGAATTGTTCCGTAGTCTTTTTCTTTATGAGCTTGGATATCCCTCTTATTTAACTGAGGATGAATTAGCGCTATTTATGGTAGATGCTCAAGCTATGTTTGGCCCCTTATTTACGTCAATAGGAACAAGAAAACTACCTGAGATGGTGGAAATTCTGATTGATGGTTCAGGAAATCAAAAAGGATATTTTGCATCACAACCGGAAGCGGTGCGTATGGCTCAATTAACCCAGGCACATACGGTAATTAATCAATTGAATCAGCAAGAGAAACCGGATATAAGCGTAAGCGCTCTGGCGACGATAAAATTACCAGTACATGTTGCTTATGGAGAATACTCTCGTCCGTTATTTCAACTTGTTAGTGCATCAGCAGCAAGAAATATTTCCAATTGCCAATCGGAAATTGTCACAGGGGTAACGCATATGTTTCCTATAGAACAACCCGCCACGTTTAGCGCAAGGGTAAAAAATTTTGTTCGGAATGTATGAGTTAAGTGATAGATAATTTATTAAATAGGGGAAAATTAGTGATATCAGAAAAAATAAGTGATCAAGGGCGGTTTTCGGGCAAAAAAATAATTATTGTTCATGGATATACTGCTTCACCTTCATCACATTGGTTTCCTTGGTTAAAAGAGAAACTTACTGAACAGGGTGCGGAGGTTATCATACCTACAATGCCTGATACATCATCTCCTAAACCTGAATCATGGGCAAATATGCTGATAGATATCGTGCCTGAGATAGATAAAAACTCGATTTTTATCGGTCATAGTCTCGGTTGTATCACGCTATTGCGGCATTTAGAATCGATGCGTTTTCAACATCTTCATATTGGTGGATATATTTTGGTTTCTGGATTTGACTCTCCTCAAATTACTTTACCAGAATTAGATCCTTTTACTGTTGAACCATTAGATTATGCTTTCTTGCGCGAGATAACCGGACACCGTTTTTCACTTATTTCTTCTAATGATGAAATTGTTTCTCCGCAATCCTCCCAGGCTTTGGCTCATTCTTTGCAAACAGAAGTGATTAATATTGCTAATGGCGGACATTTCCTTGATAGGGATGGATTCACTCGTTTGTTACCTGTTTATGATATTCTGGAAAACATGCTATCAGAATAAGCATAGATAAATGGTATCTTCCAATCCTCCAGTTTATTAGTTTTATTCTGGAGGGTGATATGAAATATAAAAGACCAGTGAGTTATTTTAAATATAGTTTCTTGGCTATAAAGTTTGACTATATTCAAAAACAGAAACAATATAAAAATATATTTAGGAAGGCTTTTTATTATGTTATTTGGAGTCTTATGTGAAAATATAATATACTAAGGAGTTTATTATGGTGCCAATTCATTCCTCTCTTATATCTAATGCAAATAATGATGATTTGACTAATGTAAATTTTGCACACAAGATAGGGCAATACTCTGCCAAGGATTTCAAATCTGATTGGGGTATTTCACCGACATTATCGTCTGGTCTTCGTCAGGGAAGATTAAATATTGTTATTGATCCTCAAGATGATAATAACAAAGTGTTAGAACTCACTTATCTTGCTAATGCTGTTGGTTCTGAGGCTGCTACCGCATTCAATGCACCGATTAATGGTCAGCATGAAGCATTATGGTTACAGTATAGGGTGATGTTCAGTAAAGAATTTATGTGGATTAAAGGTGGAAAATTGCCAGGGTTAGCTGGTGGCGATCATCCATCAGGTTGTATTGATAATAATAGTTTCGATGGTTTCAGCAGTCGTTTGATGTGGAGAAAAGCCGGTGAATTATTTGGTTATCTCTATTACCCGGAAAAAAATGAGCAATGTGGCGATTACGTTAAATTAGCAACCTATTTAAAGAAAAATATTTGGTATACTCTAACACAATATATAAAGCTGAATAGTATCGGTAAGCATAATGGTATTTATATCCAATATGTCGATAATCAACAAGTTTTTAGAACGGATAATCTTAAGTTGAGAAACAAAAATGATGTTTTTATTGATGCAATAAAATGGAGCTCTTTTTTTGGTGGTTCTACGCTAGATTGGGCGCCACCAGTGGAACAATATGCTTATTTTGATGATTTTATTGTTAGTGTAGAACGGCCTGATAACGTTTAATATGTTGGGGATAACGATGACCAGACGAAATAGTATGCCATAAAATATGAGAATAACTTTTCAACATTAGGGTAGATATTATGATTATTTCCGCTTCAACTGATTATCGGGATGCAGCACAAGCTAAGTTGCCGCCTTTTCTGTTCCACTATATTGATGGCGGAGCCTACGCAGAGCATACCCTTAAACGTAATACCACAGACTTATCCAATATTGAATTACGCCAGCGTGTATTGAAGGATATGTCCGAATTAAGCCTGGAAACCAGCTTATTCGGTGAGAAAATGTCAATGCCGGTGACACTTGGCCCTGTTGGACTGACAGGAATGTATGCGCGTCGTGGTGAAGTGCAAGCTGCACGCGCCGCAGCCCAAAAGGGGATCTCATTTACTTTGTCGACGGTATCAGTATGCCCGATTGAAGAAGTTGCTCCTGCAATAGATCGCCCAATCTGGTTTCAGCTCTATGTGCTAAAAGATCGTGGTTTTATGCGCAATGTACTGGAAAGGGCGCAGGCTGCGGGAGTCAAAAATCTGGTGTTTACCGTTGATATGCCAGTACCTGGGGCGCGTTATCGTGATGCACATTCCGGTATGAGTGGCCCGAATGCGGCCATGCGTCGTATTTTGCAGGCAATGACTCATCCCCAATGGGCGTGGGATGTCGGGTTGTGGGGCAAGCCACACGATCTGGGCAATATTTCTGTGTATCGCGGCAAACCGACTAAATTAGAAGATTATATGGGTTGGTTGGGAAGTAATTTTGATCCATCAATTTCATGGAAAGATTTGGAATGGATCCGTGATTTCTGGAAAGGGCCAATGATTATTAAAGGTATCCTTGATCCAGAAGATGCTAAAGATGCTGTCCGTTTTGGGGCTGATGGTATTGTGGTTTCAAATCACGGTGGGCGTCAGCTTGATGGTGTTTTATCAACGGCACGCGCCTTACCTGCGGTTGTGGATGCAGTCAAAAACGACATTACTATTCTTACTGATTCCGGTATTCGAACTGGATTGGATGTGGTGAGAATGATTGCCTTGGGTGCGGATAGTGTTTTGTTGGGGCGTGCTTTTGTCTATGCATTGGCTGCGGCCGGTGAAGCGGGCGTTTCTAATTTGCTGGATCTGATTGAGAAAGAGATGCGGGTAGCGATGACCTTAACCGGAGCGAGATCAATCTCCGAAATTAATTCAGATTTACTGGTGTGTAATCAAGGCTAATGTAGATGGCCGCCATTGTTGGTCAGTAGAATTTATTCCGCTGACCATAGCTAGTTTATCTTTTAAATATCAATAAGGCTTTTCTTAGTGATAACTTTTATCTATTGTAACTTTCCAGTTTTTTATCAAAAATAAGAAATTATATATTCTCAAGCAGTATTTCACCGTGTGAAAAGAGTCTTGCTTTACCTGTCAGATATATACGATCTCCATCTATTCGACATAACAACTCACCGCCTCGTTCTGATAATTGACGGGCATGAAGCTCTGTTTTATTGAGCCGTTTTCCCCAGAAAGGGGCAAGGACACAATGGCTGGAGCCTGTAACCGGATCTTCATTGACACCTTTAGCTGGCGCAAAATAGCGAGAAACGAAATCAACGGATGAATCACCGAGAGCGGTAATGGTAAGTCCGGGTAAGGGCAGGGCAGCGATCTTATTAAAATCGGGTTGGGCACTGGTGATTTGTTCTACGGAATCCAAAACACAAATATAACGATCATGTGAAGCCAATACTTCGGAAACCTGTTGTCCCAGCGCGTCTTGTATAACAGGGATGAGAGCATTTTCTTCATGGCACTCGGCGATAGGGAAATCCAATGTAAAAACACCATCTTGATGGAAAACTCGAAGTTCACCGGAGCGGCTTTTGAATGTGAGTAACTTCTCTTGGATGTTGCGATGAGTTATGAGGACAAACGCAGTCGCCAGCGTTGCATGTCCGCATAAATCTACTTCGACTTTAGGTGTAAACCAGCGTAAGTGGTTTTCTAGTAGGAAAGCGGTTTCTGGCAGGCCAATTTCAGCAGCGATAGAAATCAGCGTTTCATCTGTTGGCCATTTATCCAGCAAGACAACCGCAGCCGGATTGCCAGAAAACGCTTTTTCCGTAAAGGCATCAACGTGATAAATAGGGTATGGATGCATCAAAATCTCACTTAATTTTTATAATGAAAGGTAAATTACAGAATGTTGAAATGATATTGATTTGTAAAGAGTTATTTTATTTGCTTGCAAAGCACCCAGAAATTGTAGTGTTGACCTTAGGTGATAATGGTTATTAAATAATAATTTGTTGTTATAGTTCCATTAAGGAAAGATATGAAAATCAAAGGATCTTATTGCCTGTTTTTTATCTTGTCAGTGTGGTTTTCTCAAGCTCTGGCTTTGGATTTAAGCTACCAGGGCGATATACCCGTAGATAACAGACCCTCAGGAGAATACTTGAAAAAGAAGTTCAGCCTGAACAGTTCGGATTACGAAAATTGGAACATGGAGAGAGTCACTAAAGCTAATGCCTTAGTTGAGAAGGGGAAGAAGGAGCTAAAAGAATATAATGGCAAATTTGAGAAAAAGAGCCAGGGACTTCCTCCTAATTGGTATGTGCAGGGCCTTAATGCTTATCCCGATATTCAACAGCAATACCTTCGCCAAGAGAGGCAATTTTTCCTGACACATGCTAAACGTCTTCAGAGTGCAAACTAAACGTCACTGTTATATTCCCATTAAGGAAGAACATGAAAATCAAAGGATCTTATTGCCTGTTTTTTATTTTGTCAGTGTGGTTTTCTCAAGCTCTGGCTTTGGATTTAAGTTACCAGGGCGATATACCCGCGGATAATAAACCCTCACAAGAGTACCTGAAAAAAAGGGACAAATTGCACGATGGAAATTGGGACAGGGAGAAATTGGTTAAAGATAATGCTTTAGCTGAGAAGCAGGAAAGTGAACAGAGAAAGTATAGTGATCGATCTTCTTATTCTGATTGGTATAGGTCGAACCACTTTGTCTTTAAGGATTATTCTCCCAATCCGCAAGGCCTAAAACGAGATATGGAACGCATCATGAAACAAAACTGACCGTTTTCAGGGGCGAATTAAACGTCATTGCTATAGGGCACAAGTCAAAAGATGCTTGAGATTTTTATTGATTGAAGCAGCTAGCCATTAGCGAAGACTTAAAGCTCCTCTAAAAGGCGTGATGCACAACATGATAATGATTATTATTAATAATACCTTTTTGTTATAGTTCTCATAAGGAAAGATATGAAAATCAAAGGATCTTATTGCCTATTTTTTATTTTGTCAGTGTGGTTTTCTCAAGCTCTGGCATTGGATTTAAGCTACAAAAGCGATATACCCGCGGATAACAAACCCTCAGAAGAGTACCTGAAAAAGAGGGACTCTCTGGGACATGGAAGTTGGAACACGGAAAAACTGGCTAAAGATAATGCCTTAGCTGAGAAGCGGGAGAACGAACAGAAAGAATATAATGATAAATTTAATAAGCATCACAATGGACTTGATAAAGAGAGCTGGACGCATTCTTATGATTTGAATGAACAACAGTTTAAGGATCTCTATAAGCTACAAGACGACACTATGCCGCCTTTCAGAGAACAGAATAAACGCCGTTGCTATAGGGAAACAAGGCAGAAATTAGAGAAAGAACAAGGAAATGGTTATTCCAATTCTGATATTGAAGATGCTTGTCATGCTTACTATTAATTGAATTAATTGGCAGTTAACACAGGTTTAAACCAGTCTCTTAAATGTAACAAAAACGGTGAAATAGTGTGTAAGGATGCTGAGAAGAGCGAAAGGATTCGCAAATTTAGCAGCAACTGACAGGGGCACTCGATCTTGCCAAATATGATTTAAGAGCATGCGATACATTCCTGTTTAAAACTGGCTAATACATAAGTTAATGGCTAATGCTATAAATATCAAACAGGTAATTCTATTAAAGATAATCTGTATTGATGGTTTACTGGATATCGCTTTATTTAAAAAACCAGACAAATAGGATATTAGAGAAAATATAATAAAAGCAATTATGGCAAATAGTAAACCTAGATATAATAGTTGAAGAGATACTGGAATGGTGATTGCATTATCAGTAGTGAATTGAGGCAGAAAAGCCAAAAAGAAAATAATTACTTTAGGATTTGATAAATTCATAAATAAACCTTTTTTAATGAGTTTTTTTGTATCATTAAAACTGTTGGTGTTACTTTTGAGATGAATTGGTCTTGCTTTAAAGGCTCCCCAAGCCAGATGGCTTAAATAAAAAACGCCAAATAGTCTGATAATTTCAAAGGCTACTGTATTAGCTTGTATTATTGCTGCAATGCCTAATGAAACTAAAGAAGTATGTATTATTAATCCAATGCATAGGCCAATGGTAATGAATATCCCAGATTTATACCCATTTATTGCAGACTGGCTTAAAACTAAAAGATTATCAGGTCCTGGCAAGAAACATAGGAAGATTGAAATACTGATAAATGTAACTAGTGTTTCTATAGAAAGCATATTTATTACCATTATAAAATTAAAAATAACTGATGTTACTATCTATATGAAAAAGTGCTGATTATATTAATGTAACAAGGTCATATAAAAAAGACGAAAAATCTACTTATAGGTATGAATTAATTTCATGCCCTGTTCGATAGTTCTTTCAAGATGAGCTTTGAACAGAGGAAAACAGAGATCTCTAAACCACCTATGCTCTGGATCTTGGTGGTGTTTCGCATGCCAGAGCAAATAGTATTGTTGTGATTTAATATCAATAGGTAAGCGTCTTATCTGTAAATCATAGTTTTGAGCAAAATCCGCAGCAATATGCAGTGGTATGGTTAGCATGGTGTCTGTTTTTAACAATAACTCAATGGCAGCCTGGAAAAAGGGAACTGTAGTATAAATGTGACGATTTAGATTCATCATTGCTAACTTCTGATCGACGGAACTGTCTTTATCTCCGCCACCACTAATCAAAATATGGCGACCTTTTATATAGTTGTTAATCGTCACATCACTATTAGCTTTGGGATGTGTATGTCTAAATACAACAACAAGTTGGTCTTCAGCCATCATTTTACCGTATAAGTTATCAGGTATCGAATCGGCAATAGTCGCAACTAAATCAATATGTTGCTCAGCAAACTTATGCAAATTGTCTTTATGCCACAATTTATATTCAATGCTTACGTTAAGAGCATCAACTTCAATATTAGAAACTATCGTTGGCAAGATGGCCTGGGCGGCATAATCACTGGAGGCTAAGGTGAATTTTCTCTTACAAAGGCTTGGCTCCATTATCTCTGGTGCATACAGGTTATCTAATTGCTGCATCAATGCCGGAAGCTTTTCTTTCAGTTTTTTGCCTTTTGGGGTAAGAATAAATTGATTTGCCTCCCTCACCATAATTTTGTCATGAAAATCTTCACGTAGCTGATGTAGTATTTTGCTCATTGCTGATTGTGTAACACCTAATTGCTTTGAAGACTCAGTAAGGTTAAGTGTTTGCAATATTGAGACTAATGCTGGTAATAACTTGTAATTGTTCAAAGTGTGCTTTCCATGGAATGAAACATTTAATGATTATAATAATTTTTTTCAACCAATGTGAATCCTGGACAAAATGCCACTAAATATCTCTTATTCGGGTATGAAATATTAGTGGCGATTTAACCAAAGTAAGTTACTTAAGATTTTACTTCTGTTTCATGCAATCTGCTCATCAAACGGCGGATAGGGATGATTAAAACAAGCAAAATAGCAGAGCAGATAATCAATGATAGTGATACGTTGGAAAACAGTTGAGGCAGGCTATCCAATTTATCTGCACGTACATTACCGCCAATCAGGCCAGCAGCCAAATTACCTAATGCACTGGCACAGAACCATAATCCCATGACTTGTCCCCGCATGCGTGAAGGCGCCAATACTGTCATCGTTGCCAATCCGATTGGGCTCAGGCACAGTTCACCAAGGGTCAGAAAGAGAATACTGAAAATCATCCATAGTGGTGAAACTGTGCTACCGGTTTCCAATACATTTTGAGCAGCGAACATCATGATTGTAAAACCACCAGCAGCAAACAGCATACCAACCACAAATTTACCAATACTGCTTGGGTTCATATTGCGTTGAGCTAATGCAGGCCACAACCAACTAAAGAAAGGGGCCAGCAGGATGATATACAGTGGATTGATTGACTGGAACCAGACTGCGGGGATTTCATAGCCAAGTACTACTCGGTCAGTATAATCATTGGCAAATAAGTTAAATGATGTCGGTTTTTGTTCGAATGCTGACCAGAACAGAGCGGCTGAAACCAGCAAGATGAGACAGATCAGCAAGCGAACTTTCTCATTGCCGTCTAATCCGGCGAACAGGAATAAATAGACAAAATAGAGAATCACACTTAAAGAGATGATATAAACCAGCAGGTTAGCAACCTTGACTGGATTAAATGGAATTACTCCCATCACCACAAATGCAACAATTACACAGACAGCTATTAAGATTGCGCTGAGCCATTTGCCAACATTCTTGCGTTTTATCATTGGGCGATCCCAACAGGAATCCAGCCCTGCTTCCTTATCATAACTGCGCATTAATGGGACTGTATAAAAACGGAAAATCAGTAAGGCGAGTAGCATCCCCAACCCACCAACGCCAAATCCCCAATGCCAGCCATAATCTTTCACTAACCAGCCAGTAATTAACGCGGCGATTAAAGATCCTAAATTGATGCCCATATAAAATAGAGAGAAACCACCATCACGGCGAGGATCGTCTTTTTTATACAGTGTTCCTACCATGACAGTGACACAGGTTTTGAATAGACCAGTACCGAGTGTAATGAGTAATAATCCAATAAAGAACAGATTATTATTCCAAATTGCGGAAAGAGCGATTGAGAGATGACCCAAGGCAATAATAATCGAACCATACCAAACGGCCAGGCGTTGCCCTAACCAGTTGTCGGCCAGCCAGCCGCCAGGTAAGGAGGTCAGATAAATACTGCCCGCAAAAATCCCGACAATTGCCGATGCTTGTTCACGCGGTATTCCCATACCACCTTCAAAGATGGCAGCAGACATAAGTTGATCAGATAAACTATCTGCATTGGTGTTATAATCGGTAATCAGATGACTTATTGCCTGTTCTTATGAAATCGAATATCACACTGTCTGAACCA
>NZ_MKGQ01000020.1:0-5559 GCF_001908105.1 Xenorhabdus eapokensis
AGGTTTTTCTCATTCCAGCAGGTCACTTATATAGGCACTTATCTTATTTGGGCGGACAGAATACAGGAAAAACAATTACGTTCAAAAAAGATTCCGAATAGGCTCTTACACTTCGCAACAGAATTAACCGATTGAACCGTAAATAACGGCAACAAGTGGGGATAATCTCCCCACCCAATAAACCAAAAACAAATCACCAATCGCCTGAAGCACCACCACCATCACTGCGACCACCGCCACCGGAAAAGTTATCATCACCTCCATTATCCTTGCCATTTTCTGGATTCTCAGAGCCAGAACCACCAAACAAGCCGCCAAAGAGACCGCCGAATAAGCTTTTCAATAACGATATCACTGAAGAGATCAGCATAAACACCAGAATCACTGGTAGCAAAAGGATTAACAGATAAAACTCTGCCGGAATGGAAGAAAACAATCCCACCAGGGTCAATAGATAGGTTCCTGCCGCAATCGTCAGAGCACATTTGAGGAAACGCTTAAACCAGTGTCCCTCGCGAAAGACTTTCATTGGCAAAATAAACAGACTGATTAGCCAAAAAAACAATAGTGAGGCAATATCCTTGCCAGATATCTTGCTAAATGCACCACCGCCCTCTTCTGAGAAAGTCGGTGCAATCTTCGTTATTTCTTCATATGCCCCCGCTTGTTGGGACTGTTTCAGTAACGTATCAATTGAATTAATCGCATTACTGATACCCTCAAAATAAGCATTCTCTTTGAAAGCCGGCTTAACTTCCTCACGTAAAATACGCGCAATCTTGCCATCGGTTAATTTCCGCTCTAAACCGGAACCAACTGCGATACGCATTTTATGGTCATCAGAAGCGATCAAAAACAAGATACCATCATTGCCTTTCTTACTACCCAACTTCCATTTATCAAATACACGGGAAGAAAATTCCTCAATCGTATCACTGCCAATAGTCGGGATAATCAGGACTGCCATCTGTACCTTTTCTTCAGATTGCAGTTTTTTTAATTGGCGGGTCAGGCGTTGGTGCTCTTCTTTCGTTAGAGCTTTAGAGATATCTGCCACACTCTTACTTAACGTGGGAACAGCAACAGTTATCGGCTCTTGTTTTATTTCATTCGCCGATACGTTGCCCATTCCGATAAGCAATAAAAATAGTATAAAAAAATGTTTTATTATAGAAATATAGCTTATTCTCGGTTGTATTATTCTGGTGTTACAACCATCCTTTGGTATATGGGAAATTATTAACATCAAATATCCTTAGCTTTTATTTATGATATCAATCATCACTATTATACGGATATCTCCCATCACTCGTAACCAAGAAAATGGCATTACTTTTCCTTTATAATAAGGCCGTTAATAATAAACTTATCCTTCTACCTTAATTTTTGCTAATTGGAATGCTGTTAATAATGCCAATATTGGTGCAATGGAGAAGAGTAAAAATAGCCAAAAAGAAGAAGAAACTGCCCCTTCAACTCCCCCTGGTTGATAAAATCCAAATAAATTGACGGTCATCCCTCCCAGTGCAGAACCAAATGCAGAGGCAAATAACTGTATGGTGGTAATGGATGAACCGGCGATGCTTTTATCCGCCTCACTGGAAGCCTGCAAAATAAGGGTCAAAATATGAGGCCAGCCGAATCCAACGCCGAAACCAAACACCCCCAATCCCAAGCTGATCGGTAGCATAATCTGCCACTCCCCTGCCGACTGGGAGGGTAACAACACAAGCAACAGCAACATGCCAGCCAACATGAAAATAGGCCCGCTGACAATTGCAAACCGCATCTTTGCTCCTTGCCAGCTAGCACTGAGTATTTCTCCTATAGTCCAACCCATTGCCACGAAAGCAACCATATAACCAGAGGCCAAAGGGGATTGCCCATGCAGAATTTGCAGAAAATAAGGAATAAAAACATCTCCCGATAAACCCATTACCAATAGAAATAGGGTAGTGAATAAAACTAAATGGGGAGAACGTAAACTGAAGGTATTTTCAGGCAATAACCTTGCTGAAGCTCGGCGTTCATGGATGATCAATAAAAAAATTAAGACCACAGCCGCAACAATGCCAAGAATGTTGAGCCGAACATCTTGTGACAAACTTCCTGAAGAAACCGCCAATACCGCCGCTGACAATAGGAGCAATTGCACAATGGGCAATGCTGTTTTGGTTTTATTCTGCACCTCTGTTTTAGGTAAAATCAGGTAGGTAAATACGGAATAACACAGAATAATGGGAAGCATAATGCCAAAAGCGTAACGCCATGCATTCATTTCAGCAAAAACACCGCCAATAGCTGGACCTATTAAAGTCGCTACGCCCCACATCCCCGAAACCAACGCTATAGCCCTAGGCCAAAGTGATTGAGCAAATACGAGATTAATCATCAAATAAGAAAGGGCAAATAGAAATCCACCGCCAAGCCCCTGAATGGTTCTGCCAACCAGCATAATTTCCATTGTCGGTGCAAGGGTGCAAAGTAAACTGCCAATAAAAAAGACCAATGATGCAACCAGATAAGCATTTCGTGCGCCCAATGCACTCAACAATCTCGCAGAAAGAATGGAGCCAATAATCGATGCCACGACAAACAATGTCGTATTCCAGGCATAGAGGTTCAATCCTCCAATATCATTGACGACAGAAGGCAGAATAGTGATGGCAATTAAGGTATTAATTGCCATCAATACCACGCCCAGTGAAAGTGCTATCGCACTTGGTGCATTTTTGCTGGAAAACAGATCCCTCCAGCGGCTTTCCTCAGTCATTATCATAATTTTTGCCCTGAACACAGGTTGAGTTGTGAAAAGTCTTACGCTAAATTAAACAAGATAAGTCTTGGAATAAATTAATGTCGGAATCAACAATATGTCAAGCAATGACTTGGAAAATAGTATAATCGTAGGGCAAACCGTGAGTGAGAAGCTACTAATGCTGCTAAAAACTCAAGGTGCCTTACAAGCCTCTGATGCCGGCAAATTATTGGGAACAACTGGAGAAGCAGCCCGTCAGCAATTTGTAAAAATGGCTAAGGAGGGATTAGTTGAAGCAAAATCAGAAACCAGGGGAGTTGGGCGTCCAGTACAGCTTTGGCATATCACAGAGAAAGGCCATGCCAAATTTCCTGATGCCCATGCAGAGCTGACAACGCAACTGATCTCGATTATTCGTCATCAGTTGGGTGAAGATGCTATGGATTTGATTATCGGCGCCCGTGAAAAAGAGACTTTTTCCAACTATAAAAAGGCGATGGAAGGTGCTACAGGGTTACAGGAGAAAGTTGAGCGTCTGGTCTCGATACGCTGCCGAGAAGGCTACATGGCTTATTATTCTGTTGAAGAAAATGGCGATATTCTGTTTTTTGAAAACCATTGTCCAATTTGTGCCGCAGCCAAATTGTGTCAAGGCTTTTGTCGGACAGAGCTGAAACTGTTTCGGGAGATCCTGCAAGCCAATGTGGAAAGAACCGAATATATCCTTAGTGGTCACCGACGCTGCGCTTATCGCATCACTGCCGCACGTTCTTGATACAAATTTTGCTTGATATAAGCCTTCAAAAAAACCTACGCAATATTTCAGTTGCGTAGGTTTTTTATACAGAAGGGATAAAATTATTCCTTACCTGCCGCCGCTAACTGCTGGTAAATATAATGCTTATAACTCTCTACCAGTGCCCTATCCTGACAATCATTTAAGGCACCATCACATAAATGGCGCATGAACATATTCGCCTGATAAAACGCTGGTGCTGATAAACGGGCACGCTCCAGAATTATTCCACCGAGGAAGGAGATATCTGTCAGTTTGCCCGTTGTTATTGATGCTCCCTGTTTCAAGTTATCCCGCAAAGTAAACTGAGTCACATGTGCTGGATCAGGTAGCGGAGAGTTATAGTGATCAAAATTTATGTTTGGCTGATGATCACCAAAATAGAGGAAAACGGTAGGCTTGTCGCGATTGGCAACGAATTCACTGAAATCTCTGATGGCAGGATCAGACGCCACGATTTTTTCCATATAATGGCTAAACTTACCAACCGCCGTTGCAGAATTAACTTTATCAGCCAGACCATAATCATCATGATGGCTCTCTTCATAAGGCCCATGTTCATACATGGTCAGAGAGAAAATAAAAATCGGTTTGTCTGTTTCCTTAGCCAGGATAGTTTTCACATAAGACAACATATCTTGTGTCGGGATTTTCCATAAATTTTCATCCATATCTGCGGGATAGCCCAGCTCTTGCGGTTGGATAATTCGATCAACGCCCAATGTCTTGTAAGCATGTCCCGCATGATAAGACGATTTATTAAACGGTGTCAGAACAACCGTGTAATAGCCGTTGTCTTTCATGGCACGAAACAAGCTGTTTTTCAGGTGATCAACGACAAAATAAAACACCGCATTTTTGCGGGGGCCAAAATCATCCGTATTCAATCCAGTTAAAACAGAAAATTCAGATAACCAGGTTCCGCCCCCAAAGGTTTGTACCCTGAGTGGACTTTGGGCGCTGACACCCGCATCACGCCGGAACATGTAGAGATCTGGCAACTGCACATTGGCAGGTAATTGGTAAATATGGGGATTGACGGTAGACTCTTGCAGCAATACAACCACATCAGGTTTAACTTCTGACTGAGGTGCAGGCAACGTCACTTTTTTCGCCTGCTGCAAGAAATAATCAGCCGATAAGCCAAATTTTGGCGGCTGATATTGCACATCCGAGGCAGACATCACCATATTGGTCACCGTCCCCCGTCCCTTCGGCAATTCCCCTTGCCATTGAGTATGGTAGGTACTCACTGTTAGGTTGATACCCCAGGCACTCACGACCATTAAAACGATACTACCGAGGCGCCATTTGATCCCACGCGCAGCAGGCACCACTTTCCAGCTCAATATCATGTTGAATATCAACCAGATAAACATCGCCACCACGGCAATGCCCGCCAGCCAATAGTGGTGTAAAGTCTCCTGATTTGCGGGATCTAACATGACATTCAAATCAGAAAACATCAGGTGTTCTTTGTAGTAATGGATTTTTATCTGGTTGAGGAATTTCAGGATGATAAATAACGTTCCAGTGAATACTACCGAAAATAACCAGCGCGCTGAAACTAAAAAAGCCAGACCAAAGATGATACCGAATACACCGACAGATACCAGTGCAGGATAAATATCTCCACCTTTTTCAAATACTAATATCAAGGAAGCAATTAACAACAATCCAAGATAAATCCTAGAGATTATCTTTTTTTTCATACTCTATTGAATTCCACACGTGAGTTCAGTTTGCCAACCCGATGAAAAATAGCACAGGTTGGCACATATACAGATAAAAAAGTGACTGCTCCCCGCCCTATCGGGCGATGCTTCCCACTTCACAGGCCGCTGGATGCATGATTGGACAAACAACGGAATGGCATTGTCAAATCCACGCGATGCTCGACTTTTAGGGTGAGTTGAAATGACATAGCCGCTCCTTTATAACTTTAAGTCGTCAAAAATAGAGAAATAAAGGAACAAAAGGCTATGTCACAGCAAGATTTTATCAT
>NZ_MKGQ01000020.1:5659-18264 GCF_001908105.1 Xenorhabdus eapokensis
CACACGTTGGGTATTTTTGCCAATTTTCAACAAGGTAAAAGTCAACGGGACTGGCTTCAACAAGCCAATGTTATAGGATGTTAAAGTCGAGCATCGCGTCAAATCCTGTCGATTTCAAGTTACAGATCACACACAGCCGCAAATTAGAAAATAACGCGGATAAATTTCAACACAAACTTACTGACCTTACAAAAATTCAGGTTAGACTATTAATCATTGTCAAGGGGGAAGGGTGGATTTGAGGCATAAATAACCAGCACTCTTCTTGGTTGAAATATTGATATATTGAAGAGGTTGATAATGAAATTAACACCTGAAAAATTGCTATCTGCAATAGAAAAATACGCCCATGCTCCTGAGAAACAGCGCTCCTTAACCCAAACGCAGATACAATGGTTTTCCGAGCCTGAAAACGTCTTTTTGTTTATTAATCTGGTATTGATGCTGCCTAAAAAAACAATGACGGAGATGGGGGACAGCATTCATAATTGGCTTGAAGTTGCCATAGGAGAACTTGCATTAACAACAACAAAATTACCGGCTGAGGCCAAACAACTGTTTGAAGAGATCATTGAGCAAATTTTGGTGAATGCCAAAGAAGAGCTCGAGATCAATAGCGAATGCGTATTGTTATGTGTATCGATCCTGAAAAGAAATCAGTTTCATATTAACACGGATATCACCCCACTACTGGATACCTCCCAATATGCTGATAACACCAACATAGAAACTTTTCCGACAAAATCCCCAAACTTAAGCCAACTATTTAAACAGTTTGAAATTCATTCTGGCATTGAATTCGTCAACTTTTTTGAGAGTGGTTTTTCCGTTATTCCTCATGAAACATTGCCTCACTTATTGTCGGAAGTTGCCAAGCATTCATGGGGTATAGATGCCCTGCTACTACTGACTCAGTACTTTGAAGAACCGACTGCCCTTGCCTGTGCACAATCCTTGGACGATTGCCCCGCTTCTGCATGGGCAAACTTATCCTACCTGCAACTTATCAATCTGTGTGCACGGTTTAACCGCCATCCTGCCATTCGTTCTTGTTTTAAGCGTTGGAAAAAGAAGGCGATGTCGCACCACAATAAGGTTCGGAAAACAGCAGAGATACACGAAATATACGCCACTCATGTTGATGGGAATGACTGCGCCAGCATGATGCTGGCAATCACACTGGATGGTCAAAAATACCAAATGAATATGATGCTGGATTTCAAATCGGGTATCCGCGAGAGCTTACTGAATATTTCGCCTGAAAAAACCATCCCCGAACTGATTAAAGAGTTATGCAATCATGAGTCTTATGTTGACTTTACTCCGGTCTCCCCTGACTGGCTGCAACAAATTTTACCGTGGATACTTTCAGTTCAGCAAAATAAAAACACGCCCCTTGATCTCGATTCACTTTATTGGTTGTCACAACTTCCTGTCGAATGGACACAACCAGAAGCATTTGAGCTTGAACACTGGAGCCAAAAGTTCGGTTATCAAGCTGATCTGAAACGACAAGAACGGAATCGCCTTGGTATTACTATGGGGTCATCATTAATATTGAGCTGGCTGGCGCCGGAAGACTGTTTGTTGAAGGCGAAAAAACCCAGGGACTTATTGAAACTCTATTATTATGCAAACCGTGAACTCTTTACTGAACGTCTGACTTATTCCGCTGCAATCGAACAATACAGACTGCCACCACAAGCTCCATATCTAGTAGAGCAATTTTTAGATTTGGCCTATGCCCTCAGAGATCCTTCATTAAACCGCAAGAGGTTTGCTTTATTTGATACTTTGTCTGAACTCAGCTTTGAATATTTCTACATGGAACAAGAGGAAGAGATTGAACCGCAAGGTTTGGTTCTCAAAGTGAGTTTAGTTGATGCCACTCCAGCCGTATGGCGTCGGATCCGTGTCAGCAATCAGCTAACACTCAATGAATTTCATGATGTGATACAAGATGCGATGGGCTGGGAAAATGCGCATCTCTTTCGTTTCAATCTTTTAGGCATCGATATTCCAGAAGAACACTACGACCAAATGTGTATCGGTGCATTTCTGGGTGATGTTGGCGACGAACTCGACTACCAATATGACTTTGGTGATGATTGGCTTCATCAGATAACCGTAGAGAAAGTCCTTGCAAAAGAGGTTATCCAGCCTGAAGTCACCGCAGGTAATGGCATATGTCCGGCAGAAGATTCTGGTGGTATTTGGAATTGGAACTATTTGCTCAAATTGAGGAAAAAGAAAGTTCTGACGGAAGATGAAGCAGAACAATTAGAATTTGTGGGATTATCCCCAAGTGAATTGCCAGAACCTTTTGATAAACAGCAGGCTAATAAAAAGCTTAAGGCGCTAGTCATCCACTAAAAGTCAATAAACCGGAGGAAAAGAATGCCTCCGGTTTTTTTCTTCTTTCAATATTATGAATCAAACTAAAGGGAATTCATTAATGGAAAATGAAAGGCCAGAAAATAAGTTAACCATAGAAGGAATCAACGGGACTTCTCGCATAAATGTACAACAAAAAAACGCCAAAAAAAGTGACCAATTGAGTACTCCAACTCCGGATTGGGTAGCCGAGGAAGTGCCTGTCGCATTAGTTTATAACGGTATTTCCCATGTCGTAATGATGGCGAGTCCAAAAGATCTTGACCATTTCGCTATCGGGTTTTCCTTGTCGGAAGGGATTATTACATCTGCGCAGGAAATTCGGTGGATTGATTCTGTAGTTAGCTGCCACGGTGGTATTGAACTGCACATTGAACTTTCCAGCCGGCGTTTTGCGGAATTAAAAGAGCGTCGACGCAGCATGGTTGGGAGAACGGGTTGCGGTATTTGCGGCACAGAACAACTCGCAGAGATCTTTCGCCCAATTACCCCCCTGCCTTTCACCCAAACACTTTCCCTCTCCTGCCTTGATATTGCACTTACCCAATTACCACATGTTCAGGAAATCGGCGCACTCACTGGCTGTACCCATGCCGCAGGTTGGATTGACTCAGAGGGAAAATTACTTGGTGGTTGTGAAGATATTGGCCGCCATGTTGCACTGGATAAGCTACTGGGAATGCGAGCTAAAACAGGCTGGCAACAAGGTGCTGTGTTGGTTTCCAGCCGTGCCAGTTATGAGATGGTACAGAAATCAGCGAATTGTGGAGTAGAAATTTTATT
This sequence comes from Xenorhabdus eapokensis, assembly GCF_001908105.1. The sequence goes on from NZ_MKGQ01000020.1 coordinate 8,837, forward strand.
TGCTGTTTCTGCGGCAACCTCACTCGCCATTGAAGTCGCACAGAAATGTAATCTAACGTTGATCGGATTTTGCAAGCCAGGACGGGCAACAATATATACCCATCCTCAACGATTAGTGAATTAATTACCATCCACGAATTCATTCCATTCTCAAAAAATAACCTAATTTCAATTAATTTACCTCTCATTTGCACCAGCAATGAAATTAAACAAAAAAGAAACAAAATTATAACCTATGGTTTACATCGCTATTTAGCCAACATACATTTTATTTGCTGCATATTTTTTTGCGCACATCATTCACACAAAAAGCTCAGGACGCTCTTATGACAGGATAACAAGACATTCAATACTCTGTGAGGCTGCTTATGAAAAAGGTCAATATATTAATCGCCATGTTAAGCGTTTTTGGATTTACTACCCAGGTTCAGGCAAAAGTTGAGTATGGTATAAGCCAACAAGAAACCGATCCACACCTTGTCATCGGAGAAGTAGATGGTGAACCCGCTCTGGGTATCACTTTACCTACAGTAAAAGATAAATTACTTCCTGCCTCCCAACTAAAAGGTTTCGCTACACTCGACAAGAATGGCATCTATCATGCCGAAGTAGATGGTTCACTTTTCGGTATCGAGAACCAGTATATCGATATCGGTCAGGTTCCCGGTACAGAGGTTTACTTTGGGGAATGGGCACAAAAAACGCCCGATAAATCGGATGTTACCCATACTGTTTTTTATGCGGGTAAAGATGTTACAACCAATCTGCCCACTGGCGGTACTGCGACCTATATAGTAAAAGGCTTGAACCAATATAACGGAAATAATCTCCTCTCCGGCAAACTCGTCGCAAACTTTGATTCCAAAAAACTGAATGGCTCACTGAACAATGATTCATTAAAAATCGATATTGATGCCAATATAAATAACAATGCCGGATTTTCAGGTAAGGCCACAGCCAACGGTAGTATTAATGGGATTACCGATGGGAAATTCTACGGTGATTCCGCTTCTGCTCTGGCAGGGTATGCCAAATTTGATGGCGACAGAAGCAAAGATACTGCTTTTGGTGGTGCTAAAGAATAATGATTTATTCCCCAGAAAACAGTGTCATTTGGGCACTGTTTTCTTCTTCATCTTCTTTACCCTATTTATTTCCAACTTATTTATTTCAAATAAATAGGGGTCTTATCAATCGGGTTTTACTATGTCTGTTCAAAAAAAAGTGTCTGTTCAAAAAAAAGTGTTTGATCAAAAAAAAGTGTCTGAAAAGGAAATATTTCCAATATTACTTATAATATTGCTGATCTCATTTCAGTCTCCGACAGTTTATGCCAATGAAGATATTAGCCACAGGACTTGGCAAGAAGCACAATATAATCAACAACACAATCAACAGAAAAATAACATTCCTATAAAAGCTCGCTTCTCATTAGCCATGACTCATGGACAAGTACTTAAAGCTAAAAACAATCTTAAGGATATCACTCAAGCACTGTATTTTGCTATTAACCAACAGCAGTGGCAAGATGTCAGACGCCTTCTGCCGATTTATCAAAAAATTCCTGGGTACGATCCGTTACTCAGCGATTTTGCTCAAGGCGGGCTAGCTCGCCTTAACGGGAATTTAACGCTTGCTACCTCTTATTATCAAAAGATCTTACGTAAAAAACCAAATTTTACCCGCATTAAACTGGAACTGGCTCGTATTTATTTTGAAGATCACAAAAACCAAGAATCCGAGCAGTTATTTAAGGAAATCAGCAAACAAGATCAGTTACCAGAAATGGTCTTGATGAATATTGACCGTTATCTGGCTGCAATAAACTCAAGAAATGATTGGAGTGGTTCATTCTCATTTGGCTATGCCTATGACGATAATATAAATATGTCTCCGAATCAGAAACCAATCTGTCTGCTTTCTACAAAGGGAAAGTGCATCATTGAACGTGACGTGCCAAAACCTATCAAAGCATGGGGTGGAACTTACAACGCCACCTTAAGCCGACGTTACCCACTTATTGGTCATCACGGCATTTTTGGCCGAGGACTGATTTATGGTGAAAATTATCCCAATTATCACACCGAAAACGAAAATATATTTCTGCTGATCAGTGGCTACAACTATAAAAGCAGAAACCAGGATTTCTCCTTTGGCCCCTTATTCGAATATCAACAACGTGCAGGGAATACCGAATACCATGCCATCGGTGCCAAAATAGAATGGCAGTGGGATATCACCAAACAAACCACCCTCAATGTTGAGTTTGGACATAAAAAATTGAATTATCAGCCGCTTTACAGAGGGAAAGACGGCGAACTTTCCTCATCCTATGTCAGCCTATTGCATGTCATCAATGATAAATTAGTGCTGTTTGGTGGTGGTAATTGGAGCTATCGAAATAATCAACAACCGGCGGATCGCTATCAACAATGGGGAATAAGTGCGGGGATAGCTGGACAACTCTATTCCCGCATTAATGGTTCGCTGCTTGTCACACTGAGGAAACAACACTTTGGCGCTTACAGCCCATTATTGGGTGCCAGACGCCAGGATAATGAACAAATCTATACTGCCACCATTAAATTTCCTGCCGCTAAAATATTGGGCATGACACCCTCTTTCACTTTCCGCCATCGACACAATCGCAGTAATGTGAACTGGTTATACAGTTACGATAAAAACGAAGTACAGATACAGTTAGAAAAATATTTTTAATGCCAATTAATTTGTTAATAACAAAATAACCTCAGTAAATAAAATCCACCAACCTCACATTTTTTAAAAAAAATCAGATAGATCAAACCTCACCCAAAATGCAAAAAATAAAATAAAAATCAATAAAATAAAAAAAGACATTGACTAATAAACCCTATTATTATCGAAACAAATAATAATAATTATCATTTACATTATCATTTGAACAGTGTACGTTTTTCTCGCGCGATAAATCAGACCGTTTTTAAGATTGGGTAACGAGGGATCCCCCATTCCAAACGAGGATAATGATGAAAAAGTTGAACGTATTAATCGCCGCTTTAGGCACATTGGGATTTATGGCACAGGCTCAGGCAGAAGTCGGTTTTGGGCAGAGTCAAATAAGCTCACCAGCATATATTAAGGTTGGTGCAACCGAAACGGGTTCAAATTCACACGGTGGTGCGAGTGGCGATCCTGGTATTGGGATCAGTTCCATCGGTGGAGGAAAACTCATCGGTTTTTCTGGCTTAACTCGCATGGCACCAGCGGACAGTAATGGGATTCATAACATCTCAAGAGCTGGTGCACCAGGCTCTCATGGTGGTATGGGGGTATTCAATTTCAGCAAAGTTGCCAATGCTGATGTTTATTTCGGTGAATGGTCAACTGGTCAGACATCGGATGATTCTCACACCGTTTATTATGCAGGTAAGGATATCACTACCAATATTCCAACAGACGGAACAGCAACTTATACGGTGACAGGTATTAACCAGTACAGCGGTGATAATGCCTTGTCCGGTACATTTACCGCTGACTTTGGTGAGAAAACTCTGGTTGGTTCCATGGAAAATACCGCAATGACAATAGATATTAGTGCCAATATTGGTGCTGATGCTAAATTCGAAGGTATAGCCATAACTGATGATTTGGTTGGAACAACCAATGGTCACTTCTTTGGCGACAGTGCATCCAGTCTGGCTGGATACACCACATTTGAAGATGACAGCTCCAAAGATACTGCTTTCGGTGGTTCTAAACAGTAATCATTAATCTTTCAGAGAACAGTGCTGTTTTTGGCGCTGTTCTCTGTTTTTATTTCTAATAATTGAGCTTTGTGATCTGGTTTCCCAATGTCTGAAAATAGAATTACGCCAATATTATCAACGGCACTTATGGCTCTATGCCTCTCCCTACCCGTTCATGCCGATGAAGATACCTCACGGAAAATCTGGCAAGAAGCACAGCATAATCAACAGGAAAATGAAACCAACCTGATTACACCAGCTCCTATTTTTGTTGAAAATAATGCTTCATTGATTGTCATTAATGGGAAAACGTTTCAGGTAGAAAACAATATTAATGATATCGGCCAAGCGCTATTCCTGGCTATTAACCATAGACAATGGTCAGATGTCAGACGTTTTCTCTCGGCTTATCAAAAATTGCCAGAACATGATGTAATGTTGGTCAATTTTGCTCAGGGTGGGCTGGCACGTCTTGAAGGAAATTTGGATCTCGCCGCCTATCATTATCAACAAATTCTGAATCAACAACCGGATTTTCCCCGTATCGAACTGGAACTAGCTCGCGTCTATTTTGAGGATCATAAAAATCGGGAAGCTAATCAACTGTTTACTGGATTGTATAAAGCACAAAAGTTACCAGAAATTGTGTTGAAAAATATTAACAGCTATCTGGAAGCGATAGAGTTGAGAAACAGTTGGCGTGGCTCTTTCTCAGTCGGTTACGCTTATAACGATAACGTTAATATGTCTTCCGATAAGACTATTTGCCGGAAGTATTTAAGAAATACATGCCATGAAACGCAGCACACACCAAAAGCCATAAAAGTATGGGGTACGTCTTATGACGCAACATTAAGTAGACGCTATCAACTTACTGGTCATCACGGTATTTTTGGTCGTGGACTAATTTATGGCGAAAACTATCGTGATTACCACGATGAGAACGAAAATACATTTCTGCTGATTGGTGGGTACAACTATAAAAGCAAAATCCACGATTTCTCTTTTGGTTCCCTGTTTGAATATAAACAACGAGCAAGTGATACCTATTACCGTGCTACAGGTGCCAAAACAGAATGGCGATGGGCGTTTACTTCCCAAACAGCCCTTAATGTTGAACTCGAGCATAAGCAGCTACGCCATCAGCAAAGTTTCCGCCGGAAAGATGGCAATTTTACCTCAGCCTACCTCACCCTGTTTCATTCTATTAGCAAAGACGTTGTCCTGTTTGGCGGAGGCGATTGGGTTTATCGCAACAACAACCAGTATGCCGAGGATCGCTATCAGCAATGGGGAATTCGGACAGGGATTGCCGGACAGATCTATCCCGGTATCAACGGTTCACTGTTTGCCACACTGAAAAAACGTCATTTTGGTGCTTATAGCCCAATGTTGAGAGCTAAACGTCAAGATAATGAGCAAATTTACAGTGTTGTCATTAAAGTCCCTGCCGCTGAAATATGGGGCATGACACCTTCTTTCACTTTCCGCCATCGACACAACCGCAGCAATGTGGATTGGCTGTACAGCTATAACAAAAATGAAGTGCTAATCAGGTTGGAAAAATATTTTTAACCAAAATGGAGGCATCAATGGCATACCGAGTTAAAACACAGCTCACCCCCATCACTATTGCATTGTCACTGGCATTGTCACTGGCTGCACCGCCTCTGGTTGCCGGATCCGAAGCGACGGTCACAACCTCAAACAGCAAGACAGATTTGGGCAAGATTCGTGTCACGGATAACAGTGCTAAAGATGAAGAGGGTTATAACGCAGTCTATGACAAAGATATTTCCAATATTTATATCGGCAAAAAACAGATAGAACGCTACAAAGGAGCTTCTCCCGCCGATTTAATTAAAGGTGCCGTAGGTGTATATAGCGGTGATGCCCGTAATAGTGGCGCTTTAGATATCAATATCCGTGGTGTTCAGGGGCAAGGGCGCATTCCTGTCACCATTGATGGTACAGAACAATCCATTACCGTAGGACGCGGTTACAATGGTGCCAATAACCGCAATTACATCGATCCAAACCTAATCAGTAGCATTGAAATTGAAAAAGGCCCGTCTCTGAATCGCAGAATCAAAGGTTCCGTCGGTGGTGCCGTATCCATAAAAACCCTAGGCATTGATGATGTAGTGCCAAAAGGGGAAACTTTTGGCATTAATACTAAACTGGAAACCAGTAGCAACTCAGTGAGAGAGCGCACTCCGTCCCTATCATTGGGGCAAGACTACCGCGATATTCCTGACTTTATCCAAAATAAGGTTGAAACCGATCCGGCGTTACAAATTACGCCTCATTCATCGAAAGACAATAAACTGTTTGGCTTCAAAGATAATGCCTTCCGTTTCGCATTAGGAACACGGCAGGAGTATTTTGACCTAATGCTGGCCTATGCATACCGTCGTCAGGGTAACTATTTTGCCGGAAAAGGTGGCGCCCATCGCTATGATGAACCCATTACGGAAAATGACAGGGAACTCATGAAAAATGTCCAGACAACACTGGACCCATATCTGCCTTTTGCTGCTCGTATCTATCGCCCCGGTAATGAAGTTCCCAATACTTCCAATGAAATGCGTTCTGTATTAATTAAAAATACCTGGCATTTCACCGAAGATCAGGCTCTACAATTAGGGTTTCGCAGTACCCATATGGAATTTGGTGATATTATGCCTTCACGCTTGGGCTGGGTTACACCCGAAGAAAATAAAGTTCCTCAATGGCCGTTAGCGAAAGTTCACCAGAAAGCTGCCAATCTGACCTATAAGTGGCAGCCTGAGAATAACCCCTATGTCGACTTCGATATGAACTTATGGACAACTCGCACCACCAGCAATACCAACACCGCCGGAGGATATCCGCGCACTCCCACCGATAGAGACTGGCGTTGGGAAGATGGCCTTGAGGGTAGAAACGCCAATATTGATGGCACATTGATCAATACCGCTATCACCCATTCTCAAAATAATCGTTGGGGTGTCGATCTTTCCAATAAATTTACCCTACACCCTAGTTTAGAGCTGACTTTAATGGGGAATTTCCAACGGGAACGCCTCGATTCCAACGATGATTATAATTCAACTAATCTATATTTCTTCCAGTCACCGGCGCGGAAAGGACAACGCCAGGAAATCAATCTCGCCTTTAACTTCAACTGGCGGCCAGCTTCATGGTTGGAGCTGAATGCTGGAGCCAAGCGCGTTTCTTATTGGTCTCAAGATGATTTGCTTAATGAACGACGTGCCGAAAGGGATGACCATTATCAGAAACAACGGGAAACCATTGGCCATGAAATGAGTTATTGGCGAACAATGACCGAAACAGAAGCTAATATGGAGAGAAAAAGAAAACAATTTATAAAATCAAATAACATCTTGAAAATGAGTCCCGCAGAGAAGCTTGCGTTTATGAATAAACTCGAAACTGAATACTCTGTGGTTGAGACAACTCGTATTAATTCACGTGATGGCCTAAAGCGTAAAATGGTTAGCGAAAAATTCACTTGGAATTACGATCCTGACAATGGCAAGCTCAGTAAAAACAATAACCCCTATTTCAATGGTCAACTGGATATGAATGAAAGGGTTATCGACCCAATAAGTGGCAAAGAAGTCTATAAATATGAATACGGCGAAAAAGTTGACGCAAATGGCGTACCAGGCCCTGCTGTTAACGATCCTTGGGAACCTGCGCCAAAACGTAAGGATCACGCTTGGGCACCTACTTTCTCCGCGACGGCCTATGTCACCGACGATTTCCGTATCTACGCCCGTTATGCCGAAGCGGTAAGAATGCCCAGCATTTTTGAAGATACCGTCGGTTTTTCAGGTTCTACAACCAATCAAATAGGCCATAAATTCAAACCTGAACGTGCCAAAACCGCGGAAGCTGGCTTAGTCTACGATTTCAGCCAATTAGTCAAAGCTGAACGCCATGCCGATATCAAACTCTCCTATTACAACACCATCATTGAAAATGTGTTCGACAGGGACAATACCTATAAATTCTCCCAACTGGACAAACAGAAATTGGCTGGTTTGGAACTACAGGCACGTTACGACAACGGCAGTTTCTTTGCCGATATGGGGTTGGTTTATAACATGAAAAATAAAGTCTGTGACAGTAATTCTGTCATGAGACTGGATTCCCAGAATCGTTATAGCATACCTGAATGTATTGATGGTGGTTTCCCTGGCGGTTATTTACGCACCTCTATCCAGCCAAAATACTCAGCTAACCTGAGCATCGGCGGCCGCCTGTTTGATGAAAAACTGGAGCTAGGCAGCCGAATGCTCTACCACAGCAAGGCAGAAAATAAAGATGAAAAATGGCTGATGAATGCCTTACCAGACATTTATAAGGGACAATCCAATAACCCAATGCGCTGGAATCCGGTATTTACGGTTGATGCCTATATTAGCTACCAAATCACTCCCTCTATATCAATGGAGTTGACTGGCACAAACCTCACTAACCGCTACTATCTCGATCCGCTGACGCGTTCGATGATTCCAGCACCGGGCAAAACCTTTAAACTCAGTTTGACCAGCCAATTTTAGAGATTTGCTGAGAGGATCGTATGACCAACACAGCCATATTAGATAATCCAGCCGCGTGTTCGCCATTAATTTCCAGAAGGAGATTGCTGGTTGGTATCCTAATCGCCGTTTTATTGCATACCAGTTTAATATGGCTGTTTAACCGACATGCTTCATATGATGATGACACGGCACATCATATCAACAACAACGCTTCTACTCTGGGGCTATCCATTATGATGGTTGCAGCACCATCGTGGGAAAATAAACCGGAGCCTGTTTCTTCTCCATCCCCACTTTTAACTGCACCGGAATCACCAACAAAACCAGAACTCGTGCTGGATAGAGCCATTCACCCTGAAAATAAGGTAGCCAAACCGCCAGAAGCCGATAAACCCAAGAAACGTCAAAAGCAGCAGAAAGAAAAACCGCAAGAAATGGCAGAAAAGAAAACCACCCAATCACCGCAGGTAAAGAAAGACAATCAGACAGAGCAGGAAACGCACGGTAGCGATCAGGCTAATTCAGAAGGCAGTATGAGCCGCACAGCGACGTCACAACCTTTGGTGGGACAAGGAAATAGCGAAGTGGACAATTACTATGCAAGACTGCGGCAAGAAATTGAACGTCATAAGCGTTATCCCCGCAAAGCAAAGAGGATGAAGCAACAAGGTTCGGTCATCGTCAAATTTATGCTGCAAAATGACGGCTCCATTACCGCTGCCGGAATCGTTCAATCCTCTGGTAACAGTGCGATAGATAATGAAGCCCTGAAAACCCTCAGTCTCGCTAAATCTGTTGGTTTCAGGCCTGCAAATATGAATCCAGAGGTAACACTTGAGATCGATTTTAAATTGAAATGATGATGAATTCCTCTCAATCTCTTTAGCCAACAAGCCACTCCAAATCATTTGGAATGTGCTAAAAAGACTCTTTATATTGAATAAATAACTAAATATTTTTACCATTCACAATCTGTTATTACTTTTTAATTTTTATTATTTTTTATATGTGTAATTTATTTTATTAAATACATTATTATTTTACCCACTAGGGCGTGTTGACGTTTTGTGAGGGGAATTTGAACAGCATGATGATCTGGTATCATTGTCTTCGCGAAAAAACCATTACTCCAGCTCATCATGCCAAG
>NZ_MKGQ01000020.1:18364-70371 GCF_001908105.1 Xenorhabdus eapokensis
TGGTTCAGACAGTGTGATATTCGATTTCATAAGAACAGGCAATAAGTCATCTGATTACCGATTATAACACCAATGCAGATAGTTTATCTGATCAACTTATCTGTGAAGACGCGTTGTTAAAAAAATATGGAATAAATAATATTCCAAGCGCTAAATTAACTTCCACAGATATAGATAAGTTACGTAATCAATTCAACGTTACGGAGCAACCCTCCAATAATCGTGTTTTATTGATGGCTTATTGTGCAGGAGAAAATAGTTTGCAAATGGCAGGATTAACCCATCAGAAACTGAAACAATATAAATGTGAGTTATTTTTTGCCAACAATAAGATGTTTATTGATGGTGATACGCTAACTCATTACTTCAATGGGAATACATCCTCCTCAGAATATATTGACATTGAACATGTTGGGGCGCTGATGCGCCCGTATGAAATTGCTGAAGAATTGATTAAGTGTTTTCATCTATCGGGGCAACCAAGAGTCTATAGTGATGCTTGTACGGCAGGTATGGTCGCTCTCTATTCTGCATATCTCACCATTAAAAGTGGTCGGCGCAATATAGCCCTGGTGGGTGCTTCTGAAGAAGCTACTCACCCTATTATGCAAATCTTGTTCAAAAAAGTCAGGGCGCTTTATGATGGTAAATTTACAGAATTAAATCAATCTTCACGGGCATTTGATAAAGACAGAGCAGGCTGCGTTTTGGCGGATGCTTCTGCGTTTCTGGTGGTTGAAAATTATGCTCACGCTATTGGCAGAAAGGCCAAAATATTGGCTGAAATTGCAGGTATGTCCCGACAATCTGAAGGTTATAAAATGACATCAACGGATTTATCGGGTAAATATTACCTCAACAGCATGTCTTCAGCGCTGAAAGATGCTGAATTATTGCCTGAAGATATCGATCACATCAGTTCTCATGGCACTTCAACGGTCAATAATGATCTTGCGGAAAGTAAAGCGATTAATGCACTTTTCCCTCATCAACCACCCGTTATTTCTACTAAATCAGCGATGGGGCATTCATTAGCGGTGAGTGGGCTACTGGAAACGATACTTTCAATTGAAACGCTGAATAATAATCAACTTCTTCCCAGCCTTAACTTTTCTGAATTGGGAAAAATTGATGGCTTAATTCATGTAAACAAGGCGGCAAAAGCTCTGCGGGTCAAGCATATCCTCAGTAATTCCTTTGGCTTTGGTGGAGAGAATAGTAGTTTGATTTTAAAACGAGCTGAGGGATAGGTTATGGCAATTTATATAACCAGAGGAAGTAGTTTGCTTCCTGATGGCCTAAATATGGCTGATATTATTCATGGAAATATAAAAGAAGCCGACTTATCAGACAATACGCTGCGTTTCCCACATATTATAGGAGAGAGATTCATCAAAGAAGGTGATTTTGTCATGTCTTCTATGGATAAGATGATTCGACGAACAGCGCATGAGCAAAGTCAGTGGGTGCTCTATACCGGCATTAAAACGTGGGAAAACAGTATTGGTGAATACTTTCCTCCTGAACAACGCGGGTTGTTTATTGGGCTAGGCACAAGTGATGCTGATAATAATTCGTATCTTATTGCATCTGATACGAAAGATGATAAGGATTATGTTTCCAGAGCATTAGTGGAGACGCCTCCATTGATGGGATTGACACTGTTGAATACTTCCACAGCCAGCCATTTGTCACAACATCTTGATATCATAGGCGATAATGCTTTCTTTTCTCCTCATGTTGATGCAGGCGGTCATGCTCTTCTGGAAGGTTATTACAGTCTCAAAGAAAAACGCTGTCAGTTTGCACTTTGTGGGGGTAATGCCCAGAAAATCTCAACATGGTATTACCTTGCTTATGAGCATTTAATCGGTGATACACCGTGGCTGCCAGCGGAAGCTGCCTCGTTTATCACCTTACATGAAGATAGCCAAAATGCTGATGGTGAGGTAACTTATGTTAATCGCATGATAATTCACAACAGCAAGCAATATTCCCGTTTCTTGTCGCAAGTCAACACATCAGATGTATCACCACAGCAAATAATCCACGTTGGAAAAGTTGATAATGAATCTATCTCATTGACGCATGGTATTTTTCCTGATGCCATACAGTTTAATCTTGATAAAGCTATCGGATATACGGGGCCTGCCGCCTCTTTTATTGCTATCAACCTGGCCATTGAAATGCACCAAAAGACCTTAAGTGTCGATAATGTCCATTCGAATTTTATCTCTCAACAACCCTCCTCTTTGGTACTGATATTGGTTCATGGTCTGGAAAAACAGTGCATTGCTGTTTTGCTTCGAATGAAAATGGCTAAGAGAGAATTGTGATGCTATCTGACCATCGTGTTGTTGTTACAGGAATGGGGGTCGTGAGTGCTTTCGGCACCCGTCTTGATACTGTTTGGAAAAAGCTCTGTGATGGAGAATCAGCAGTTAAGCCACTCGTATTTGAGGATAATGGTGTACTGCCTGTGAAATATGGCGCTCAGATTGATTTTAATACTTTACTCACTGAAAACTCAGCCTCTCTACCGACATCAGGTATCACGGATAAGCGTGGCATTATGGGCATTATCTCAACGTCCAGAGCGCTGGAAGATGCGGGGTTATTCATGCCGAGCTGGGAGAAGAATAAACAGCCTATCGGCATTTATGGATGTAGTGGCGTGACCGAACTCTCAGAGGATGACAGACATCTATGGCGCAAAAGTCGTCATGACGAGGACACTGAACAACAAGCTATTGCAGCCTTGTTCGAACAACGTCATAACTTGAGTTTCTGTTCCGGCATAAGATGCAGCAACGATGGCATGGTAAAAGAAATTGCACGCCGATTTTCTTTATCGGGGCCTGCGGTAAACGTGAATGCTGCTTGTGCTGGAGCGACCCATGCTATCGGGCTGGCTTGTCAATCCATAAAAAGAGGCGAAACGTCCATCATGCTGGCGGGTGGGGCTGACTCAGTTATCAATCTTCATACCTTGATAGGGCTGAAATTATTGGGAGCGGCTGCCACAACAGAAAAGTGGGGTAATAGACTTTGTCGCCCCTTTGATAAAGATCGTAGTGGATTGGTTGCGGGTGAGGGTGGTGCATTTCTGGTTCTTGAAAGTGAAGAAAGTGCGCTACGCAGAGGAGCCAAAATTTATGCTGAGATTAAAGGCTATGGGGCTTCCTTAGATGCCTATAAATTGACAGCGCCACATCCTACTGGGATTGGCGCAGAAAGTGCCATTAGGCGAGCTATCAAGGATAGTGGTTTGCATCTGCATCAGATCGACTATATCAATGCTCACGGTACATCAACACCCTTGAACGATGCTCAGGAATCCGCTGTCATAAAGCGTATTTTTGGTTCTCAGCCTCCCTTAATTTCATCAACCAAATCGATGTTAGGCCATTGGATAGCGGCAGCAGGCGCCATTGAAGCCGTGGCGACTATTTTGACTGTAAAGCATAAATTCATTCCACCTACGATTAATCTTGAAATTGCCGATCCACTTTGTGATTTGGACTATGTTCCAAATTATGGGCGGCCTTTCCCGGTGAAGAATGCGATAACCAATTCATTTGGTTTTGGTGGAATCAATTCCTGCTTAGTTATAGGGGATTACGATGGAAAATAAGATAATAAAACTGGTTAATTATAATATAACCACCCCTTGTCATCTATTTAATAGTCTAAATGATGAAAAAGATGGCAATGAGCTAATTAAAAATGCAAAGCTCAGACGTTTTTATTCTACGGGAACGAAGAAAGGCATTATTTCAACCAGAAGGGCTTTAATTGCCTCCGGCTTGAATATCAGTGATCCAAAAATAAAATTTGGCCTGTATACCACGCAATATGGCTATCTTCATCCATTACCTTCAGAATTATTACCAGAATATGAACAAGCTAAGGCTCACCATTCAAAGCATATTTATCAAACTATCTGGGAATGTGAACGAGTCAATCCTTTCTTAATCACTCTATCACTCAGTAATAACCTGTTGGGCATCCTTTCCCAAGAACTCAATTTGCAATGTGACTGTGCTGCTTTTTTGCGTGGAAATTTAGGCTTACTGTCGGCATTTAGCGAAGCTGAGTTGTGTCTGAATAATCACTTGATTGACTACGCCTTAGTGGTTGCTTCCGGGATAGGGAGTATAACTCAAGATATTCAATCTGAATTTTCGGGTGGAAGTATTGAGTTTGGCGCCACTTTCATTCTCACAAGAGTTGAAAACCAGACACCGCAAGGTAACTCACATCTCATTGATATTCCATATCTCTATCAGAATTATAGTGAGAGAAATTATGCTGCTGAAACTCTCTTTTTTATCAAGGATATAGCAGATCGTATAAAGCCCCATAGGCAGGTTGAAACAGTTAATTAACAATAGGATTTACAATGGAAAATTACGCTACTTTTTGTAAACCTCAGCTAACTCAGGCATTAATTTCACTTGGTTTAAACAGAACTTATCACCGGGCAGCAGGTAATTTTCTCTATTACAAAGATGAAAATGATAAAGAAATTCCTGTCTTGGATCTCTTGGGAGGATATGGTGCGACATTATTAGGTCATAACTCTCCTTTTATAAGAGAAAAAATAAAGTCCTATCTTGATGAAGAAATTCCTGTTCATAACCAATTTTCCATCAGAAAACCTGCCGCATTATTAGCTGAACGTCTTAATGAATTACTAAAAGAAGAAACTGGAACTCATCGTGATTTTATCTTCTGTTTTGCGAGTACAGGGGCGGAGTCGATGGAAGTTGCACTGAAAAGTGCAGAATTTACACGTAATGCTCAACTTGAAGAATTAGCGCAGGAAGTTGTAACAGCGATTACCAAAATCAGCGCTGATAAAGAAATTGTACTGACAGAGGAACAGCGCCAGCGTTTGCAATTGGGGGAAAATGCCACTGTCGAAGAGATAAAATTAGCCTTGATGGCATTTGTTCAGGATCGATTGAATACAAAACCAACATTCTTAGTTCTTGAACATGCTTTTCATGGAAAAATGATCATGACGGCCAACTGTACGCATGGTGCCATGTATCGTCATTATCTAAGAAGAATGAAAATAGACACGCATTTCCTTTCTTCTGAAAAATTGAATGAATTTGCGAGCATGGGTGAAAAAGCCAATGATATTTTTAATAGTTGGTTGTGGTTACCGCAAGAAGAGAATAACCAAATTATTTTAACGAAGAAACCATTCAGAGTTGTTACCGCATTTCTCGTAGAACCTATACAGGGAGAGGGCGGCGTTTACCCGCTTAATGCAGAACAAATTGGCGGAATTAACCGGCTAAAACAGATATTGGGTTGCCCTGTTATTGCTGATGAAGTTCAATCAGGATCAGGAAGATGTGGATTTTTAGTCGCATCCAGTGATGTCGATCTTGATGCAGACTATTACGTTCTTTCCAAGGCCTTGGGTGCGGGATATGTCAAAGTTGGGGTAGTAGCTATCCGTCAGGAAAGTTTTACACCGGGATTTGATGTCATTCAAAGCTCCACCTTTGGTGAAGATGATTTTTCTTGTCGGGTAGCACATGATTTCGTCAATCTTCTGCATGCTGACCAGCGCCACTTACTAAAACAAGTGACTCAATTAGGGGAGGAATTCAGAACACGGCTGAATGCGCTGAAAGAACAGTATCCTGATGTCATTCGAGATGTTCGTGGCAAGGGATTGATCTGGGGAATAGAGTTTCATGATGTCATTAATTCTGACTCCTATATCTTACAAAATATTGCCGTACAAGGTAGCTTAGGCTATGTGATTAGTGGGCATTTATTGTGTGGTAGCCACATTCGTGTCGCCCCTTCTGGAAGTGCAGCAAACGTTATTCGTGTAGAACCCTCAGTATTTCTGGAAGTTGAACAAATTATTCGGTTTGTTGGCGCCCTTTCCAAAGTTTGTCTGGCGATCCGTCATGCTGACGCAGGGTTTATCGTTGCTCCCATGCTTGGGAAAAAGGAGCACACTGTGGCTACAGATTATCGGCGGATAGAAGCCTCGCAGAATGATGACAGAGAGGCTGACTATAAAGTGGCTTTTATTAACCATCTGATTTCCGCAAGCGGGCTTAGGGAGGTTGATCCCTCATTCAGCATATTTAGTGATGAAGAATTAGAACTGTTTGTCGAAAATTCCACCTTTAATCTCGCAACCAAATCTTTCAAAGCGGCACGTATCCGTTCGGATAAGGGTAAATTGGTGGAATTCACGCTCTATCCACTGACAGTGACGTCAAAAATGATCAAAAAAGCACTAGAAAAAAATGAGTTAGGGCGCTTACGGCATGAAATTGAAGTTCGGGTTACTCAAGCAGCCTCTGAAGGGAATATGGTCGTTGGGTTGGGCATGTTTACGTCTATCATCACCAATAATGGCAAATCCTTAAAAAATACGTCAATCAACGTGACAACAGGTAATGCTTTGACTATAGGCATTGGCATTGAAGCCTTGCAGAAAAGTATTACCGATCGAAATAGCGCTAACATGCGGATAGCGATTGTGGGAGGAGCAGGGAATATCGGAAGTGTTTATGCAAAGATATTAGGCCCTCAATTTCAAGAAGTGATCTTGATAGGTAGCAGTAATCACGGTTCGCTGAAAAAACTGGATAGAGTGAAATACCATATTTATGAAAATATCTATAACCAGTTTATTATTAATAAGATGCCAGTTACTGAAGGGTTAGCAAAAAGAATAGTTGATGGCCTTTCCACTATGCCTGCTGATTATCTCATTGGTAAGACAAATATTGGAATGGAGATAGAGCACTATTTGAATCAGTATTACCCCACTCAGACATTTATCTACACCTCTCAAAATATTTCTGATATTGAAAACTGTGATGTGATTGTGTGTGCGTCGAATGCCTCAGAGGCTTTTTTATCGGTTGAAAAAATCAAACAAAAAGCAATCGTCTGTGATATTTCAGTACCACATAACCTTTCTGACGAAGATGTTCTTAGTCGGCCAGATATCAAAATATTGCGGGGAGGAATTGTTCAGACACCTCACAATGATAGTTTAGATAATCGTGTCCGTGCCTATTTGAAGGAAGGGCAGATTTATGCTTGCATGGCAGAAACGATTTTATTGGGGTTAGAAGAGTACCAAGGGAATTTTTCATACGGGAATATTTCTGCTGATCAGGTGATTGATATTATGGCAATCGCCAGAAAACATAATTTCACTTTATCTGATATCAAAGAGAATTCAAGTTTATGAACCATCACGGAGAGTTAAGATCAGACACCATCACAAAAAATGCCATTGTGACGGGAGGCAGTAAAGGTATTGGTAAAGCTATCGTTTTAAGTTTGTTGGCGAGGGGATATCGTATCGCTTTTTGTTATCGAAATGAAACGCCTCAATTAACCGATTTTATTGCCGAAATGAAGCTAATTTACCCAGATATCTTACCTATTAAGGCTGATTTGGCTAAAGCTGAAGAAGTTAATACATTTATTAATAAGGTGATTAACGTATTTGGTCGTATTGATCTTCTGGTCAATAATGTCGGGATAACCCGCGATGGGTTGCTGGCGACGATGGAAACTAAAAATATTGAATTACTGATCAATAACAATTTGTTGAGCTATATTTTGTGTAGCCGTGAAGTGCTGAAAGCGATGATACCACAGCGGAATGGTCATATTATCAATATCTCTTCCATTTCAGCCAGTAAGCCAAATAAAGGCCAGTCCATTTATGCGGCAACTAAAGGTGGAATAGAATCATTGACACGGGCGCTTGCCGTTGAGGTAGCGCCTAAAAATATTCGGGTTAATGCTGTCGCACCGGGAATTATTCAAACAGAGATGACAGATAATTTATTAAGTACATATAAGGAATTAGTCAATAATAAAGTAATACTCAAACGAGTTGGGCATGTTAATGATATTACCAGTGCAATACATTTTCTTATAGAAAATAATTATATAACGGGTGAAGTTATTAATGTTAATGGTGGCATAGCACTCAGTTAAATAAGGAAAATTAATGCTAACATTTATTGTGACTGGTGCAGCAAGCGGTATTGGATTTGCTGTTTGCCAAAAACTTGTTGCGGCTGGATATCACGTTATTGCCATTGATATTAACCAGGATGGATTAAATGAGTTAGTCGAACAATCACCAGACTATATTCATCCCCTCCAAATCGATTTAGTTGAAGAGGAAGCATTAACCAGCGAATTAATGCCTCTGGTTAAAGAGCGTGAAATAAAAGGGATCGTTGTTAGCCATGGTAAAGCGGATGATAATGATATTGACCAAAATGATATCTGGGATTTGGTACTGACAACCAACCTACATTCGACTCAGCGTCTATTATCACAGGTTGTACCTGATATCGTTTCTGGTGGACGAATTGTCATTATTTCATCTATCCTTGGCAAGATAGGGACAACCCGTAATACAGCTTATTGTGCATCAAAACATGCTTTACTTGGTTTAACCAAATCATTAGCGCTGGATCTTGCGAAGCGACATATTACGGTCAATGCCGTGTTGCCTGCTTGGGTAAATACACCAATGTTTGTCAGAGGCCTGGAACCCCAGGCGCAATTATTAGGATGTTCAACATCCGTCTTATTAAAAAGGGCAGCTAAAAGAATTCCATTACGACGTTTAGTTAGTCCACAGGATGTTGCCGGTACAGTCATGTTTTTCATTTCTCCTGAGGCTGCTATGATTACAGCTCAGGGGTTAACCATTGATGGGGGTGAAAGAGGAGGAATGTAAAATAGAGTTATTGCTACATCATTGTTGTTCTGGGTGTGTTTGTAAATATTCACTCATCCCCTCCAGACGTTTGTTTTTTATTGCTTAAAGGAGTAAATCAAAAAATGAAGCACTTGATTATTTACGCTCATCCTAATCCTAAAAGTTTTAATCATGCCATTAAAGAAAAGATAATTAGTGAAATAGTTAAGAAAGGTGAAGAATACAGCCTTATTTCTCTTTATGATGAGCAATTTAATCCTATACTTGATAGCCCAGATTTTGAAGCCCTACACAGAGGTAAGGTATTGCCGGACATTGCGAAAAGTCAAACTATGGTTAAAGAATCTGATCATCTTATTTTTATTTATCCCGTCTGGTGGTTTGGTCAGCCAGCCATACTTAAGGGTTGGATTGACCGAGTTTTTTCTAATGGTTTTGCTTATTATGAAGATGAAAATACTTTTATTCCTTATTTAACAGGAAAAACCGCAACGGTATTTATCACTTTAGGGACTGAAAAAAATATTTTAATCCAAAATGGTATGGAAATAGATCACTTCATGCGCAGCATGACCTTTGGAACGTTAGGTCTAGTGGGTATTTCTCCCGTTGACGTTATCCCTTTTTATGCTATTCCTAAGGTCAGTGACGAAGAAAGAAAAAGCATGCTGGAATCGATAGTTATTTAGGAATAGATGGTCATTTAGAATTTACTGACATTTTTTCACTGGTTTACTCTATATTGGTAGCCACATTATTATCAACGCCAGACTCTAATACTCTGGCGTAATCTCATTTTAATTTTTTGTCAAACCTCTCATCGTCACTAAAATTAATGTGCTGGACTATTTTTTAATGAAATATGTTAGGACTATAAAATGAATAACATTTCTATATTACTCGTTGGTGGTTATGGTGTTGTAGGTCGTCAAGTTGCACAAATCCTTAATAAATATCATCCTGATTTAGCGTTAATTATTGCCGGAAGGGATATTGACAAAGCCAAAAAACTGTCTAATACACTGATTAATTCAACATATTTGTTATTTGATATTGAAAACCCTTCTGTACCCAATAAATTAAAAATTGATATCATATTAACCTTGGTTAATGATACGGAAGACAAATTATTACATTTTGCACATCAGAATAATATCGCGTATGTGGATATAACACGTTGGACGGAACCTTTACAAATTGCACTCAGTAAAGCAGCCGTTATGCAAAGCCAAAAACCGAATCATATGATTTTTGCATCATCATGGATGGCTGGAATTGTAGCAGCATTCATCAATGATATCAGTCAGTCATTCACAAGTATTGAGAGTATCGATATAAGTGTATTATATTCTTTGCATGACAAAGCTGGACCAAACTCAATTTATTATCTGGATAGGCTGACAACCCCTTTTATAGTAAAAAACAAGGGTAAATATCAAAAGATTTTTCCTTTCTCTGATGAACGCATGATTTTATTTGGTGATGGTAACTACCATAAAGTTTTTCGTGTTGATATGCCCGAACAATTTATATTACCTTTAATTACAAATGCACAAACTGTCGCAACCAGAATCGGTTTTGATAATCCTAAGAGTAATCAGCTATTATCTTTCTTGGTTAAAAAAGGGATTTGGAAACTATTATCAACGAGAATAGCGACCGGCCTTCGTAGAAAAATCTTATATAATCCAGGCCAAGGATATAAACATCAAATTCGCACGGATATACAAGGTATTGATAGAAAAGGATATCGTAAGTGTGTCTGTTTTCAACTGATGGATCCAGAAGGGCAGACGCATTTAACAGCAACAGGGGCGGCGGCTTTAGTGATACAGTTAACGGAACAGATAAAGAATAATGCTCCGGCGATCTTCAGTACTGGCGAAATATTCTTAGATATTGAAAAGTTGAAAATGCTGTTATCGACAGAACATATTCAGTTCAGTGTTAATAGTGACGCAGAGTAAAAAAACATCTGCTGTTGTGGTTTACCCTGAATAACAAATTTAACTGGATAAAAAGCCGAGAACTCACAACAGCACCACGATTGTTAGGTCAAAGAATCGCTCTTTTACTTCCCAATACAAAAACTCGAAAAAATCCGGCCTAACAAATCATCGGAAGTGAATTCACCGGTGATTTCACTCAATGCTTGCTGTGCCAAACGCAGTTCTTCTGCCAGAAGTTCTCCTGAACGGGCAAAAACGAGCTGTTGATGACCTTCCTGTAAATGTTCCGCTGCTGTGTTTAATGCCTGCAAATGACGACGACGGGCAAGGAAACCGCCTTCTGTATTGCTGTTAAAACCCATGGTTTCTTTTAGGTGATCACGCAGAAAATCGATACCTTCCCCATCACGGGCAGAGAGACGAATTAATGTATAACCACTGATTTCCGTAACGCCCGTTTCTTCCCCCGTCATATCTGTCTTATTACGAATGACGGTAACAGGCAGTGATTCTGGCAGCTTAACCATAAATTCCGGCCAGATTTGGGCAGGCTCAATGGCATCGGTTGTCGTACTGTCTACCATAAACAGCACCCGATCCGCTTGCTCAATTTCCTGCCATGCCCGCTCAATACCAATACGCTCTACTTCATCACTGGCTTCGCGCAAGCCTGCCGTATCAATCACATGCAGCGGCATTCCATCAATATGGATATGTTCACGCAAAACATCGCGCGTTGTCCCTGCAATATCAGTCACAATCGCGGCTTCACGGCCTGCCAGTGCATTGAGCAAGCTGGATTTACCTGCATTCGGGCGCCCTGCAATCACGACTTTCATGCCTTCACGCAACAAACTGCCTTGACGCGCCTGTGAACGAACATGTTCCAGTTCTGCGATCACTTCATCCAACTTGGCTTCTATTTTGCCATCGGAAAGGAAATCAATCTCTTCATCAGGAAAATCAATCGCGGCTTCAACGTAAATCCGCAAGTTAGTCAACGCTTCTACCATTTGATGAACTTGGTTGGAGAACGTGCCTTGCAAAGAATTCATCGCGGAACGTGCGGCCTGTTCAGAACTGGCGTCAATCAAATCCGCTATGGCTTCTGCCTGTGCCAAATCAAGTTTATCATTGAGGAAAGCCCGCTCAGAGAATTCGCCAGGGTTGGCAATGCGTACACCGGAAATAGTCAGAATACGCTTTAACAGCAAATCCAGAATAACTGGACCACCGTGCCCTTGAAACTCCAGAACATCTTCCCCCGTAAATGAGTTAGGGCCAGGGAAATAAAGTGCAATGCCTTGATCCAGTACAGAGCCATCTGCATCACGGAAGGGCAGGTAATCGGCATAACGAGGTTTTGGGAGTTTGCCCAATACCACCTCAGCAACTTCCGCAGCTTTAGAGCCAGAAATACGCAGAATGCCTACACCGCCCCGTCCCGGAGGAGTGGCCTGAGCGACTATCGTATCGGTGGTATTCATGAAATTCTCTCTTTTGACCTATATTCGTTATCTTTCAAAACTAAAATAATAAAGGCGGCCAATGACCGCCTTCCACTTATATTTGTTTTAACCAGCTACTTTTTCTCGCGGGTGTGTAAGCCACGCTTTTCCAGACTGCGGAAAATAACTTGCTGCTGGATAATGGTAACCAGGTTACTGACGATGTAGTACAGCACCAGACCCGATGGGAACCACAGGAAGAAGACCGTGAACACGACAGGCATGTAGGTCATGATCTTCTGCTGCATTGGGTCAGTCACGGTTGTCGGTGACAGTTTCTGGATAACAAACATAGTCACACCCATCAGCAATGGCAGGATGTAGTAGGGATCTTGAGCAGACAAGTCCTTAATCCAACCCATGAATGGAGCATGGCGCAACTCAACAGAACCCATCAACATGTAATACAACGCCAGGAAGATTGGCATTTGAATCACCAGAGGCAAGCAGCCACCCAACGGGTTCACTTTCTCTGTCTTATACAGTGCCATCATTTCCTGGCTCATGCGCTGGCGGTCATCACCAAAACGCTCACGCATCGCCGTGATTTTTGGCTGCAACAGACGCATTTTCGCCATTGAGGTATATTGCGCCTTAGTCAGCGGATACATGATACCGCGCACGATAAAGGTAATCGCAATAATGGAGAAGCCCCAGTTACCGATAAATTCATGCAGGAATTTCAGCAACTTGAATAATGGCTGGGAAATAAACCATAACCAACCGTAATCCACGGTCAGATCCAGATGTGGTGCAACCGCTGCCATTTTGTCCTGAATTTCAGGGCCAACCCACAGGGTAGAAGAGATATTCTGCTGGCTGTTTGGCGCAATATTGATGTTTTCACCCTTGTACCCGATGATCGCCATTTTTTGGTTTTTCAGGTCAATGGTATAGAAAGTACTGGTTTTGCTTTCCCCCGGCACCCACGCAGTGGCGAAGTATTGCTGGAGCATCGCTACCCAGCCGCCTTTTGTGGTCACAGAAAGCGCTTTACTTTCAATATCATCAAATTTGTATTTTTCGTATTTTGCTTCATCAGAAGAGTAAGCAGCACCACGATAAGTATGCAGGGCAAAGTTGCTGCTGCCAGTATCACGATGTTTTGGCAGCTCAACGCTCTGCTTCAACTGACCAAAAAACGCCATCTGTAATGGTTTATCGCTGACGTTATTGACGTTGTAATCAACAGAAACGGCATAGTCGCCCCGTTTTAAAACGAAGGTTTTGACATAAACAACGCCGTCCGGCGCGGTATAAGTCATTGGAATACGCAATTCATTCTGACCATCAGCCAAAACAAAGCTATTCTGAGTGGCATGATAAAGCGGGCGTTCAGCTTGATTATCTGGACCATTGATACCCGTTAAACCACTTTGAGCCTGATAAGTGAATTCAGGGGTTGTTTCCAGCAATTTGAACGGAGTTTTGGAACCGAGAGTATCAGGATAGGCCAGCAGATCAGCCTCCTCGATATCACCGCCACGGGTATTAATGTGCAATGAAAGCACATCCGTTTTCACGGTGATCAGTTTACCTTGCCCACTGCTTGCTTCGCTACTCAGCGTAGTATTTGCTTGCTGCGTGATCTGGGCCGTTGGTTGTGGGTTTTTATCATTTTCCCACGCCTGCCAGACCAAGAACGAAACAAACAGCAGAGCGATGAGAAGAAGATTGCGTTGCGAATCCATCGTTAATGTTCTCTGTTATCGTCGTTTTTTTTAGGTGGGACAGGATCATCACCACCTTCGTGTAAAGGGTGGCATTTTAATACGCGTTTCACTGTTAACCAACTGCCTTTTATCATCCCAAACCTGCGCAATGCCTCTATGCCATAGTGGGAACAGGTAGGATTGAAACGACAACGAGGCCCCAGTAGTGGACTAATCACTAACTGGTAACCCCTGATCAAAGCAATCAGGAGGCGCGAGCCAAGCGACAGTGACGACGCCATAATTTGCCCAAAGCTTCCGTTAGCTCACGGTTATCGAGCTCAGCGACCCCTTTCCTCACCAAAACCACAAAATCCATTGGAGGCAATTTATGCTGGTTTAAACGAAAACTTTCACGAGCCAGTCGCTTAATGCGATTACGCTCATGGGCGCGTTTAACATTTTTTTTGGCGATGGTTAGACCGATGCGGGGATGCCCCAGCTCATTCAAGCGCCCAAGAATAGTTATCTCTGCGGAGCTTGCCCGTTGCGGCTGCTGGAAAACATAAGTGAAATGCTCGGGAGTTAACAAACGTAACTCCCTCGGAAAAGCGAGCTTAACCACTTGGTTGGTTAGCTTTATTACTTAGAAACAGTCAGACGAGCACGGCCTTTCGCACGACGGCGAGCCAGAACCTGACGACCATTTTTAGTGGCCATACGAGCGCGGAAGCCGTGAGAACGGTTACGCTTCAGTACGGATGGTTGAAAAGTGCGTTTCATAGCGATTTCTACCTAGCTTAAAATTTGTTACTGATTCAGCAAATGCGTTGGCGACCAGTGAGAATAAAGTAGACACCGATGCCTCAGTCGCAACATCAATATATAGAAAGACGCAGGATTGTAATAAAATGTACTACCTCTAGTCAATCCAAGATGACGCGAGCCTAATCGCCCCCTGTCAGATTTTTTACTTCAATCACAGAAGGTCAGACTTTTTGCTACCCGAAGTGCTAACCCCAAATCCTCACCAGACCTAACCGGAAAAAATCGTTGGCATAACACGCAGGGTGCAAGATTATACGGACTGTGTAATAAAGCGCAAGGATCATACACAGATCATTACCTTCTTAATGTGTGAACATAACATTATTTGCCTATTGAATTTCAAACGATAATTAAATGAAGTTTGCTATATACCATGATTCCACTACAGTATCTCTTATGGGCCTTTATATTCTGCAAGTGCCAAAGCATGGTGATCTCCCTGTGGATAAAAAGCGTCAAAGCTGTGTAAAAGAATGAGGATTTGTATCGTCTTTTGCGTTATGATCGTTGATCCCGATCCCAGTCTCTCTATATACAGATTATGTGGATTTCTGGGGAGCGATGATGTTAAAAATCGCCACAAGGTACATGCTATCTTCCTCGCCACGAGGAGTAACGCCTTGTGCCCAATATAACGTATCTTTTATTCCGGTTTCTTTTATTGGTCTTGTTTTAGGGGAGTTCGCCGTGTCACTTTCGCTTTGGCAGCAATGTCTTGCCCGATTGCAGGATGAGTTACCTGCCACAGAATTCAGTATGTGGATACGACCCCTTCAGGCAGAACTGAGTGATAACACTTTGGCTCTCTATGCCCCCAACCGTTTTGTGTTGGATTGGGTAAGAGAGAAGTATATTAATAATATCAATTTGTTATTAAATGATTTCTGTGGTCCTGAAGTACCGTTACTGCGTTTTGAAGTAGGGAATAAGCCCGTTTCGCCAAACCAGTCTAAATCTCAGAAAATCATTGCCGATATGCCGGTGGTCACTGCGCCATCCAGTTCATCGGTACGCCCAAGCTGGGACAATGCAAAAGCTCAACCAGAGTTATCCTATCGTTCCAATGTTAATCCCAAGCATACATTCGATAACTTTGTTGAAGGTAAATCCAACCAACTCGCCAGAGCGGCCGCCAGACAAGTGGCTGATAACCCTGGAGGGGCATACAATCCTCTGTTCCTTTATGGCGGAACCGGATTGGGTAAAACTCACCTTTTGCATGCTGTCGGCAATAGCATTATGGCACGCAAGGCCAATGCAAAAGTCGTTTATATGCACTCTGAGCGTTTCGTTCAGGATATGGTAAAAGCATTGCAAAACAATGCGATAGAGGAATTCAAACGATATTATCGCTCAGTGGATGCCCTATTGATCGATGATATTCAGTTTTTTGCCAATAAAGAGCGATCCCAAGAAGAATTCTTTCACACGTTCAATGCTCTGTTAGAAGGTAATCAACAGATTATTCTGACCTCCGATCGCTATCCAAAAGAGATAAATGGCGTCGAAGATCGGTTAAAATCCCGCTTTGGCTGGGGATTGACCGTGGCCATTGAACCACCGGAGCTGGAGACTCGTGTTGCCATTCTGATGAAGAAAGCTGATGAGAATCAAATTCAGTTGCCAGGGGAAGTAGCTTTCTTTATTGCTAAACGCCTGCGATCTAACGTTCGTGAACTCGAAGGCGCTTTGAATCGAGTCATCGCCAATGCCAATTTTACCGGCCGTGCGATTACTATTGATTTTGTACGCGAAGCATTACGTGACTTATTGGCTCTACAGGAAAAGCTGGTAACCATCGATAATATTCAGAAAACAGTGGCTGAATATTACAAAATCAAAGTCGCGGATCTGCTTTCCAAACGCCGTTCGCGCTCCGTTGCCCGTCCGAGACAAATGGCAATGGCGTTGGCAAAAGAGCTGACCAATCACAGCTTGCCTGAAATCGGGGATGCCTTTGGTGGACGTGACCATACCACCGTACTTCACGCTTGTCGAAAAATCGAACAATTGCGTGAAGAGAGTCACGATATCAAAGAAGATTTTTCTAACTTAATCAGAACATTGTCTTCCTAGCGCTATGAAATTTATCATTGAACGTGAGCAATTATTAAAACCTTTGCAACAGGTTAGCAGCCCCTTAGGCGGTCGCCCTACCCTGCCTATTTTAGGCAATTTATTATTGCAGGTAACAGAAGGCTCCCTGCTGCTGACAGGTACCGATTTGGAAATGGAAATGAAGGCGCGGGTTACACTTACCCAGCCACATGAACAAGGTGCAACGACTGTCCCCGCGCGTAAATTTTTCGATATCTGGCGCGGGCTGCCTGACGGAGCAGAAATCAGTGTAGAACTGGATGGCGATCGCATTCTTGTTCGTTCTGGTCGCAGCCGTTTTTCACTCTCTACGCTACCCGCTTCCGATTTTCCTAATCTGGATGATTGGCAAAGCGAAGTCGAATTTTCCTTACCTCAGGCGACACTGAAACGCCTGATCGAATCCACTCAATTTTCCATGGCGCATCAGGATGTTCGCTATTATTTGAATGGTATGTTGTTTGAAACTGAAGGCGAAGAGCTGCGTACCATTGCCACAGACGGACACCGTTTGGCAGTGTGTTCCATGAACATCGGGCAAAATCTGCCGTCCCATTCCGTGATCGTCCCGCGCAAGGGCGTTATTGAATTAATGCGTCTGCTGGATGGTGGTGACAATCCGCTGCAATTGCAGATTGGCAGCAATAATATTCGTGCTCATGTTGGTGATTTTATCTTCACATCGAAGTTGGTTGATGGTCGTTTTCCTGATTATCGTCGCGTATTGCCCAAAAATCCCGATAAGACATTGGAAGCCAGTTGCGACATACTTAAGCAGGCATTTTCGCGGGCAGCGATTTTGTCCAATGAAAAATTCCGGGGCGTTCGCATCTACTTAAGTGAAAACCAGCTTAGAATTACCGCCAATAATCCAGAGCAGGAAGAAGCAGAAGAGATTGTTGATGTCAGTTACCAGGGTACTGAAATGGAAATTGGCTTCAATGTCAGCTACATGTTGGATGTTCTAAACGCATTGAAATGCGAGCAAGTGAGCCTCCTGCTAACTGATGCCACATCTAGCGTAAAAATTGAGAATTCAGCTAGCCAGGCTGCGACTTATGTCGTGATGCCAATGCGCCTGTAACAAAATTAACCCATTATATGATTCTCTCGCGTTTGCTGATCCGCGATTTCCGTAATATCGCGGATGCTGACCTGCCACTGGCAACCGGTTTTAATTTTCTGGTTGGGCCAAACGGTAGCGGCAAAACAAGTATATTGGAAGCCATTTATACATTGGGTCATGGCCGTGCTTTTCGCAGTATTCAGGCAGGAAGGGTAATTCGCCATGATTGCGAAGAGTTCATTCTTCACGGGCGACTTACTCAACAATCCTGTGAACGTATTTTGTCAGTGGGATTAAGCAAAAACCGCCAAGGCGACAGCAAAGTCAGGATAGATGGCAGTGATGGACATAAAATTGCTGAATTAGCGAAAATACTGCCGATGCAACTCATTACGCCAGAAGGTTTTACGTTGCTAAATGGTGGCCCGAAATATCGTCGAGCCTTTATTGATTGGGGATGTTTTCACAATGAACCACGCTTTTTTGCTGCCTGGGCTAACCTGAAAAGGCTGCTTAAGCAACGGAATGCGGCACTGCGACAAGTCACTCGCTACAGCCAAATCCAGCATTGGGATCGAGAACTCGCCCCATTGGCAACCGAAATTAGTCAATGGCGGGCTGAATATATTGCAGAAATTTCTGAGGATATAGAAAAAACCTGCAAACAATTTTTACCTGAATTCACACTCAGTATCAGCTTCCAACAAGGTTGGGACAAAGAGAGTGAATATGCACAACTGCTCGCGCGGCAGTTTGAGCGCGACAGATCGCTAGCCTATACCGCCTCTGGCCCGCATAAAGCCGATCTGCGGATCAGGGTGAACGGCACACCGGTAGAAGATATGCTGTCCCGTGGTCAGTTGAAGCTACTGATGTGTGCGTTGAGGTTAGCACAGGGTGAATATTTCACCCGACAGAGCGGGCAAAAGTGCCTGTATCTGCTTGATGATTTTGCCTCAGAACTGGATGCCGGCCGTCGTCAGCTATTAGCCGAGCGTCTAAAATCTACGCAAGCCCAAGTGTTTGTCAGTGCAATCACGCCTGGGCAAGTTACAGACATGATTGATGTAAATAGCAGGATGTTTCGCGTAGAACATGGCAAAATAGAGGTTCAACTACAGGATTAAGATGAGCGAGAAACGTTGATGTCGAATACATATGACTCCTCAAGTATCAAGGTATTAAAAGGGCTGGATGCCGTCCGTAAACGTCCAGGCATGTATATCGGTGATACCGATGATGGTACCGGCCTGCACCACATGGTCTTCGAGGTTGTTGATAACGCTATCGACGAAGCCCTCGCAGGTCATTGTGACAAAATAACTGTCACTATCCATGCAGATAATTCAGTTTCTGTGCAGGATGATGGCCGCGGTATTCCTACCGACATACACGAAGAAGAAGGTGTTTCAGCAGCAGAAGTCATCATGACCGTGCTGCATGCGGGGGGTAAATTCGATGATAATTCCTATAAAGTTTCCGGTGGTCTGCATGGTGTGGGGGTTTCTGTTGTTAACGCCTTATCGGAAAAACTGGAACTGACTATCCGCCGTGAAGGTAAGGTTCACGAACAAACCTATTGTCTGGGCGTGCCACAGTCACCACTGAAAGTCGTCGGTGATACTGAGCAGACAGGAACGACTGTCCGTTTCTGGCCAAGTATGGATACGTTTAAGCTTAACACTGAGTTCGAATACGATATTCTGGCAAAACGCCTGCGTGAATTATCATTCCTCAACTCCGGTGTTGCCATTCGTTTAGTCGACAAACGGACAA
Organism: Xenorhabdus eapokensis; assembly: GCF_001908105.1. Next base: position 37,987 of record NZ_MKGQ01000020.1, read on the forward strand.
ATACCGAAGATACCTTCCACTATGAAGGGGGGATCAAAGCGTTTGTTGAATTCCTGAGCCGCAATAAAAATCCAATTCACCCAAATGTCTTCTATTTCTATACCGAAAAAGATGGTATCGGTGTTGAAATTTCCATGCAGTGGAATGACGGTTTTCAGGAAAATATTTACTGTTTCACCAACAACATTCCTCAGCGCGATGGGGGAACCCACTTGGTTGGTTTCCGTACCGCAATGACGCGTACCCTCAATAGCTATATGGACAAAGAGGGTTACAACAAAAAAACCAAAGTCAGCGCTACCGGTGATGATGCCCGTGAAGGCCTGATTGCGGTGATCTCCGTTAAAGTCCCTGATCCTAAATTCTCTTCCCAGACCAAAGACAAACTGGTTTCTTCCGAAGTGAAAACGGTGGTCGAAACCCTGATGAATGAGAAGCTGGTGGAATACCTGCTGGAAAACCCGAACGATGCTAAAATCGTCGTCGGCAAAATCATTGATGCAGCCCGTGCCCGTGAAGCGGCACGCAAAGCCCGTGAGATGACCCGCCGCAAAGGTGCGCTGGATCTGGCCGGATTGCCGGGCAAACTGGCTGACTGTCAGGAGCGTGATCCGGCGCTGTCCGAACTCTACCTGGTGGAGGGTGATTCTGCGGGTGGTTCGGCAAAACAAGGACGCAACCGTAAGAACCAGGCTATTCTGCCATTGAAAGGTAAGATCCTGAACGTTGAGAAAGCACGCTTTGACAAAATGCTCTCCTCACAGGAAGTCGCCACGTTGATCACTGCGTTGGGTTGCGGCATTGGCCGTGACGAATACAACCCAGACAAGCTGCGTTATCACAGCATTATCATTATGACCGACGCCGACGTTGACGGTTCTCACATCCGGACTTTGCTGCTGACATTCTTCTATCGTCAGATGCCGGAAATCATTGAGCGCGGCTATGTCTACATTGCCCAGCCACCACTGTATAAAGTGAAGAAAGGCAAACAAGAGCAATACATCAAAGATGACGATGCAATGGAAACCTACCAGATGTCCATCGCATTGGATGGCGCGGCTCTGTACACCAACCCACATGCACCCGCCCTGAAAGGTGAAGCGCTGGAAAAATTGGTGACTGAATTCAATACCGCCCAGAAAATTATCCGTCGTATGGAACGTCTGTATCCGCAAGCTTTGCTGAACAACCTGATTTACCATCCGAAACTGACCGAAGAAGCTCTGAACGATCAGGCAAAAGTGGAAGAGTGGGTAGGTGCACTGGCTATTCGTCTAAATGACAACGAGCAACATGGCAGTACTTACAGCTATCAAATCCATGAGAACCGCGAACGCCAGATTTTCGAGCCTGTTCTATGCATTCGTACACATGGCGTTGATACCAACTACAATCTGGATTTTGATTTCATCCACGGTGGCGAGTATCGCCGTATTACCAAACTGGGTGAATTGATCGGGAATTTGATTGAGGAAGATGCATACATCGAACGTGGTGAACGTCGTCAGGTCGTAAGCAGCTTTGAACAGGCTCTGGAATGGCTGACTAAAGAGTCACGCCGTGGTCTTTCCGTCCAACGCTATAAAGGTCTGGGAGAAATGAACCCGGATCAGTTGTGGGAAACAACCATGAACCCAGAAACACGTCGTATGATGCGTGTAACAGTGAAAGATGCGATTGCCACTGACCAACTGTTCACGACCCTGATGGGGGATGCTGTTGAACCTCGACGGGCATTTATTGAAGAGAATGCCCTGAAAGCGGCAAATATTGATATCTAATATTACGGCTTAAATCCAATTATCCCAGATAACCCTGTGCTATCTGGGATAAAATATTATCCCTCTATATTTATTCTTACAGCAAAATACGTAACATACGACGCAAAGGCTCTGCTGCTCCCCATAACAACTGATCGCCCACCGTAAAGGCAGATAAATATTCCGGTCCCATATTGAGCTTACGCAGACGACCCACAGGCGTATTCAACGTGCCCGTAACCGCAGCCGGCGTTAGCTCACGCATCGTTAGTTCACGATCATTGGGAATAACGCGAACCCAATCATTATGGGAAGCTAACAGAGCTTCAATTTCATGGATCGGGATATCTTTTTTCAATTTCAGGGTAAATGCCTGACTATGGCAACGCAATGCCCCGATACGTACACACAGACCATCAATCGGGATCACATGACTGCCCGTGTTCAAAATCTTGTTGGCTTCCGCCTGACCTTTCCACTCTTCGCGGCTCTGTCCATTTTCCAGTTGCTTGTCAATCCACGGAATCAAGCTTCCCGCCAAAGGAACCCCGAACTGGTCAGTTGGCAATGCACCGCTGCGGGTAAAATCCGTTACACGTTTTTCAATATCCAAAATCGCGGAAGCGGGGTTTTGTAGCTCCTCAGCAACCTGATTATGCAGCATCCCCATTTGCACCAGCAGCTCACGCATGTGGCGAGCACCACCACCAGAGGCCGCCTGATAGCTTGATACCGATGCCCACTCAATCAAATCATTGGCAAACAGCCCTCCCAATGACATCAGCATCAAGCTAACGGTACAGTTACCGCCAACAAAAGTCTTGATGCCTTTATTCAGGCTATTTTGAATATGTTGATGGTTAACAGGATCAAGAATAATGACAGCATCATCATTCATACGCAGCGCAGAAGCGGCATCGATCCAATATCCCTGCCAGCCGGTTGCTCTCAGTTTAGGGTAGATTTCATTGGTATAATCCCCGCCCTGACAGCTAATGATAATATCTAGTGCACTCAGCGCCTCAATATCAAAAGCATTCTGTAGCACTCCCGATTTTCCTGCGCTATTTATTGCAAACTGCGGGGCAGGAAGCCCGTGTTGGGAAGTAGTAAAGAAAACCGGATTTATTTCGTCAAAATCCCGTTCTTCTATCATTCGTTGCATCAATACTGAGCCGACCATACCACGCCAGCCGATAAAACCTACACTCTTACTCATGTTTACCCTGCCTTGAAAGATGTTTATCAGATACCACTGATATCATTAAAACTGACAAAATATAGCGAAAGGTGCAAGTATATTTATGAGCTATAGCACTGGAACTTTTAAGCGATATGTCTGCCATTTTGAAACCATGAGATTTGCCTTCGGTTTGTTACGGCTCATCACAAATCGTGAGTTAAAATTTACTTCCACCGTAATGCCGTATCATCAATAGTTTGCCCAAATATCTCTTTATCCTTTTTATAATCATGTGAAACATGCCAATTTTGGCTACGCCCTTGACGAGGAAGACCAGATTCACCACGCCTCACATAACCTGAACGCAAAGAACCAAAAATATGCTCATTAATTACTACTTCATCCGGTTGCGCATGCGGTGTGACCACCTTGGCATGGCGGCGATCCATCTCATTTAACAAACGACAAATATATTCGGCTGAGAGATCAATTTTTAATGTCCAGGCATTATTGATATAGCCAACCAGATAAGCAAAATTAGGAACACCCTGTACCAATGTTCCCTTATATAACAATTGGCTATGACTTTGTGGTTTTTGTCCATCAATAAAAAGTTCTATTCCCCCCATAAGATGTAATTGCAGCCCCGTCGCTGTCACTATGATATCTGCGGGTAATTCCTTACCAGATTGCAACAAAATGCCATTTGCAGTAATACGCTCAATCTGGTCGGTAACGATAGAAGCTTTACCTTCTTTCAGTACGTTGAACAGGTTACTGTCGGGAACAAAGCACAACCGTTCATCCCATGGCATGTACTTTGGCGTCAAGTGTTTCATGTCAAAACCAAAGCCAACCTTTCTGCGAGCCAATCCCAATAAAAACGATCTGAGCAGGTTAGGAAAATATCGACTTATCTTATATAGAGAACTAAAAAATAAGATATTGCGATTTTTACTTAACGTATAAATCCAACGTTGAGGAATAATGCCTTTTAACAGTTCTGCAATCTTATCCCTTCCTGGTATTGATAAAATATAACTGGAGGAACGCTGTAGCATGGTGATATGTTCAGTATCATTAGCCATTGCAGGCAGTAAAGTGACTGCGGTTGCACCACTTCCAATCACAACAACTCGCCTTCCTTTGTAATCCAATTCTTCGAGCCAGTATTGAGGATGAATGATTGGACCTTTGAAATCTTCAAGACCAGGAAATTTGGGTAAATGAGGTTCATCATAGTTGTAGTAACCTGTCGCCATGATAAGAAAATGACAGGTAAATTGCCGAGTTTCTCCACTGGATTCATCAATTGCAGTAACAGTCCATTGGCAAATTTCATTTGACCAGTCAGTTTGAATAATCTTTAACCCGAACTGTATTTTCTTATCGACTTCATACTCTGTTGCCACAGAATGGAGATAATTTCTAATTGAAGGCCCATCAGCAAAAATACTGGTATCTGTCCAAGGACGGAATTTATAGCCATAGCTCATCATATCCGAATCTGTACGAATACCTGGATAGCGAAATAAATCCCAAGTTCCCCCTATCGTATGACGACGCTCCAAGATCCCGACTTTTTTATTAGGACATTCCCTTGCCAGATGACACGCCATGCCAATACCAGAAACTCCGGCACCTATGATCAAAACATCATAATGGTTACTCATACTACTTCTCCTGCAAAAAGATTCTCTTAACCAGATAAATGGCTTGTTCAATATGTCATGTTATTTTTTATTTGCAGAAGCAACCATTTGCATTTATGTAGGGGGAGTATCAGGATGTTAATGGTTAGTTATTCAAAAAATGAATAGCTGTTACTTTATAGCTGCCAATAAATCCTGAATTTTTAAAAACATGGGAGTTGTTCTATTGGGTGAAGAAATTCCCAATTCAACAAATCCTAGGAGTGTATAAAATGCAATGGCATCAGGATCAGCATCCAGAAATATTCCCTTAATGGGCATCACATTATGAACTTTAATGACATGCTGTAAAAATTCCCTCATTAAAATATGACCATATCCTTTATTTTGATGCTTAACTGATACTCCTAGCATCACCAAACGAACGACAGAAAGGTCACTTGGCATAGAGCCGCTCAATACACCACTGAGCCGAGATTTTGCCAATGAATAGCCAGTAAAACTACAAACTCCAAGTAATTCCCCCGTTTTGGTGTCAATTAGAACCTTGGCAACACAATTTCCATTGGCGACGTTACTCCTAAGACTACTGCGAACGTAACGATTAATAACATGATTGCCACAATCAAAAGCTTTTTGCCCTGGATATGTCATATCGCTCTGATAGTTCACACAAATGTATTCAACCATGATTTCATTTAATAGCTTTTCCATCTCTGTTCTTTCTCATCAAAGCACATAAAGCAAGTGTTGGAGATGCGGGTTCAGCAATCAATACATTCAAGGTACGCCAGTTTTCTTCATCTAACTCACGGCGTTTTTGGTTTTCCAGAACTTCTTCTGCTCGTTCGAAAGCTGTGTTCAAGATAAAAGCACTTAAATCGACACCAGCAACCTGCGCAGCCTGACGTAAGATTTCTTTTAGCTCGGTGCTGGTTTTTAACTCTATGCGCGCATTTTTAGCCGCTTTGAGTGTTTTTTCCACTGATATCGTTGCCATTCTAGGTCACTCCTGTTGTTTGATAATTACCATTTCTTACTCGTTTGTAGTAATAGCTTTCGTGTATATATTGTACTGATGGAAGATAGCATTTAGTGGAGATAGATGCAATTATGTACGGCTGTAAGCCGTACATATAAGATGAAAGTTTAATAATTGAGTGACATCTATTTGCTGGTTCCAACGCTGTCTAATTGTTGGTTTAGAATTGCTTCAAATTTTTTAACTGAATGTATTTAAAATAAAAAATTATAAATTAAGGCAATTACCTACTCCCCAATTATTCGTTGCATACTTTGAGTCCAAGAAACTTTGAAGGCAGGATCGTTTGCGAACAGTTTGTAAAGTTCCAGCTCCTCTTTTCGACGCTGGAGCATAATTTCCTTCAACATTTTTTCGAAAGCTAACTCTCGGTTATGTGGATCTAGATTGTTTTTATACTTTGCTTCAAAATCAGGATGATTGCGGATACTGTCCGCTATATTCACAAACTTGACCCTTTGTTCCTCAGGGGTTGCACTCCAGCCCTGGAACCATTTATCATTAAAAGTACGAATAATTTCATCTAATTCTTCGGTTTCTTTCCCCATTCCATAGGCACCTCTTGGATTAGGATTCTGAGGCTCTAGTTCTGACTCAGAGTCATCCAATTTAATACTATGATTTAGCTGAACTCGTTGTAGACCATAAGAACTCAAATCTACTGACTCCAGTAATTTGTCGAAAACCTCTTCGTCTGGATCTTCCACGTTCAATTTAGGGATCAGAAACTTAAGAAACCAGAACAGTTTTTCCCATGACACAAATTCATAAGGCATGATGGATGCCATCTGGCTGTAAATTTTCACAAATTGCTTGGCTTTAATTTTGAAATCTACTTTGGCCTGAGGTGTAAGATCTAGCTCGCTGTCAAACCGCCCAACCGCCTTATCGATAATTGGACTCAATGTTTGGGCATCTTCATTATTGAAATAACGGATAACGAAATCTTCAACTTCATACCATTCATAAACCCCCACATCATCCATTTCATCTTTTAGCTCATGGAGGACATTAATATCCGTAGCCTGAGACAGTGATGTTGCGGTATAAAAGGGATCAAATGCTGTTTTAATATCCTCCACTGAGTTAAAGAAATCCAATATAAACAAGTCTTCTGTCTTCTTACCCAATTTAGGTGCACTACGATTTAAGCGAGAGAGTGTTTGTACACATAAAACGCTGGCCAACTTCTTATCCACATACATTGCACAAAGTTTTGGTTGATCAAATCCGGTAAGGTACTTGTTAGCAACCACAAGCAAACGATATTCATCTGTATCAAACTTATCCTTAGTACCCATTTCGGCAAAGCCATTGATCTCTGCCTCTGTATATTCAATACCATCGACTTCTTTAGATCCTGAAAAGGCGATTAGCACCTTAAAAGGGTTGCCTTGCTCTTCTAAAATATGACTAATTGCTTTGTAGTATCGAATCGCTGTCTCAATGTTCTGGGTTACGACCATACCTTTACCTTTCCCTTTGAGTTTTTTGGCATTCACTATATGAGGGATAAAGTGTTCAAGCATGATCTCAGCTTTAGTATCAATGGTCTGCTGGCTACGCTCAACATAAGCACGCAACTTCTTCTGCGCTTTTTTAGTATCAAACTCAGGGTTCTCAGCTATCGATTTTTCTATTTCGTAGTAACTTCTATAAGTAGTGTAGTTAGCGAGCACATCCAAAATAAAACCTTCCTCAATGGCTTGCTTCATTGAGTACAGGTGGAATGGTTTAAATGACCCATCCTCCTGACACTGACCAAACTTCTCCAGCGTGCTGTTCTTAGGGGTTGCTGTGAACGCCAGATAAGATGCATTACCACGCATCTTGCGTGATTTCATCGCTTGCAAGATCTTATCCTGCGCATCCTCTTCAACATCCGGTTTACCCATGGCTTGGTTCATATTGTCATGCGCTGACCCGGACTGAGAACTGTGCGCCTCATCAATAATTACTGCAAATCGTTTGTCACTGAGGTCAGCGATACCATCAATGATAAACGGAAATTTCTGGATCGTTGTGATAATGATCTTTTTACCATTTTCTAACGCTTGTTTAAGCTCAGATGATTTATGTACCGATGCAATGATGTTCTTAACTTCAGAGAAACCCTTAATATTCTTCCTAAGCTGCTCATCCAATAGTCGTCTATCTGTCACAACAATGACAGAGTCAAATAAGGGTTGCTCAAGACCTCGTCCATCTGAGATAGCTTCCGAAGCGGGATAGGTTTCAATAAGTTGATAAGCAGCCCATGTAATGGAATTAGACTTCCCTGAACCGGCTGAATGTTGAATTAAATAAGTTTGACCAATACCGTAGATCGATGCGTGAGCCACTAACTTACGCACGACATCCAACTGATGATAACGAGGAAAGAAAAGTGTTCTCTTTGAGAGCAGATCTTTACTGGTTCCATCCAGACGAACAAAGTGCTGAATGATATTAGCAATGCTTTCTTTAGTGAAAATTTCTTCCCATAGATAAGCTGTTTTGTGTCCGTTGCGATTGGGTGGATTGCCCTGACCAAGGTTGTACCCCTTGTTGAACGGCAGGAAGAAGGTATTTTTACCTGCCAGCTTAGTTGTCATATAGACTTCATCGGTATCCACCGCCATATGTACCAAACAGCGCCCAAAAGTTAATAATGGCTGGTTAGTATCTCTATCTTCACGATACTGTTTTTTCCCATGGTATCTTGCTGTTTGGCCTGTCCAGGCATTCTTAAGCTCCAGAGTAATAATCGGAATGCCATTGATAAACAAAACCATGTCAATTTCTTGTCGCGGATTAGCAAGTGAATAGCGCACTTGTCGGGTACAACTGAAAATATTGTCAGTAAAATTTTGTTTTACCTTATCGCTGCTACTGGCTAGTGGTACTGAATACATCAGATCAAAGTGTGCATCATCGACACTTAACCCTTTTTTAAGAAGATGTAAGACACCATGTTTTTTAATCAGACGGTCATAACGTTCAAGCAGTTTTCTTTTCCAATCAGAGGGGGAATTTTTCTTGAGTTTGGCAAGCTCTTCTTTTTGTGTTTTTTCCAAAAACTGCCAGAAAAACCGCTTATCTAACGCATATTGATTGTCGAAATCTAAAGGAACTCCAATAGAATACCCAGCGGAGTCTGGAGATGATCCAACAGAATATACAAACCCTGTATCTTGAAGAGATAAACCTTCTTTCAATTCTTCGGAACTAATCCCCGCTAAGCACTTCTCAATTGTTGACTCTAATGCTTGTTCGTTAGTTTTACTAACCATAATCAAATTATCCTTATCCAAAATTCTTTTGCGCTAGTGCCTCTGTCACTTTTTGCAACGAACCTTGTAAAGGTTATTCTAATTTACTTATGTAAGCGAGATGCCTAGCGATAGATTGTGACTGAATCGCAGAAGTTACAGAAAATTGGATGCGGGAAGGTTTTTATTACCCACCACATCCATTTCAAGATCAGTTTGATGTAACTGTAAACATAACGCCTGTTTACTTATGCTTCAGTCATTTCAGGTGTTATTTTGATTTTGCCGGTTACAGCACTATTGATGAGTGAGGTTTTGTATTCTTTGAGTTTTTTGATTTGCTGAATCAAATTTTTTTCAGCAGATTCAGAAAAATCTAATATTATACTAATATATTTGGATATATTTGCTTGCTCATTGCTAGGAGGAACAGGTAATAGCATGTTTAAAATGAAGTCGGGATTTGCTCTTGGCATTTTTGAGCCATAAGTAGATGCATCAACTGTTTTTATAAATCCGTCAGATAATAATAACTTTGATATAAACTCTCTATTGAATGATGAATTAATATCAAATACCAGAAATTCGGTAGAACAAACCCCACCAAATTCAGCTAAGTAAACTTTAGCAAGATAAGGTCTTAATTTTCCGAATAAGATTTGTCCTTTTTTAAAAATATTAGCGAGTCCATCGGCTTCACTATCTACCCCGCTAAGTAACCCCGTACCTGCCTGAACAGACTCCATACCAAGATACTGAAAATCTGAATACTTACTTTCTACTTTATCTTTAGTCAGGGTAAGACAATACTTTAATTTCCTAACTTCCCAATGTTCCGGTATCTGCCCAATCCAATCCACACCTGAATCTTTCATCGGTACATTAGGATTAAGTCCTTGTGTCACAGCCTTCTGGATGGTGATTTGCTTACGTTCTTTTAACAAAGCTATTTGCTGCTCTTTGATTGAGATAGCTTCGTCGATTTGGGCGGTTTTTTGGCCGAGGTATTTAGCTATGATTGATTGTTCTTGAATAGGTGGATACAACAACATGCTATTTGCGATATGGTTAAAACTAATAGTTTGCCGCACACCAGAGCCCAGTAGTTTAATATAAGCTACGTCGTACCTATGCAGAAGATATTTGAAGTACCCTTTATCAAGTACACTTTTTTCCTTGATTACAAGGTAACCAGCGCTTACAACAACATTAATCTGCGATAACGCTATTCTTAAACTGATTAAGTCATAATTGAGATTAAGTGGATTAATCAAAAATTCACCAGACAAAACTTCCTGATATGACGCTTTAGTACTCTCAAGTACTTTCTCATCATTTTTGGTTACTACTTCACCAAAACTAATAGAACCACAATTGAGGCTCATATTTTTTGTATGTTTTTTTTCAAAAAACAGATGCTTTAATTTTTTTACATCCCAGTGCGAAGGTACGTTTCCTATCCAACCTTCACCCGAGTCTTTATAAGACTCATATTTCGACATTTCTGCAATCCTTACCATGAATGTCCCCTTACCCTTGAGCCTTTTCAACTGACAAGCCCAGAATTTGCGCAATCAAGCCCTCAGCCTTCTGCTCCAGACTAATGATATCTGATGCCACCTCTTCAAGCGTGCGAAGTGGTTTATGACGATAGAAGTATTTATTAAAGCTAATCTCATATCCGATTTTTACTGAATCCAAGTTGATCCATGCCTCATCGACATAAGGTTTCACTTCTTTCTGAAAATATTCGTAGATGCTTTGGTTCAGCGGTATGGACTCGCTATCACGCAAATCAGAACTCGTCTCATAGGTGACATATTCACCTTTTTTGTCTGTAGGATAAAAACCAAAATCAGGCAGATCTGAAACTTCACATTCGTAGCATTCCAAAAGCTCATCAAGTTTATCACCCGTTAATTTGACTACCTTTTTGATGACCTTAGCCGCTGTTTCATCATACCAGCTCACCGCGTTCAGGATCGCGTTTTTCTCGGTAGCCGAGAGCTTAATTTGGTGTGTTTTCAACTCCTGTTCCACTTGTGATTTAAAAACGTTGAAATCATCAAATTCACTTGTCCCAATTGCTGCCATTAATTGCTTAGCTGTTTCATACACAGATTTGAGTGACAACCAGTGATTAATATCCAAAAGCTTGACTTTCGCTTTAGTATTCAAACTGATGTCATTTTCTTCACACCAAGATATAATCTCTTTTTCAATCGATTTCAGGAAACCTTTCTCATACACCTTGTCACCATGCTCAGCATATAAGTGTGACATAACATCACTTAACTGTTTGTCAAAACGAAGTGGATTGATAGCATCATGAGTGAATTTTGCTTTACGGCGATCAGGGCGCTCAATGATGACTTTGTAGTAACCAAAATCATCGTTACGAAATACTTGGCTAGCAATGCCAACTGGATCACCGTTAGCATCCAATTGACGCTCAACAGTGGCACAGGATAGATAAGTACTGGTTATTTCTTCAATATGTTCAGGAGCAAACTCACAATTCTTATTGCCAAGGTTCTTACGCAATTTACGATATAAAAGGCTGGCATCGATCAGTTGAACCTTGCCACGACGATTTTTTGATTTATTATTGCTCAGTATCCAAATATAAGTAGTAATACCCGTGTTATAAAAAAAGTTATTTGGTAGCTGAACAATCGCCTCCAGCATATCGTTTTCTATGATGTAGCGACGGATATTGCTCTCGCCACCACCCGCATCACCGGTAAATAAGCTAGAACCATTGTGAACAGAAGCTATACGACTTCCCCACGGGCTAATTTTTGGTGACTTCGTTTTGCTGACCATTTCCATCAGAAACAGTAACTGACCATCACTTGAGCGAGGCGTCGCATCATAGTCAGATTCAACTCCCCAAAAATCCTTTAATTTGACCTTGAAGCGTGGATCAATCACTTCAGTGCCATTTTTAATGTGCTTCTGTTCGGACGCCCAGCTTTTGCCATAAGGAGGATTAGACAGCATAAAATCGAAACAATTTGAGTAAAATTCGTCAGTAGATAAAGTCGAGCCAACCCTGATATTTTCCGGATTATTATTCTTAATGATCATATCGGATTTACAGATGGCATACGTTTCGTCGTTAATTTCCTTACCATACAGGTAAATGTCGCGGTTATCTTTTGGATACTTTTCTTTAATAAAGTTTTGCGATTCCGTAAGCATACCGCCACTACCACAAGCGGGATCATACACGGTCATGGTGAGTGGTAACGAGCCTTCTACTGGATCAAAAAGTAAGTGAACCATCAATTCAATCACTTCGCGCGGTGTGAAATGCTCACCAGCCTCTTCATTGTTTTCTTCATTGAATTTACGGATAAGTTCCTCAAAGACATACCCCATTCCCAAGTTGGTAAGAGCTGGTAGTTTATTGCCATCTGGATCGGTGGTCTCTTTTGGGGTTAGGTTTATATAATCTGATACAAACTTTTCAACTACGTCTAGGAGTACTTGCTTAGAAGCCATATGGCGGATTTGCGACTTCAGATTAAAACACTCAATAATCTCTTTAACGTTGTTACTAAACCCCAACAAGTACTCATTAAAGTTTTCAAGCAAGATTTGCTGGTTGTTAGTTGCGGTATTGAGCAATGTTTTTAGTGTCCATTTGGAGGTGTTGTAAAACACATAGCCGCTAGCTTTTATTAACGGATCATCATCCAGCTCAATGGAATTCATCTCTTCTTTCTGGAACCTAACTTCTTCAAGTACCGCTTCTTTGGTCGGCTCCAGCAAGGTATCCAAACGGCGCAACACCACCATAGGCAGGATCACATCACGATACTTACCGCGTACATACACGTCACGCAGGCAATCATCAGCAATGTTCCAAATAAAAGAAACTAGTTTATTGTGTACGCTGTGGTTCATATCTTTTCCGTTTAGTGTGACAACCTCAGTGGTCACATTATTCTTTTAAAATTAATAACAAATCATGTGATTAATGAATGAAAAAATCACATAAAGAAATAAAATCTTGCTTAGTTATGCAGTAGAAACTTTGATTGTCAAGTCACATAGCAACAATCGAAACTGTGAGTTTTTTGAGGATATATTGAGTTTAGTTCAGACATCATACTTGAAAATAACTATGATCTGTTTGCAGAAAAAAATGATAAATTCATTACTTGCAAATTATCCAAATGTGGTGAGATCTGCCTTTATAAGACAGATCTCTGATAGTTAACTACAACACCATCACTCCACCGTCACCGACTTCGCCAAGTTCCTCGGCTGATCCACGTCTGTGCCTTTGATCAATGCAACGTGGTAAGACAGTAATTGCAGTGGCACGGTATAAAAGATCGGTGCGATCAGCTCTTCTACGTGTGGCAGGGAGATGATCTTCATGTTTTCGCTGTTGGTGAAACCCGCATCCTGATCGGCGAAGACATACAACAAACCGCCACGGGCACGAACTTCTTCGATATTGGATTTTAATTTTTCCAGCAGTTCATTGTTCGGTGCAACGATGATCACTGGCATATCCGCGTCGATCAATGCCAATGGACCATGTTTCAATTCACCAGCAGCGTAGGCTTCTGCGTGAATATAGGAGATCTCTTTCAGTTTCAGTGCACCTTCAACCGCGATCGGGTATTGATCACCACGGCCAAGGAACAAGGCATGATGTTTTTCAGAGAAATCTTCTGCCAATGCTTCAATCAGCTTGTCTTTGGATAACATGCTTTCAATGCGGCTTGGCAGGGCATGTAGGGCATGGACAATATCTTGTTCCAATGCAGTATCCGCGCCTTTCAGGCGTCCCATGTAAGCCACCAGCATCAGCAATACAGTTAGCTGGGTGGTAAAGGCTTTAGTGGATGCCACGCCGATTTCAGCCCCTGCTTTGGTCATCAGGGCAAATTCAGATTCACGTACCAAAGAGGAACCGGCGACGTTACAGATGGTCAACGAAGTCAGATAACCCAGTTCTTTGGATAAACGCAGGGCTGCCAAGGTATCAGCCGTTTCGCCAGATTGGGACAGCGTGATTAGCAGGCTTCCTTTACGGCGCGCCGGCTTGCGGTAACGAAATTCAGACGCGATTTCAACATCACATGGAATACCTGCCAGTGATTCGAACCAGTAGCGCGAAACCATTCCTGCATTGTAGGAAGTACCGCAAGCAACGATTTGAATATGCTCAACTTGAGACAGCAATTGCGCAGCATTAACGCTCAGTTCTGACAGATTTACCTGACCATTGCTCAAACGGCCTTCCAATGTGCTTTTGATCGCCATTGGCTGTTCGTAAATCTCTTTCTGCATGTAGTGACGGTATACACCTTTATCACCTGCATCGTACTGAACGTTGGATTCAATTTGTTCACGTTCAACTGCTTCGCCCTGTATATCAAAGATGCGAACGGTACGGCGAGTGATTTCTGCGATATCTCCCTCTTCCAGATAGATAAAGCGACGAGTCACCGGTAGTAACGCTAATTGGTCAGATGCAAGGAAATTTTCCCCTACACCAAGGCCAATTACTAATGGGCTGCCAGAACGCGCAGCGATCAGCACATCAGGATGACGGCTATCCATAATTACAGTGCCATAAGCGCCACGCAATTTTGGAATCACACGCTGCACCACTTCCAACAGTGAACCACTTTGTTTCTGTTCCCAGTGAACAAGATGAGCGATCGTTTCTGTATCTGTATCAGAAGAGAAGATATAACCACGCGCTTTCAATTCTTCGCGCAGTTCTTCGTGGTTTTCAATAATGCCGTTATGCACAACCGCAATGTGTTCAGAAACATGAGGATGAGCATTACGTTCACTTGGTTCACCGTGAGTCGCCCAACGAGTATGAGCGATCCCCGTGCCGCCAATAACCGGCTGTTTGTCTGCTTCATCAGCCAGCATCTGCACTTTACCCACTTCACGCAGGCGGGTCATACGGTTTTCACTGTCAACGACAGCTATACCCGCAGAGTCATAACCACGATATTCCAGGCGACGAAGACCTTCGATCAGTATTTCTGCAATATCCCGTTGTGCTACTGCACCAACAATTCCACACATTTTGTTTTATTCCCAAAAACAGGGCTAAACAACGCCCTTTTTATGTCGCACAACCTGATTGTCCTACGGCAAATCGCGTTTCGACTTTGCCGTCCCCGAGCTTTGTAGAGATGGGGATTTTTATTATGGATATATCTTAATTATTTTTTCTTCACTGGACGCTGCCAGTTTTTAATATGAGTTTGCTTTACGCGACTGATAACCAATTCGTTCTCAGCAATGTCTTTTGTTACTGTGGTTCCGGCACCAATCGTCGCGCCTTTCGCTACCATAACTGGCGCAACAAGTTGGGTGTCAGAACCAACAAAAACATCATCACCAATGATGGTCTTAAATTTATTGGCGCCATCATAGTTACAAGTAATGGTTCCCGCACCAATATTTACATTATTGCCAATTTCAGAATCACCAAGATAAGTCAGGTGACCAGCCTTGGAACCTTTGCCAAGCGAGGATTTTTTCATTTCAACGAAATTGCCAACGTGAGCTTTTTCCGCCAATTTGGAGCCAGGGCGTAAACGGGCAAAAGGCCCAATAGTGCATTCAGCCGCAATTTCAGAATCTTCAATGATAGTGTAGGGGTCAATGACTGCCCCATCACCAATAACACAATTTTTCAGGATACAACCAGAGCCAATCTGAACATTATTTCCCAGTGTGACATGACCTTTAATAATCACATTGGTATCAATCACCACATCTCGACCATGTTCTAATGTTCCGCGCAGATCAAAACGAGCAGGATCTAACAACATGACGCCCGCCAGCAGTAATTTTTCTGCTTGTTCAGATTGGTAAATACGCTCTAAGGCAGAAAGTTGCAGGCGATTGTTGACCCCTTCCATCTCACTTAAACGGCTTGGGTGTACGGCCTTGATTTGACGGCCTTCTTTGTGTGCAAGCGCAATAACATCCGTCAGGTAATATTCTCCCTGTGCGTTATTGTTTTCCAACCGGGATAACCAACGTTTCAAATCACCGCCATTTGCGACCAAAATACCGGTATTAATCTCGTTAATTTTGCGCTGTGCTTCCGTTGCATCTTTCTGTTCGATAATGCCCGTCACTTCACCATCTTCACGAATGATACGACCATAACCTGTTGGATTATCCAGAATTGCTGTTAATAAACCAATTCCACCCTCTGGCTTGGCTTCAATCAAACGCGCCAAAGTATCTTTGCCAATCAAGGGCACATCACCGTAAAGGATCAGAATATCTTCATTATCCGAAAAATGCGGAGCCGCTTGCTGCATGGCATGACCCGTGCCAAGCTGTTCAGCTTGCAGTACCCAATTGAGATCCTGGTTGGGAAGTGCTTGTTTCATCAAATCACCACCATGCCCATAAACCAAGTGAATATTTTGGGCACCTAACTCCATTGCGGTATCAATAACATGCTGAACCATCGGCTTACCGGCTAGCAAGTGCAGAACTTTAGGAAGCGCGGAATACATGCGAGTTCCCTTGCCAGCGGCAAGGATCACGACACTTTTTGTACCGACACTATTTACGTTGTCATTATTTGCAATCACAGACATAAGAAACCTGACAATCCCAATTTTTAAGTATGAAAGTAAACCTGTTTGCGAAATAAATTGCCACATATTTCGCAATGCAAAAAAGCCAGTTAGTTTTCACCAACTGGCTTTTTATCTAACTGCCTATACCCTTTGGTACATTACATCATTTTTTTTGTCAGCTCGATAACGCGAAGTTTCGCGATCGCTTTCGACAATTCAGCAGATGCCTGAGCATAATCAACATCGCCGTGAGAATTACGGATGTGTTCTTCTGCCTTGCGCTTGGCTTCAAGCACTTTAGCTTCGTCCAAATCCTTACCACGGATCGCTGTATCGGCCAGTACGATAACGCCGTTTGGCTGAACTTCAAGAATACCACCTGACAGGTAGATAAATTCTTCTTCACCAAACTGCTTAACAATACGTATCATGCCCGGTTTTATGGCAGTAAGCAGTGGTGTGTGTTGAGGATAGATCCCCAGCTCACCTTCACTACCTGTCACCTGAATTTTCTGTACCAGCCCTTCAAACATCTGTTTTTCAGCACTGACTACGTTCAGGGAGAACGTCATTGCAGCCATATCAACCTCCCGTCAGCCGTATTAAAGCGTTTTCGCTTTTTCCACAGCTTCTTCGATGGTACCAACCATGTAGAACGCCTGCTCTGGCAGGTGGTCATAATCACCGTTCAGGATGCCTTTGAAGCCACGGATAGTGTCTTTCAGAGAAACGAATTTACCTGGTGAGCCGGTGAAGACTTCTGCAACGAAGAATGGCTGAGACAGGAAGCGCTGGATCTTACGGGCACGTGCCACAACCAGCTTGTCGTCTTCAGACAGTTCGTCCATACCCAGAATGGCAATGATGTCTTTCAGTTCCTGATAACGTTGCAGGATAGACTGAACACCACGAGCCACGTCATAATGCTCCTGACCAACAACCAGTGGGTCAAGCTGACGGCTGGTTGAATCCAGAGGGTCAACCGCTGGGTAAATACCCAGAGATGCAATCTGGCGGCTCAATACGACGGTTGCATCCAAGTGAGCAAAAGTTGTCGCAGGTGATGGGTCAGTCAAGTCATCCGCAGGAACGTAAACCGCCTGTACGGAAGTGATGGAACCTGTTCTGGTTGAGGTGATACGCTCTTGCAGGGCACCCATCTCTTCCGCCAACGTTGGCTGATAACCTACCGCAGATGGCATACGACCCAACAGTGCAGATACTTCTGTCCCTGCCAGGGTATAACGGTAAATGTTATCAACGAACAACAGAACGTCACGGCCTTCATCACGGAATTTTTCCGCCATTGTCAAACCGGTCAATGCAACACGCAGACGGTTTCCTGGTGGCTCATTCATCTGACCGTATACCAGAGAAACTTTGTCTAGTACGTTTGAATCGGTCATTTCATGATAGAAGTCGTTACCTTCACGGGTACGCTCACCAACACCGGCAAATACAGAGTAACCTGAGTGCTCGATCGCAATGTTACGAATCAGCTCCATCATGTTAACGGTTTTACCTACACCCGCACCACCAAACAGACCAACTTTACCACCCTTAGCGAATGGGCAGATCAAGTCCATCACCTTGATACCGGTTTCCAGCAGTTCCTGAGAGTTAGATAACTCTTCATAGCTTGGTGCTGTACGGTGAATTGACCAGCGCTCTTCTTCGCCGATCTCACCTTTCATGTCAATTGGATCGCCCAATACGTTCATGATACGGCCCAGTGTTGCTTTACCCACTGGTACTTCGATTGGGTGTCCTAAATCAGTCACGTCCAAATTACGGCGCAGGCCATCGGAAGTACCCATTGCGATACAACGAACGATACCACCACCTAACTGTTGCTGAACTTCCAGCACCAGTTTTTCTTCACCGTTTTTAACCTCAAGGGCATCGTATACTTTTGGTACGCTGTCCTGAGGGAATTCGACGTCCACCACGGCGCCGATTACCTGGATAATCTTTCCAGTAGCCATCTTGAATCCTCTACGTAATTCGTAAACCTAGCTGTTAAACCGCAGAAGCACCCGAAACGATTTCGGTGAGTTCCTGAGTGATGCTGGCCTGACGAGCCTTGTTGTAAACCAACTGCAACTCTTTGATCAGGTTGCCACCGTTATCGGTCGCGGCTTTCATCGCTACCATTCGTGCGGCCTGTTCACTAGCCAGGTTTTCAACGACGCCTTGATAAACTTGCGCTTCTATATAGCGGCGCAGCAGGGTATCCAACAGCGCCTTAGGATCAGGTTCATACAAATAGTCCCAAGACTTCTTCTTCAGTGTTTCATCGTCTCCGGCTGGCAGAGGCAATAACTGAGTGATCGTCGGAACCTGAGACATTGTATTCATGAACTTGTTTGTCACTATATACAGTTTATCCAGACGTCCTTCGTCATATGCTTGCATCATGACGTGGACTGGCCCGATCAGTTCGGATAATGACGGGTTATCTCCCATCCCTGTTACTTGAGCAACGATGTTGCCACCAACAGAAGAAAAGAAGGAAACCGCTTTTGATCCAATAAGCGCCAAATCAACTTGGACGTTTTTATCAGACCAGTCTTTCATTTCTATCAGCAATTTTTTGAACACGTTAATGTTCAAACCGCCACATAAACCACGATCAGTCGAAACAACCACGTACCCAACACGCTTGACTTCGCGCTCTTCAAGGTATGGATGTTTGTATTCCAGATTACCTAACGCAAGGTGTCCAATCACATTGCGAATGGTTTCTGCATAAGGACGGCTGGCCGCCATGCGATCCTGCGTTTTACGCATTTTGGACGCGGCGACCATCTCCATCGCTTTAGTGATTTTTTGCGTGTTCTGCACACTGGCGATTTTGGTACGTATCTCTTTTGCGCCGGCCATTTCTGCTTCTCCGAATTCAACCAGACGGCCCATGTTTTTTCATTAAATAGAATCAAACAGGGCCGAATAGTGTTACCAGGACTGAGTCGCCTTGAAGGATTCCAACAGAGCTTTCAGCTTCGCTTCGATCTCTCCATTGTAATCACCAGACTGGTCAATCTCTTTCAGAAGATCAGCATGTTCACGGTTAGCATACGCCAACAGTGCAGCTTCGAAACTGACCACTTTTGCGATTTCGATATCTTCCAAATAACCACGCTCAGCAGCAAACAGAGACAGAGCCTGCTGTGCAATAGACATCGGCTGATACTGTTTCTGTTTCAGCAACTCAGTGACTTTCTGACCATGATCCAACTGCTTACGCGTTGCATCATCCAGATCAGAAGCAAACTGGGAGAATGCAGCCAGTTCGCGGTACTGAGCCAGAGCGGTACGAATACCACCAGACAGTTTCTTGATGATCTTAGTCTGAGCAGCACCACCGACACGGGATACGGAAATCCCTGGGTTAACCGCTGGACGGATACCTGAGTTGAACAGAGACGATTCAAGGAAGATCTGACCATCAGTGATGGAGATAACGTTTGTTGGTACGAACGCAGAAACGTCACCCGCCTGAGTTTCAATGATTGGCAGTGCAGTCAGAGAACCTGTTTTACCTTTCACTTCACCATTAGTGAATTTTTCAACGTATTCAGCGTTAACACGCGCTGCACGCTCCAGCAAACGGGAGTGCAGGTAGAAAACGTCACCAGGGTATGCTTCACGTCCAGGTGGACGACGCAGCAACAGGGAAATCTGACGGTATGCGACAGCCTGTTTAGACAAGTCATCGTAAACAATCAGTGCATCTTCACCACGATCACGGAAGTATTCACCCATCGCACAACCAGAGTAGGGTGCCAGATATTGCAGAGCCGCAGATTCAGAAGCGGATGCCACAACAACGATAGTGTTTTCCAGTGCGTCGTGTTCTTCCAGCTTACGAACTACGTTAGCAATGGTAGACGCTTTCTGACCAATCGCAACATAGACACATTTAATACCAGAATTACGCTGGTTGATGATCGCATCAATAGCCAGAGCAGTTTTACCGGTCTGACGGTCACCGATGACCAGCTCACGCTGACCACGGCCAATTGGGATCATGGCATCAACGGATTTGTAACCTGTCTGGACAGGCTGGTCAACGGATTGACGATCGATAACACCTGGTGCGATAACTTCTACCGGTGAGAAACCATCATTCTCAATAGCGCCTTTGCCATCAATTGGCTCACCCAGTGTGTTAACAACACGACCCAGCAGGCCACGACCAACAGGCACTTCCAAAATACGGCCAGTACATTTGACTTTCATGCCTTCGGCCAAGTCAGCATACGGCCCCATCACAACCGCACCTACAGAGTCGCGCTCCAGGTTCAGTGCAATTGCGTAACGGTTGCCAGGCAGAGAAAGCATTTCACCCTGCATGACATCGGCTAAACCGTGGATACGAATAATCCCGTCGTTAACGGAAACAATCGTACCTTCATTGTGAGCTTCGCTCACGACATTGAACTGAGCAATACGCTGTTTGATCAGTTCGCTGATTTCGGTGGAATTCAGTTGCATATGCTCCAGTCCCCTTAAGACTGCAAGACGTCTGTTAAACGATCCAGACGGCCACGAATACTGCCATCTATTACCATGTCACCTGCACGGATAATGACACCGGCAATAACAGACTTGTCAATTTTGCAATTCAGCTTCACTTTGCGTGACAGACGTTTTTCCATCGCCGCAGAAATTTTAGCCTGCTGCTGCTCATTCAGTTCGGACGCAGAAGCCACTTCAACATTGATAGTCGATTCAAGTGACGCACGCAATTGGATAAATTGCTGGAAGACTTCTGGCAGTACCAGTAAGCGACCATTTTCTGCCATTACACGAATAAAGTTCTGAGCATGCTCATCAACCTGCTCACCACAAAGGGTGATAAAGGTTTTGGCTAACGTTTCCGGTGCTAATGAACCGGAAAGCAGCTCATCAACCTGCTCATTGCGAGTAACCTCAGCAATGAACGCCAGCATATTCTGCCAGTGTTCAAGCGACTGGTGTTCTACAGCAAAGTCAAAAGCTGCTTTGGCGTAGGGGCGAGCTACCGTAGCGAATTCAGACATGCCCCTCCCTCCTTACAGTTCAGCGACCAGTTTATCAACGATGTCGCTGTTAGCAGCTTCATCCACGGAACGTTCGATGATTTTCTCGGCACCTGCGATCGCCAGCATCGCAACCTGTTTACGTAACTCTTCACGAGCGCGCTTGCGTTCAGCTTCAATTTCAGCATGAGCTTGCGCTACAATTCTGTTACGTTCCAGCTCTGCTTCTGCTTTAGCATCATCAATAATTTGGGCTTTTTGTTTATTAGCCTGCTCAATGATAACTTGTGCATCAGCTTTCGCTTTTTTCAGTTGGTCGGTCGCATTGGCTTGCGCTAAGTCCAGGTTCTTTTTGGCACGCTCTGCTGAAGCCAAACCGTCAGCAATCTCTTTCTGACGTTTTTCAATGGCCGCCATAATTGGTGGCCATACGTACTTCATGCAGAACAAAACAAACAGGACAAACGCTAAGGCCTGGCCGAGGATTGTTGCGTTAATATTCACGACACAATACCTCTATTTCAATTAATGAATTGGCGTAATTTTAAGTTCTGCTATTTTATTAACCGCCAACAGCGAACATCATAAACAAGCCCAAGCCCACAGCAATCATCGGGATGGCGTCAACCAGACCCATGACGATAAAGAACTGCGTACGCAGCAGAGGAATCAGATCAGGTTGGCGAGCAGCGCCTTCCAGGAATTTACCCCCGAGGATGCCGATACCGATCGCAGCACCAATAGCCGCCAAACCCATCAGAATAGCGGCAGCTATGTACAGCAGATCCATGTTTATATCCATGACAGTCTCCAGTTTGTTTCAAGTTAAAACACAATTATTGATTGATAAAAATTAATGCTCTTCAGATGCCATCGACAGATAAACAATCGTCAGAACCATGAAAATAAAGGCTTGTAACGTAATAATCAGTATGTGGAAAATCGCCCAAGGCAAGCTGAGTAACCACTGTGCTCCCCACGGTAGAAGAGCCGCAATAAGAATAAAGATCAATTCGCCCGCATACATATTACCAAACAGTCGCAGACCGAGTGATATAGGTTTAGACAGCAAACTGACCCCTTCCAAGATTAAGTTAATTGGAATAAAGAGTGGATGATTGAAAGGCTGCAATGTCAGCTCCTTCGCAAAACCACGAATTCCTTTTATCTTAATGCTGTAGAACAGAATGAGAACAAAGACACCGAGAGCCATCGACAAAGTGACACTGACATCTGCGGTTGGAACAATACGCAGCGCAGGCAAGCCGAAGAAGTGTTCACCGATTAAAGGAATCAAATCGATTGGCAGCAAGTCCAATGCGTTCATGAGTAACACCCAGACGAACACAGTCAAAGCCAGAGGAGCTATCACTTTGCTCTTGCCGTGATACATATCACGCACAGTGTTATCAACGAAGCCGATTACCATTTCTATTGCAGTCTGAAATTTGCTCGGAACACCCTCAGTAGCGCGAACCGCGACTCTTCTGAATACAAATAGAAACAACATCCCTAATACGATGGAGAAAAAAAGCGAGTCGATATTCAATGTCCAGAACGTCGCCTCATAACCACTAGCGTGGGGATTGACCAACTCAAAGGTACGTAAGTCCAACTGAAGATGCTTCAGGTGATGACTTATGTACTCCGAAGTTGAAACTTCTCCTGATGCAGACATGATGCTTTTTACCCTTTTGTTGTTAAAAACGCTAACCGTTCATTACGGCAGGTGCGATGATCTGCACAATCAGCACCGCTAAATAGGCCACACCAAGTGGTGCAAATGCCGCCTTGAACACTCCTAAAGCGACTATCAGCACGGTTATCGTAATGATAACCTTCACCCCTTCGCTAATCGCGAAAAACCATGCAATCCGTACTGGAACCCCTTCTTCTTTTACCTTTTGGAAGCGGCTAAGCAACATAAAAATGGTATTTGGTAACCAACATGCTAGCCCACCAGCAAAAGCAGAAGCGCCCCACTCTATACTTTTGGTACAAAAAGCTACACTGAGAATAACAAAAGTCATTAACTGCAAAAATAACAGTTTCAGTGCCATTCTACCGCTGTAAAGGGATACAGACATGACTTTTGTTTTCTCCCTGTAGTACACCATCACATATCAGGCTCTGCTGAATGTTGTATAAAACTGGCTTTGCTTAAGAGTGTCAAGTGACAAAAACGTGCAAATTATACGGGCAGCTAAAATGAATTCAATCCATAAGTAGCGAAAAAGTGAATAATTATTTAAATTTCTAACTTTGGTGCTAGATCGCTCACAAATACCATTTAATATTCTGCAATGACTAATGGTATTGCCTTTAAATTAAACGTGATATACATCACATTAAACAAAACCCATTAATTATATTTATCATTAATTATGTGATAAAAATCTTTTATTTTTTTCAACAGAAATCAATCTATTAATATTACACCTATGAAGTTTTATCTGGTATATCGATAAAAAAGGTTAAATGATTATTTTACTCACTTTCTCTAAAATTTATTTATAAAGAAAATCGATGGCAATCTTTAAAAAGAGAAACGCTATCAATATAAAAATATTGTTGGTTTTCTGTAAATAATCAGTAAATAAAGTTGAATCCATAGCAGAGAATAATGAGTAACGCCCGTTACATTTTAAATGTAGTTGACGTTACTCATTATTTAGATTTTTTTTGACAAATAGCAAAGTTAGTTTGACTTAAGTATTACCAGATGACGCTGTTCGTCTAACTCTGCAACCTGGAGAGGAATGACGGTGTCGAGCACCACCCCTGTTGGCAATTGAGATAATTCTTCTGCTGGCAATACGCCTTTCAAGGCATAAAAACGCCCTTCAAGTGGTTTAGGAAGATGACTGCACCATGACAACATGTCTTGCAACGAAGCAAACGCACGGCTAATCACGCCATCAAAGGGAGGCTCAGGAATAAATTCTTCAACCCGACTTTGTACCGGTTCAATATTGTTCAAGCCTAGTTCATGTTGAACCTGACGCAAAAAGCAAACCCGTTTTCCCAAACTATCCAATAAAGTGAAATGAGAATCTGGGCGTACAATTGCCAGTGGGATGCCTGGCAAGCCAGGCCCTGTTCCCACATCAATAAAACGCGTTCCATGCAGGAATGGATTAACAACGATGCTATCCATAATATGCCGAACCAGCATCTGTTCCGGATCACGGACAGATGTCAGGTTGTAAGCCTTGTTCCATTTATTCAGCATGTCAACATAGGCAATAAGCTGTTGTTTTTGTTCCAGTGTTAACTGAAGTTCAGTTTTCGCCAGTAGTGATTCCAATTTGTTAAGCAAAATTCGTCCCCTTAGGCGCTACGACGCAATAGACCTTGTTTTTTCAGCCATACCAGCAAAATAGAAATTGCTGCCGGAGTGATGCCTGAAATCCGTGAAGCCTGGCCAATTGAACTGGGTTTATGGTCATTTAGTTTTGCAATAACTTCATTGGAAAGCCCACTCACTTGTTGATAATCCAAATCAACAGGCAGTGCGGTATTTTCATGACGTAACTGTTTTTCGATCTCTTCTTGCTGACGGGCGATGTAGCCTTCATATTTCACTTGAATTTCAACCTGATCCGCCGCTTGAGGCTCAGTCAGTCCAGGAGAGAAACGGGGTAATGACGTTAGCAATTCATAATTCATCTCAGGGCGGCGCAGCAAATCTTCACCATTGGCTTCTTTTGATAGCGGTGTTTTCAACATCTGGTTGATATCCTCTAAGTTATCAGAGTGAGGATGAACCCAGATATTGCGCAAGCGCTGGCGTTCCTGTTCGATCATTTCAAATTTGCGGCAGTAATGTTCCCAACGGAGATCATCAACCAAGCCAAGTTTGCGGCCTTGTTCAGTCAGTCGAAGATCCGCATTGTCTTCACGCAGCATCAAACGATATTCAGCGCGGGAGGTGAACATGCGGTAAGGCTCTTTCGTGCCGAGTGTGCACAGATCATCGACCAATACGCCAATATAAGCCTGATCACGGCGTGGGAACCAACCTTCTTCACCATTGGCATAGCGTGCAGCATTGAGACCAGCCAGTAATCCTTGTGCAGCCGCTTCTTCATATCCTGTGGTGCCGTTGATCTGACCAGCAAAGAATAAACCGTGAATAAATTTACTTTCCAGTGTTTGTTTTAAATCACGTGGATCAAAGAAGTCATATTCGATCGCGTAACCAGGGCGAATGATGCGGGCATTCTCCATACCTTTCATGGAATGAACAATTTGCATCTGAACGTCAAATGGCAGACTGGTCGAAATGCCGTTTGGATAGATTTCGTTACTGGTCAGCCCTTCTGGTTCCAGGAAGATCTGGTGAGCGTTACGATCCGCAAAACGCATGACTTTGTCTTCGATGGAAGGACAGTAACGAGGACCGATCCCTTCGATGATCCCTGCGTACATTGGACTGCGATCCAAGTTATTGCGGATCACTTCATGGGTTTTTTCATTGGTATGTGTGATATAGCACGGGATCTGCCGTGGATGTTGATCGACATTACCCATGAATGAAAATACAGGTGTCGGATTATCGCCAAGTTGTTGTTCAAGCTGGCTAAAATCAATGGTTCGTGCATCAATGCGAGGTGGTGTCCCTGTTTTCAGGCGAGCTACGCGCAAAGGCAGTTCACGCAAACGGTGAGACAATGAGATCGCAGGCGGATCCCCCGCTCGTCCTCCACTGTAATTTTCCAATCCGATGTGAATTTTTCCATCAAGGAAAGTTCCTACGGTCAGAACTACAGATTTAGCCTTGAATTTCAAACCCATACGAGTAACAACACCGGTAACCGTGTCGTTTTCAACAATGAGATCTTCAACGGGTTGCTGGAAGATCATTAAGTTAGGTTGATTTTCCAGCGCTGTTCTTACAGCTTGTCGGTAAAGTACTCGATCCGCTTGTGCTCGTGTTGCCCGAACAGCCGGACCTTTGCTGGCATTGAGTGTTCTAAACTGAATACCGGCTTGATCCGTAGCTTTCGCCATTAGGCCGCCAAGTGCATCGATCTCTTTTACCAGATGCCCTTTACCGATCCCACCAATGGCTGGATTACATGACATCTGGCCCAAAGTATCAATATTGTGAGTCAGTAGTAAGGTTTGACGCCCCATACGTGCGGAGGCCATCGCCGCTTCAGTACCGGCATGACCCCCACCGATAATGATGACGTCAAAGTGCTCTGGATAAAACATGTGCGAACCTTCAATAGTGAGAATGCTTCATATGCATTGGGGAGAGAATTCTACTCAAGTTTGGACCTCAGACCAAGAGGCAAGAGATCATCATTCTTTAAAATAAGATCTTTTTATTTAAAGATCTCTTTATTGGATCTTTTATTAGGATCGCGATCATCTGTGGATAAGTGGATTTTCCATATAAAGATCATGATGCTGTAAAGGATCATTTGCTGTGAATGATCCGTGATCCAACTCAGTATAAGCTGGGATCTAAAAGCCTAGTTATTCACAGCCATTCAATTTGAACTGAGTTGTTAAATGGATAACTACGGGTTAACCCCTGCTTTTCAGATAAGTTATCCACAGTTGATCGTTATATTTTTAATCGGATCAGAGTAACTTTGCCCACTCTTTAACCCATTCTTCGGCTGGATCTTCAGGAATTTCATGTTGCAGAATGTCAATTTCCAATCGATCGCCGATCCGTTTTGCTCCGTGATCTTCTAATAAGCGTTCCAGTGATCTTATCGCGCCACAGAATGTGTCATATTCGGAGCTGCCGATACCGACTGCACCAAATGTGATATTGCTGAGATCCGGTTGCTGTTGTGTGATCTCATCTGCCAGAGATTGGAGATTATCAGGTAAGTCCCCAGCGCCATGCGTTGAAGTAACCACAAGCCATAATCCTTCAAGTGGAAGATCTTCCAATGAGGGGCCATGAAGCATCTCTGTTGAAAAGCCGTTATTTTCTAAGATCTCAGCTATATGTTCTGCGACATATTCGGCGCTACCCATTGTGCTGCCACTGATTAAGGTTATTGTGCTCATCATGATCCTTGCTAAATTAAAGAACAACTATTGTACGCAGTGAATCTATTGGGATCTACCTGTGGATAATGTGGTTAACGGGTTTTTTGTTTTAAGGTTTTATTGTCCTCATTATCGGGTTTTGCAGGGAGATCAACGTTTCTGTTGACTGGATTTCGTCGATAGTCTGGATCTTGTTGATAAGTACGTCCTGAAGGGTTTCTATGGATCGGCACATGACTTTAATGAAAATGCTGTAGTGCCCAGTGGTGTAATAAACTTCAACGACTTCATCAAGCATATCGAGTTTCTTCAATGCTGCCGGATAGTCTTTGGCGCTTTTCAAGATGATGCCGATAAAGCAGCATACATCGAACCCCAGTTGCTTGGCACTGATATCCACCCGAGTCCCCGTAATGATCCCTGATTGCTTCATTTTTTCCACGCGGACATGAATCGTCCCTGGGCTGACTGCAAATTTTTTGGCTAATTCAGCGTAAGGTGTACGTGCGTTCTCCATTAAAGCGTGAAGTATGTCACGGTCTAAATTATCGATCTGATAAATTTCTGCCATTTTTAACCCCTGTTTTTGAATAATATTCATTTTTATAGTGTATAAATTATCATTTATAAACATTATGCAATATTTTTATTATCAGATATTGAATTTGTACCTCATTTTGTTGCTTAATCTATACCAACAGGACACAGGGCCACTAAAAATTTTGAGAGCTGCATCATGAAAACATCCTTTATTGAGAAACAACAGCAGATTAGTTTTGTGAAATCATACTTTTCCCGTCTGTTAGAGAAACAACTTGGTTTGATCGAAGTTCAAGGACCGATCTTAAGTCGTCTTGGTGATGGTACTCAGGACAATTTATCTGGCCATGAAAAAGCGGTTCAGGTGAAAGTGAAAACTTTACCGGACGCCACCTTTGAAGTGGTTCATTCTCTGGCGAAATGGAAACGTAAAACATTAGGTCGCTTTGGTTTTCAGGCTGAACAAGGGTTGTATACTCACATGAAAGCTCTGCGTCCTGATGAAGATCGCTTGACACCTATCCACTCTGTCTTTGTTGATCAGTGGGATTGGGAGAAAGTGATGGGTGAAGGTCAGCGTTCACTCGACTATTTAAAACAGACAGTAGGTAAAATCTACGAAGCAATAAAAGAAACACAACAAGCGGTAAGTAAGGAATTTGGTCTGGCACCGTTCCTGCCAGATCAAATTCACTTTATCCACAGTGAAGAGCTGCTGAAACGTTACCCTGATCTGGATGCTAAAGGTCGTGAGCGTGAGGCTGCTAAAGAGTTTGGTGCAATTTTCCTGATGGGCATTGGTGGTAAGCTGTCTGATGATCAGGCTCATGATGTACGCGCGCCGGATTATGACGATTGGACTACACAAAACTGTGATGGTTTCTCTGGCCTGAACGGTGACATTATTGTCTGGAACCCAGTTTTACAGGATGCTTTTGAAATTTCGTCAATGGGTATCCGTGTTGATGCAGAGGCTCTGAAACGTCAGCTTGCACTAACTGGTGACGAAGATCGCCTGCAATATGATTGGCACCAGGCGTTGATCAAAGGTGATATGCCACAATCTATCGGTGGTGGTATCGGTCAATCCCGTTTGGTGATGTTGTTGCTACAAATGGCACATATCGGTCAGGTTCAGTGCGGTGTTTGGTCACCTGAAATTATTGAATCAGTTGAAGGTGTACTCTAAGTTTTAATTTCGCCACCTTCTTCGTAAACGGCTTGTAAGCCCGGTATCAAAATGCCAGATATGGTTGAATATTTGCATAATACCGGGTTTTCCATAGTGGGAAAGGGAGATCGCATGGAAGCGGTGTTGTTGATGCTGTTGCAGATTTTTTATCTGATGGATTAGGGAGCCTGGCAAGCGTTGGGCAATGAAATCTGAAATAACAACAGCATCAGCATCTTCCCAAGTGTTTTCTTTCATTTTTTTAACGGTTGCATCTAAACAAGATGCCAGATCGGTTCCTCCCCTAAATGTTTGCCCCAGAAAATGCATTGCTTGAGTTAGCCCATCCGGCGATGTTAAGTCATAATGAACGAGTTGGGTCGAAAACAACATGATATGACAGTGACGATTATCCGCTAGTGCGATACGCATCAAAGCCAGACAGAATGCTTTGGCACACTGCTCATTAAACCCCCCCATTGATCCTGAAGTATCAACACAAATAATAAATGGCCCCTGAGGCTGTTTTTTATTGTGGTGATGTGTGATGGGTTTGAGTGTGGTTTTTGTTTGCCAGTCGTCTCCTTGTAAGTGATAGGACAGTAATTTTTTCTCCACCAGCCGCCGATAAAATTCGTATTGCAACTCTTCAATACCCAGCATAGCTAGCTCAGTGGGTAATAACCTTAAGATGTCATCACTTTGTCTAATCCCACTAATTTGCTCAGGTATAGTATCTGGTATTCTTTCGAATCGGGTGAATGGTTTCAGGATTGGATTTTCTTTAGGAATTGATTGCGCTGCCCGACTGCGGCCAAGTAATTGTGCCAGTTTTTCCAGCTCAGGTTGCTGTTTGAGAAAGTCAGCATAGAGAGTCAATAGTCGTATATTTTGCGTAGTCAGGTGAAGTTGTCCTTTACTCATATCCCATAATCTACCTGCCGCGTGATCATTGTGATCAAATATGGGATCAAGGTTACCACTTAGGGTCAATCGTTTTTGGATCTCTGCAAGTAGTTGCTCTTTTTCTTGTTCTAATAGTGTCTTATTAAATGCCGTCGTTTGCAGGATCAAGCTGCGCCGCCAGCGTTGGATAAACAATATTTGTTCTGAAGAGGTGGATTCAGAGAATACTTTGAGTAGTGTATCGGCTTCTTTGGCAAAGGGAGATTCGAGTTGTTGAAGTTTCTCTACGATATTAGGTAACTGTTGATAGAAATCGGCCGTGTCAATTGATTGTATGTGTTGGTATAACTGAAACTCTTCGGCCAATGAAGCAGGAATAAGCGTCTGTTTTATTTTCTGCTGTAATATTTGTTGCCATGAAGGGAGATCTTTTAGTAATGCGTTTTTAAGCCTTGGAAACTTCCCAAAGAAAACAACTAACTGAGGAGTACCTAACAGTGCCAAAATGATCTCTTCGATCAGCTCGCTTTCGTTGATAGAAAGTAAGAGATCGAGTGTGGCTAGTGTTAACATGTTGCTATCCCATTTTTGATTTCAATTGTTTCTGTTTTTCGGTTAATTGCAGGAAACTCTGTTCAATGCTGGCAAGCCAATGTGCTTCGGTAAATAAACAGGGTTGATGCTGCTTAAACAGATAGCGTTGTTGTTGAATTTCATCGCTGATAGATGCCAGCTTTTCACGCCACTCTGTATTCGTGCTTTTTGAGGGGGAAGATAGGCAGAGAACAGCGCTATTACGGCTAATATCCAGTATGGTAAGCTGATTTTTTTCGTTGATTTCTGCTGTGATGGTCTGCGGGAAACCTATGCCATTTAAGCAGGCAGGGAGTTCTCCAGTATTATTTTTTAGGGTATTTTCCAGGGATTTTTTATCTATTTCGATGAAATTGACTTCAATATCATGCATATGTAATGAAGGATGTAAAAACAGAGTCAGTTTTTCATCTGCAATATCTTCGGGCAATGAATAAAGGGGCTTGCGGCCAAACAGAGAGGATTTGGAGACTAATTGCAGGGGATGATGGTCATTTTCGTCTTGGTTGGACTGTACCCATTGCTGGTATAACTTCTCCATTTTTTGCATAAGGAAACGTTGCAGATAAGCCTGCTCTGTTAATAAAGCATGTAAGAATTGAGATAACAGTTTTAAGGTGTTCAAGTTATGCCATAGGCAATCTTTTAATAGCACCACATCTAACGGAGATATCTCACTTCTGCCACTGAAAAAGGCGCTGGCTTGTAGTAAACGAATAGATTTTTTCCAACGGCGATCTGAGACATCAGCCGTACTCTCTGTGGCATTTATTTGTTGGCGTAATTGATAAATCAGTTCGAAGATATGATCTGGCAGGAATACATGGTTAATCTTGTCTTGCCATTGATGAAATTCGTCATCGGTGATTTGAATATGGGCAGGCACAGGATTGCTATTTTCGTTGTTTCGGTCAGTCAGTAAGGCACGAAAATTTTTCTTTTCCTGAATCTTGTCTAGCCAGAGTCGGATTAACATGCGATCGTAGAGCGCTTCCAGACTGCTATCATTGTCTGGGAGTTCGTTGGATGCTGTAACCAGTAAACGCATTGGTAGCTGTTCCTCTTGGCTGCCATTTCTGAATTTCTTTTCATTGATCGCGGTAAGTAACGTATTCAAAATAGCAGGGCCTGCTTTCCAAATTTCATCCAAGAAAACGATTTCTGCTGCGGGTAAATAACCTTCGGTAAGGCGCTGATAACGCCCTTCATCTTTGAGTGCCTGGATGGAAAGGGGGCCGAAGATCTCTTCTGGGGTGGAAAAACGGGTCATCAGATATTCAAAAGCGCGTGCGTTTTGAAATGCAAACTTGAGCCGACGCGCGATAAGGCTTTTGGCTATTCCTGGCGGTCCAAGAAGAAAAATGCTCTCTCCACATAAGGCGGCCAGCAGGCACAGGCGAATAACTTGCTGTCTTTCATATAGACCGCTTTCTAAATACTGACCTAATCGGGATATTTTCTCGACCAATTGCATATTATTTACACCAAGGTTCGAATAGTTACCTCCCTTTATTTATAGGGCGTGTTGATGTTTTGTGAGGGATTATTAAACAGCATGATGATTTGGTATAATTACTTTCGCCAAAAAACAACCAGACCTCACCATCATGCCGCGAACTATGTTAACAGATCTCCAATGGAATAAGCTA
>NZ_MKGQ01000200.1 GCF_001908105.1 Xenorhabdus eapokensis
TGGGAAAGACTATGGGAAGGATGGTTCATATTACAAACCATCCTTGAGGGTTACTTGCTTGCACAGTCTCTTGAGCTATAGATGTGATCAAGAGACAGCTGCTAGGCAGGGTCATGCTCCCAATGATTAGATCTGTTATAAAATAGAGTATTCACGTTCAATGAACGTACCTACCACTTTGTCATGCATCTCTTCGGATTTAGAATAACCTAACGCGATGCTCGACTTTAACATCCTATAACATTGGCTTGTTGAAGCCAGTCGCGTTGACTTTTACCTTGTTGAAAATTGGCAAAAATACCCAACGTG
>NZ_MKGQ01000201.1 GCF_001908105.1 Xenorhabdus eapokensis
TCAGTCCTTCTTTTTGCTTTTTTGTGTCTGGAAAATCCAAATTCGCAAAAATGGGACTGAGTTTCTTTGATACTCCTACCATTTTGAAAAGTCATTTAGCTGTATTGATGCAACAACATGGATTCATTTACTACAAAGAAGAACATTACCTAACTTTCGAAGGAATACTTTATCGAATGAGAACGGGATGTCCGTGGCGGGATTTACCCGAGGAATTCGGAAAATGGAATACCCTTTTTAAGCGTTTCAATGCCTGGTCAAAAAAAGGGGTTTTTGAGCTATTATTCAAATTGTTATCT
>NZ_MKGQ01000202.1 GCF_001908105.1 Xenorhabdus eapokensis
AGGCGAGCAAGGTATGTTGATCTTGCCGGTAGAGCGGGAATTCAGTTATTCAGCAGTCAGGCATTAAGCCAAGGTGGAAAAAAGCACTCTGGAACAAAACCAGATATTGGACGATTAATCACTTTCTGAACGTTTTCTCAGCATTTTATATCACCGCAGTACAAAATTTGTCGGGGTTATATCAACCCGACCAGTTAATTATTCTGATTTATGGGGAATACAATGTCACAGGGCATCTTTACCATTGATATCAAATATGACACCGAGGCATTAAACCAACTGGCATCTCAG
>NZ_MKGQ01000203.1 GCF_001908105.1 Xenorhabdus eapokensis
GATGAAGCGGGTCACCGGGTCTGGCGCCAGCCGCCGCAAAGCCTGTATGGATTGCGGCTGGGCATGTTGGGAGAGAATCCTGAATTCAATCCGGGCTTAAAATATGCAGGCCAGTGGTTGGACGACGAGAGCGGGCTGGTCTACAATCGGTTCAGGTATTTTTCGCCGGTGGCGAGTGTGTACCTGATGCCGGATCCGTTGGGATTAGTGGGTGGGAAAAATCCGTATGCTTACGTATCAAATCCGACGGGTTGGATCGATCCGCTAGGATTAACTCCTTGTTCTGATTCT
>NZ_MKGQ01000204.1 GCF_001908105.1 Xenorhabdus eapokensis
TTACGCCCGGCCATGTAAGGCATGCATGTCATAACCGATAAGGAATAAAAAATGAAAAGTGGATTACGTTTTACCTGCCACATCGCCGGTGTGCCGGAAGACACCTTTGCGGTTGGCGATTTTTCTCTACAGGAAGGATTATCCGAACTCTTTACCCTCAATCTGACACTGGTCAGAACGGGCAACCCGAATCCGTTTAAACCACAGGCGGAGATTGATTTGGCCTCGCTGCTGATGCAGGAAGCGGTGTTGCAGGTTTTTTATGGTGAAACGGAGCAGCGCAAAATCACC
>NZ_MKGQ01000205.1 GCF_001908105.1 Xenorhabdus eapokensis
ATAGCCACTCGCTATGCAAAAAATAGTGCGTCTTTTCTTGCCGCTGTGCAAATCCGTTGCTTTGTTCTTTGGCTGAAAATTTCATGACGACAGCATCTAATCTCCTATATTGAAAATAGCTTTATAATGAAATATATAAAGCTATTTTTTTAACGCGATGCTCGACTTTTATGGTGAGTTGAAATGACATAGCCGCTCCTTTATAACTTTAAGTCGTCAAAAATAGAGAAATAAAGGAACAAAAGGCTATGTCACAGCAAGATTTTATCAT
>NZ_MKGQ01000206.1 GCF_001908105.1 Xenorhabdus eapokensis
GCGGCATGATGGTGAGGTCTGGTTGTTTTTTGGCGAAAGTAATTATACCAAATCATCATGCTGTTTAATAATCCCTCACAAAACATCAACACGCCCTAATGTTGAAAGGAAATATGTAAACAGCCAGGATGAATTATTAGAAGCAGCAGAGAATGCAGCAGGAGGTAGCCTAAATAAGCTTTCATAATAACGATACACTCATTTTTCTCACTCCCGGTTGTTGCCCTGATGAAAAGGCGGTCATAAATTCTTCAACGCACACTAAGA
>NZ_MKGQ01000207.1 GCF_001908105.1 Xenorhabdus eapokensis
TTAGTGTGCGTTGAAGAATTTATGACCGCCTTTTCATCAGGGCAACAACCGGGAGTGAGAAAAATGAGTGTATCGTTATTATGAAAGCTTATTTATAAAAGTAAATGATGAGGTTAATTAGTTTGGATAATGAAAGGATTTTATTGATTGGATTATTAGGGTCTGTTGATGTTTTAAGGTCATAATTCATTCAACCCACATGGGCAACCAGACAATGATAAACGCCAGAGCCAACATACTGGCGTAATTC
>NZ_MKGQ01000208.1 GCF_001908105.1 Xenorhabdus eapokensis
GAACCAACAGCTTTCGTATATAACCATCACCCCGTTTCGTTATTCCAGCGAGTCTGATTTTCCCACCACTGGAATATTGTCTGGGGGTTAAACCCTAACTAGGCAGCAAAGTGTCGGCCGTTTTTGAACAGACTAAATAACTTTTCATAATTATGAGAGTTTCATATTTCCTATCCCTTTCCATTGATTTGCTGAAGCGGCATTTAAAAAAAACTTAACTCTTTTGATCA
>NZ_MKGQ01000209.1 GCF_001908105.1 Xenorhabdus eapokensis
CTTAGTGTGCGTTGAAGAATTTATGACCGCCTTTTCATCAGGGCAACAACCGGGAGTGAGAAAAATGAGTGTATCGTTATTATGAAAGCTTATTTATAAGTATAATTGCTAATCAAGGTATCGTCATAAACTAACGCGATGCTCGACTTTCGAGGAGAGTTGAAATGACATAGCCCGTCCTTTATAACTTTAAGTGACCAAACCAAAAGAAATAAAGGAACAAAAGGCT
>NZ_MKGQ01000021.1 GCF_001908105.1 Xenorhabdus eapokensis
AACCATTCATCTATCACATAGTGCAGGTAGATATTGGCAAGTATTGACGATACGATTGACCCTTGGGGACATCCGCACACATTGTCGGATATCTGTTTACCCTCGATAACGGGTGCCGTTATTAAGACCTTGATGAGTCTGAGGAAACGGCGATCTGATATCTTCTTCCGCAGTAAATTCATCAACTCAATATGAGGTATCGTGTTAAAGTACTGTCGGATGTCAATTTCCACAACCGCCCCATTCCAGTTACGGTATGTTTGCTGTTGTAGTGCCTTTAATGCCGCATGACAATTTAATCCCGGCCGAAACCCGTATGAACACGGCAGAAACAGCGGCTCATAAATTTGGCTGAGAATATCACTGACCGCAAGTTGCACCAGTTTGTCCTCTATGCACGAAATTGCCAGTGGCCGTTGACTACCATCCTCTTTCGGGATCTGCGTGATTCTGGCGGCTTTCGGGCGATACGTCCCTCTGCGTATTCGCAGGATGAGATTGTGAATATTCCCATCAAGATGTTCACCGTATGCGGATTTTGTCATGCGATCAATACCTACCGCTTTATTCCCGTCAAGCCGTAGGAATTGTCCTTTCAGCATGTCACTGTTCAGCAGATGCCCTAAATTATTGAACACTTGCTGTTTGTTACAGGCTGATTTCTTGCCTATACGCTCAAGTTTTGTTAACCATGGTTGTCCGTCGTTGCTGTGTACGGTCATTGTTTCCCTCTCACGTTCGATCTGTCTGCCAGCCCTTCGCTCCGCGATCATTACTCGTTTCATTACTACTATGGCTGACTCCGACTTCCTGATACCCATCTCTCAGGCCTTGTGTTTTGGCACTTGTGCCCGATATACTCATTCCCTTGAGAGGTGTCAGGATCTCCTGGGTTCCGCACTGTTCTCTACAGACTCGCCGACGCCTGAGACTCCGGTGTGTGCTTCTGACTGGAAAAAAAAAAAAATCGCCAGTGTGCCCATTCAGAAACTATTGCCTGCTGGTTCGACGATACCATCGGCACAACACAATCAGTGAATTTCGGAGTTATCACGTTCACCTATTGGTTTCGGCTCGAATGTTTCGCTGTCTACGCTTCATCTCCTTTGTTACCGCCGGAGATGCAAGACTCGCTACGTAGTGATCTGGCTAATCTTCTACGACGGGACTTTCACCCGCAAGAAACAGTGCAGCTTTTCCCAGCGCACCATCAACTTCACAGATAAGCTGGACTTCATTTCCCTCAAGAGGAAGGTTGGTCACATTTTTCGGGGAGAGTTTTTTAACGTGCGAATGACGGTGTTAATCCCTATCTTCAGTACACGAGCGGTATCACGAACACCGGAGTTATTCACTGCCATATCAATAATTTGCTCTTTCATGCCGGGATAACAGGCTTGATAGGCATAGTTCAGTTGAAAGGTTTTACGGCAGGCATAGCAGTGATAGCGGGGATGACCAGTACGTCCTTTTCCATGCCCTTTAACCTCGTCTGTTTTATGACAGTAACGACAAACCACATCCACTTTAGCCATCTCTCACTCCATAATAAAAAGCAGGGAGTTTATCACAATATCTAATCATTGAGAGCATGACCCACTTCTTCCATCTTAGTTGCTGCATGATCTGTTTGTTCAGTTCCGGGATAACGGTATAGCCGCCCTCTGAGGGTACGCCAGTAGACAAGGTGCGGGTTTCGCCCGTCACAATATAGTGGCGCAGTTCGTCATTACTGAGCTTTTCACTGGTCGGCTGGGTTTTACCTGCCTGATTGCGTTCTTCATCAGATAATGCCTCATAACGGGCGATTTCGGCATTGAGTGAATCAGACTGAGTGCGCAGTTCGTCGAACTGTTTGGCTTCACCCGTATTGAGTGAGCGCTTTTCGTCTTCGGCTTTGGTGAGCAGTGAGCGCATTTGCTGGGTTAAATCGGCTTTTTGCTGGCGTAATTCGAATTGTTTTTTCATGGTGTTTTTTTATATTAATTTGTTTTTAATGGGATATATTTAACAGCATGAAAAATAATAATAAAGAAGGATTACTACGGTGTTTAATCACACAATAGTAAAAAGCCTCTGAAATGTTGAGGCTAAATAAACGGAAATAAGATAATGGATAATTTACTGTCACTTATCTTTGATGCTTAGTATGATTTTTGGTTTTTCAAGACTAAACCATGGCGAAAAAATATAACACTCTTTATCATTTCTCCTTAAATACGCTGTATTTGGTTTTATTTCTCCACAATCAGATGTAGCATAAGCATCTATTCTAAGGGCTATATTAAGCAATGGATTACATATATAATAGAGTGGAACAATCAAAGGAAGTGTAATTATAAGAATGGAAATTGAATTATTAGATAGCCTTACAAATGGATAATTGTTTATTTTTTCAATCCAGCTACCAGGAAGAAATTGAGATAAAAAATAAATTAACACACTAATAATAGAAGATATAAAAACCCATACAATAAGAAAAGAAAAAAATAAAGAAATTTGAAAAATTATACTTATTAACCAAGGTGAGTATATTAGATAATCACTCTCAATTTCAAAGCTATAGTTTAAACATTTAATACTGATAATATAGGAAATAGATAATATTATT
Organism: Xenorhabdus eapokensis; assembly: GCF_001908105.1. Next base: position 2,612 of record NZ_MKGQ01000021.1, read on the forward strand.
AACTGATAAAACTTTTTGAAATATTTATTCAATATATTTTTTATGTTACCCCACTCTGGAATAAGGCCTATAAAACCACCTAAGAATATGATTCCGTACGCCACCCACACATAGCCACAGTATATGCTTACGAAAGATATAAAATATAAAAATAATGTAGCTAAAAAATTATATCGTCGCTGTCTTTTATCATTGACACTATTCACTTTCACCCTCTAAATTATAAATAAATTTTTTCATTTTAAAAGCATAAAGAATGACGATAAAAATCGCCATTCTTCTAAAATTATTTATCTTTTACTTTTATAGTAAATGTTTTATTAAATTCTTTCCCTGGATACATTGTACCAAAAGTAAACCCTCCTACTTTTACTTTTATTAGCTCTGTTTTCTTTGGAAGACCAGTTATATTAATATGATGGTAATCATATGTTATCTCTTCTTTTCCCTCCCATTGAAAAATATCCTTCTTTGGACTCCATTTTAATCCTGAATCAACAGGGTGAATGCTTACAAAAACACTAGTCTCATCAAGTGCACCACCAGTTATGGTGAATGATGCTTGATATGGTTCGTTTATTACTGCATCAGGAAGAAACTCTGATTTTGGTAAAATTTTTGGTGTTGGGTTTCCACAACCATAAAGAAAAAAAATAAAAATAATTAGTATCTTTTTCATATTATTTTAGTGGTTTAAAAACCAATCCTCCGAATACATGATTTGTAACATAATCTAATGATTTTTTATTTTTTATTTGAGGCTCAACTTTTCCCCATGAAAACAGCTTTAGATTTACAGGTTGGCTAAGATCGGAGTTATTTGTTATATATTCTCCCTGAGAATTTTTAACTGCACCTTCCCAAACAATCCAATGGTTTTTTCCTGATGATTCACCATCATAACCTTTTAACATTCCTGCTGAAATTAAAGTAGCGACACGATAACCATTACGGCAATAATCACTAAGAGTTACTAAGTCATTTAAATTACAACGTGATAAACCAACATTACTGAATACTTTTTCGTAACCTGCTTTTTCAAACCAATCTGACAGTGACCACCATGCAGTAATTCCAGAGGTTTGATAATCAACCTTATCATAACTCAGTATCATATTTTCTGAGTCTCTTAGGCTTGCCAATGTTACCCAATCTAGACCTGAAATCTTTTCATATTCTCGATTTTCATATGTGTAATGAAATGATCCTTTAGGATGACGACAACCATCACCCGGTTTGATTTCTAATTCACCTATTTTAGTTCTGCCATATTCCCATAATTCACGAGCTGCTTGCTCATAAATATCCGGTCTGTCCATTTGTAAGCTGTAAAAAAGTGATGCAGGTCCACATAAACTAGCCCACCCTTGTCTTGGATAATTTCTTTTCGACAACCTATTCTGAATTTCCGATTCAAATTTATTTTTTTCAAATGGATCATCAGTATGACCAATTGGATATTCTTCCGCAATAAACGCCCTTTCAGGAATAGACAGTTTTAATTCAACGGTATTATCACCTTCACTGACAGGTTTTGTTTCGATCGTGCTTTCAAAGTAACAGGCATTTTCTCGTTTTTTATCTGAGCAGGCTTTACCTGCTACGAATTCACCCAATGTATACATCTTTTTAAAAGGGGCTTGCAATGCCTGAATCGTATTTGAACCATGTTTGCGGTAAAGCATGATTTGCATAATATACGTCACGGAAAGATCATCATCTGTTTCTTCAGTGACATGCTGTTGAGTTTCATAATTGCTTTGTAATTGTGCCTGAAAAATATCAAGTAATATATGATGATTTCCTTTTGCGTCCTTACGATAAATGATTAAATCATACAGTAGGTTTTCGGCAGGTAAATTTGATTCTATTTTTGTGTAGACGGTATAAGTCGGCATGATATTAATCCTTTAAAATATGAAAACTCAGGTTCTTTTTGTCATCAGTAAGATGCCATTGGGTATAACCTTGTTTATCCGTTTTTCCTTCTTTTATCTGACCATCCGGCAGGCAAACACGATACTTACGTTCAGTTAAAAGATTGCCGTCATCATCCACACAACGATAGCGGGCATGATGTTTAGCGGGTTTTACCGGAGTCTCTTCAACCAGCGGCTTCTTAAGCGGCTTAACATTCGAAAACCCGGATAAAAGTGGCCTGCCTTCTTCACGCCCGGCTAATTGTGTAATGCTGTAGCCCGAAGTCCCTGCAGCAATATGCTGACATGAGATAGATTTATAATCGAGCATCACCACTTCATGGGGTATTGAGCCGTTATCATTAATGGAATGGGGATAATTATAGGTCAGATCAACGATTGTCGCGCCTGTCAGTTTAATTTCGTAAAAGAGTTCCAGTTGCCCCATCGGGCTTGTCCGGTAGTGCATAAAGCGCGCTTCCAGCAATTCGTTGCCGTCAATTGCCATTGCTAACAGCGGTGAGGATTTATCAATGGGTTTGGTAAAGCTGACAGGGTGATGATGTGCATTCTGGTCGCGGCTCACTGAATGGCTGACACTCAGTACCTGTATTTCATCTTCCCGGCCTGTCTGATAGCGGTTTCCAATGGATTCAGGCGTTGAACATCCCGCTGAAATTAATCCCTGTTTCTTGCCTTTTAGTGATAAGTAGATGACGTGTGACATCTTGTCTCCTGTGATCTGACTTCCGATAAATATCGAATGAATGAAACAAGATACAACAGGATTATTTATGGATTCAAGTATGCGTAAAAGTCCATCAATGAAATTGTAATTAACGTCTATTCTTAAACAAAATCAGACAATTACATCATTTAAATTTCAGGTAATACCAAATCAGCTCAATACCTTATTTTACTATCTCCCATTTATCCGACTTTTATTTACCTACCAGAGATACCCCCCTATAAATCTTTTTCACCCTCTCAGTTATGCACCCTCTGCACATTTCCTTCAAATCCTTTCTACATCAGGGTTTGCGTCAATTAATATGATATTCATTAACTGTAACTCCTATTCATCCCTTTTTAACTCTAATGAAGAGAATGTATATTTGATGTATAGCTAAGAAATAACTATACATCTATTATTTTATTTTAAATACAGTTAGATATTTAAAATGGTGTATGGAATGCAGACTAAAACCTAAAAAGTTTATAGAGGGGATTTAAATTCCCTACATTCAGGAACGGACGGCAACCATTCTTCAGCTTCTTCCGATAACTCAACGTTATAAGCGTAACCTTTCTTGGTTCGCACTTTCCGATACTCCTTTTTGTACTCCAGCATAATTTTAGGCAGTGATTCGCCGAACTTGGTCAGTGTGAGCGGGCGTTCAAAACCGTGTGCTTCCATAAAAGAGAGGTAAGCATGATACAGGTACATTCTCGGTGCGCGTGGGCTGATGTTCTTATTGCCCATCTTCATCCCAGTTGCATCATTAACAGACACCAGATAACCGCAAAAACGATACAACGGATCAGAATTGCTTTTCACCGTTAATGCCTCGTTAGAATCGCGTTGCGCCTGTAGCAGCTTTTTAGCCTTGTTCTGGTCGGCAAATTCCGTTAATAGATGACGAATAATGACAGGGAGTTCCCGGCTGATTTTCTCCGACAAGTGTGGATCTTTCCCTGACTCTTTAACCGGAATGTTAAACGGAAATATCACCCTTCGCCGTGCAATGCCGCCATTGCGTTCGGTAAAGCTCATCGGCTCGTTGTTGGTTGCCAGTACGACAGCTTTAATCACGGTTGAGAATTGTTTCTCATATTTCCCGCCTACTTCAATCAGATCACCGCCTGTAACAGCCTTAATGCCTGCCCCTTCACCGACATATTTAACCTGATCGGGCAACGTAATCAGGCTCTTGCCCACAAACTGATATCGGCCTCTCGCCTCGTCCAGTGCCCGCATATTGCCACTGGCGGTATTGTGTCCCCCCGCCAATAAAATCGCAATATAAGTAAACACACTTTTTCCGCTCCCCCCTTCACCGGTGACTTCAATAAAAAGCTGCCAGTCATAACGGTTCGCCAAAATCATAAACAGAGCGGCTTTGATGCGATTCATTTTATGTTCATTGCTTCCCGCAGCATGAGATAACCAGCGGTAAAAGTCAGGCGCGTGATCTGGCAGGTTTTCACCCATCACAGGTGGCGTAAAGGCAATGCCATTATGATTGACGAGCCAGTGTTCTGGCTGGTGAGGGGTAAATTGTTGTGTCGACAAATCATACACGCCATTACGAAAGCCGATTAAATCCTGCCATTGTTCGCCGAGCACTGGCACTTGTAATTTCATGGCACAGATAGCGTTATTGATCCCGTTCGGACTGTAAGGGGTTTGGTGCTGGTCGAAGATTGCCACCATTGCCCGACGCAACGCGTTATCTGATACGGTTTCCCATGTTGTACCGTTATAGTGGTAAACCATTTCGCTATCCGGGTTTACCGCTACGTTGCCGTAGCGTTCAACCAGCAACGCACCGCGCTGACTAGCTGCCATTTGTGCCAGATTGTTATTGGCCTTTTTGGGCTTCGCTTCTTGGATAACTGCCGCTTCTATTTCCATGAGTTTTTTCTCCCCAACCTGATATAACCCGTTACTGAATGCCTGCTTTGCTGCCTTAATGCCGTAATGCTGGCGATAATCATCCCAATCAGACTTGTGTTCTGTTGGCGGTAATGTGATCCACCCGTCGATAGCTTTGGCTATCTTCTCTGCTGTAATCTTGCCGACGTTCTTCTTGGGTTTGCCCTTGTCGTCTAATTCACCCAATTCATGCCAATCATTGTCAGCCGCCAGAATGATTTTTGCTGTCGGCCACCGCTCTCTCACCAGTCCGGCAACCGTCGATAAATTACCCTCATCCAGCGCAGCCAGCACCAAGCCCTCATGCAATTGGCTGACGGTTAAGGCCGTTGCATAGCCCTCAGCAATAATGATCGCGTCCGGCGTTCCGGTGATGGGCGATAAGGGGATAAAACTCCCCTTTTTCTTCGAGCCGGGCACAAAGCGCTTTTCACCACTCGGCTTAATGACCTGAGCACCGGTGATTGTGCCGTCCAGTGCCTGAGTGACCAGTACTAAAGAGCCATCTTTCGATAATCGCTGATCGGGGCATTGCAGCCCCTTTTTCACCAGATATTGGGATTCACCCGTAACAGAGTTAGCAACCAGTGCTGCAATGCGCTCTGAAATCGGCTTTGCGGCTCGCGCCTGTTCTTCGGCGGTTTGGGATTCAGGCAAGGGAATTACCAGCACATCGGCAACTAATTTAGCCGCTGCATAAACAGTGATCCCTTTGGTTCTCGCCACTAAATCTAGCCCGTCACCGTAATTAGGCTTATCGCACTGGCGGCAATGCCAATCACCATGATGGTTATCATCGATAAAATGAAAACGATCAGTACCACCGCATATTGGGCAAGCGCCATGCTTCCCCTTTAACGGAACATCAATACCACAGGCAGGCAACAACAGTTGCCAGTGATTGGCGGCGGACAGCTTCACTGCACGAATAACATCAATTGGGTGGCTTTTGGCATTATTATTTCCCTGACTCATGATTACTCGTCCTCACCATTAACCGCCACATAAAGCGCATGATAAACTTCCTGATTGATATCACAGGCCAGCGAAAGCAAATCATGCAACTCTTCTGAACAGTGTTGGCTGGACTGTTCAAGAATAACCTCATATAAAGAGGTACACAAACCCGCCCGAAATGAGGACTGGCCTAATGGATCTATTTCCCGACGTGCAAAGCAATTGACTAATTTATCCACTGGGTTCTGTGGGATATGTTTCAACAGGTCGCGGTAAATCTCCTGATGAACGCCGTGTGCCAGTACAATCAGGTTATTTAAGTTGGTTTCGCAACGTTCATCTTTAGCTTTTTTGGTAATGAACGTGAAAAGTGAAATTCCCAAACTTGTACGATGTAGCGCTTGTTTTAGTGAGATGGGTTTATTGCTCATGGTGTTCCTCCTGAACGGAGGTCAAGCGCATAGGGAAGATTTTAGGCAAACGGGCTTTGCCCTTTCCGGTAAGAAAGGTATATTGATACATAGCTACCTCGATACTGTTGTTATCGTTGGTTGTTAGCCCTCGTTCGGTGTTGGTAGCACTGTTCGGGGGCGTTGATTTTATAGGTTTCATCATGTTAAGGTGACCACCTATTAAAGGTAAGGCTAATTCAATAGGTGACCACTTGTCAACAATTAAACGAGACAAAAGCCCAAAGGGTGATGGGCAATCCCCACAATTTAGAATGCGTATAACTCCAGAACTGAAAGAACAGTTTGAAGATGCAGCTCTAAAATCTGGAATGAGCCTAGCGAACTGGCTTAAGACTTTGGGACGTAATGAACTAGAACGTTTAGGAATTAAACCTAAAAACTGAGCTGAACATATTTTACTAATTCGGTTCATCGGTTTCTTTATTCTAAAAAATAATTATTCCAAGGGTGATGAATTTAATATCACCCTTTTATTTTGTTTCTTATTTTAAGCTGTCTGAAAACGGCGAGTTGAAATTAAATAACCATCAAGATCGGATTTAAAATAAATAACCTTACGGCCTATCTTGTGATATGGAATTTTTTCTTTTCCGGTATGCGCCCAATTAGCGAGAGTTTGAGAAGTAACACCAAGATAAGCAGCGGCTTCTGCTCTGGTGAATTTATCTAAAATTGCTGAGGTAGAATGTATTTTCATTTTTATCACTATGTATTATTGATTATCAGTAGTGATAGATTACATATAAACAGCAAGCTGAAATAGTCATTCACCTTGTATAACACAACGTACAGAAAAGAATAATAATCATTATATATTAGGATATAAACCGAACAAATAAAATTCAAATTGTTCGGTTATTATTCAATTAATCAGTTTCAGGTTTCTTGTTCTGATAAGTGAAACAGGATTTTTTGCTTATCTTCATCACGCATCCCCGCCAGCATTGAAATAATCCTTTGATCTAAAGCCGCAACGCTTTTAATTATTCCTGCATGTTCTAAAATCGCTTTTTCAATCTTTCTGGCTGGTTCGCGTAATTCATCTGCATTGAAATGCAAATAGCCTTGAGTTACATCGGCGCTACGTAGCGTTTTATGATTCATTAGACGTTTTAATATATAGCTACCTACTCCCACTAATTCAGCGATGCTACCAAAAGTACGGCGTACATCATGGCATTGAAATTCGATAGGTTGTAAATTGCCCGAACTATGTGCTGGAACTGTGGCCTGTATAACTTGGCTGATTACTCGTCTTGGTTCTTTGATTTCCCCACCTTTAGGACTCGGAAAAACAAATAAATTACTATCTTTTCGTAACTCCATTTGCCTCTGAAAGATAGTTAACAATGTGTCTGTAATAGGCAATTCCAACGGATCGCCATTTTTAGTTTCATCTATCCAGAAATATTGCCCTTCTAAATCTACCCTATCCCATTGAAGGCCAAATATCTCAGAACGCCGCAATCCAGTGAAAAGAGCAACATTTAGTGCATCACAAACAGAAACCGCCATCATATCTAAATTTTCAATACTTATTTGGCGAACAGATTCGAGAGCCGATAACCAGCGCCCTAAATCATGATTCCTGATTCTGTTTGTGCGTCTGGTTATACCGTTCCATTGCCTTTTAGTACTTAAAACCGTTGTAGGAGGATCGGGTAAAATTGTTTTCCCTTCTGAATCACGAAAATGATCTTGTGCGAATCGATACACTGCCCTGAAATATCTTGCCCATAAATCAGCACCGGATTTCGAACCCTTAGCAACCTTTGGGTGTAAAAGGCTGACTTTATCACCAAACCAAATACCACCCTTAGTAATATCTTTATGCCGTTTTTCCACCATTACGCGGGTAATGTTGGCAATAGGTATTGATAGCCAGTCACCAGAATAATTAAGTAACGCCGCTCGATATTGTTTCTTTGTGGCTTCTTTAATTTTAGTATCACGGTTAGCCAGATATGCTTCAAAAGCTGATTGCAACGTAGTTTTGGCGAAAGCTTCTTCTTTACGTAAATTATTGGGGTTTTTACCTGTTACAGCAACCTCGCGCAAAACTTCAAGTGCTTGCGTTCTTGCCAGTTCGACACTTAGATCAGGAAAACGTCCCAATGTTGAACGATAGAATTTTCCGTCACGTTTTCTCACCACACAGAAAGATTTCGAACCCGAAGCTCCTATACGCAATCTTAATCCATTTATCACACTGTCTCTGTACTCAGATTGTTTTCCTGATTCCGGTATAGGTAACGCTTCAATTGCTGTTTTTGTGAATTTAAATGCCGTCAAAATATCACCTGTTGACTCAAAATTGTGAAAATCAATTGGTTTGATAAGAATCCTAGGATACCGATAGGATACCAGAGAGGGGTAAAAACAGGAAATTTTGAGTAATTAGAGGTAATCGTAATATATTGATAATTTACTGTTTTTATAAAATAAGTAGTTTTAGTTATTTCATTTAGTCGTAACTCTTAATCAATTGGTCGGGAGTTCGAGCCTCCCACGACCCACCAATTAAATCAATAGGTTACATGATTATTGTTCTGTCATTAACTACTGCTTGGGACGTAGATGAGACGTGACTGTTAAAAATCGTATCTATTTGCTTCACATGTTCGGTTAAATGTGCGCGTAACGCCTTACCATCTCAATTGATTCCCAACCGCCCATTTCCTGCAAAATTGATAATGGAACACCTGATTGCACCAACCAGCTAGCCCATGTATGCCGTAGATCGTGAAACCGAAAATTTTCTATCCCTGCCCTTTTCAATGCAGAGTTCCATGATCTATTATTATCAACACGCATTTTCCTGATTGTTGGCGTCATGGTTCCATCACTTCGCCGTGATGCTATTTTATGCACGAACACCCATCTGTGATGGTTGCCAATCTGATCACGGAGAACTTGGCAGGCAGTATCATTCAAAGCGACCCCTATCGCTTTCCCCGACTTACTGTCTTCAGGGTTCACCCACCCACTTGAATTAAGCCAATGTCCATATATCGGGTTAATAGTATCGCAGTTTTATTCCTTAATTTCAGTGATGAGTCATTTAGAAAAAAACAAACCGGTGTTGGCTATCCGGGGAAATTCTTATAGTACGATTTTTTCCGAATTATGAGGCGATCCCTTAATCAAAAATATTCGTGTTCAAACCAAAATTTGTCAGTTTTTAGTAGCCCAGTCCCTTGAGCGTCTCTGAAGAAAATCAATCAAAGCACGTACCTTAGCGGAAATGTGGCGGGTATTAGGATAAACCGCATACACGCCCTGTAAAGGGAAATGGTAATCGTGCAACAAATGTTGCAGTTCCCCGCTTGCTAGAGCAGGCCGGACGAGCCATTCCGGTAGCAGCGCAACACCACAGCCTTCTAGTATGAAACTCATCAGCGCAGAAGCACTGTCAGTTGAGAACCTGACGGGTCCAGTGATGGAAAAATCGATCTTCTGTTGTTCAGGACCTGTTACTTGCCAGCGCAGAGGGGACTGGAGACGAGTATGAATAACCCATTCTGCTTTACCTAATGTATTAAGCGAATCTATTGGGTTATTTTTAATCCATTTCGGCGCAGCTACTGGGATTATTGAAAAGTTGTCTATTAGCGCTGCGTGATAACTGGAATCAGCTAACTTGCCAAGACGAATGGCAACGTCAAAGTGCTCTGAAATAAGATCGGCATGATAGGAAGACGAAACGTGGTGAATACTCAGCTCAGGGTGTGCCTGCCCGAATGCCACTAAAGCGGGGATGATCATTGTAGTGCCATATTCTGGTGTGCTGGTTATTCGTAACTCACCACAAAATCCTCTATGACTGAATTGCACATCGTTCACAATATCTTCTGTTTCTTTTAGAAGATGAACACTGCGCAGGTAAAAATCCTCCCCCGCTTGCGTAAGTGCTAGACGTCTGGTAGTGCGTAACAACAACGACACACCAAGCTCTGCCTCCAGTTGCCGGATGTTAAAACTAACTACTGCCTTCGTTTGTCTGAGCGTGGTGGCTGCTGATGTGAAACTCCCCGCCTCTACTACGGCTACAAACATTGCTACACGTTGTAAATTGAGCATAAATCCCCCACTTACTGTCAAATATTTTTTGACAGTGTATCACTGCGGTAGCTCTTTATCCTTCCCATTACCGGCATTATATTATTCATTTTTAACAGGGAAGAGAGTATGAATTATCGTAGTAAAGTTGCGATCGTCTACCTTCTTGGCTTTTTCCTCGACTTAGTAAATATGTTTATCTCCAATGTCGCTTATCCCACTATAGGTAAGGAACTGCATGTTTCCGTGGCAGAGTTAGCATGGATCAGTCATGGCTACCTATGTGGGCTTACGCTTATTATCCCTCTCAGTGCATGGTTGACACAGCGTGCAGGTGCTCGGCGGGTGTTTTTACTTTCGTTAGCCTTATTTGCGCTGGGAACAGCAGCATCTGGATTTGCACAGTCACTTGAGGAACTGGTTTTTTGTCGAGTTGTGCAGGGCATTGGCGGTGGACTGTTGATACCAGTCGGTCAGGCGTTGACATGGCAGCTTTATGCAAAACATGAGCGAGCTAAACTTTCATCTGCAATTATGTTGGTAGCGCTACTAGCCCCTGCACTATCCCCTGCCTTGGGTGGTGTGCTGGTTCAAACGCTCAACTGGCGCTGGGTGTTCTTTGCCAGTCTGCCGCTAACCCTGCTGACACTGATACTGGCTTCCATATGGTTACAGGGCGGGGTCACTTCTGAAAAAAATAAAGCTCTCGATTTCTCTGGTCTTATAATTGGATGTGCTGGCCTATTTCTCATTTTACTCGGAATGACAAAAATGAGTGAAGCGGGAAGCCTTGCAAAAGGCACGATACTTTTCTTATCAGGTATCATTCTGCTGGTTTTTTTCATTATTCGCAGTAGTCGGCATTCTGCACCACTTTTCAGTGTTCATCTCCTTTCTGACCCATTAATGCGCTTCTCAATGCTGGTTTATCAGTTCGTGCCTGGCCTGTTTATGGGAGTAAGTTTGGTTGGTGTCATTTATCTACAGACATTTCTCGGTATGTCCGCCGCTGAGACAGGAGCATTAATGATTCCCTGGTCACTGGCTTCGTTTCTAGCAATCACGGTTACAGGCAAAACATTTAACCGCTTAGGACCACGGCCACTCATCATGACCGGTTGTCTGCTACAGGCGATAGGCATTTTGTTACTTTCGGTGGTGACCCACGACGGGCAGAACTACCTGTTAGTGACGGCTTTTGCACTGATGGGGATGGGGGGAAGTTTGTGTAGCAGCACCGCCCAGAGTAGTGCTTTCCTTGAGGTATCAGCCACAGCCATGCCTGAAGCAAGTGCATTGTGGAACATAAACCGTCAGCTCAGTTTCTGCTTTGGTGTCGCGCTGTTGAGCCTGCTACTCAATCTGTTTATTAACCATCTTGCACTGCGACAGGCTTATATGTGGACATTTTATACAGCAGCAGCCGGTACTCTTATTCCACTCCTGCTCAGCTTAAGTATTAATAATCGGAATATAACACTGAATCTTTTATCATCAGAAGAAAATAACTAATGAACCATTATATTAATGAAATATTAGAGGCTCATGTTGCCATTGAGAACTGGCTTGGCAAAGGTGAAGGAGACGTGCAGACACTCCTTGACCGTTTCAGTCAGGATTATTCAATGATCACGATAACAGGCGCGATGCTTGATCATGAGTCTCTGAGCCGTTTTTTTGTTGCTAAATGTGCAAGCCGCCCTGGATTACATATTGTCGTGGATTCGCTGTCTGTCTTAGAAGAGTGGGAGAATGGAGCTATAATTTTATATCGTGAACAGCAGACCGAGCCCGACAAAGAGACCACAATTCGCTGGTCAACCGCTGTCTTTAATCTTCATGCAGATACACCTGTCTGGCTTCATTTGCACGAAACATTACAGCCAAACAATCCAGATTAAATAAATAATTATGGGAATCAGGTTACCATCCTCTTTATTTAAAACATAGTGAACTTGAGATTCGTATAGTACATGACATAGCCGCCCATGTTTTTTCAGTAAAGTACGGACGGCTACGACGTCATCGCAAACAAGTCCTTAGTTAAATTTTTTATCTAAAATTCGGGTTAAGTAATATTTTCTAAACCGTACCTTTCAGAAAATACCTTTAGTTAAAATTAGGTTGACCATTGGATGCGTTTACCCCACCATCTATCGGTAAGTTCACCCCATTAATGAAACTGGCATCTTCGCTGGCTAAAAATGCAATGGCTGCTGCTACTTCGAAAGGTTGACCCGCTCTTTTTAACGGAATACGGCTATCGAAATGCGCAAGAGTTTCATCATCAAAACGAGCTACCATTGGCGTCAATACTAAACTTGGGCAAACAGCATTAACACGAACCCCTTGTGAACCATAATCCAGAGCCATCGCACGGGTTAGATTCACGACAGCGCCTTTTGCTGCGCAATAGTGAGCGCCTCCCCAATCGCCCCCTAAGCCAGATACCGAAGCATTATTGACAATGCACCCTTTGCTTTTTAACAAAAAAGGTAAAACAAAATAGCTACAATTGAGTACACCATTGAGATTCGTAGCCAGTACGTCATTACCGTCTTCTTGTGAAGTACTCAATAAATCACCTACCACATACAAACCGGCGTTATTCACCAGAATATCTATTCGGCCAAAATGCCTGATTGTTTCATCAACCATATTTTTAGCCGATTCTCGGTTTGCAACATCTGTCTGAATCACCAACGCTTTGTCCGATGACAACTCGCTCAATACACGGTTAAGCTTCTCTGTATCCCGCCCAGCCAATACTACAATGGCTCCCTCTTGTGAAAAACGCTTTGCTGTAGCCTCGCCAATGCCACTACCTGCACCAGTAATAACGACAACTTTACCCTCAAATCGCATCATTTTATTACCCTCATTGATATATTTTTAAAGCTTAGCGTGTAATATCAAATATAATTAATGAATTGGTCCTGTCTTTAATATTCACCAGAATATTCTTTGTTAATTATCTTGCTATGTCTTTTTTTATGATAGGTTAATCATTAAATATTGGTTTAAGCAGCGTCTATATCCGATGGAATACTTATAAGAAATCAGCCACTCTGATCAGAGTGGCTGATGATTAACACTGTAATTAAATAATCAAGACTAAATTTTATTTAGCTAGTGTCAAACTATTGTTTGAGCAGTCAATATTAAGATGTGACCTTCAGCTCCAACTAAAATATTATAGGTCAAATTTATCAATTGTATAATTTATCAATTTAGCTGCACCATCAGTAAGTTGTTCAATATCCTTTGCGGTACTTTCAGATATGATATTTTTGTCATGAAGAGCCTCAGCTACACCATCAATTATTCTATCAACTACATCAACAACGGTCTTCAATATATCACCCACAAAACCAGCACCGGAGACTTGTTCTAACTCAACTTTATTTAACTCTTTCATATATAACCCCATTTATTTATATCATTGATATATATATGTTTTAGAATAAAAGCTTTAGAATAAAACATGAAACCACAACATTAATCAGACAGCTCATTGAATATGGTTCCAGAAAAATAAAAATCTTCACAAAAAACAGGCTGACAAATAGAATGACAAAAAATCATATTAGTGTATCTCCAATGGATTTCTTGAATTATTTTAAAAATTCTAATGTTTACGGCCAATGCATATAGTTAAGGTTTATATTTTTCTGCAACCAAATTATATTTTGGTTCGGGTTTTATCATAATTCACTTAGTATCAACATTAATTAAACGACGATTATTTAATATCAAATTAAGTTGCATATTTTTTAATGTTAACATTATTTAACGATACATTCCTTTGTCATATAATTCATAGCCTGCACCAAATAATTTTTTATCTGTCTTTTCAGACAATTCATGCTATTGAAATGACACGTTTAGCAGACGCAATGGTTGATGGACGATGCGCAATAATAATTTTTGTTATATTTAACGCTGATATTGACTCATTGATATACTTTTCATTATCTGAATCAAGGTGACTTGTTGCCTCATCCATAAATAAAATACTTGGTCGTCGATAAATGGCTCTGGCTATCAATAGCCTCTGTATTTGTCCGCCGGACATTCCGCCACCTAACTCACCAATGAGTGTTTCATATCCCATCGGCATTAATAAAATATCATTATGAATATTGCAACGCTTAGCACATTCTTGTATATATTCAAGATCAGGAGCGTGATCGAATCCAGATATGTTGTCAGCGACAGAGCCAGAAAGTAATTTATCATCTTGTAATACACAAGAAATACATCTACGATAATTATTTAGGCCAATAATATTAATATCTAGCCCATTAATTAAAATAGTACCTTTGCTAGGCATTAATAACCCACACATTAATTTCATTAATGTTGTTTTACCTACACCAGATGGGCCAACAATAGCTACACTTTCTCCCGCTTTGACACTAAGATTAAAATTAGAAATGATGGGTTTTGATAAATTGTCGTATTGATAATACAAGTTGCAAATAGTGAGTTCTGCCGGTAACCCTGAAATAACAATATTCCGGTTTGGTACTTCTCTTTCTGGTTCAGAAAGTACTATATCGGAGATGCGTTCATTATGTAAATTTAACATGCGCAATCTGAGTACCATGTCGATCAAATTACTTGCTCTATCAGCAAATTGCCCACGATAAGCGTTAAAAGCGACAAACATTCCCAGAGTCATTTGATTATTGATAACTAATGAGGCACCTAACCACAGAATAATAATCTGCTCACAAGCAACAATAAGAGTATTAGCGATATCAAAGATTGTACTTATTTTGGCAAGTTTGGTATTTGAGTTAATTGTATCGATACTCAAATTTAACCAGGATTTTGCCCGATTTTCACATAATCCCAAGGATTTTAATGTATTAATGCTATATAAAGTTTCCATAAAATGGGAATTTGCTCTGGCATCCTTAACTATTTGCTCTTCGGAAAGTTGCCTATAATATTGATAAGTCAGTAACCTTAAGATGACATAAACAACAGTGAACGCTAATACCACCCAGACGAGCCAGTCACCGTAGAATAACATCATAATGAAAACACTGATCAACATAATCGCGTCGATAATGCTATTAACAATATTTTTCGTAAAAGTGGTTCGTATAATGTTCAATGAACCAAATCGTGACTGGATATCACCTAACTTACGTTTTTCAAAATAAGCTAAAGGTAATTTCATTAGATGATCGAACACCCCTGATTTCCATTGCACATCAACAAATGTTTCCATTGTAATGGATATCCAACTACGCAAAGTAGAGACACTCACTTTAAATAGAATAAAGACAAGCAGACCACAACAAATAATAGTTAATAAGCTATTATCCTTAGCGATAATAACGTGATCCATAATTAGCTGCATTCCTACAGGGATCAGTACATTAATAGCTTCTATAACAAGAGATAAGAAGAAAATTTTCCCCAGAGTTGCTTTAAGTCCCTGAATATTATTTAGCAGTGATATAATACGTAATCTGCTTTGTTTTTTGGCAGGGACAAAATCATGACTTGGCCACAATTCTAATGCAATGCCAGTAAAATGTTTGGAAAACTCTTGTGTACTCAAGACCCTTTGCCCGAATGCGGGATCGTGGATGGTAATTTTATTTTTCTTAACTTTAACTAAGACAACAAAATGATTCATATCCCAGTGCAGAATACAGGGTAATTTTAATGCGTACAGTTCATCAAGATCCAGCGATACGGCTCTGGTTTTGAATTTAAGGGCGCTGGCAATATTCACTAATGTAGTCAGTACAACGCCACGTGTAGAAATTCCAAACTGACTACGTAAATGGGATAAATCAATTTGTAATCCATGATAATGAAAAACCATTGCTAGGCTTGCTAACCCACACTCTGATGCTTCGGTTTGTAAAATTTTGGGGATTTTCCTTTTGAATCCTAGATTCAACTTATTAGTAATAGTTTCATAATTTTTTTTATCCATTTTGTGGTCCCATCAATGTTTTTTTCATGTCATAGAATGGTGAGAACATCCATTGATAAAGAGGACGTTTTTCAAGGAAAAACGTCGATTGGGCTTTCATGCCATTCGATAAATTTAATTTCCTTCCGTTATAGTTAAACTGTTTTTTATCTAAGTTAACCAAAACTTTATAATAGGACTCGTTTTTTTCCCCTGTTTTATTTATAGGAGCGCTTCTATAATAAGACATTTCTTGAATAGAAGCCGGAATATATGAAATATTATCAACATACCCTGAAAATTGCCCAAACTTCTCAAATGGAAATGCATCATAGCGTATATTAATTGCATCGCCTTTCGAAATATAAGGCAAACTACTATTAGGAACCCATAGAATTAAAGAATAATTAGATTTTATATTATCCGGAATAACTTGAGCGAGAATATCATTTAAGGTTATTGCCTGACCAACGGTAAAACCGAGTGATTCAATACGACCATTAGTCGGAGAGGTTATAAATAGAGAGCCATTGGCTGTCATTTCAGTTAATTTTCGTTGTAAATCGTCACGTTGAATTTTATATTCAGAAATTTGTTTATCAAAATCAGCTCGCTTGAGAGTAATTTCACTATTCAGATTAGTAATTTTCAATGTATCACTGATATACTGGCTATATAGATTCTGATACATATTTTGTTGCTGATAATAGGAATAGCCATAGCCATTAAATTGATCTTTTGTAATAAGCCCTCGTCTCTGATAGCGCTTGTAGTTTTCCATGTTTTTCTTTGCAAATTCAACCCCTAGACGGGCATTATCAACAACAACTTTAGACTCTTTTTGTGATTCTTCATACTGCCTTTTTTGTTCTTCCAGGCTTATTAAGGTGATGTTCTCATTATCTTGTAATTTTTGGATAATATTATTAATCTGCACTAATTGATTTTTTAATGAGTTTTTTGTATTAGTACTGATTTTTCCTGACTCGGTAATTTGACTAAAGTCCACCTGATAGATTTTTTGTCCTTGTTTTACAAAATCTCCCACATTGACAAATTCCTGAGAAATAAAGCCCTGTTGAGAAGAGAAAATATTTATTGGATGAGGCGTGGTTATTACTTCGCCATAGACATTAATGCGTCTTGTATAACTACCAAAAGTAATAAATATAAATAAAACAACCAAAAAAAACGATGAAACGATGCAAGTAATCCAAGCAGGAATTTTTGCTATTAATAGTGCTTCTCCAGTCCATTTGGATTTTTTATTTTCTATAGCTTCTTTCCGAAACAAATCATTCATAGTAGTCACGTGTAATTAATGTTTTTGTTTTTCAAGTCATTGCTATTTAAGTCAGAATATTAAATTCTTATTTATCAACAAATTCCATATGTTACCAATTCATTTCATCGTCTATAATGTAATATGTTTAATATTAACGTAGTGTAAACCGTTAGTAAGATTCCTTGATGAAATGGAACTCTTTTCGGTTCTGTCATTTTTATTTGGCACTTTGTTTTAATCAAACTTTGTTGACCAAATGGAACTTACTGCCATATTAAGAACACGGCCACGCCAGACTTTTCCACCAAAAGCCCTTTCGTTTGGCGAACTCGTTCCATGAGTCGCCACCATTATCCGTGATTATGATATGCAGGAATAAAAGAAATAAATCAGCCCTTGTTTTTCCTTATTTTATGAAAAAAGCAAGGGCTAGTTTACTGAGATAAGAGAATAAAACTGCAACGTGGACGTTTGGAAATATACCAACCTTAATTAGCGATACATTTCAAACAATGACATCCCTTTTAGATCAGAAAAAGCCTTATAAGAAGCCTGTAATGCAGCCTGTTCCTGATAATAACTGGAGATGGTGGAGATCCAGTCGACATCGACCAATTCGCCCATACGCGCTTTATTGGCAATACTGCGTTCACTGGCTAGCGCATCCAGTTGTTCCATTTCCTGAAGCTGCATCCCTAATACGGCGTCCGCAGAGTATAAGTTGTTCAAGCTATTATCTACACCTCGGATAGCTTTGTTAATCAACTCGCCTGCTTCCTCTCTTTCTGCTTCGCTGGCATTAGTGAATGGCTTTTCAAGCGCCTTGATCGCAAAATCAATGGAGGCAAAAATATCTGATTCACTTGCACTACCATCAGGCTCTTTAATCGGGTTAGACGTTGCCGATAAAAAGACTTTTGCACCGGTATGGGCAATAACCATGGAACGATTGTCATCCACTCTTTGGCTTATAGCCTCATGCCCACCTTTATAGTGAACTTTTCCACTGCCATCGGCTTCGAAAGGTGGAACGTCTGTCTTATAACCAGCAAAAATATAGCGGCCATTGCCATCGGTTTTATTTCCGAGATTCAATATTTGTTGTTTAAGGCCATCTAATTGTTGGGCATAAGATTCACGATCGTGATCACTTTGTGCACTAGCCGCCGCAATTAATGTTTCCTTAACACTATGTGTCACCGATACAACACTGGCAATAGTGCTCGATTGGGTTGACATCGTATTCTTGGCAAAGACACGAGCCGTAACAAATTGCTGATTCTGCGACTCAGATTGGGCAATCATAATACCCTGCGAAGCAGCCAACGGATCATCAGATGGGTTGATAACACGTTTGCCACTGGATAACTGTTCACCATACTGCATCCACTTAGCCTGAGCGCCAAAAACCCCATTCATTTTTTGGCTGTATAAAAGATTCGTACTTATACGCACAATATCACTTCCTTATTTCTCTTTAGCCAGTCGTATGATTAACGGATATCCAAAATGGCATTAAACAGCGTCGATGCAGTCTGGATAACACGGGCATTTGCTAAATAGTATTGCTGTAAACGTTGCAGTTCGCCGTATTCTTCATCCATGTTAACGCCAGAAATGGAATCAAGCTCTTTGTAACGTGCTTCTACGTTGATCTTCTGAGTTTCCAGAAGACGTTGAGAACTATTGGTTTTGCTACCCACAGTACTGACTAACGAAGCATAAGCATCGGTCAAGGTATTTTTACCATTAATTAGCTTTTCTTTTTGCAGGAGAGTGAATTTCTTCGCGTTGGTGTTATCGCTTGGACCAGAGTCTTTGGCGCCCGCCGTTGCCAGTTGAGAGGAATCCGTAATCTTAACTTCAAGTGTTGCTATGACATTATTGACCGTTTTCAGTGTGTACCGATCATTATCCTGTGGATTGGTCGCATTAATCTCAACTTTCAGGCCGTCAAATTCCAGTGTATTGCCATTTTCAGTTGCAGAGATCATTTCCCTGTCAGTAATACGCTGTACTTTCCAGCCACCACCTTCGTACTTAATAGTGTAGTCACTGTCTTTTACTTTAGTGGTATCGCTATATTCCACTTTAATTTCAGCCCTACCTTTGTTATTGCTGTTAGCAATGGTTTCTGGCTGCGCAAAGTTGAAGAAATCACTACCTGGTTTACCGTCCAGACCGAAACCACCACGCTGAACCTGATTGAATTGATCCGCCATCACTAAGCCCAATTGGTTTAATTGATTGCGGGTTGGGTCTATCACTTCACTACGCACACGCAATGCACCACCTAACTTTCCTTGCGAGATAAAGCGTTCATCAATTTCTTTCGTACCTATACTATTGTTATAGCCCAACGTGATACGGCTGTTCTCTGCACTGGATGGGAGCGCTTCCAATCGATAGGATTTGCTACCCGATACCAGAGACATCCCGCCACCAAATGTGACGTTGTAGGTATTACCGTCTTGTTTAATCAAATCTACTTCAATAAGTTGATTTAACTTATCAAGCGCATCATCGCGTTTATCCAGTAAAGCCAGAGGCTCACCCGTTCCTGCACCACGCATACGAGAAATTTCATCGTTCAGAAAGGCTATCTCTTCCGCGTATTTATTGATGTCTTTAACATTCTGCTCAATTTTGATATTGATACCACTGTCCATCTTACGGAGAACTTGATCAGCGTCTTTAAATCGGTTAACCAAACCTTCAGCTTTGCCTAGTACTGTGGTTCTTGCCGCATTATCTTCTGCGTTATTTTCAAGCGTGCTCAGGCTCTTAAAAAAATCTTCCATAGAACTGGAAAGACTGGTTGCCTTATCCGCCAGCAGATTGTCGACTTGAGAAGCCTGACTATTGTATGTATCTGACGCCTGAAATTTAGTTTGTGCCGCATTATATTGCTGACTGACAAATTCACTATATTGACGATTAATGGAATTAACATGTACACCATTGCCAATAAAGCCAACCGGTGACATTTTTCCACTATTTTGCGACATTACCGTTGTTTGTCGGTGATATCCCTCGACCTTAGAGTTAGTAATGTTATTACCCACCACACTCATTGCCACCTGCGCAGCATTAATACCACTCATGGCAGTATTGATAAGATTATTGGACATGTGTCGATCCTTTTACGTTTTCGTTATGCCTCCATCGTGGGAGGGAATTCACTGCTACAGTTATCGGCAAAATACCCTGATCCTTGAACAAAATTAATGTCCTCAAAACAGGTTATCGAAATCATAGGTATAGGCTTTTGCCATTTGGTTGCCGGTGTTCTTTAACTGCTGGATCAACGACACTAATTTTTTGGCATAACCGGGATCGGTGGCATATCCAGCCTCTTGTAAGGAATACGCTCCCTGCTCCGCAGTGGTTGATTGTGCAACCTTGGCGTAACGGGGATTTTCCGTCAACAATTTGACGTAATCCGTTATCGCTTCCACATAAGAGCCATACACACGGAAGCTGTCCTGCATTTTCTTCGGCTCACCATCAATGTATTCCGTCGTCATAATATTAGTGACGGGTCCTTGCCAGTGTTTCCCCGCTTTAATACCAAATAAGTTATAACTCGGCTTACCTTCCTTAGTCAGAATTTCTCGCTGCCCCCAACCAGATTCCAGCGCTGCCTGAGCAATAATCAATAAATGAGGAATACCACTTTGCCGGCTTGCCAACTGTGCAGGCAAAGAAAGCATGGAAACAAAGCTGGCATTGTGCATTGGCAATGACTTGGGTTGTGCTGAACTGTACTGAGGTGAGCTATGCTGAGCAGAACGATTAGAGAAAACCGGAGATGAATTTTTAGATATAGCACGAGAGTCAGGCATAACCCGACGCATAAATGGCTCTAATGCCTGCTTCGGTAATGTTTGCAGAATTTCATTATCCAATGGCAGCGGTACGGTATCGGCTAATCCATCAGGCACATTATTAGCGTTAGAAAATTGCTTGACGATCATGTCAGCAAATCCCAACCCCTTTTGAGAAAGATCCTGAGCAATTTGCTGATCGTACAGCGAAGTATAAAAACGTGTCTGCTCACTGCTTAAAACGCCATCCTGTGGCAACGAGGAACGCATACTTTTCAGCATCATCTGGACGAAGACGCCTTCCAGTTGTTGGGCTACTTGCCGTAGCCCTTGTTGTGGTTCCTGTGACAATTTAGCTTTCAGTGAATGCAATGAATTAACATCGTAAGCTGCATTGGACATCGTCAGAAAGTCATTCATCAGATAATCTCCAATTTCGCCCACAGACAACCGGCGCTCTCCATAGCCTGCAAGATAGACATTAAATCGGTTGGTGTTGCGCCTAACACATTCAATGCACGCACAACCTGGGTCAGATTCGCGCTGGCACTGAGTTGCTGCAACGCCCCGCCCTGCTCCTGAATGCCAATCCCCGTATTACGGGTCACAACGGTACTGCCTCCCGCCAATGGCGTATTGGGCTGATTAACTGCTATCTGGCGTTCAACGGTCACAGACAAACTACCATGCGCTATCGCACAACTGTCCAAGGTAACATTGCGATTCATCACCACGGAGCCTGTTCGGGAATTGAAAATCACTTTGGCATCGCCGGCATCTACACGGATAGGCAAATTCTGCACCTGAGCCAGAAATTTCACCTGTTCGCTGTTCTCAATCGGCAAACGCAACTGAACAGTACGAGAATCCAACGGTGTCGCCGTCCCTGTTCCCTTTAATCGGTTAACCGCATCACTGATTTTCTGAGCCAGCCCGAAATCATCATCATTCAGTTGCAGGTTCAGTGTACCTTTCTGGCCGAACTGCGTTGGCAATTCACGTTCAATCACCGCACCATTGGAGATCCGGCCACCGGCAAGCTGATTGACTTTGATACTGTTACCACCGGCACTCGCACCAGCCCCCCCCACCAGAATATTACCCTGAGCCAAGGCATAGACCTGGTTATCCACCCCTTTTAACGGGGTCATCAGCAATGTACCGCCACGTAAACTCTTGGCGTTACCTAGCGAGGAAACGACAATATCAATGCTCTGCCCTGCACGGGCAAAAGGCGGCAACTTTGCTGTCACCATCACGGCAGCGACGTTTTTAAGCTGCATATTGGTACCAGTGGGTACGGTGATCCCTAGCTGTGACAACATATTGCTCAGGCTTTGGGTAGTAAATGGTGTCTGCATGGTTTGGTCACCTGTTCCATCCAGCCCAACAACCAAACCATAACCAATCAACGCGTTATCCCTGACTCCCTCAATTGTCGTCAAATCACGAATACGTTCGGCAAAAACATAAGTAGAGGTGAACGTACTGAACAGCACCAACAAAAGCGTAAAAAGGCTGGCGACTAATTTTTTCATCCTGACCATCCTCTTTTAAAACGGTGAGATATTGATAAAGAAACGTTGCAACCATCCCATGTGCTGCGCTTCGTTGATATAGCCATCACCAACATATTCAATACGGGCATCAGCAACCTGGTTGGAGCTCACCGTATTATTACCCGTGATGGTGCGCGGGTTAACAACACCAGAGAAACGAATAAACTCCGTTCCCTGATTAATGGCGATCTGCTTTTCTCCCACCACATGCAGGTTGCCATTGGCCAACAACTTATCCACGGTCACAGTAATGGTGCCCCTGAAAGTATTGTTGGCATTCGCACCGCCTTTACCACCAAATTCGTTATTCCCTTCCATGCCCAGATCGGTTTTCTCACCCCCCATCAATCCCTGTAAAAAACGAGGCGTCAAAGCTGCCGTGAAACTGGTTTTTCCATTGCGGCTGGCATTGGCTGAAGAGTTTTTGCTCGCACTGACGTTCTCTTGCAAGATAATCGTCAGCGTATCACCGATATTGCGTGGACGGCGGTCTTCAAACAGCGGTTGGTAGCCGTAATAGACTGGTTGGACAGTTTGAAAAATAGAACCATTTGGCGTTGGAGCAGGCGTTTCGGCGGGTTTTGCGGTTGTTTGCCCTTCCACCAGTGGCTTGTGCGGCATATAAGCACATCCCCCCAATGTCAGTGCCGACAATGCGAGTACCGCCACAGATATACTGATACGCCACTTATTTCTCTGGTTTTTCCGTAAACCAGTGGAGCCATAAGCTACATGGTTTTTAGCATGGCTTTCGGCAACGGGCATTGTATCCATCTTCTATGCTCTTAAGTTTATCGTAGAAATAGTGGAAGAACGTATTCCCCCACCATTTAATGATTAGGTTATAACTGTGTCAGCTTTTGCAGCATTTGATCAGAAGTCGATACTGCCTTGCTGTTGATTTCATAGGCTCGCTGCACCTGAATCATAGTGACCAACTCTTCCGCCACATTGACGTTAGACGTTTCGACAAAGCCTTGATAGAGCACTCCAGCACCATTGATGCCCGGTGCATTCTCTACTGGTACGCCAGAACTGTTGGTTTCCAGATACAAATTCTCACCGATGCTTTCCAGTCCACTTTCATTGATAAACGTGGTCAATGTCAGTTGCCCAATCTGCTGAGGTGCATTTTGCCCTTGCACGTTTACACTGACAGTACCATCACTGGCAATGTTGAGCTTAGTGGCATTATCTGGAATGATGATGGCAGGCACTATCTGAAAACCACCCACAGTCACCAACTGACCATTCTGATCTTTCTGAAATGAACCATCACGGGTATAGCCAATGGTGCCATCAGGCATCTGAACCTGGAAAAAACCCTGTCCTTTAATTGCCACATCCTGGCTGCTATTGGTTTTCGCCAGATTCCCCTGGCTGTGCAGCCGCTCAGTGGCTACCGGTCGTGCACCTGTACCAATCTGCAAACCTGATGGCAGGGTAGTCTGTTCAGACGACATTGCACCCGGCTGACGTTCGGTTTGATAGAGCAAATCTTCAAACACCGCACGCTGGCGTTTGAAACCGTTGGTACTGACGTTTGCCAGATTGTTAGAAATAACATCCATATTGGTTTGCTGAGCATCCAGCCCAGTCTTGGCAATCCATAAAGATCGGATCATGAATTTATCCTCTGTATCCGATTTAGCTCATAGCGAGAATTTGGTTGGCCCGCTGAGCATTTTCATCGGAACTGTGTATGACTTTCATCTGCATCTCAAAGCGACGCGCGTTGGCGATCATGTTCACCATGCTTTCCACTGGATTAACATTACTGCCTTCCAGAACACCGGACATGATTTTCACTTCTGTGCTGGCCGCCAATTCATTACCCTGCTGTTCCCGCGCCTGTGGCGTTAAATGGAACAAACCATCATCGCCACGTACCAGTTGGTTGGCTTCCGGTTTGATAATTTTCAGTTTGCCAATCTGGCCCAACAACGTGGGCGGATCGCTGGCAATCAAGGCAGAAATGGCACCGTCTGTCGCAATGGTCAATTCAGCCTGCGGCGGAACATCAATCGGCCCGTTTTCGCCCATCAACATGCGCCCCTGCACCATCAGTTGCCCTTCAGGTGAAATTTGGATGCTGCCGTTGCGGGTATAGGCTTCCGTCCCGTCTTCTAGCTGGACAGCCAGATAGCCACCTTGTCCGACTGCCACATCTAACGGACGGGAAGTGTAATTCATGGGTCCCTGACGGCTATCCATGCCGGGGGTGGAGGCAACGGTCAATGTACGCGTTGGCAAGGTTTCACCTTCAATCGGCACAGCACGCAGTGCAGCAAGCTGGGCCTTGAAGCCCGGTGTTGACGCATTAGCCAGATTGTTGGCAGTGACAGCCTGATGCTCCAGCGTTTGGCGCGCAGCGCCCATAGCGGTATAAATGACGTGATCCATAAAGCTATCCGCCTGAGCTTATTAACGCATGCTGACCAGTGTTTGCAGAATTTGATCCTGCGTCTTGATGGTTTGGGCGTTAGATTGGTAATTGCGCTGGGCGACGATCATATTGACCAGCTCCTGGCTCATATCAACGTTTGAGGCTTCCAGCGCACCGCTGATCAGCTTACCGAAGTTACCTGAGCCTGCAAGTCCCACAACCGGACTACCTGATGCTCCGGATTCTGCCCAAATATTATCGCCCTGTGCAGCCAGACCTTCAGGGTTGGCAAAGTTTGCCAGTACCACCTGACCCAATACCTGATTTTGATCGTTGGAATAAGTACCGTAGATTTTACCGTCATTATCCACACGGTATTTGGTGAAATAACCTGCGGCATAACCATTCTGCTTTGGGTTATTGCTGGAACTTTGTGCAAGGCTCTGCTGCTTACTTCCATTTAAATCGATGGTGATTTTCGCTTCAGCATAACCATTCAGTTCTGGCATTGTAAATGTGAATGGATCAATCGCCTCCATTTGGCCACTTGTATTGAATGACAACTCACCCAATTCTTTAGCTTCAGAACCTGTTACAGAAGTATCCTGGGCATGAACTTTCCATTTATTGTTTGCTGTTTTAACAAAAAATATGTTGAGATCATGCTGGCTACCCAAGCTATCGAAAATTTGCATGGGTGTACTGAAATTAAACGTATCTTTCTCGTCTGGTTTTAATTTTTTTGTAATGGCTTTTTCCGTTGAGTTCAGGTTAACTGACAACGAAATTTTGTCCGTTGCTTTCGCATCCATCATTGCCGTTGGGATCGAAATCGGCCCTACTGCACCACCTTGTTGAATGACGCCGTTCACCGCCGGATAACCCGTCAGTTTCATACCCTGCATATTGAGCAGGTTGCGGTCTGAATCCAGGTTGAACTGACCGTTACGGGAATAGAAAATATTACCGTTGGAATCCTCCATGCGGAAAAAACCGCCTTGTGTGATTGCCATATCCAATTGGCGGTTAGTTGTCGTGGTTGAGCCGTCTTTAAAATTCTGAACCATGCCAGAAACCTTAACACCCAAGCCCACTTCTGAGCCGCTGAAAACGTCCGCAAAGGAAGCAGAGCTGGACTTAAATCCGTATGTTGCCGAGTTTGCGATATTATTACCAATAACGTCTAAGTTGCTCGCTGCGGCATTTAAGCCACTGACCGCTTGTGAAAAAGACATATGTCCTCCGTTTAACTAAAGAATCTGACGAACTTCGCCCATGTTGACCGTACCCACCAGCCCTAAATCCAATTTAGTGCTATTCTCCTGCCGCACAACGCCTTGAACCCTGGCATGTCTCAGGGAATTGACCATCAACGCTTGATCTTGTTGGCTTGCGGAAACGGTGAAGTTATAAGCGCCT
This sequence comes from Xenorhabdus eapokensis, assembly GCF_001908105.1. The sequence goes on from NZ_MKGQ01000021.1 coordinate 29,093, forward strand.
TGTTCCACTTCATTGCCGTCTGCGTCTTTGCCATCCCATCTGAAGCTATGTAAGCCAGCATTCAAATATTCAGATGAATTAGGATCTAATTTATTGAATTCCATCTCCCGAACGACTGCGCCACTTTTATCCCGGATAGTCACTTTAACGATATCGGCTGGTCGGTTCAGTTCATAGCCCAACGGTGATGCGTCGATGTTTTTCTCCCCGTTGAAACCAACCAAAATCTCATTGCCAGGAACCATGACACCTCGGCCAATCAGTGCCACCGTTTGCATCGCGTGATTACTGTCCATTTGTCCGACAATGGAACCCAGCGTCTTATTGAGCTTCTCAATACCTTCAACAGTACTGATCTGCGCAATCTGTGAAGTCAATTCACTGTTTTGCATTGGGTTGGTTGGATCTTGGTTTTTAAGCTGAGCAACCAATATATCCAAAAAGCTATCTTTGATATCACCACTATTTTGTGGTTTTTGATTGGTCAACTTAGCCAGTTCACCGACTGTTGAATTATCCAATGATTCATTAATTGAGGTGGTAATTCCCATAACGACATTCCTGTTACTGGCCCAGTGTCAGCGTTTTTAACATGATGGATTTGGTGGTATTAAGCACTTCAACGTTCGCCTGATAGCTGCGGGAAGCTGAGATGGTATTGACCATTTCCCCGACCACATCCACATTCGGCATACGTACATAACCTTTTTCATCGGCCAGTGGATGACCCGGCTGGTATTCAAGGCGGAAAGGTGAAGGATCATCCACCACTTCACTAACGCGAACGCCGCCAACTTCCTGACCCGCGGGAGCGGCGACACGAAAGACCACTTGTTTGGCACGGTATGGTTCACCATCCGGCCCAACAACACTGTCGGCATTCGCCATATTGCTGGCGCTGACGTTCAGTCGCTGGGACTGAGCAGAAAGCGCCGAGCTGGCAATATCAAAAATACTGAGTAGAGACATTCCCATTATCCTTGTGACTGTAGAACTGACATCATGCTTTTGATTTGTGCATTGGTCATAGTGAGTTCAGCCTGATATTTCAGGCTGTTATCTGCGAAATTGCTGCGTTCTATATCCATGTCAACAGTATTTCCATCCATGGCTGTCTGGTATGGCACCCGATACAGCAGATCCATCTCCAGACGTTTTTGAGGTTGAACGGGAATATGTCGATCGGAAGTCAGAGTTAGCCCAATTCCATTCCCCGTTACACGACCATGTGCCATGACTTTTTTCAGTTGAGCAGCAAAATCGATATCACGCGCCTGATAGCCAGGGGTATCCGCATTGGCAATGTTGGCAGACAAAATTTCCTGCCGCTGGTTGCGGAGTGCCAGCGCTTCTTGTCGAAATTGAAAGGCGGCATCTAATTTATCGAGCATATTCCTCCCTCGGATTTGTTCTGTCGGGGATAATCCCCAAGCAGCTAACAGAATAAACGGAGAAGAAAAAGGTAATTCGAAGAATAGAAACAAATTGAATTGCTATTTATCCCATTAACGAATAATCAATCGAGTTACACTATCAACATCCAACAGGTGCTGAATATTTTTTGCAATCATGGCTCGCTAACAGGATTTAAGGTGGTGAAATGCCTGCACTAACGTTTATCGGGTTCCTTGCCTTTTTCCTTAATTTATTTTTTGTTTTCGGCAGTTCTTTAGCTTGGGGAAACAACATACCGCAATTAATGGGTGACTATTTCAGACAGATCCATCACACATCGAATCATAAGGTCTCAGTGGAGATCAAAACACCTGAGCAACAATGGCCGACTTGTAAACTCCCTGAAATACAACCATTACTTAACAACAAAAATTGGGGTAACCTTTCCGTCCCTGTAACTTGTGGTCAGCAACGCCGTTTCATTCAGGTTTACGTCAATGTCATCGGCCCTTATTTGGTTTCTAAACGAACCATTAGCCGCAATGCCGTCCTGACAGAAAAAGATTTTCAGGTAAAAACGGGATCTTTAGATAAGCTGCCAAACGACATAATCCGTAACAGACAGGCCATACAAAATGGTATTGCGCTGCGCAATATACCTGCCGGACAATTCATCACACGTAATATGCTCCGGCGTCCCTGGGCAATTAAAGCCGGACAAAATGTGGTTGTCACCGTAGATGGACACCATTTTCAGGTGCGTTACGAAGGAAAAGCGATCAACAATGCCGCGAGTTTTGATAATATTCGTGTCCGCCTGAACTCTGGACAGGTTATTACTGGTGAAGCACAAGAAAATGGCAGTGTAAAAATGATGTTATAAATGGCTAAAGTTTTATTTCTTCACGCCGATATAACCAACAGACCATGATTTACAGGCATGCCAGCGGTATATCGCCTGCTACCTAAGACAAATAAATAATGCCTGATTAAAGGATTACGATTATGAGTATTGAACGCACTCAACCTCTACTGGCTATGGCTGCTTTACAGCAACGCAATGCCAATGAAGGTGCTCAAAGCACTCGCAGAATTGTGGCTGTTGCAGAAAAAAGCGCAGATACACAAGTTAAGCTGAGCGAAGCGCAGAAAAAGCTCGTTCAGCCAAGCAGTCAGGATATTAATATCCAGAAAGTACAACAATTGAAAGAAGCCATTGCAAAGGGAACCCTAACGATGGACAGCGGTAAAATTGCTGATGCCCTATTTAGGGAGGCTCTTGAAAACATGGAATATGATAAATAAACACCAAAATCTAAAGAGCCATAAATGGAAGAACTTCAACTCTTACTTGAACAGCAAAGCGCACACTTAAATTCGCTTTCGCAAACGATGGCAGAAGAACAGCACATATTGGGCGAAGGCGTTATTGAGGTGAATCATTTACATCGCGTGACGGAACAAAAGACATTTTTACTTTCAGCACTCGATCACGCTGAACGAAAACGCCAGCAATTAAATGAAACACTGAAAATAAATGCTCCTTATGCTAACCACGAAAGACTAGCCATATTATGGAGTCAAATTAGTCAATCTGTTGAACGTATCCGTGATTTAAATTCACATAACGGATTTCTACTGGAACAACATATTGAATTGAACAGTCAAACAATCGCTTTTCTGAAAGCTCACCACAGCCCTTCTCTTTATGGTGCAGACGGCCAAGCCCGTCATCATTCAGCGCTATCAGGCCACAAGATCAGCGTTTGAACATTCGATTACTGCTTACGCAGTAAGTTCTACAGACCTCTTGGTTTACTGACAATGATAAGGGGTCTTTTTTTGTATATCTGTACTTCCCCTTATAAAAAATAATTCTCATTATACTATTGATAATTATTATTAATATCTCCAAGAGGTGGCTTTAGAATAATAAAATGCGTATCAAATAATGTGAAAAATTATAAATGAGATAAACCAATATATTACTCATAACTCATGGTGAATGTTGCTGTCGCATTAACTATCCCTTCCTTAACGTTACCATATCGATAATAACGCGCTTTTAAAGGAATATTGACAGGCCCTTCTGTTATAGTTTCGATATATTCAATTTTTTTACCAAGGGGAATAGGCGTTGCCTTTTTACCATCCAAAATTTGAATACCCACCCCTCTGGCCGCATTAGCATTAGGATTAAGTTTGATAATCCCCTGTTGAGGAGCGTAAGCGCCTTGAGAACCCGCCTGTAAAAGCATATTAACTTTAATACGAGCATCACAATTTAAAGGTATATCAAATGCCTTTTCCGCGGCTGTGGAGCTGACTTTAGGTAATTGCATACTCGTTATCGGCTCTAATACAACAGGAATTGGATTGTTGTCAAAGGCACAAGATCGTGATTCAACAACTATATTACCCGTGTTGAACTGCCCTATTTCGATATATTTACCTAAACCGTGTCCACCAGGATTTCGCAAAGTGACTGTCGCGGTTGCCACAGGCTGGGAAGGATATTGCCCAGGTTTTACTTGACCTATACGGTAAAACAAAAGGGCAATTCCGACACTAATTCGTCCCCCCTGATCTCGCAAAGCAACGGTTTTAAGTACCGTACTATTATTATTTCCTCGGATATATTTTCTATCACTAGGATCTCCGGTTAGACCTCTAATTGCATACCCAATGCCACTATTACCCAGAGGAAAAATTTTTCTGCCGTTAATCATTTTTGCGGGCACTCCATATGCCTTAATACCAAGAATAGCCTCAATCTTATCCAGAGATTTCCCGTGGCAAACAATCACAGGGCTTGCATCCATTCTCAATCTGTCATTCGATTTTTCCAGTTCTTGATCTACAGGCACATCTACCGGCAGCGATATTTTATGTGAATTCAATGTTTGTGAAGGTGCTGTACAAGAGACTTCCGTATAAGCATATCCCGCACAAGAGGATAAAAATATGGGTATAAATAGTAACCATGAAGGAATAGATACATTCACAAGGAGTCCCTTATATAAATTATTGTTATGTTGTACTTCCGAAAAAACGATGATGATTTACTTTTATGGATGACAATCAGCTTTTGTTGAAATCACCATTGCTTTACTTTTCGGCAAAAGAAAACGCGCTTTACATTGTTCAAACTGTCCACTTCCCCATTGAACCGAAAGCTGCCCCTGTTCTGGCACACCACCGAAATAAACTTCTCCCCCGTTACCAACAATGCTTTGGTTTACAGTGAGGGAACGAAATGTATTTTCTTCATTCAAAGTTGCTATTGCTCCAAAAGGGATAGGGTTACCCTGATGAGTTAAGGTGAACAATACCCGGCGACCGATCCGGGTTTGGAAGTCAGCCAAAACGACGGCTCCCTGTGTTGGAATAATAGTCTGGGTATTGGATCCAATCTCCACTCCGTCCCCAAAAGAATCCGGTAACAGAGCGATACGATTACGGTGATAAGGGCTGACATAAGGTAATACCGCATAACCTTGTCCATCAGTTTCAACACCGCTATAACCCGTAACCTTAACGCCGGTAGCCCCAGACGTTTTGACTAAAACCATCGTCTCTCCCAGCGGTTGCGACAAAGTCAAACCATGATGATGTGCAACTATCCCCCCTCTAAGGCCATAACTCATCTGCTGTGAATCATCACCGTAGTGATATCCACCCGACAACACCCCATAACAGCCTTTATAGTTAAGGTTTATATTGCTGCTGGTGTTCTGACCGTCATTGCTGTGATTCTGTTGCAGGGAGTAATTCAGTCTGCCTAAGGCCGTACCACTCAATCCAACTGACTGGTTGATATCACCACGGCGACTATGATTGATGCTATAAGTTGCCCAGCTATCTGGTAGCCAACGGTTTAGCGGGATCTGTATATTAAATGCCAACTGGTTATCGGCCATTGAGTCGCCTGAACTTCTATTTTGCGTGTAATTCAGGGTGTAATGGATATTGGCATAACTTACGCTGTACCCAACATTCAAACTGCGGGTAGTAATTCTGCTTTCCCAATCATTCTGCACATAACCGGAAAAATAGAGGCTGCCATAATCCGACAAGCTTTGGCTCAATGTGAACTGCAATTTATGTTTATTTTGATGTGACAGCTCACCATACGCCTTCCTGTTATTAACGTCCTGAAATTGGTAAAAATGCGGTGAAGGGTAATAATGGCTGGTCAGAGACAAATTCGTTCCAGTCTGTTCAAAATCTTTAGCATACTGTGCCCGATAGACCCAACCCCGTTGTTGACCTTGATTGATAATATCAGCCTGCGACTGTGTGATATCAAACGCCAGCGATCCCCAGTAACCAAGGCTGTATCCTATACCAACTGCATACGCCTGATATTTTGCAGACAATAACATTCCGCCATACAAGGTTGCATATGGCAGGCCGTAATAAATTTCGCTCTGCGTGAAGAATGGCTGATAGGCACCTGCGTGCGCATTGCGGTATTCTCCTACCGTAAAGCTGTATTTTAAATTTCCTTCCCTCAACATCACAGGAATTGATGAAAATGGTTGAACAAAATGGCGTTCACGACCATCAGCTTCTCGGATCACAACATCCAAATTTCCCCCAGAAGAGGTTGGGTAAAGATCATCAATGACAAAAGCGCCAGGTGGAACATTAGCCTGATAAATGATGTACCCGTTTTGACGAATCGTGATCTGCGCATTACTTTCGGCGATCCCTCGCACAACGGGGGCAAATCCCCGTTGACTATCCGGCAGCATGTTATCATCCGACATCAAGGTCATTCCCCGAAAGGCAAATCCGCTAAACAGATCCCCTTGTGTATTGGTTTCACCCACCACAAGCTGGCTTTTTAGGCCATGAATATCCCGCTGCAAAGATGTACTTAGATTTTCCCAACGGGGTTTATCACTACTGTTTTTATTTCTGCCAAAATTTCGATAATAGGTAGAATAATTTCGTAAGCGCCAGCTTCCCCAATTCAAGCCACTACGTAGATTCATATAGAAATTATTCGTACCAGAACCGTTTTTACCCCAAGTGTTGACTCCATTTAAATCATAACTGGCCCATAATGCTGATTCCCCTTGCTGCCAAAGTGATGAATCAATCGCACCGCGAGCTATCGTTGCCATCGCTGCCTGAGGAATAGTGATAAACAGGGTTTGTTGGCTCAATTGTAATGATGTACTGGCATAAGGAATAACATCAGATAAATCAGATAGTTGCTCTTTTGGATTCAAATCAGGAAAAGCAGATACGTTGACCCCCCAGTCCATCAATTGTTGAACCGATAAGACAGGTTGCAGTTTTTTTCCTGCCCCTATCACAAATTGAATATCCTGTGTGCCTTTATCCTGCTCATTGACACGGATAGCAATTCTATATGTTCCTGGTGCGCTCCCCCCTTTTTCGGCAAAATAACTTAAATCAGGCAGTGGAGCGGATGGGTCATCAATTTCCAACGCATTAAGATCAAAATATTCACTGGCATACCCAATAGCAGGTATTAGCAACATCAACAACAACCATCGATAGACAGCAGAAATAATCAAACTCATGATATCAAGCATCTTCTAACTGATGGGTTATTATATGGACGATAATGTTTGGTATTGAGGTTCGGTGATACCACCATAATCATTGATGGCTCTCCAGGTAATAGCAGTACCGGTACTACTATTACCGAGGCTTACAGGTAACGGCCATTGTCGGCTGCTAAATGGTGCCACCATGCCAGCTTCCGGTATTGCACTTTGCCCAAATTTGATGTCATAAAAAGAGACATAAAAAGGCGTTGGATTCTGCACCACCAATTGCCCTGCTTGCCGAGAAAAAATAAGTTGTTGATAAGCCTTTGCTGCGAGTTGTTCTGTCAACCCTTCTGGACGATAAAAGAGTTTTATCCGGTTTTTCAGCGATATCAATAAACGATTTGATTCGTCATTTTTCAAAGCAGGAATGGCCTTAACGTTCAGCCAAAAGATAGATTCACGATCTTGCAGCAATGGGTTATCCATTAAAATAATTCGCAGACGATTCTCCTGTTCACCATCCAGACGAAATAAAGGGGGTGTAACTAAAAATGGCGCTTTTTGACCAGAAGATTCAACCGCTGGAGTAAATATCTCTACCCAAGACTGAATAAGGTATACATCATCTTTGCTATCATTGATGACGGAAATAGCGACTTCACGTTGCGAGGCTTCATAGATCACCCTGGTACTACTCAGTGCTATTCCAGCGTGGACAGGGGTAGTAAGAAAAACAGGCAGAAAAAATAATAGCCCGCTCCAAAAATGTTTCGACATAACAATTCTATCCCTACATGAATTCAAAATAAGGAATATTCCCACCAGGCACAGTGGGAATATTACAGATGCAGTAAAAAAGAAAATGGGAATGTAAGAAGTTAGAATTAGTCGTATTCTACGGTAAATGCGGCTCTCGCCTGAACCAAGCCAGATGTAATATTATTTTTATCTTTTGTTGCTACATATTTAGCAATAAATTGCAATTCTTTAGAAGTATCTTTAGTAGTTAAAGTATCAACTACCACAGGTGAGCCTCCTATTCCGATTTGCTCCCCTGATTTCTTATAAATACCAATACCAACACCTGTTGCGGAAACCCTCGAAGCAGTATTCAATAATACCTTGTTATTATCACGATCTTGATCACCAGTAAATTTAATCTTTACTGAAGAATCATCCGATGACTTACAATCACTCAGCTTAATTTTAAAAGGCGTATCACCTTTAGCATCACCTGCTCTTGTAAAATCGCCCACACCAACATCAGCCATCATGACATTACCAGCATCCCCCACGACAGCAGTAGAACATGTTCCTTTAGTCACTTTACCGGTAAAAGTAATACTGCCATTGTTATTAATAGCAAATGCAGAAACAATCATAGAACTCCAAATTGCCACGACAATAGCTGATTTTACTAATAACTTCATTTAATTATTCCATTTATATTATGTGTGTAAAACCCATCGAAATGCACATGCCTTTCGATTAAAACCCTATAAAAATTAATAAATTAACAGCCAAAAATTTCATTCATTCCATTTCAGAATTTAATAAATATAATCCTTTAAATCAGGGGATTCTTAACAAAGATATTTTTAATGATTAAAAGAGAAATGGAGATGTATTTATTTCCATATACATTTCAACCCAAACATGCCCAAATATTGGCCTGATAATTCCTATTTTTCCGTTAACTCATACAGTTATATATGTATAAACATGACCAAAACCGTTCTTTGGTTAAAGACCACTCACCGTGTTATGATTTCCCTATCTCATTTTATTATGAATGATTTCACTTAGAACAATATATTATATGAACAAGAACAATAAAATCCCTATTTTCAAAGGAGAAAAGATACACTAACTCATTTTATCATTAAAATTGTTATTAACTATTTATTAGAAATAATTGATAGATAAAAGCTATTGAAATAGTTATCTCGATCGTTACATGCTGTCAATGAGTTAAAAACCATGATTTTTAGTTCAAATAGCGAACAAATTTATGGGATTGAAAATTCATTTGAATATCACGCAAAAGTGAGCTTTCGTCTTTATGCACGATATAAGCGTTTTATTATGCTGAAGGTTATATTTTTAATATAAAAAAGTAATGTTTTAGTTAACTACAAGCTTATAAATAACAAATAATGGTTATTATTTTATTGATAAGATTAATTTCTAATTCACTTAAAAAACGCCACTACATATTCATTTAATAAATAATTCAAGATTGTAAAATCAATTTTATTTATATCTTAGGTTATTAGCGTGGGAGGAATTGGAAAATAGCCCATATTAGTAACACACAACAATAGATTATTTTTTTCGGAGCAGCCCCTTATAACTCGACTTTAAATTAAAAGGACTTTCAGAAGTATAAAAGCTAATAGCTTCTTTTCTCTCAGGCAAATTTCCCCATTTTGCCATTGCCTCAACAATACTAAACATAACTTCACCTTCTTTCTCTATCCTTAAATGTGCAGGAGGAATGACTGTATTTTCATTTTCCATACGAGGTCTTTTGGCAGCACTAGGAGCTCTTTCTTCTAAATCAATCCAATCGGAATAAAGCCCAGGCCCCATCGCCCACACCGTTTCAGATACGCGCAAGTCTGGATATTTTCTCCAATTTTCCCATCCTTTTAATACACCCACATGCAATATATGCAATCTGTTCTCCATTTTTATTAATAACTCTATTATTCTTCTTGAGTTAGCAGGAGCAGCAATAATGGCATTGCCAAAATTCTCCTGTATCCAGTTAGATCCCGTGATATCACCAAAAGCAATCCCTTCCGATATTTCAATATTTCCAAATATTGCTTTTCTTTCCAAAAGTTGATCTATTTTATGAGATGTATTATCTGATGAAAATTTGGGAACAGAATTGGCAAGCTGTACATCAACATCAAGATAAATTCCCCCTTGTGCAAAAAGAATAACTAAACGCGCAATATCACTTGCTGATGCGTAATTATGATAAAATCCGTTTAATTGTCGATGATATACCGAATATAAACACCAAATTTTTTCTTTATCCATATAATTCTTCAAAGAAAAGAATGCTTTTTCAATATCTCTGTAATCATGAAAACGATATCCTGTTTTTAATAATTGTTTAATATCCATATCCACTTCCAAAGAATTTATCGAATTGAAAAATAAGCCATTTTTAGGCCCCCATAAATGAACCTCAAAAGTTGGATTTTCAACCTTAACATCAATAATATTTCTTAAAAATCTCTTCGGTATTTGATTTCCCGCCCAAAAATAATGTATTTTTTTAGGAATATTCATTTTCTTTTCTCCAAATATTTTCTATTGAATGGATTTCTATCTCATATTACTTTTTCCTTAGCAAGGAACTTATAAGTCAGTACCCGCAGCTCGTTATTACAATTACAATATGTAAACGATGACGATAGCAATGTAAAGAAGAAAAAAATGACACAATCAGAGAGGCGTTTTATTGTGAAGTATTTGCCCCCTCTGATGAAAGGGGTTTTACGATGCGCTGGATAAAGACTGACAAACCTTACCAAAACGATAAGGTTTGTCACAAGACAGTTGAAGTTACCTCGCACCACCAATCGTTGCCGTCATTCTGATTTGACGATTGTCAGTGATTTCAAGGTTAGACAGCACAACCAACCTAGGCAGTACACGACGCAAGAAACGAGACAATAGGGGACGAAGTGCATGGTTGACCAATAATACCGGTGGTGCTCCCAGCATTTCCTGACGCTCCAATGCTTCTGCCGCCTGACGTTCCAAACTTTCTGCCAAGCCTGGTTCCAATCCGCCACCATTTTGCAGCGCTTGCAGCAGTAATCTTTCCAAACCGGCATCCAGACCAATAACTTTGATTTCGTCCGCATTTGGAAACCACTGCTGGGCAATCGCCCTGCCAAGCGCGATCCGGATCATGGCAGTTAATTCATAAGGATCTTTCTGTACCGGAGCATGTTCTGCCAGTGTTTCAATAATAGTGCGCATATCGCGGATCGGTACTTGTTCCGCCAGCAAGTTTTGCAAGACTTTGTGCAACGTTGTCAGGCTCACAACATCAGGAATAAAATCTTCCGTCAGTTTCGGCATTTCCTGACTGACACGCTCAAACAATTGTTGTGCTTCCTGTCTGCCAAACAGCTCACTCGAATGCTGGGATAACAAATGGTTTAGGTGAGTTGCAACAACCGTGCTGGCCGCCACAACAGTATAACCTTGCACTTGCGCTTGTTCCCTTAAGCTGTCATCAATCCAGACAGCAGCCAGACCAAAGGCGGGATCTGTCGTCAAGTCACCCTGCAATTCACCGACAGCGCCGCCCGGATTAATCGCCAACCAACGTCCCGGATGGGCTTCGCCACGCCCAATTTCTACACCTTTCATCATGATACGGTAGCTGGCTGGTGCCAATTCAAGGTTGTCGCGAATATGCACGACCGGTGGCAAATATCCCACTTCTTGCGCAAATTTTTTACGAATACCGCTAATACGACCAAGCAATTCACCGTTTTGGCGGAAGTCCACCATAGGGATCAAACGATAGCCCACCTCCATTCCCAGTGGATCTTCCAATTGCACATCAGACCATGAGGCTTCTGCGGTTTGTTGTTGCTCTTCTACCGCTTTCATTTCTTCATGTTGCATCACAAGCGGATTTTTGTCTTTACGTAATAGAAAATAACCCACACCCGCCAAGGCCGCCGTAAATAACAGAAAGACGAAGTTAGGCATTCCCGGCACCAATCCAAGCAGACCGAGTACACCCGCACTCAACATCATAACTTTGGGATTGTTGAAAAGCTGAGTCACCATTTGCTGACCAACATCTTCGTCCGTCGCCACGCGAGTTACGATTACACCTGCCGCCGTGGAGATGATTAATGCAGGCAACTGGGCAACCAATCCATCACCGATGGTCAGCAAGGTATAGGCTTCCGCTGCATCACCTAAAGATAAATTGTGTTGAGCAACACCAACGATCAAGCCACCAATGATGTTAATTACCAATATCATCAATCCGGCAATCGCATCACCCCGCACGAATTTGCTCGCACCGTCCATTGAACCGTAGAAATCCGCTTCCTGTGTCACCTCAGAACGACGTTTTTTAGCTTCATCTTCACCGATCAATCCAGCATTCAAATCAGCATCAATCGCCATCTGTTTACCAGGCATTCCATCCAATACAAAGCGCGCGCCGACTTCTGCAATACGCCCTGCACCTTTGGTAATCACCATAAAGTTAATCAGGATCAAGATGACGAAAACCACGATACCAATGGCAAAATTACCGCCAACAAGGAAGTGACCAAAGGCTTCCACAACTTGCCCTGCTGCGGCAGATCCCGTGTGTCCTTCCATCAGGATAATTCGTGTGGAAGCGACGTTAAGTGACAGACGCAGTAAGGTTGAGAACAGCAAAATGGTCGGGAATGCAGCAAAATCCAGTGTCCGGCGGGTGAACATTGCCACCAGCAAGACCATGATCGAAAGCGCGATATTGAAAGTGAATAGCAGATCAAGCAGGAATGGTGGCAGTGGCAGCACCATCATCGACAAGATCATGAGGATCAGAACAGGCCCCGCCAGCATTTGCCACTGGGAGCCTTTCATATTCCCCGGAAAACGATTTCCCGATAAACGAAACAATGAGGCCAGATTAGCCATGACGATTATTTTCTCCAGCAAAATCCAGTGCGGGTGGCACTGGCAGATTTTCAGGTTTTTTCGGTTTCAGGCCACCTTCCTGTTTCCAACGTTTCAATTGGTAAACCCAGGCAAGCACTTCTGCGACGGCAGCGTAGAGCGCCGCAGGAATAAAGCCCCCTACCTCAGCATGGCGAAACAATGCTCGTGCCAAGGGGGGGGCTTCCAGTAATGGAATACGATTTTCCGCACCAATTTCTTTAATGCGTAAGGCAATGAGTCCCGCCCCTTTTGCCAATACTTTGGGGGCGCTCATTTTTTTGCTGTCATACTGCAAGGCAACGGCGTAATGAGTCGGGTTGGTAACAATAACATCCGCTTTCGGTATGTCTGCCATCATGCGCTTACGCGCAGCCGCTCGTTGCTGTTGACGAATTCTGGCTTTTACATGTGGGTCCCCTTCTTGCTCCTTAAATTCATCCTTGATCTCCTGACGGGTCATTCTCAATTTTTTCAAGTGGCTGCGGATCTGATAAAGCACATCAAACGCCACCATCGGTATCAACATAAATAAGACAATATAACTGGCAAAAATTAGCATCATCATGGCATCGCTCAGGGCTATCAGTGGATGTTGAGCCGTCAAAGTGAGCATAGTAGGCCAATTAAGCCAGATAAACAGGGCTGCACCACCTCCCACCAGTGATGCCTTCAAGATGGCTTTGAATAATTCCGCCAGCGCATTCATGGAGAAGATTTTCTTCAAACCAGAGACAGGATTCAGTTTAGTCAAGTCAAATTTGATGGATTTTGAACTAAATAGCAGTCCGCCCATCAATGCTGGCGCACTGAGGGCAATTAATACCAATCCAATAAAAACCGGTAATAATGCCCAAACCGCTTGTTTCAGTAACCGGCCAACTTGTTGCACCATCTGTTTGTCATTACTGACCATATTATGGTCGAAGTTGAATCCTTCAAATACCATCAGGGAAAGTTCATGGGTCATCGATTGTCCACTCATCCAGAGCAGGCTTACCCCTCCTGCTAACATCAGGATTGAAGTGAGTTCCTTAGAACGTGCAATTTGCCCCTCTTTGCGCGCTTTTTCCCGTTTATGGGGCGTGGGTTCTTCGGTTTTTTCGAGATCGCTATCTTCAGCCACAGCTTTCCTTGATAAGCCTTTGTGATTACATGCAGAAAATTTGCCTTTAGGAGAGGGCAAATAAAATTGTGTTAAGCATGACAAAAGCCCAAAAATTCAATGGCGGGAACACTGCAAAATTTGCGGGGGTATTTGGGGCATTATGAGCACTGTCTTGGATTGAGATGGCTGTCACCAGCCATCTCAAATCGTTTTTCAATCCATTTTAACGGGCGCCTTAATATCAATACTGTCGGCATTGACATCACGAATATGATCTTTCGTCAGGCGATAGACAACCGGACTAAGAAAGGCAATCGCTATCAGATTGGGGATCGCCATCATGGCATTAAGGGTATCCGCCAGCAACCAGACAAAGGTTAACGACTGAGTCGCACCAATCGGCAAGGCGATAATCCAGGCGATACGGAAAGGCACTATGGCTTTTGGCCCCAATAAATATTGGATACATTTCTCACCGTAAAAACTCCATCCCAAGATGGTTGTAAAGGCGAAAATAGCCAGGGCAATAGCAACGACATAGTTGCCGCCTGGGATCACGGCTGAGAAGGAAGCTGCGGTTAATGTTGCGCCTGTTTGGCCAGTCAGCCAGCCACCAGTAATAACAATGGTCAATCCCGTCACGGAACAGACGATGATCGTATCAATAAAGGTTCCCAGCATGGCAATCAAACCCTGACGAATAGGATTTTGGGTTTTTGCCGCTGCATGGGCAATAGGCGCACTTCCCATACCCGCTTCGTTAGAGAATACACCACGGGCAATACCAAAACGGATTGCTGCCCAAACGGCTGCACCCGCAAATCCCCCCTGTGCCGCAACAGGAGTGAAAGCTGACTTGATGATTAAAGCAAGTGCATCGGGGATAGCGGTAAAATTCAGTGCCAAAACAATAACTCCCGCTCCAAAGTAACCGACAGTCATAATAGGCACTAATTTACCTGCAACATCAGAAATGCGCTTAATACCGCCAATTAACACGGCACCAACCAAAACGACCAAGATACCGGCCGTTATGGTTTTTTCAATACCAAAGTTACTTTGCAATACGTCAGCGACAGAGTTGGCTTGTACAGTATTGCCGATACCAAAACCCGCAATACTGCCAAAGAAAGCAAAGAGTGTTCCCAGCCAAACCCATTTTTTTCCCAGGCCATTTTTGATGTAATACATCGGGCCGCCAACGTAATTACCGTTTTTATCGGTTTCACGGAAACGTACCGCCAGCACCGCTTCCGAATATTTCGTTGCCATGCCCACCAATGCGGTCATCCACATCCAGAACATGGCTCCCGGCCCGCCCATCACAATGGCTGTCGCCACTCCTGCAATATTTCCCGTCCCGATTGTTGCTGACAATGCGGTCATTAGTGCGTTAAAAGGTGAAATCTGGCCTTCACCCCGTTGCTCATTTTTTTGAAAGAGTAATTTGAACCCCGTGCCTAATTTACGGATTGGTAAGAAGGACAAGCGGATTTGCATGAAGATACCAATCCCCAAAAGCCCAATCAGCATGGGAACGCCCCATACTACCCCGTTTAGTGCAGCTAACCATTGTGTAATCAATTCCATATACACCCTCGGCATTCAATATAACAAGTTGGCAACAAAATTATTTCAATTAAATAAAGAGCATTTTGACGAAATAAGCGAGGATTAATTGGCTATCTTTGGTAAGAAAAAATTGATACTGTGAGTTGAGTCACTCGTTATGGTTACTCTTTATCAATCTTATTGATAATAATTATTGTTACATCACTTATCCTGATATTTCTTTCTTTGGTTCGCCAATTTTTATCTCGACATTAAATAAATTAAAGGTTTTTTATATCGAATAAATGGGTATTATTTGTCCTCATATAGTTCCCAGAGTGACTAAAGGATTATCAGTGGCAAGAGTTGGTTACATCAGAGTGTCAACAAATGACCAAAATAGTGATCTACAAAGAAATGCGTTGGTCAATATTCACTGTGAATTGATTTTCGAAGACAAAATCAGTGGGAAAACAGCTAACCGTCCAGGGCTAAAACGCGCCTTAAAGCATCTTAAGTCTGGCGATACATTGGTAGTTTGGAAATTGGATCGGCTGGGACGCAGTGTGAAGAATCTGGTCACACTCATCTCAGAACTGCATGAACGCGGAGTTCATTTTCAAAGCCTGACTGACAGTATTGATACCAGTACGGCAATGGGCAGGTTTTTCTTCCATGTAATGAGTGCGCTGGCAGAAATGGAACGTGAACTGATTGTAGAAAGAACCAATGCGGGATTAGCCGCAGCACGGGAACAAGGGCGAATTGGGGGACGCCCAGTGGTGTTTACCGAGGAAAATCGACAACAGGCCGCCAGATTACTGAATAAAGGGCATAGCCGGAAGCAGTTGTCGATTATTTACAATGTATCGTTATCCACAATTTATAAGTACTTACCCGCAGTGGAAGGGGTTAATTAGTTTATAAAATCTTTTATCAGACTAACCCACTCTGCTGGTTTCTCAATTTGTACTGCGTGACCACTATTAATCTCTTTATATGTACTGTGGTTAATATTTTTATAAACTTCACGCACCAAATAAATCGGGATTAACGTATCACGGTTTAAGCCAATAACCAGCGTATTTTTATCTATTTGAGTAAGATAATCGTTTATATCTATGGATAATCCCAAAGCAATACGTTTTTCTATCTCTTTTTCTGCTGGTTGAGAGCAGATCCGCTGTATGGTTTCATGTCCCAACGATGAGATAAATTCAGGACTTAGGGCATGTGATAAAGCGAAAGCCATTGCTGATGCTTTATCATTCAATTCCAAATGTAACCAAGTATTGAATATCAATTGGTGGCGGGGATCATGATTTGTCGCCCACGGTGCGGTCAATATTAATTTATCAATGAGATTTGGGTATTTAGCTGCGACAACAGCCGCAACAACTGCTCCCAGAGAAATACCGATTAAATCAACAGGAGTATTACTGCTGTCTTCTATCACAGCAGCAACCTGTTCCGCCAGGTGCTCAATGGTCAATATTTCTGGCGGTAGTTCAGAATTTCCACATCCTGCATAATCAGGAATGATAACGGCTCTGTCATCGACAAATGCCTTTTTTATCTCGCCAAAACTACTGTTACCGCTGCTATTTGTGCCATGCAGGAAGACTATTGGTTTTTTGTTACTTTGCTTATTTTCTGGAAATATCTTGCGGTAAGAAACCAATGAATCTTTCAACTTAATGACTTTATCAATCGACTTCACAATGCTTTCCTCTGCATAAACTGAATTAATGCTGTCAGCGCAGGCGCTTGGGCTTGGGCTTGGGCTTGCTATCCTGCTCACCCAAGCGCACTCAAAATATAAACATTCTGTTCGTTAAAGCAATTACACTCGCTATCAAAAACCTAAACTATCCAATAAATCATCAACCTGTTCTTGGTTGGTAATAACGCCTGCACCATTTTGGTTAACCTGGGGGCCGTTAAGAAGGCTGTCGTTCTCTTTTTTCGCTTTAGCCATCTGGTCAGAAGGTATATTTTCCATTAATACCATGACCAACTGTTTTTCCAGCTCCTGAATGACTTCCATCATCCGCTTAATTACCTGCCCAGTAAGATCCTGAAAATCTTGCGCCATCATAATCTCAAGCAATTGGGTGTTAGTAAATGCGGTATGATCAGGGACGAGATGCAGATAGTTTCTCGTGTCCGTTACCAGTGAGCGGGCATCGGTCAACTCCAAATCCTTCGGATTTGCAAACCACTCATCCCAACGTTGGGTTAAACTTTTTGCTGACGCTTCCAATTCGTTCTGACGGGGCTGTGCTACTTCAACGCAGTTCAACACCCTTTCAGCCGCTTGTGCCGTCATTTGAACAACGTAATTCAATCGCTCTCTTGCATCTGGGATCGCTTCAGCCGCCTGAGCGATGGTTTGATCCAATCCCAGTTCGCGTAAACTATCGCGCAGCATTCTGGTTAACTGCCCAATACGGCTGATTATCTCACTGGTCGAGATCGCCTCACTTCTCGGCATGACTGGATTTTCACTCATTTTGTCTCCTTAGAGCCCCAATTTTTCAAATATTTTATTGAGTTTCTCTTCCAAAATAGCCGCAGTAAACGGTTTCACAACATAACCGCTGGCTCCAGCTTGTGCTGCTGCAATAATATTTTCTTTTTTTGCCTCTGCCGTTACCATCAGGACAGGTAAAGCTGCCAGTTTTGCTTCACTGCGAATCGTTTTCAGTAATTCGAGGCCATCAATATTTGGCATGTTCCAGTCAGAAATAACGAAATCAAATTCGGCAGTGCGGAGTTTAGTCAACGCTTCTGCCCCATCCTGTGCTTCATCTACGTTGTTGAATCCCAATTCTTTCAGCAGATTACGCACAATTCGACGCATAGTTGAAAAGTCATCGACGACCAAAAATCTCAGATCCTTACTTGCCATAAAAACTCCTTGGAATTTCACTTACCCAGCAGCACAGCTGCTGCAAAAATTAACATCAAATACAACTACCAATTACAACGACTAAATACGAACCGACTGCCCCGCACTAATTTTGGCCAGCATAGTTTTACTGATTTTTTGAAGATCCATGACTTCATCCACCGCCCCTAACTGGATAGCGGCACGTGGCATGCCAAATACGACACAACTTTTTTCGCTTTGCGCCAATGTGTATGCCCCTTCCTGCTTCATTTCCAGCAAGCCCGCAGCACCATCATTACCCATGCCGGTTAAAATAACACCTACCGCATTGCGCCCGGCATACTTAGCAACCGAACGAAAGAGAACATCAACAGAAGGACGATGGCGATTAACTGGTTGGGCATGAGTTATCATGATTTGATAATTGGCACCACTGCGGCAAAGCTCCATATGGTGATCTCCGGGTGCAATGTAGGCATGCCCTGGCAAAACGCGTTCCCCATCCTCAGCTTCTTTGACCGTGATTTGACTCAGTTTATTAAGCCTTTCGGCAAAAGAACGGGTGAAACCTGCGGGCATATGTTGAGTAATCAATAAAGCCGGACTGGTGATCGGCAGGGGTTGCAGCAGGTTTTTGATTGCCTCTGTTCCTCCTGTTGACGCCCCTACTGCGATCAGTTTTTCACTGGATAATAGTGGCTTGAAATTCAATGGGGTTGTACTCACGGATGCCGGTTCTGCCGGACTGATTTTAGCCTGGGCGGCAGCACGGATTTTTTCGGCAATCAATTCGCTATAAGCCAGCATACCTTCACGGATCCCCAGTTGTGGTTTGGTCACAAAGTCCACGGCGCCCAGTTCCAGTGCTTTCAATGTGATTTCCGAACCTTTTGCGGTCAGAGAAGACACCATCACAACCGGCATCGGGCGTAACCGCATTAATTTTTCTAAAAAATCAATGCCATCCATGCGTGGCATTTCAACATCTAAGGTTAATACCTGCGGATTGTGTCTTTTGATTAAATCGCGGGCAACGAATGGATCAGGAGCACAATCCACGACTTCCATATCAGGGTGACTATTGATGATTTCCCGCATGATTTGACGCATTAACGCCGAATCATCCACACAAAGAACAGTTATTTTATTCATGACCCCTCCTTGCCCGACCTACACCGTAAACGGTCTGTCCTTGCAAGTAGAACTCTCGGCTGATTTGAGTGACGTTTTCGGAATGCCCTGCAAAGAGCAAACCATCCGGTTTTAAGAAATTGACAAAACAACGCAAGATCCTTTCCTGTGTCTTTTTATCAAAATAAATCATGACATTACGGCAGAATATTGCATCAAATTTACCTTCGAGTGCCCAATCAGAATCAAGCAGGTTCAAATGCTGAAAACTCACCAGTTCAGTCAGTAAAGGACGAACCCGTGCATATCCTTCAAAGCGACCAACCCCTTTGAAAAAATATTTTTTCTTTTGACTTTCACTCAGATACTGTAATTCTTCCAGCCGATAAACCCCCCGCCTGGCTTTTTCCAGCACACTGGTATCAATATCACTGCCAATGATTTTTATCCGATTTGACCGATGCCCCAGTACATCACACAAGGTCATTGCAATAGAATACGGCTCTTCCCCCGTTGAAGCAGCAGCACTCCAAACGCGGTATGTCCCGCCATTTTTCCTGCTGGCATGCGCCGCCAGAATAGGAAAATGGTGGGATTCCCTGAAAAATGCGGTGAGATTTGTGGTCAATGCATTAATGAAAGATTCCCATTCTTTACTGTGACTGTCTTGTTCCAGAATCGACAGATATTGACCAAAATCATTAAGCCCCAATACACGAAGCCGCCTGACTAAACGGTTATATACCATCTCACGCTTATTTTTCGCCAGTACTATGCCAGCCCGTTGATAGATAAACTGGCAGATGCGCTCAAATTGCGCATCCGACAAAGCATGCCGTTGAAGCATAAAGTTCAGCGGTGCAGTAGCATCAGAATCTGAAGCTATTGAATTGGCTTTCATCTGACCTCAGCGTAGTTGACTAACAACATGCTCATCAGTCATGTTTGATGTAGCGATCGCTTGATAAGCGTACTCATCTTCCAAACTGTCAGGCAGTTCAAATTGAGCAACGGTTTTCACCAATATATCTGCCTTATCTTCAAGGGCAGCAGCGGCCGCAGCAGATTGCTCCACCAATGCAGCATTTTGCTGTGTGACTTGATCCATCTGGCTGACAGCTTGAGCAACCTGATGAATGCCACGGCTCTGTTCATCAGAAGCAGAAGCAATTTCAGCCATTAAATCAGTTACCTGGTTCACCGACCTAACCAGTTCATCCATCGTTTGTCCCGCATTGTTCACTAACTCTGAACCCTGATTAACGCGGTGGACAGATTCATCAATTAAGGTTTTGATTTCTTTTGCCGCTTCGGCACTACGTTGTGCCAGGTCACGTACTTCACCGGCTACTACAGAGAATCCACGCCCTTGTTCACCAGCACGTGCTGCTTCAACAGCAGCATTCAGTGCCAGAATATTGGTCTGGAAAGCGATACCATCAATAACACTAATAATGGCACTGATTTTCTTCGAACTTTTGGCGATTTCATCCATAGTTGCCACAACACTTGTGGTCAGTTCACCACCTTTTGAAGCAGTCTGGGATGCCGATATCGCCAGTTCGCTGGCTTGACGCGCATTTTCTGCGTTCTGTTTAACGGTAACCGTCAACTCTTCCATACTGGCAGCCGTTTCTTCCAGTGATGCTGCCTGTTGCTCTGTACGTGAAGATAAATCCGTATTGCCCTGAGTGATCTCTTGAATGCCAGAATACATCTGGTTGGTATTTTCGCGCACAGCGGCAATGGATTTGATTAATGATGCCTGCATATCACGCAGTTTTCGGAAAATATCACCAATTTCATCATTGGTGAACACAGCAATTTCTTTATCTAAACGCCCTTCGGCTACATCCTGGAAACAAGTCCCCATATTCGAAAATGGTCTGAGCAAGTTACGTTTTAGCCACCAATTAGCCGCTACCGAAACCACAAATACCATTAAAACAGCGCCAAAAAACATGGCAATGGACACTTTGTAGTAAAATTGCCCTTCAGAAACTGCTGAGTTAATGTTATCGCCGAGAAATTGCATATAGTTGTTAAATGCAATTTCCATCTTACGCTGGTAATCTTCTGTAGGCTGATCAAGAAAAGCCTGAAAATGACCTTCATAAAGATAAGTTTTTAGCTCTTTTAATGCGTTGATATATTCTTGATAAGCGTGTTCAACCGCAGTCAATAAAACTGCACCATGATCAGTTTGTTCCATCCGAGGTAATGAACTGAATTTGGCAAAATTCCGGTCTGCGTCATTTATTGAGCTTTTGAGTAACGCCTCCATTATTTCTATCTGCGTTTGTGGTTGCCCCACTTTGTGGGCAATTGCGATTTTGTTCAGAGTGTTACGCGTTTGCAACAATGCCGACCAACTCAAACTAAGGGTATCTCTCCGTTGAGTTCCCAGATCAATTCTTTCGATATATGTCTGGTCTGTATGAATTATTCCCAAAGACAAACCACTCGAAATAATTTGCATAACACAAAACATCATCAGTAACAGATACAAACTGGTTGATATGCGAAGCTTGCCTAACATGTAATCACCTCGTTTAACGGCTGCATTATGCAGCCGTGGTTATCGCTATTATTTTTTTAGAATGTTTCCCAATTAGAGGGGTCTTCCACATTACTGTCTTTCTTCAGCACGGGAGGATTTGTTTTATTAGCTGGAGGAGTCGACGATTTTGTCGCCGATAAAACTTCGTGTTTTCTTTTCTCAGGCTGCTTCCTTTCTGCCTGCTCCGGTAACTGGAACATCGCAACCGCTTTGGTTAATATTTTGGCCTGCTCTTCCAATGCCGCCGCCGCCGCAGCAGACTGCTCAACCAATGACGCATTTTGTTGTGTGACTCTGTCCATTTCGGAAATAGCAACACCAACTTGCGTAATCCCTCTGCTTTGTTCATCAGAAGCCGATGCAATTTCCCCCATAATGTCAGTCACGCGGGTAACAGAATCGACAATTTTATGCATGGTTTCACCCGCGCTTTCTACCTGCATAGAGCCAGTATCTGTACGATTTACAGAATCTTCGATCAATGCCTTGATCTCTTTAGCCGCTTCTGCACTGCGCTGTGCCAGATTACGCACTTCACCAGCAACCACGGCAAAACCACGGCCATGCTCACCGGCACGGGCAGCTTCTACGGCAGCGTTGAGGGCGAGAATATTGGTTTGAAAAGCAATGGCATCAATTACGCCTGTGATATCAGAGATCTTGCGAGAACTGTCTGCAATTTCGTGCATGGTCTGAACGACATTAGCCACCACTTTCCCTCCCTGACGGGCGATCTCAGAGGCGTTGTCAGCCAAGTTACTGGCTTGACGAGCATTGTCAGCATTCTGTTTGACTGTCGCCGTTAACTGTTCCATGCTGGCAGCCGTTTCTTCCAACGAAGCGACTTGCTGTTCAGTACGAGAAGAAAGATCGTTGTTCCCCGCAGCGATTTCGCTCGTGCCGGTATAGATGGTTTCGGTACTTTGATGGACACTTCTGACCGTATTGATCAGTTCTTCCTGCATGTGTTTCAAGCCAACGGCTAACATGCCCATTTCATTATTGCCAGTTACTGTGATCGCCTGAGTCAAGTCCCCTCTTGAGAAGGACCTGATATTATCCAGCAGTTTGTGCAGCGGATCGATCAATGCCTTACGTAAGCCAATCCAGCTTATCACTATGACCACAGCCAGCAGAGTCATCACAAGGATCAATGAAACAACGATATTGTTGTAAGCTTTATCAGCTTCTAATAATACCTGATCATAGAATTTTGAGCTTTCGGATAGATAAAAGTTAAATTCCACATTAAACGCGTTCTGATAATCTGTCGTTTTCTGGAGGAAAAACTCTTCAAACCTGTCATGCGCTAGCATGTTAACTAACTCTTTAAGCGCATTAAGGTAATCGTTATGGGTATGTTTCAAACGCTGCAAATGTTCTTGATCATAAAAAGACAATTTTTCAGTCTGTTCATATTTTTCGAAGAGTCGTTCAGCACGGGCAATATTAGCCTTGGCTTCTGCCAGAGCGTCATCAACTTTATAACTACCTTCAACACCGCGATTTTTCATCACATACATGATGCCAACACGGTTTATGTTATTACGGGCTTGCAGCAGGTTAACCCAGCTCTCATCCAGATAGATTTGCCGCTCTCGCATTTTATCTATTAATTCAAAGGCTTGTATGTCATTCTTCAACCCTTTGAAGAACAATCCCCCGGAGATAAGTTGCAAAGCACCAAACAATATGATGACTGAGATTAATCCCGTCACTATTTTCATTCGGTTAAACATAACTTCCCTTTTTTTTACTAAATTTCTATGTCGATTTTTAGAATTACAGATAGTTATCGGCACACTTAAAGGGAACTTTACGCATAATTCTAAAAATTGATTTTTTGCGGCATTTTTTTGATCTAGCACAAAGGGGCTACTGTTTTTTATTGCAGTAGCCCCAAAACAGCAATCTTTAATCAACCTTTGGCAACTGAATCAACCAATGCCATTTCTTCACTATTGAGAAGCTTTTCGATATCAACCAGAATCAGCATTCGTTCATCAATAGAACCCAGCCCTGTCAGGTATTCTGTTGACAAAGTCACCGCAAATTCTGGCGCCGGACAAATTTGATCTTCTTTCAAGGACAGCACGTCAGACACACCATCAACCACAATCCCGACAACACGGTTAAGCAAATTCAGAACAATCACAACCGTATTGTCGTTATAGGTGACATCTTCCTGTGAGAACTTGATCCTCAAATCAATAATAGGAACGATGACCCCACGCAGGTTGGTGATCCCCTTTATAAAAGCAGGCGTGTTTGCAATGCGGGTAACTTGGTCATAACCACGAATTTCCTGCACTTTTAATATCTCAATTCCATACTCTTCATCACCCAAGGTGAAAACCAGATATTCCTTTCCGGTCGTTTCCCCCGATAATTTACTCAATTCTTCTATGGCTGACATGATGTTACCTTTTAATGTGAAATGTTTTACGCTGAGCCAATTGTTCGTGGTTAAGTTTTTGCAAAGCAGGAATATCAATGATGAGCGCAACGCTACCATCCCCCATAATGGTGGCCGCTGAAATACCCGGTACTTTGCGGTAATTGCTCTCAATATTTTTAACAACAACTTGATGTTGCCCCACCAGTTTATCTACCAGCAAGGCATAACGGCGTCCGGCACTTTGCACAATAACAGCAATGCCTTTCGTTGGATCAGTGATTCCATTAGGGATATCGAATATGTGATACAGTTCAAGCAGAGGTAAATATTCTCCACGTACCAGCAATAGTTTTTCATCGCCCGCCAGCGGATAAATATCTTCCTCTTGTGGTTGCAATGAACTCACTACCGCACTCAGTGGCAGGATGAAAACTTCGTCATTAACTCTGACTGACATGCCATCCAGTATCGCTAATGTCAGTGGCAGCAAAATGCGAATGACGGTTCCCTTTTCTGCCTGGAAGTTAATCTGAATTTGCCCGCCCATATCTTGAATATTGCGCTTGACCACATCCATACCAACACCACGGCCAGAGACATCAGTGACCACTTCTGCGGTAGAGAAACCGGGAGCAAAAATCAGCATAGCCACTTCTTCATTGCTCATATTTTCACTGACGCTTAAGCCCTGAGATTGTGCTTTTGCCAAAATTTTCTCACGGTTCAGACCCGCACCATCATCAATGACTTCAATACAGATATTTCCACCTTGATGCTCGGCGGATAAAGTCAAATTACCGGTTTCTGGTTTACCCGCTGCAAGGCGTTTTTCCGGACTTTCGATACCATGATCAAGACTATTACGTACCAAATGTGTGAGAGGATCGATAATCCGTTCAATCAGACTTTTATCCAGTTCTGTCGAACTGCCAATGAGTGTCAATTCCACTTTTTTATTGAGTTTTCCAGCCAAATCCCGCACTAAACGCGGGTAACGGCTAAAAACATATTCCATCGGCATCATGCGAATTGACATGACAGATTCTTGCAAGTCACGGGAATTTCGCTGCAATTGCGCCATACAACTCAACAATTCACTGTGTTTGGTCGGCTCCAGACCGTTACAATGTTGAGCCAACATAGATTGGGTAATGACCAATTCACCCACTAAATTGATAAGCTGATCAACCTTTTCAACCGCAACACGAATACTGGATGATTCCGCACGTTGGCGTGGTGATCCGGCCGCTGGGCGGGGTGCCGGACGCCCAACTTCACGTACATCTGTTTTTTTTGCAGCATCAGTCGACTCTGGATCAGTTGTCATTGTCGTATTTGTTGCTGCGGCGGTCTCTTTTGCTGAATTATTGTCTATTGCGATATTTTCTGCCGATACCTTCACCGTATCTGTTGTGACTACAGTATCTTGTTCTGTTTCAGTGCCCGCATCTTCTGACTGAGATTCATTTGTTGGTAAAAAAGTGATTTGCTCAGGCTCAATCACAAAGCACAATACAGCCGTAATATCATCTTCTGTCGCAGATGTGATCAATGAAACTTCAAGACTATTCGTCGTCTGTTCTACATCATCAATTTCACCAAGATGCCCCAATTCATCCTTCATTAAACTGACTTCGCGTTCTTTCAATCCAGATAAATGAACACGTATCCGCCCATGATTGAATTTGTCTGTTGGAGAATGTCTCTTTTCTGGCTGATGTGCTTCGGACTGAGCCGATGCTACTGCCTGTTTTTCCTCAACTTCATTTGCAACATTTTCCATCACAAATTCAGCCTGAATCTCAGGTGGCGCTGCAAAAAATTCCTCCTGCTGCCCTTGCTGTAGTTCTAATGCAAGCTGACGCAGTGTCTCGCAGATATAATTGAATGTGTCTTCATCCGGCTCCTGAGAACTTTTATAGGCATCCAATTGTTGCTGCATAATATCTTTCGCTTCTAAAAACAGGTTGATAATGTCAATGGTCAAACGTATTTCATCACGTCTGGCGCTATCGAGCAGATTTTCCAAAACATGTGTAGTCTGTTGCAGCTTGGTAAAACCAAAAGTCGCAGCGCCTCCCTTAATGGAGTGAGCGCTGCGAAATATTGCGTTTAACTGCTCATGATCAGGCTCATCGGCATCAAGCAACAATAAATGCTGCTCCATATCAGCCAATAATTCATCTGCTTCATCAAAGAAAGTTTGATAAAACGCGGTAATATCCATCGTTACTTACTCTGTCATCTTATTATCACTTGGCGGTTCAACCGATGGTTGTTCCGATTTTGTGATTTCATGTTTTATGATCACATGGGATTGTTCGGTGGGTTGCTGAGCAGCCGCTCCCTCATTGGAATCCATTCTGATGACTTCTTGCATATCCATACTATTGTTAGCGGTCATGGCGTTACCGCCACTGTTTTCCTGCTCAATCCTTTTTTCTGCATCTTTATTTAATACAATAATGCTGATACGACGGTTAACCGGCGCATTAGGATCGATATCTTTCTGCATGCTCACAGTTGATGCCATACCCACAACTCGCAGGACTTTAGCTTCATCCAGGCCACCTATCAGCAATTCACGCCTTGATGCATTGGCACGATCAGAAGAAAGTTCCCAATTACTGTAACCCCGCTGACCGTTGGCATACTGTAAATTATCGGTATGACCAGATAGACTGAGTTTGTTAGGAATATCGTTCAAGATCGGCGCAATTGCTCGCAAGATATCGCTCATGTGACTTTCAACCTTTGAACTGCCAATCATAAACATCGGGCGATTTTCTCGATCGATAATCTGAATACGTAAACCTTCATCCATCATGTCAATCAATAAGTGAGGACGCAGTTCTTTAAGGCGAGGATCGGTAATAATCAACTGGTCAAGTTGCTGGCGTAATCGATTTAAGCGACGAGTTTCTTCTTTAGTTTCAACTACATTAGATTGACGGAAAACTTCCCCATCCTGTTGGAAAATATCATCCCCTCCCCCAGGGATCGGGTTGGTGCTATCGCTGCTTTTCTGTCCCTGATTGATCGCTACTTGCAAAGGGGTACGGAAATACTCTGCAATACTGGTCAATTCTTGTGGACTCGCTATTGATATCAACCACATAACCAAAAAGAAGGCCATCATTGCAGTCATAAAATCAGCATAAGCAATCTTCCATGATCCGCCGGCATGGTTTGAATCATGTTTTTTACGCTTTTTTATTCTGACGACAGAAACATTATTCGCTCTCATAATTATTCTTCAACTTCTTGTTGTACAGGAGATTTAACCCGACGAACATGTTCTTCCAGTTCTGTGAATGAAGGACGATCTGTGAGGAATAACGTTTTACGACCGAATTCAACTGCAATTTGTGGTGCATAACCATGCAAACTGGATAGCAGTGTCACTTTAATGCATTGCATCATTTTGACTTGCTCACTGCTGCGTTGACGAAGGAGTGTGGCCAGAGGGGAAACAAAACCATAAGACAATAAGATCCCAAGGAATGTCCCCACCATTGCGTGAGCAATCAACGCACCTAATTCTCCTGCCGGACGATCCGCAGATCCCAGTGCATGGACGACGCCCATGACAGCCGCAACAATCCCGAATGCAGGTAATGAATCCCCTACTGCTGCCAAACTAGTCGCTGGTACTTCACTTTCCTGTTCGTAAGTCTCAATTTCTTCATCCATCAAGGCTTCAATTTCATGAGGATTCATGTTACCGCTGATGATAAGGCGCATATAATCAGTAATAAAATTCATCAGATATTGATCTTTTAACAAACGGGGATACTGCGTAAAAATGTCACTTTGGTGTGGATTTTCAATATCCCGCTCCAAAGCCAGCAACCCATTCTGGCGAGATTTGGACAACAGACGAAACTGCAACGCCATAAGATCCATATACATTGATTTATTGTATTTTGATCTGCGCAATACTTTTGGTAAAACACGCAGTGTTGCCTTTATCGCCTTGCCATTATTGCCCACGATAAAAGCGCCAATTCCCGCACCTGCAATAATCAAAAATTCCGCCGGCTGATAAAGTGCGCCCATGTGACCACCGACAAGCAGGTAGCCACCAATTACCGCACCAAAAACCACGATATATCCTAAAAGTACTAACACGCGATATCCTTTAGCTAAGTTGGTGAGCAGATGGGATCTGAACAGAGAGAATTGATAAATGAAGAAGAGTGTGATGACAGGTTACAGTGTTTATAATCAAACCCGTAACCTGAATTTTACTTTTCCATTTAAATTCACATAGCTTGCTGAGCAAATCCATCCAGCAGTTGTGAATTAGTATCGGCAAGTTGAGAGGAAAGTTTACGTTTTTTTACTGCCCGTGAAGGGGGCTGACAAAGACTACAAACAAAGCTATTTACTGGCTGATGAGCGTGTGTAATAAAAGTTCCACCACAGCAGCGACACTGTGTTGGCTGTAACATTCCGCTGTCGACAAAACGAACCAATGTCCAAGCTCTGGTTAATGCCAGAACAGGCCCTTCTTCACTCTCCGGAGGACATTGCTCAAGATATAGACGATAAGCTTTGACAACAGCCTCTACGCCTTCACAATGTCCACTTTTCAACAGAAAACGGTAAGCATTGTAGAACATTGACGAATGAATATTCTGTTCCCAAGTCATAAACCAATCCGTCGAAAAGGGGAGCATCCCTTTAGGCGGAGGGCTTCCCCGCAACTCTTTATACAACCGGATCAATCGGCCTCTGCTTAGTTGTGTTTCACTTTCAAGCATCTGCAATCTCGCGCCTAAAGTGATGAGTTCCATTGCCAACTGAATATCTTTCGCTTCCTGAACAATACTTTTTTCAGCCATCTTTACGCTCTTTTCTTGATTGATGTGTCATCCTGGGCGGATAACTGCTGAAAAAGATGAGTAGACAGTAAGATACCTGTATGAATTTGTTGCAGATCGTCCACCCGCGATTCTTTAGTTAACTGCTGTACGGTTTCGTGGTCTTCAAACCGAAAATGGCAAATCAGTTGGTTTGTTTCAGCTAATTTTACTAACTGAGGCAATGTCAGCTCGGCCAACGTATCAGCCATCGATTCACTAATACCTAAACGGAACATCGCAGATGCTTTCTCATGGTTAATTAGCCGTTGTGCCAAAAGCAAATACGATAAATTTATGTCATAAATATGTTTGAGCAATTCAGCCGTACTCATTTCTATATATCCCGTCCGATTACATGAAAAAATCAAATTAAGTGATCAAAGAATCACTCACGACAAAATTACCAGTAGCATGAGATTCAATAATCTCCGACATAACTGAAATATACATCTTTAGCCAGAGCAGTAACTGTCCTTTGTATTACTCTTGGGATCGCCCAATTTCTAAAATATTTCGGTAATGGGTTGTAAAAGTATTATTGCGTCATCTGGGTAATGCACTTGCCACAATTGATTAAGAATATTCTTAATGCTAATTAACTTTACTCCTGAATCATCAACTTATACAACGGAGAATATATGTCATTTTAAATACTATGTGATCCAGATCACAAAACTGGTGCTTTTTATTATGATTCTAGCTCATTAACTATTCAAGCAATAAAAAACGAGAAATAGTCTACAATTAATAAGTTAAATTATTTAAATAAAAATATTAGGGAAAGTTTTTGGTTTTATACGATCTATTAAACTTATAAATCCAAAATAACGATAAAAAATCCTTCCTTTAGTTAAATTATCAATATTCTAATAATGTTTGCTTCTTGATAATGTAGCTAGATGCCCATCTTCCACTATAACTTGATTTAGATCATAGTCATGCCAAATTTATTAATTAAATGTGAATACTAGTTATTGAAAAGCTATCAGTATGATCATTTTTAGTTTATGATCGCACTATTTTCAAGCAGAATAAAAAACGCACACACCCCCACTTAGAGTACAAACATCACACAGATCACAAAAATAAGATAAAATACAGTATGATATTGAAATAAAAAAACATCTGTATCTCTATCCCTCATAAACTCAACTAGCAAGGCTTTGCTAATTAAACAAAATTCAATCCTCTCCGCAATCTATCAAGGATATTTTCCTTCAGCATAATCAATAAATTTCTCTAAACCAAACAAATACATATATTACCTGCTTGTGACATAAATTTAACTGAGCACCTCCTGCTGATTATTTCCCCTCTTCAGCCAGCTCACGCGCACAAAAAGTAAGAGAAATTAATCAATAATTTTAGCCCCAACAACATAAATGATAAGAATGGCAAATGTTTTGTGAGGCTTTTCAGTACAAGCAAATTAGCAGTTAAATTTTCAAATAAGGTAGCTTATTGATTAAAAATTAATTTGCTTAAATAACAAAAAATATAAATATAAAATAATTCCCAAATGCAAACTTGGCAACAATATCTTATTACATAAAATCCAATTAAAAGACGAATAGACAATTAGAATAAAAACAAATAAAGCCAAATGTAAAAACAGATATAAAAAGAAAGTCACCCTATTTAACATTGGAATAAAATGGTAATAGATAGATTAATTCGACGTTTCAAATAAAAAAAATAACAGGTAAATGTAACGCTATTACTTCCTTAAATTCATTTGTATTGTGATAGGCAGTTCATGTTTAAAGAATAACATCAAGACCTATTCTAAATATCGGCAAAAAATTCATCATAACGAGAGCTATCATGCCATGTACTCCGTATGGATTACTCCCTTAACCCACACAAAATAAGGTATTAATTAATGAGAATTATTTACAACCAACCACTAAATCGATGAATGTAAAACCGCTTCATCATTTGAACAACGACACAGTAGCTTATTAATGTTCCAATTAACCACGGAAAATATTCCCACGGTAGTGGTTGTAACCCAATTAGGTTACCAAATGCAGAGAATGGAATGTAAACACCAAGTACCATTATTATTAGTGTCATTAATAAAACAGGGAATGCAGCCGTACTTTGTACAAAAGGAATTTTTTGTGTGCGCAACATATGTACAACCAAGGTTTGTGATAGTAATCCTTCCACAAACCATCCAGATTGAAATAATGTTTGATGTTCTATACTGTTAGCTGCTAATACATACCACATCACAGCGTAAGTCGTAATGTCGAAGATAGATGAAGTAGGACCAATCCAGAGCATAAAACGTCCTATATTCTTTGCATCCCATTTACGAGGTTTTTTCAGAAACTCCTTATCCATTTTGTCCCACGGCAAAGACAACTGAGAAATGTCGTACATTAGGTTTTGTACAAGCAAATGAATGGCTAACATCGGTAAAAATGGAATAAATGCACTGGCAACCAATACCGAAAATACATTTCCAAAATTTGAACTAGCCGTCATATTTAAATACTTGATGATATTCCCAAACGTTTCCCTTCCCTTAATTACTCCCTCCTCTAACACCATCAAATTTTTCTCAAGCAGAATGATATCTGCTGACTCTTTTGCGATATCCATCCCTGTATCAACTGAAATTCCAACATCGGCATCCCGTAATGCTGGCGCATCATTTATTCCATCACCAAGAAAACCAACAGTATGTCCGTTATTTTGCAATGATTTTAAAATACGTGATTTTTGCAGAGGAGTTAACTTACAAAAGACTGATCTTAATTCCACTTCTTTTGAAAGGTTTTCATCACTCATTAGCTCAATGTCAGAGCCAATAAGAATATTGCCAGAATCTAAATCCACATCTCGACAAATTTTAGCTGTAATAACAGGATTATCTCCGGTAAACACCTTAATTAAAACACCATTTTCCCTTAATGCCGCAATTGCCATTACAGCACTTTCTTTTGGTGGATCTAAAAATGTTAATAAACCTTGTAACACCATCTCCTTTTCATCAGCAACAGAAAGTGGATGTTTCACTTCATCATGACTTAACTCGCGAGTCGCTAAGATTAACACTCTGAAACCTTGTTCGTTATAACTGCTAACTAATTCCATTAGATTGTTGCGGCTTTCTTCAGTGAGAGGAATAATTTTCTCTTTTATCCTTATATAGGAGCAAACTGATAACATTTCCTCTGCGGCTCCTTTGCAAACTAATTGATAGTGATTAGACAAATTCTGTATAGAAATTGACAATCTACGCCTAACAAAATCAAAAGGTAACTCATCAATTTTTCTGTAGCTGTGAAGGAAATCAAGGTCTGAATTATCACATCCATACCTAATAATGGCTTGATCCATTACGTTTTTAGTACCGCTTTGATGAAAGCTATTTAGCCAGGCCCAGTGAAGGACAGAAGCATCTTCCTTGCCTTCTGTATCTAAATAGTGCTGGAGAATAATTTTATCCTGAGTCAGTGTTCCTGTCTTATCCGTACATAATATATCCATTGCACCAAAGTTCTGTATTGCATTGAGTCGTTTGACAATGACTTTTTTCTTTGACATAGCAATAGCACCCTTTGCCAAATTAGAACTGACAATCATGGGCAGCATTTCAGGTGTTAAACCAACAGCAACCGCCAGTGCAAACAATGCGGCATCAAGCCAATCTCCTTTTGTTAATCCATTGATTAAAAATACAATTGGTGCCATAACCAACATAAAACGGATCAACAGCCAGCTAACGCTATTAACGCCGTGATCAAATGCAGTTTGCGCGCGCGTTCCTACAATAGATTTTGCCAGTGAACCAAAATATGTTTGCTTTCCTGTCGCCACAACCACCGCAGTCGCGGTACCACTAGTGACATTGGTTCCCATTAAGCCAATATTAGAAAGTTCAAGTAACTCTGTTTCAGTGATATTATCAGGACGAGCTGTCTTGGCACTCACATGAGCCATCGTGTCATATTTTTCAACAGGGATCGCTTCCCCCGTCAAAATTGCCTGGCTGATAAATAAATCTCTGGATTCAATTAAGTACAGATCTGCTGGGATCATGTCTCCGGCAGATAAATAAACAATATCTCCCGGAACCAGGTACTTGATTGGAATTTCTTTTTTCTGTGGTTTGGTATTACCAGAAGGACGTCTCAAAACGGTTGCTGTTGTATTCACCATTGATTTCAAGGCTTCCGATGCCTTATTTGTTCGATATTCCTGCCAAAACCGAAGTGTTCCACTTAATGTAACCATTATCAGAATAATAATAACACTCGTAAGCTCTGTTTCTTCTCCGTTGAATGATGGCAACAAATATTCAGTACAAAAACTGATTGCAGCTAGTATTAGCAATACATAGATAAACGGATTGTGGAAAGCAGTAATCAGTTGTATCAAAGCATGAGGTGTTTTTTCATGTGCAACTTCATTAATGCCATACTGCCCTAAACGCTCTACACCATCATAATCAGTTAAACCCCATGTACTACCGTTAAGATCAGTAAGGATATGTTCAAGGCTTTGATTAGCTCGTTTCGCGACGATAAATTCTTTTTCCTTGAAAAAATTGGCGGATATATTCGTGTATTTCTCAGTCATAACGCTTTCTCTATATTCAATTTGCAATAGCAACCATCCCTTTTAGCAAGGGATAATTTCCATATAAAATTTTTATGCGCTGCCTACTGAGAAACAACATTACTCCATAGGCAACACCTTATTCAGTGTGGGAGATGGGGGAACATCGTCCATATAGACTCCTTACAATAAAAACTGATTGAATTAACGATAAAAAAATATTCTAAGCGGGTAGTTCAGCCGCAATTTTCCAATTAACGGAAGTGACACTTTTTTCCAAACTTACCCGGCAAACAATCGATTCGATTTCTCTTTGATCCGCTGGCGTTGCCAATATTTCCGCACAAACCTCAAGCCTGCCTGGCTGAATAGCATCTGCACTACTCAATGATTGCAATCTGACACCTAACCCATTGAGTGCTTGTAAAATCAACGTTCTTACCAAAATTTCATCATTGATGTCGCAAGTAATATGGATCTTATAGCGTTGTTCCAGATCTATGGCTTGCTGATGTGGCTGAGTATTAATTTGTTGCGCGATCTCCCGTAGTAAAATGTTTGCACAGAGAATAATTGCTGTAGCAATACCAGCCGCCCAGTATTGCCCTATGCCACATAACTCCCCTATGCCCGCTGAACACCATAATGTCGCTGCTGTATTTAAACCACGGATGCTCATTCCCTGACGCATAATCACACCCGCGCCAAGAAAACCAACTCCAGAGATAATTTGTGCAGCAATACGATCAGGATTTCCCTCAGAAGCGTTCATTGCAGTAACCATGAAAAGTGCAGCACCTGTTGATACCAAAGCGTTGGTTCTTAATCCTGCCATACGCTGACGCCACTGACGTTCAGCGCCAATCAAGGCTCCAAAACACAGCGCGGATAGTAAGTGCATTGCGATAGATGTTAACAACATGAGATTCTCCATAACATCAACTGGATATAAATACTCTAAGTCCCTCAAGTTATTGATTGTAAACTTGATTGATTAGTGCAAACTTGAAATCTGTTAGATACAGAAAATCATGTACATAGAGGCTGGCTCATTTAATTTTATTTACTGAGCTTTTTATTGGTTGCGTTTTTTCATCCGTTATAAAACTAATACGCAAAAAATAGCCTGAAGAGATGATCTCTTCATCGTACACAGGACATTCTGACGACGAATCTTTAATCGATTATTTGTATGTTCCCGGAGGGAATAAGGAGTGAGTATATGACCACATCATGTATACTTCGATATACCTTCAGTTAATCCCTTATTAAGAACTCCAACTCAGTAGATCCTTAATATCGGATAATTTTTCTTCAGGTGGGTACAACTCATGAAGTTAAAGCAGTACCGCCCACCATTTCAGGTAAGCAGCAAATTGAAGGGATATGAACAGCTTACCAGATTATTTTTTTATTTAACCAAAAACTTTGACTGTCCAATTAATCGTTCTCCAATAGTATTTGCGGGGGAGTATAAACAGTTAAAATTAACAAGTAAAGGCCTTGATCAGGCAGATTGTTCTACAAAACAGAAATAATTTTCTGTTTTACTCAGTAAATTTCGTTGAGTGATTTTTTATCAACTAAATAAATAAGCTAAGAAAATTTTAGAATTGAACACAAAAAATGAGGTTCGTTAAATAAATTTAATGGTGCAGAAAAACATAGTGCAAGAAAACAAAAAGCCCGCCACGGCATTCGCGCTGGCGAGCTTAAATAAGGCATAAAGGCAGAAATTAGATAGCAGTCACGTTTGCTGCTGCTGGGCCTTTGGCACCATTTTCAATGGTGAATTCTACGTTCTGGCCTTCAGTTAAGGTTTTGAAACCGTTACCTTGAATGGCAGAGAAATGTACGAATACGTCTTTGCTACCATCAGCTGGAGTGATGAAACCAAAGCCTTTAGATTCGTTGAACCACTTCACTTGACCTTTCATTTTGTCAGACATTTGACTTTCCTATATATCAAAAAAAACTCGCCACCTCGGGCATGTGTTGGCCAGTATCAGCTATTACTTATGGAGGCACTAAGAAGGAAACGGTCAACAAAGGCTACCAGAGGGATAGCACTTACACATAACTCATTAACTCAATATGTCGTACATAAAGTAGGTCTGTTAATCAGGCCAAACGCATTAACGCATGACCGCACGCGAATATCAACCTTTTTATGTATTATCGTTTTAAAAAAAACTCAGACGCTCAATATTAGAACAGAATAACATAATAAACAGGTTTTTTTATAATTTTATTTGATTTATTCAACTTTTTCTTAGTGGGAAAAATATAAGATATTGCTTGCCAACAATAACAATTTGCCAAATAAATTAAGGCAATTGCTATACAGATATAGATTCAGGACATGCTAACCTTAAAAATGCCATAACTTTCAATTCGATCACGATTTTTGCAGCATTTTTTACGACACAATTTCTACAAATAAGTGGGTTAGTATTATGAAAATCATAAAACAGATATTGATTCAGGATCTTGAGCGGATCAACCTTAAAGAGCATCGTGATGGTAAAGTACATTTCAACAGCATTTTTATTCGCCATCATCCCTACCTATGTCTAGCGATGGTGGTTGCCTATGCTTTTCTTGCTATGCTCATGTGGTACGCCCCCTATTTCGGCACCTTGTCTCTTTTTACATTTACTCTAGGGCGTGTTGACGTTTTGTGAGGGGAATTTGAACAGCATGATGATCTGGTATCATTGTCTTCGCGAAAAAACCATTACTCCAGCTCATCATGCCAAG
>NZ_MKGQ01000210.1 GCF_001908105.1 Xenorhabdus eapokensis
ATGATAAAATCTTGCTGTGACATAGCCTTTTGTTCCTTTATTTCTCTATTTTTGACGACTTAAAGTTATAAAGGAGCGGCTATGTCATTTCAACTCACCCTAAAAGTCGAGCATCGCGTTAAATAGTCTGACTAATTTATTGGGTTAACGATTTAATAATGAAGGAAGACACATGCTGCGAATTGATTTAAACGTCCCCGACGATGAATACGAGAAAG
>NZ_MKGQ01000211.1 GCF_001908105.1 Xenorhabdus eapokensis
CGATGGTAGTGTGGGGTCTCCCCATGTGAGAGTAGGGAACTGCCAGACATTCAATCAGTCAGAGAAGCC
Source organism: Xenorhabdus eapokensis (assembly GCF_001908105.1). The sequence continues at coordinate 70 of NZ_MKGQ01000211.1, forward strand.
ATCCGTTACCGGATGGCTTTTTTGCGTTTGAGGAAAATCAAAATAATTAACCCGAATTCTGGATAAGAAATTGACGAGAAGCCTGTTCCAGGAGCAAAGTTTTGGTGCACACCGAAAACAACTCCGAGGGGGAACAGGCTA
>NZ_MKGQ01000212.1 GCF_001908105.1 Xenorhabdus eapokensis
CAATACTCTTTTTCGAAAATCTAAGCTGTAGCCCATCTCATTTTATGCCTTGTCATCTTAGGTTTAGATATTATGTCATATTGATATGATTTAGCTATAACAGCACGCGATGCTCGACTTTCGAGGTGAGTTGAAATGACATAGCCACTCCTTTATAACTTTAAGTCGCCAAACTGAGAGAAATAAAGGAACAAGGGCTATGT
>NZ_MKGQ01000022.1 GCF_001908105.1 Xenorhabdus eapokensis
AATTGCCCTCATCCAGCGCCGCCAGAACAGTGCCTTTATAGAGCTGGTTAACCGTGAGTGCTGTGGCGTAACCTTCGGTGATAATTACCGTCTCCGGATACTCTTCCAGCGCTGACACGGGAATAAACGCCCCTTTTTTCTGGCTGCCGGGGAAGAATTTTTTCTCGCCATTGGGTTTGATGATTTGAGCGCCGGTGACTTTTTTATCCAGAGTTGTCAGTACCAGTACTGTCGAATTATCAAACAGTAGCCGCTGATCAAGATGTTGCAGACCCTTTGCAGCCAGATAAGGCGATTGCCCCACGACAGTTTGTGCCATCAGTGCCGCCACTCTTTCAGCAATCGGTAGTGTTGGATAATGGGTTTCTTTGGCTGGCTTGGGGGCTGGCAAAGGTAGCGCCAGTACATTAGCGACAACTTTTGCCGCCCCAATAACAGAGATCCCTTTGATTCTTGCCACTAAATCCAGTCCATCACCATAGTTTGGGGCGTCACACTGACGGCAATGCCAGTTGCCATGATGGTGATCATCGATAAAGTGAAAACGGTCAGTACCACCGCAGATGGGACAAGCGCCATGTTTACCTTTTGCGGGAATATCAATACCACAGGCAGGTAGCAGATTTTGCCAGGAATACATAGCCGAGGTTTTGACGGTTTGGATCAGATCAAGCGGTTTTTGGCTGCCTGATGTTTTTTGAACTGTAAATTTGGGACGAGTTTGGGTATGCTGTGTATCAGCCATAATTTTTTACCTTACGAATGGTTATTGGTGAAACGCCTCGCAGTGTTGGTAGCACTTCGGGGCGTTGTATTTTTATGTTACGTGTCTTATGTCATCTTCTTTTCTGTGTTATGCCGCTCGCGATTCAGCAATACGCTGGGTAATCCAGTCATCAATCTCTGCTTCAATAAAAGCAACGGAACGTGGGCCAATCTTGACCTGCTGCGGGAATGCACCGTCACTAATTAGTTTGTAGATCCACGCCTTGCTGTAACCCGTCCTGCGCTGTACTTCTGGCAAACGAATCAGGCTTGTTTTCAATGCTGCCACTGTCATGTCACTTCTCCTGTTACCCAGTCCCTGAAATATCATCGTGGACGTTGTTTGATGACAGGCGGATTATTTAAAAAGCAAGATTAAATGAACAGCGTTAATTGTTTTTCTCCCGATGAAAATTAACGGGTTGCAAATTGTATTAGCGGTTTTTCCTGTCACGCAGCGGTTTGGCGAAGTCATACGGTGTAATGGCTTTTTCCCGGTTCGCATCCAGATAATCCGCCCACCACTGCACCATCAGCCGCCGTTCATCCAGATGTTTAGAGGTGTGAATATACGCCGCCCGCACGTTGTTTCGTTCGATATGGCTGAGCTGGCGTTCGATGGCATCATCGCTCCACAGACCGGATTCACCCATTGCACCGCGCGCCATTGTGCGGAAGCCATGCCCGCAGACATCGGTTTGAGTGTCGTAGCCCATCGCCCGTAATGCCTTGTTAACCGTGTTTTCGCTCATAACTTTCGCAGCATCATGATCACTGGGGAATACCACTTCGCAGTTGCCGCTCAGTACGTGCAACTCTTTGAATAACGAGACAGCTTGACGGCTCAGCGGTACGATGTGATCCGTTTTCATTTTCATGCCGCGTTCAGAAAAGCGAACGCCTTTAATGGGTTGCCTTGTGGCGGGAATTTTCCATACCGCGTTTTCAAGGTCGATTTCCTGCCAGCGGGCGAATCTCAACTCACTGGAACGCACAAACGTCAGCAGTGCCAGCTCTACCGCAATCTTGGTCAGCAGGCGACCGCGATAGGCCGATAAACGGCTCAGGAAATCAGGTAAATATTCATGGGGCAGGGCGGGATGGTGGCGAGATTTTGCAGTGGTAAGTGCGCCGGTCATATCATTGGCCGGATTGGTTTCCAAAATATCATTCTGGACGGCATAGCGCATGATGGCAGTGATACGCTGACGCAGCCGCTGGGCGATATCGTGTTTGCCCTGTTCATCAATGGCTTTGACGGGGGCTAAAAGCTGGCTGGTGCGTAACGTGGTAATATCGCGTGTGCCGATATGCGGGAAAATAGACTGCTCAAGGCTGCGCAGCACTTTTTGACGGTGGCTGTCGCTCCAGCGTTTGTTACTGGCGTGCCATGCACGGGCGACTTCTTCAAACGAATTGACTTTGGCGGGCGTTGGGGTGCCTTTCTTTTCGGCTTTGGGATCGATGCCTTGTGCCATCAGCTTTTTGGCTTCATCCCGTCTGGCGCGTGCATCGGCTAATGATACGGCGGGATAGACACCAAATGCCAGACGGTCTTCTTTCTTATCGGTCGGGCGGTAATACTTCATCCGCCAGTATTTTGAGCCGCGTGACGAGACTTCTAAATAAAGACCGCCGCCATCGGCGAGTTTGTAGGTTTTTTCTTTGGGCTTTGCAGTGTCGATTTGCCGGGCGTTTAGTTTCATTATTAAGGGCATCCTTGTAATCGAACGGTAAGTGCCCCGAATTATGCCCTTCGCTGCATCTTGATTGCAACAGACGAAACTAGACCTAAAAATAAGAATTGATGTTGATTTTGCTGGATTTAGCAGGAATTGTTTGACTGGGCTGGACTTCACTGAAATTTGAAGTGGTGCCCGGAGGCGGAATCGAACCACCGACACGGGGATTTTCAATCCCCTGCTCTACCGACTGAGCTATCCGGGCTAACGGGGCGCATTAAACCGTATTCAGCCTAATCCGTCAAACACTTTCTGCAAAAAAAACATAAAAATTGATTGCTTGCTGCATTTTTACGCCATCTTGGTGTAATTATTCAGCTAAGGACACTTTTTATTAACTTAACGCACCATTTTTTCGGCATTTTGCGATGGTTAGAATATCTTGAGCCAGCAGTTTCGCGGTAATCACATCTTCAAGCTTTCGTTTCACCAATAGCTTACTGAGACACCCCTCAAGGATAAGTTCCATCTGTTGGGCGACTTGCTGACTGTCGTCAATATCAAGTTGTTGTAATAATTTTTCCGTGTAATGGAAAGAGTTTTGTTTTTGCAATTCGGCTAATTGGTGAATTGGATGGTCAACGTCAGGAAAAGCGCTGCAAGCAGCAATAAACAGGCAGCCTGGATAATGCTGTTCCTGGACTTTTTTCTGGAGCGCATCGTAGCGTGCCAGTAATTTTTGCTCAGGGCTTAAGGCTTCATCTAACAAGGTTTGGCGCTGCCAGATTTCAATTTGCTGGCCGTGGTAGCGTAGGCAGTCGTAGAGTAGGGCTTCACGATCAGGCCAAAAATGTTTTATATGGTCGGTCTCAATGTCAAAAGGAGTTAAAAGTGTCTCTAGTGTTGCTGACAGGCCATGTTGCTCCAATAAGTTCAGGACATGGCTAAGCATATATTCACGTTGCACGGTGGATCTCCTTCCGGATTGTTTTTATTGTAGATGTTGTAATTGTTGTACATGCTGGTTAAAACGCTGGGCGTTCATAAATCCATTGACTCGCGAACCAGTTAGCTCTTTTCCCTTATCGAAAAACAAGATAGTGGGGAGTCCCAGCACTCGCAGTTTTTGCAATAATTCTTTTTGTTTTGGCGTGTTATTCGTGATATTTGCCTGCAACAAGAGAAATTGATTTAATTGTGCCTGTACTTGTGGATCACTGAAAGTATATTTTTCAAACTCTTTGCAGGCTACACACCAATCAGCATACAGATCTAACATAATCGGTCGATGGTGATTTTCAGCCAGAATTTGACTTAATTCTTGCCAATCAGAGATTTGTTGAAATTGTAAAGTGGCTTTTTGTTGTTCTGATACAGAGTTTCCCCATACCCAATCTTGCAAAGGACGTGAAGCGATGAGTGCTAAAGCCAGCAAGATGACTTGTAAAGTCCGCACCCAGCCGTTTTTACTGTTTAAGGTTAATGCGAACGCCCAACTAAGGAAAGAAACTGCCAATAAACTCCACAATATTATGCCCCATGTGTCACCAAGTACACGTTCTAGCAGGAAGGCTGGCAAGGCCAATATAATAAATCCAAAAGCCTCTTTAACGTATTGCATCCACGGGCCGCTGCGTGGCAGGAGTTTGTGACCAAATAGTGTGACGGCGATAAGCGGTAAGCCCATTCCCAAGGCATAGAGGTACAAGGTCAAGCCGCCGACCAATGTATTACCGCTTTGAGCGATATAAAGCAAAATAGCACTGAGCGGTGCGGTCGTGCAGGGAGAAGCAATTAACCCTGCCAAGGCTCCCATCACAAATACACCAATATAAGAGCCGCTTTGCTGTTGGTTGCTCCAATCCACGAGGCGAGTCTGGAGCGAGGAAGGAAGTTGTAATGTATATAGACCAAACATTGATAAGGCGAGCAAGATAAACAGCGCTGACAGCCCTACGAGAATGTAAGGATTTTGCAGAGCAGCCTGAAATTGTAAGCCAGCCGCCGCGACGACTAAACCAAGTACGGTGTAAGTGAGCGCCATTCCCTGAACGTAACTCATAGCGAGCCAAAAGATCCTTTTTAGGCTTTCAGGACGTTTTTGACCCAAAATAATGCTGGAAATCAGCGGATACATGGGCAGTATGCAGGGAGTGAACGCAATGCCAATGCCAATTAATAACGCCCAGAGTGGCGAAAATGGCACATCATGGGATTCGGATGGTATCGCAGTTTCATTACCTGATAGGGCGGAGGTAGTAACGGCTTGCAATGGTACGTTTAGGGTCTCAGGTGGATAACAATAACCCGCTTCTGCACATCCTTGATATGTGACCTGGAGAGCGCCGTTATTGGTAGCTGACAGAATGGGAATATCAATCCGTGCGGATTGAAAATAGACTTCTGTCTTACCAAAAAACTCATCTTCATGGCCTGCACCTTTAGCGTATGTAATTTTCCCCAATGACACTTCTTGATTGGGAATAATGTTGAATTGTTTTCGATAAAGGTAATAACCAGGTTTGATATCCCAGTTCAGTGTGAGTTTATTTTCTTGTTGCTGAAAATCAAACACGAATGCTTGATCAGCAGGAAGGTAGAGACTTTTCCCCGCTTGCTCAAACAGTGCGCTAGCTTTGTCAGGAGACAGCGCGATGCCACTGAACAATAGAAACAACATAAGAATACGTTTCATCATAAGATAATCTTTGACCTGCCTGTATCGTAAGTTTGATTTGGGAAATTTATTAGAATCTGCACTATAACTGATGACGCTTATAGCAGAAAGTCACTTGTTCAATATTAAGACAATAGTGTTTTTTGACAGGAAAAGATAGGCAAGGAAGGAAGTTTCAGGGGCTGGCATGCCCCTGAAATAATGATGATAAACAATCGAAATTGTAAAGCTACAAGATAATACCACCAAACAGGAAACCGAATGTGACCGCCAATACAACGGCAAGAGTACCTGGAATAAAGAATGGATGATTGAAGACAAAACGCCCGATACGAGTGGTGCCGGTATCATCCATCTGTACAGCGGCAACCAGTGTTGGATAAGTTGGCAGAATAAACAGACCAGACACCGCAGAGAACGAAGCAATCGCTGTTAATGGAGTCACACTCAGTGCCAGAGCCATTGGCATCAATGCCTTAGCTGTTGCTGCTTGTGAATAGAGCAAAGCTGAACAGAAGAAGAAAATGATTGCCAGTAGCCACGGTTGAGCATGAATCAAACTGCCTGCGGTTTCTTTGATCCAATCGAGATTAGCCTGTACAAAAGTATCCCCCAGCCATGCAACCCCTAAAATACAGATACATGCGCTCATGCCGGCTTTGAAAGTGCTTGAGTTCAGGATGGCATCGGTATCGACGGAGCAAATAATAGTGGTGAGGGTAGCGATACTGAGCATGATGATCAAAATCGCATTTGTGGTGTTCATCAGGGGTTTTTCAACCAGGCCGACGCTTGGGCTATTGATAATGGCATAAATGACAACACTCACAACACCTAACAGGAACAACAGAACAGAGCATTTTGCTTTGGGTTTGATTTGAATTTGGCTGGCACCCCGCATTTCTATCAAACCATCTTCAAGGCGTTTTTGGTAAACAGGATCATTCGCCAGTTTGGCATCAAAAAGCCATGAAATAATGAATGACATGAGGATGATGGCGCAAAATGTTGAAGGTAGTAATACCATTAATAGGTGGATATAGCTGATGCCTTGCCCTTCCATAATCGATGCCATATAAACCACCGCCGCAAAAATCGGCGAAGCCGTGATCCCAATCTGGGCAGCAACAACGGCAGTAGAGAGTGGACGGCATGGTTTTATGCCTTGCTCTTTGGCAACCTCTGTAATAACAGGCAATGTTGCCAGTGAGATGTTTCCCGTACCGGCAAATAGCGTCAGAAAATAAGTGACGATCGGCGCAAGGATTGTGATGTATTTGGGATTCTTACGCAGTAATTTTTCAGTTTGCTGAACGAGATAATCTAGTCCCCCAGCCACTTGCATGGCTGATATCGCAGCAATGACGGCCATGATAATTGAAATAACATCAAATGGAATACTGCCTGGTTTAACACCGATGGCGGCGAGGACGAGAACACCGATTCCACCAGCAAAACCAATCCCAATTCCCCCTAGTCGTGCTCCCAAAAAAATGGCCAGCAGAACGATAGCTAATTCTACGGCTAACATGTTAAATACTCCTTCATTTATTTAGTATTATGAAAATCTATGGTTAATAGTTTGTGTTTGCGGAAAATTAAAAAGGCACGCTTCCGGTTGGAATAGCGTGCCTTAATAATTAAGACGAACTCGTTATTATAATCATTAATCAGTCATCAAAACGTTTTGCTTTATAAGTTGGATGTTTTAGGTTCTCAACGGAGAAAATATCATCTAATTCAGTTTCGGTCAGTAAACCGCGTTCAAGCACGACTTCACGGACGCTTTTGCCCGTTTCAGCACAGATCTTGCCCACGATATCGCCATTGTGGTGACCAATAAATGGGTTCAGATAAGTCACGATCCCGATGGAGTTGAATACGAAACTTTCGCAGACTTCTTTATTAGCAGTAATACCGTTGATACATTTTTCAACCAAATTACGGCATGCATTGCTCAGGATAGCTATAGATTCAAACATAGCCTGACCAATTGCAGGTTCCATTACATTAAGCTGTAACTGACCCGCTTCTGCTGCCATAGTGACACAGGTATCGTTACCAATGACTTTGAAGCAAACCTGGTTAACAACTTCTGGCACAACGGGGTTAACTTTCGCTGGCATGATAGAAGAACCTGCCTGCAATTCTGGCAGGTTGATTTCATTCAGGCCAGCACGAGGGCCGGAAGAGAGCAGACGCAAGTCATTACAAATCTTGGACATCTTAACCGCCAGACGCTTCAACGCGCTGTGCACCATGACGTAAGCTCCACAGTCAGAAGTAGCTTCTATCAAATCTTCTGCGGGTTGGCAAGGCAATCCTGTGACTTCGGCCAATTTTTCAACGACCAGTTTTTGGTAACCTGGGGCAGTATTCAGGCCAGTACCGATCGCTGTCGCGCCAAGGTTTACTTCCAGCAGCAGCTCTGCCGTGCGATTGATGTTTTTGATCTCTTCTTTCAATAGCACGGAAAAAGCACGGAATTCTTGACCCAGAGTCATTGGAACCGCATCTTGCAGTTGGGTACGACCCATTTTCAGGATGTCGTCGAATTCAACCCCTTTTTTGTCGAAGCCTTCTTTCAGCAATTCGATGGAATCAATCAAATGCATCAAGGAATTATAAACAGCAATACGGAAGCCAGTAGGATAAGCGTCATTGGTTGATTGGCTTTTGTTCAGGTGATCATTTGGGTTCAGGTACTCATATTGACCTTTTTGATGTCCCATCAACTCCAGGCCGATATTTGCTAACACCTCATTAGTATTCATATTCAATGAGGTACCGGCACCACCCTGAAAGACATCAACAGGGAATTGATCCATACATTTGCTTTTGATGAGAATTTCATCGCATGCTTTGACGATGATGTCTGCCACTTTTCCAGGAATAGTATGGAGTTCTTTGTTTGCCAGTGCCGCGGCTTTTTTCACCATCACCATGCCGCGGATAAATTCAGGCACATTGTTGATGGTACGGTCACTGATATAAAAGTTTTCAATCGCACGCAGAGTGTGAATACCGTAGTAGGCTTCAGCAGGAACTTCTCGTTTACCTAACAGGTCTTCTTCGATACGAATGTTGTTTGACATGAGAACCTTCTTAAAATTGGATACGTTTTTTGACTGTTCTATTACGTGTTTGTTGAAAAATAATGTTGCCGACAACAATTTCCCTGATATTAGACACTTATCATGAAATTGCTGGCGCGATCATATGTGGATTTGTCAAAAATGCCTTGAACCTGGATCACTTTATAGTGCTATTTTATTAATGAAATACCATATGTGTGACTAAGGTCACGATTACGGAGAGAAAAAGTTAAGAGTTCGAAGTATTGAAAATGATCACAATTATCCCCACATGTGTTATCTAACACCATATTATGTGATCTAACCCTCAATAATAATGAAAGGAGAACCACGTGCGTTGGCTCCCGCTTATCTTTATATGCCTTCTGGTTTACATCGAGTCTGTTCTGTTTGTGCGGATTGCCTCTGAAGTTGGGGTCTTGTTGACTCTGTTACTGGTTATTCTTACATCTTGTCTTGGTGTATCCCTTGTGCGTAATCAAGGCATCAAGAATTTTATCTCTATGCAGCAAAAACTCGCAGCCGGTGAGAGTCCTGCGCAAGAGGCTGTAAAAAGCGTTTCTTTGGTTATGGCTGGTTTTTTGCTGATATTGCCCGGTTTTTTCACCGATTTTCTCGGCTTACTGCTGTTATTGTCTCCCGTGCAGAAACTGCTGACAGCGAAGTTATTGCCTCATATTAAGTTTTACCGCCCAAATACTTTTTATGGTTCCGGTAATCATGAGGGCGGTTATGGTCAGAACGGGCAGACTTTTGAGGGGGAATATGAACGCAGGCAAGATGATGCTTCCCATACATTGGATGACCAAAAATCCGCTGAACAAAAGAATTATGGTGAGTCTGGTCATGAACGCAATAAGAAATGATTGCCTGCGTTGACTGAAATTTCAATGAGTAAGAAAAAAGTAAAATATTTTTGTTATCCACCCTTGAAGTCATGATCTCAAGCCCCAATTTGTAGCTTCGTGATACTGGTTCTATTGGGTTCTGGTATCAATCCTCTTACCTGATATGGACTTTATTTATAGGAGATCTATCAATGAAAATTCGTCCATTACATGACCGCGTTATCATCAAGCGTACAGAAGTTGAATCAAAATCTGCTGGCGGTATTGTTTTGACGGGCTCTGCTGCGGGCAAATCTACCCGTGGAGAAGTGTTGGCAGTCGGCAATGGTCGCATCCTCGAAAATGGGGAAGTGAAGGCGCTGGATGTAAAAGTGGGTGATACCGTCATTTTTAATGAAGGTTACGGCGTTAAAACAGAAAAGATCGATAATGAAGAAGTATTGATCATGTCTGAGAGCGACATTCTGGCAATTGTTGAAGCGTAATAGAGAATCTTATTTACGCTTAGATCTTCTTAATTGAATGAATTTAAAGGAAAGATACAATGGCAGCTAAAGACGTAAAATTTGGTAATGATGCTCGCAGCAAAATGCTACGCGGTGTGAATGTACTGGCTGATGCAGTTAAAGTGACCCTGGGCCCTAAAGGCCGCAATGTAATTTTGGATAAATCTTTCGGTGCGCCTGTTATCACTAAAGACGGTGTATCTGTAGCACGTGAAATCGAATTGGAAGACAAATTCGAGAACATGGGTGCTCAGATGGTTAAAGAAGTCGCTTCTAAAGCTAATGATGCGGCAGGCGATGGTACCACCACAGCAACCGTATTGGCTCAAGCTATCGTCACCGAAGGTCTGAAAGCTGTTGCTGCTGGCATGAACCCAATGGATCTGAAACGCGGTATCGATAAAGCAGTTATTTCCGCTGTTGATGAGCTGAAAAAACTGTCCGTACCTTGCTCTGATTCCACTGCTATTGCGCAGGTTGGTACTATCTCTGCAAACTCCGACGAAACCGTAGGTAAACTGATCGCAGAAGCGATGGACAAAGTCGGTAAAGAAGGTGTAATCACCGTTGAAGAAGGTACTGGCCTGGAAGACGAGCTGGACGTTGTTGAAGGTATGCAGTTCGACCGTGGTTACCTGTCTCCTTATTTCATCAACAAACCAGAAGCAGGTTCTGTTGAACTGGAAAACCCATACATCCTGCTGGTTGACAAGAAAATCTCCAACATCCGTGAACTGTTGCCAGTTCTGGAAGGCGTCGCTAAGGCAAGCAAGCCTTTGATGATTATCGCTGAAGATGTTGAAGGTGAAGCACTGGCAACTCTGGTTGTTAACAACATGCGTGGTATCGTGAAAGTTGCTGCGGTTAAAGCACCTGGCTTCGGTGATCGCCGTAAAGCCATGCTGCAAGATATCGCTACCCTGACCAACGGTACTGTTATCTCTGAAGAGATTGGTCTGGAGCTGGAAAAAGCGACTCTGGAAGATCTGGGCCAGGCAAAACGTGTTGTTATCAACAAAGACACCACAACTATCATTGATGGTGTAGGTGAAGAAAGCGCAATTGCTGCACGTGTTACTCAGATCCGTCAGCAAATCGAAGAATCGACTTCTGATTATGACCGTGAAAAACTGCAAGAGCGTGTTGCTAAACTGGCAGGCGGTGTTGCTGTAATCAAAGTAGGCGCAGCAACAGAAGTTGAAATGAAAGAAAAACGCGCTCGCGTTGACGATGCACTGCACGCAACACGTGCGGCAGTAGAAGAAGGTGTTGTTGCTGGTGGCGGTGTTGCTCTGGTTCGTGTTGCCAGCGCGATCTCTGGCCTGACTGCTGATAACGAAGATCAGAACGTCGGTATTCGCGTTGCACTGCGTGCAATGGAAGCGCCAATGCGTCAGATCGTAGACAACGCAGGTGAAGAACCCTCTGTTGTTGTAAACAACGTGAAAGCAGGTAAAGACAACTACGGTTATAACGCTGCAACTGAACAGTACGGCGATATGATCGAAATGGGTATCTTGGATCCAACTAAAGTAACCCGTTCTGCACTGCAATTCGCTGCTTCTATCGCTGGCCTGATGATCACGACCGAAGCCATGGTAACTGAGCTGCCTAAAGATGATAAAGCTGACTTAGGTGCTGCTGGTGGCATGGGCGGTATGGGTGGAATGGGCGGCATGATGTAATGCTGTTCATCCTGATGATGGCATTACCCATCCGTTAGGATAAGCCTTTAAAGGCGAGCAGGGAAAACTTGCTCGCCTTTTTATTTGTTCCTATAACCAATGAGGGAAGTTATGCGAATTAAAATTTTATTTGGTGCGTCAGTATTACTATTGGCAGGGTGCACAACAACTCATCAATTAACCTCTGCTGGCGCTAATGTGCGTTTTGTGGATACACAACCAAATAGTCAATGCCAACGGTTAGGTGAAGTTACGGGAACTCAAAGCAACTGGCTCAATGGTGTTAGCAATGAGAGCAGTTCTATGCGCAGTGCAGCCAATGACTTACGTAATAAAGCGGCTGAAATGGGTGGCAATGTTATTTATGGCATCAATAGTCCATCAGAGGGCTTGCTGGCGAGTTTTGTTCCTCTTGATAGTAAAATGGTTGGTCAGGTCTATAAGTGCCCTTAGTACTAATGGATGGGATTAGTAAAAAATGGTTTGGGCAATGCCCAGAAAGAATGTTTCGGAACTCAAGCGTTACGTATACATTTAGTTTCTGTACATTGCCCAGTTAGAAGGGCTTTAATGGTGATAGCGTTAGCCTAATCAGTAATCGATTGATCACTAGTTTTGAGTTAACCCTAAATCCAGCGGTGTTTTGCTTGGCTCTCCACCAATTTCCCTGGTCAGGCTCGGAACCAGATAACCGGAGACTTTAGTTAATAATTCTCGCATGATGGCTTTTGCCTCTTCATCGTCCACGAGAAAATGGGCGGCACCTTGCACTTTATCCAGAACGTGGATGTAGTAAGGTAGTATGCCTGCATCAAACAGTGCATTACTTAAATTAGCCAAAGTATCTGCATCATTATTGATATCACGTAACATCACACTTTGATTCAGCAGTGTTACTCCGGCTTGTTTTAGTCGCGTCATACTTATGCGGAACGCGTCATCAATTTCATTGGCATGGTTGATATGAGTCACCATGATCACCCGCAAACGAGTTTGTGCTAAACGATTACACAGTGAAAGCGTGATGCGATCAGGGATCACAACCGGCAAACGCGTATGAATACGTAACCGCTTAATGTGTGGAATGGATTCAAGACGACTGATTAACCAGTCCAGTTCATGATCCTTAGCCATTAGCGGATCACCACCAGAGAAGATAATTTCGTCAAGCTCAGGGTGTTGTTCAATATAATCCAGAGCAAGCAACCAATTATTTTTATTGCCTTTATTATCTGAATAAGGGAAATGGCGACGAAAACAATAACGACAATTAACCGCGCAGCCCCCTTTGACTAATAACAAGGCTCGATTGTGATATTTATGCAATAGGCCTGGAACAACACTGCGTTGTTCATCCAACGGATCAGTGGAGAAACCAGGGGATATAACAAACTCTTCCCGTGAGGTCAGGACTTGTAATAGAAGAGGATCATAGGGATCGCCCTTTTTCATCCGTGTTACAAATGCTCTTGGCACACGTAGAGGAAATAAGCGCTTTGCTTCATTGCCTTCTTGTAGCTCCGTATGTGTGTTTAAGGATAATAATTGCAACAACTCATTGGGATCAGTAATAACATCCGCGAGTTGTTGTAGCCAGGCTTCTCTGACAGGGTGAATATGGGTTATAATGTGTGCCATTTTTTGGCTAAGCCATTTTGTTAAAAATTAGAGGATCTCCATGGCTACTTATAGTACCAATGAATTCCGTTCAGGTCTTAAAATCATGTTAGATGGCGAGCCGTGCGCTATTCTTGACAGTGAATTTGTTAAACCAGGTAAAGGACAGGCATTCGCCCGAGTTCGTATTCGTAAACTGATCTCAGGTAAACTGCTGGAAAAAACTTTTAAATCAACAGATTCTGTTGACAGCGCAGATGTCATGGATGTTAGCCTGACTTATTTGTACAACGATGGTGAATTCTGGCACTTCATGAACAACGAAACTTTCGAGCAGTTGGCTGCGGATGAAAAGGCCGTTGGTGACAGTGCAAAATGGCTGATCGATCAGGCAGAATGTATTCTGACTCTGTGGGATGGCCGTCCTATCGCTGTAACTCCACCAAATTTTGTTGAACTGGAAATCGTTGATACCGATCCAGGTCTGAAAGGTGATACTGCGGGTACCGGCGGTAAACCTGCAACCCTGAGCACTGGCGCCGTAGTTAAAGTACCTCTGTTTGTACAGCTCGGCGAAGTGATCAAAGTAGATACTCGTTCTGGTGAATACGTTTCTCGCGTGAAATAATCACGCTTGTTATTCTAAAAAAACCGCAGCCTCTTCGTCTAGAGGTTGCGGTTTTTTTGTTATAACTCGTTGGGTATTGTCATTGCGGCCATCAGATCGGCTAGCTATAATCCAATTTCATTTCTTACCGTTATCCTGGACGACCTGGATAAACGTCATCTCATCGGGGACGGCCCCACTTGTCATCATATAAAGGGAAAGACATGTCTTGGTTGATCCTTCTTATTGCTGGTCTATTGGAAGTCGTGTGGGCGGTGGGTCTGAAATATACCCACAGTTTTTCACGCTGGGTGCCGAGTTTAATTACAATCAGTGCAATGATCATGAGTGTAGGATTGCTAGCCTATGCCATGAAAAATCTACCGGCAGGAACAGCCTATGCAGTGTGGACAGGTATTGGCGCGGTAGGTACGGCGATTTTCGGCATCATGGTGTTGGGGGAATCCGCGAATTTCGCTCGAATATTGAGCCTTGGCCTGATTGTAATGGGTATTATTGGCTTAAAGTTGGCGAGCTGATTTGCTTATAAATAAACCCAGCGTAGTGCTGGGTTTATGATTATTTCTCTTCATAACGAGAAGGCCATATTTCTTCCGGTGTGCGTCCCAGCGCTGCTGCAATAAGACGCTCCCCCTTTGGCCAATGTCGTTGCAATGCATTGGCAAGAGTTGATGACGCCAGCCCTGCTGTTCGCGATACTTCTGACAGTGATGTCCCGCGTTTTTTCAATTCAGCGATGATGTCAGCAGAATGCCAGTCTTTTTTTTCCATCCTTAAGCTCTCCAATTATCGATCATCTTTTCAATTAAAAAGTAAGTGAGTATTCAGTAGACTATAAGTCACACATCATAGCATAACTCTAGCTGAAACGTGACTCATAGTCCGTGGTCGGATAAGTAACATGAATCGATACTTATCGGATGAAAAAATCGAACAACATCAGATCCCTTTTTGGCCAAAGAATTAGGTATCTCAGGAGAGAAGCTGGGATGTCACAGGAGGCTTTTGCCGACAAATGTGGACTGGATCGCACTTATGTTAGTGGTATTGAACGTGGTGTCAGGAACCCTACTTTGGAAATTATTAATGTGATAGCCAATGGATTGCAGATTGAACTCAGTGAGTTATTCGATTTTGGGGTAATACATCCTCCCCGTTAAAACTCATTACCAAGAGAATAATACAGGTTATTAGAAAGATAAATTTCAACAACCCATCTCCTGTTTCTTCATCTTCTTTACTTTCAGTTGCAAAGTTGTAGCTAACAAAGCTGGCTTGATTATCGTTGTTGGTGGGAATCCGGCTAGTTTGACAGAAATTCTTTTAGCTATTGAGGCGGAGGGATAGCCTCAATAGTCAAAGAATAAATTAATAATATCAGTAAGTTGTTTCGCCAATATTTTTCAGGGCATCAATCACTAATTGCCAGAATTTGGCGTGATCCAATTTGACCGCAACTTGCGTATGGCAATCTTCAGGTGGTGGAAAACGGAAATCTGCAACAGTCATTCCAGTTGTTAAGGTTCCCATAAGTTCGATATTCACGGGGACTTTTTGGGTCGTCATAACATCAGGGTCGATCACATAGGCTACAGCACAGGGATCATGCACGGGAGCATAGCTAAATCCTTGATGCTCACGATATCTATCACCGTAAAATTTCAGTGCATCCAAAACGAACTTGGCGGAATGTGTCTTAATCTGGGCGATTGCCGCGATAATTTCAGGTGTTGCTTGCGCTTGGTGAGTGAGATCTAAACCGACCATCGTCAGCGGCCATTTTTCATTAAAAACAATGTGTGCGGCTTCTGGATCGATGACGATATTGAATTCTGCAACTGCGCTTTTATTTCCTTTATGATAACCCCCTCCCATTAATACAACTTCTTTTACACGCTCAACGATTTGCGGTGCTTTGCGTGCAGCCATAGCAATATTTGTCAAACCCGCCGTTGGAACCAAAGTCACACTTTTGGGCGGGTTTTCCATAATCACATCGATAATAAGATCAACTGCATGGCGCTCATCCAGTTTCATATTAGGTTCAGGAAGAATCGGACCATCCAGACCAGTTTCACCGTGGATATCAGGGGCGGTATTGATCTCCCGCACAAGTGGACGGTGACAACCTGCTGCGAAGGGAACGTTATGAATGTTGGCGATGCGTGCAACGCAAAGAGCATTATGGGTGACTTTATTCAAGGTCTGATTACCAACAACGGTCGTCACAGCCAGCAGTTCAATATTGGGGTTACCGTGGGCAAGTAAGAGAGCAATGGCATCATCATGCCCAGGATCGCAATCAAGGATGATTTTCTTGGGTAGCATATTTATTCCTTTCCAGTGATTATACCCTTCATTTTTCAAGTTGCTGTTTTGTCAGTCACAACTCGAAGCCTATTAGGTACATATGTAAATATTTACTATTAGGATAATTTACTAACAGAAAAATTCCCTCCAATCTCATCACAAAACGGAAATCAAAAAATTACAATTTATTAATAAATAACCTAATAATTGTGATTTGGTTAACATGAAAACAACAAATGATTTGAGCATTTCAAGTGCATATGATTCATATATATAGCAGACATGAAATGCATGAATGTCTATTTTTATAAATTTATTAACTTATTAGTAAATTGCTCTTTATTGTTTTGTTAATACACCTGAATAACTAATGTTCAAAAAATGTGATAAACACCCTCTGAAAAAAGCAGTAACAAGGTAATTAGCTGTATATACCATCAGGGGATAAGCAGATGCTCATGGGGTATAACATGAATAATAAACTTGATTCATTAACATATTATACGGCGACAAAAAAATATGATCTTCGTTTTCCAATGCTGACAGAAGATCTGGATGTTGATGTAGTTATTATTGGCGGAGGTTTTTCCGGTATCAATACAGCATTAGAGCTGGCAGAAAAAGGCATTACCAATATTGCTATTTTGGAAGGCCGAACGTTGGGATATGGCGGTACAGGCCGTAATGGTGGTCAGGTGATGACGGGCATTGGTCATGATTTGGATAAGATCAAACGCCACGTAGGTAAAAAAGGTCTGGAAACTATATTTAAAATCAGCAGTTTGGGAGCAGAAATTATTCGTGACCGAATTGCCAAATATGATATTCAGGCTGACTTTTGCCAGGGGTATGCCTATCTTGGCTGGAATTCTCGACATGATAAGACCTTGCAAGGTTGGTTACAGGAATTTCGTTCGGCTTCCCCTGACACAGAAATTGAGCTTTATACTGGCGCAGATGTTAAAAAAGTCATTGGCTCAGACCGTTATACCAGTGCGTTAAAACACATGGGAGGCGGGCATGTTCACTCGCTCAACTTGCTACTTGGAGAAGCCAAGGCTGCCACTGAGTATGGCGTCAGAATTTTCGAAAACAGCCAGGTTGTGAGCGTAGAATATGGTCCCAGAGTTACAGTACGCACAGTAACAGGATCGGTTCGTGCCAGTAAGATGCTGTGGGCATGTAATGGCTTTTTGGATGGACTCGAACCGACTATTTATAGAAAAACGATCAACACCTATGCTTTTCAATTGATGACAGAAAAGCTGTCGGATGATTTGATTGATAAGATCAGCCCAATTAGAGGGGCATACAGTGATATTAGCCCAGTCATTGATTACTACCGTGTTACCAAAGAAAATCGCCTGTTATATGGCAGTGCGACACATTTTATAGAGTATATTCCTGCCGATTTAAAAGCATGGAACCGCAATCTCATGCTCAAAACTTTCCCTTACTTGAAAGATGTGAAGATAGAACTGGCATGGGGCGGGCCATTATGTTGCAGCGCTAATCTGTTCCCGCAAATTGGCTCTCTGCCTCAGCATAAAAATGTGTTCTATGTTCAAGGCTATTCAGGTTTTGGTGTCACACCGAGCCACATCATCTGCAAAATTCTGGCTGAGGGAATGAGCGAAGGCTCAGAGCGTTATTCGCTACTTAGTTCGATTCCACACCTCAATATTATCGGGAAAGAAAAACTGAGAAATGTACTGCTCTCTGTCGGTAAGACCTGGCACCAAACTTCCGGTTATTGGAAAGGGCGTCGTTAGTTTTTCTTTTTACATTTTTGGAACGTAACAGTTAAAGGTAAACATCATGATAAAGCCATTATTGTTAGATAAAGCACTTCCTGAATTACTGCCAATTGGCAGTGTCACTAATCTTGGTTCTATTGTGGTAGAAGGGGAGCCGCAGGCGAGTGTAGCCATGATCCACGGAGAACCATCGGATAATCTGACATGTGGTATTTTTGCCTGTACTAAGGGCAAATTTAAAATGACCTATCCCTTCGATGAGATGGCAACAGTGCATGAAGGTTCAGTGAAACTGACCGATGTCAAAACTGGGGTGATGGTTGAATATCATAAAGGCGATTCGTGGTTTGCGGCAAAAGGGAGTGAAATATTGTGGGAAATCACCAGTGAACGTTTCGTCAAACATTATATGGCTTGTATAAATGGGCCATTGTCTGACTAGACAGGGGAAAAAATAATGAGTGAAATTAATTTGCTGGAGTCCGTTACCACTTTTTTGCAGCGTTCTCATGGTCATTATATTAATGGAGCCTCTGTCGCTGGTCAGGAAAATGAAATTTTCTCTATCGTTAACCCAGCTTCTGGTGAAGTAATCGCTACGGTCAATCAAGGTGGAGATACCGAAGTTCATCAGGCAATGCAGGCGGCATCAGCCGCTTTTCACGGTGTGTGGGCACAGACATCTCCTCTGGAACGGGGAAATTGCCTGAATCGGTTGGCTGATCTATTACAAAAAAATAGTGAGGAGTTAGCACAACTGGAAAGTGTATGCTCCGGTAAACCGATCCAATTATCCCGTATGCTGGATGTGGGAGCATCAGCCGATTATTTACGCTATTTTGCCGGATGGTCGACCAAAATCACGGGGGAAACCCTGAATGTTTCATTGCCATCGTTTAAAGGAGAAAAATATTCGGCATTCACGCGCCGTGAGCCTATTGGTGTTGTAGTTGGTATTATCCCGTGGAATTTTTCCATCATGATTGCGATCTGGAAATTGGGAGCCGCATTGGCCTGTGGTTGTACGATTGTGCTTAAACCCAGTGAATATACCCCCTTAACCATGCTTCGTGTGGCCGAATTGGCAAAAGAAGCGGGTATCCCAGATAGTGTGATCAATATCGTCAATGGTTCAGGCGCCCGCGTTGGATCTTCTCTCATTAATCATCCTCAATGCGCTAAAGTCACTTTTACAGGCTCGGTTCCAACAGGAATGAGTGTGGGGAAATTGGCTATGGAGCAAGGACTAAAGCGCACAACGCTGGAGCTTGGCGGTAAAAACGCAGCGGCTTTTCTGTCTGATATGACAGTTGAAAAGATCGTTGATGGCATACTGGAGGCGGGATATGTGTATCAAGGGCAAATTTGTGCAGCCGCGGAGCGCTTTTATATTCCATCCGTTCACATGGATGCGGTTTTGGCGTTACTTTCTGAACGCTTATCTGCGATGAAAATTGGCTCTCCCCTTGATGAATCGACGGAAATGGGGCCTTTGGCAAATAAAGAACATTACGAAAAAATTCTGTCTATGTTTGAGACAGCGCGTCAGGAAGGCAATGAAATTGTCCACGGAGGCTATGCTTTGGAGGGGGCGGGATTCTTTGTCGCACCCACAGTGATTAGAGCCAATCGTGTTGAAGACACACTCATGAACGAGGAGACATTCGGGCCGATTGGTACTTTCCTCAGTTATGATGATGAGGAAGAGCTAATGACTATGATGAATGCAACGCCATTTGGTCTGTCTGCCAGCCTATGGACGAATGATATGAGCAAGGCGATGCGTATGACTTCTCGCATTGAAGCAGGAATGTTATGGATCAACATGCATACGTTTGTCGATCCTGCTGTTCCGTTTGGGGGCATGAAGTCTTCAGGAATGGGGCGTGAGTTTGGCAGCGCATTTATTGAACATTACACGGAGCTGAAATCGGTCATGATGCGTTATTGATGGGGGCGTTAACTCACCAATGGAATAGGGAATTATATTGATAGAGCGCTACTTGGCCTTTGTTTGCTGACGCGCTCATTTTTTTCTTCTTGCCTTGCAGAAAAAATCGTTGTCATAAGAATGTCACCATAGGTTCAAATAATTGTCATGTGACATATCTATTATCCGGGCAACTCAACATGATGATTTTTTTATTCTATTCATCCGATTGCAAGGAAAATCCTATGTCGTGTAATTATGAAAAAAATCTGCTTGCTGCGGTGGTTGCTGTATTGATGTCAGGAGTTACAGTGCCTGTATGGGCTGTTGGCGATCCAAATCACATTATGGCGCAACAGCGTGCAGCCCAAGGCGATATTACCGAATTTGGTGGTGCCCGCCGTCTCACCCAAGATCAAACTGAAGCGCTTAAGGCTGCATTGAACAAAAACAAAGCCAAAAATGTGATCTTGTTTATCGGCGACGGTATGGGGGATTCTGAAATTACCATTGCCCGTAATTATGCCGAAGGCGCAGGTGGATTCTTTAAAGGGATAGATGCCTTGCCATTCACGGGGCAATATACCCACTACTCATTAGACAAGAAGACAAAGAAACCCAACTATGTTACAGATTCAGCGGCTTCTGCCACGGCCTGGGCAACAGGAGTAAAAACCTATAATGGGGCGTTGGGAATCGATGTCTTTGGCAACCCTCATCAATCTCTTTTGGCGCTGGCTAAAAAGAACGGCAAGGCAACGGGAAATATCACCACGGCCGAAATTCAGGATGCAACACCAGCGGCTTTATACGCCCATATTACGCATCGTAACTGCTACGGCCCTAAAGAAACTTCAAAGTATTGCACCACAGATGCTCTGGAAAATGGAGGTAAAGGATCTATTACTGAACAATTGCTGACCGCACGTGCGGATGTCACCTTGGGAGGTGGTGCAAAATCGTTTACCCAGCAATCGAGATCGGGCGCCAATAAAGGGAAGACATTGCAGCAACAGGCATTGGAGCAGGGATACCAATGGGTAACGGATGCGAAGTCATTGTCAGCCGTCAAAGATGCCAATCAACAACAACCCTTGTTGGGCTTATTCCATGATGGAAATATGGATGTCATCTGGGAAGGGCCAAAAGCGGTTTATCACGGTAATATCAATGAAAAGCCAGTGAAATGTGCAGTGAATGCTAAATTAGATCCTAACGCACCTACATTGGAGCAAATGACAGAAAAGGCGATTGATTTACTGAAAAAGAATAAAAATGGCTTTTTCCTGCAAGTGGAAAGTGCTTCGATTGATAAACAGGATCATAATGCCAACCCTTGTGCACAAATTGGTGAAACAGTAGCCTTGGATAAGGCTGTACAAGCTGGCCTTAAATTTGCCAAAGAACATGGTGATACTCTGGTGATTGTGACTGCCGATCATGCGCATGCTAGCCAACTCATTGAGCCTAGTGTCAAATCCCCTGGCTTGACTCGATCGCTGATTACAAAAGATGGCGCAGTCATGACCGTAAACTATGGTAATTCGGAAGGGGATAGACAGGAACATACCGGTACACAGCTACGTGTTGCCGCTTATGGCCCACACGCAGCCAATGTTGTCGGTTTGACTGATCAGACCGATCTGTTCTTTACCATACGTGATGCCATGTCGCTAAAATAATCATATCTTGCTTATAATCCCTATCATTGACTTTCAACTTGTAATTAATTCGCTACCATATAGGGTATTGAGAATCATTATTGTTATAGTGGGTGGCTGATTATGTTTAGCACAAAGTGGAAGTTAAAGCTGTTTTTTACCAAAGCATGATGGGATAAGGTATGACGGGATTCTGGGGATTACTGTTATCCAGTTTGATCGCATCGGTAGTTATTGTATCAGTGCTGGAAATAGTCGGTGCAGGAATAGAACAATTTAAGTTTGTCATTCAAGGCGCCATGCTGCTGACACTTGTTCTGTTACTACATCGTAATGCACGTCATTTTCTATTGATACCTGCTGGCATTGCCATTATATGCAGCCTGTTTGCTTGCTTGCGCTATCTGGGACATTAAGGAAGATTGAGGAAACAACGAGAAAGAGAAGAAAAATGTAACAGTGGTGCGAAGGGGGGGACTTGAACCCCCACGTCCGTAAGGACACTAACACCTGAAGCTAGCGCGTCTACCAATTCCGCCACCCTCGCAGGTACTGCCATTTATCTGGTTTGTTTAATTGATAGCTATCTGATTTGGTGCGAAGGGGGGGACTTGAACCCCCACGTCCGTAAGGACACTAACACCTGAAGCTAGCGCGTCTACCAATTCCGCCACCCTCGCGTTAATCAGATACTATTACTTAAACGACTATCACTTAAGCGAATAGCATGGAGGCGCATTCTAGAGATTTTATGGCTGGCGTCAATCATTATTTAGGGAGAAAACGCGTGATTGGTGTAAAAATCAGCATGTCGATGTCAACAAATATTACCTGCCCGTTAAATTAGGGCAGGCAACAGAGGAATTGCGTTTTCTGCCTCAATTATCTCTTAGTCGCTTGGTATACTTTGAATTTACCTGTTTGCGCAATGACTTTATGGCCACCAAAGGTCTTATCCAGCAGATTAGGATAAGGTAAGAAAGCGTTTGCAACGATCCGCAATTTACCGCCGGATTTCAGATAGTTTGGTGCCATACGGATCATATCTTCAGCCGCCGCCAAATTGGTTTTCAGGCCATCATGGAAAGGGGGATTAGAAATGATCCAGTCAAATTTTTCTTCAATGGCAGAATACACATTACTTGTGACTACATTGCCTTTCAGCTTATTGGCTTGCAAGGTCGCCTTACTCGATACGATAGCGGCAGCATTGACATCACTTAATGTCAGGGATAAGTCAGGGTTCTTTTTACCCAATACAGTAGCCAATACGCCGGCACCACAAGCCATATCCAGCAGGCTACCAGAGAGAGGGGCATCGAAAGTAGAAAGCAGCAGACGACTGCCGATATCCAAATCATCCTGGCTAAATACGCCGGGCAGTGTATTGACGGTGACATCTTCCACCTGATAACTGTTCCACCAATTGTTTTGGTCAAACTGAACCTGGTTTTTCAATTGACCGTAAAACAGGCTGCAACGACGTGCTGTATCAATTTTACCGAAAGTAGCGATGCCTTCCATTAACTTATCAATACTGCGTACACCACTACGGTTTTCACCCACAATAAAGATATCAGTACCGGATGGCAGGATAGAAAATAGATTGCGTAGTTGAAAACGCGCTTCTTGTTTGCTTTTTGGCCAGTAATAAATCAGCGTATCACATTCTCTGATAAATGCGCTGTCCGCTACAAGGCCAAACCAGGCATTATCACCAAGCTGACGGATCAGGGATTGCCAGTGGTGATATTGGTTAGTATGCACATGCACACTTGCAGCTTCAATTTCCGTTGCCAGGTTATCCTGAAGATCACCGGCAAAGAGCAGATGACGAGAGCGAAATTGTTCATGATGGCGCAGGATAACTTCGCTGGCCGGGGTTAATACTGACATCTATGTATAGCTCCTTATAAATCTTTATCTGAATATCAGAGGGCGGTACTGGCAAGCTGGTTGGCGCCGGGATAAGCCCTCTGATAATATATTACCTGTTATTTTTTTACGGCAGATGGAATAAAACACGATGACAAAGCGTGACAGATTACTTTCCCGCCTGGGGATCACCCAATGGGTTTTGCGTAGCCCGATGGCTTTGCAAGGCGAATTATCTGTCCTCATCCCTGATTCAACCCGTCTATTGATCATTAGTCATGATCACATTGACTTAAGTCATTCATTGTTTGCTGATGTTTTTACAGCCATGGGGATCGATGCCTCATCGGTATATTGCATCACGACCAAAGATGTTGAGCTACTTTCGGAATCAATCCACTGCCCAAGCTGGCTGTTGGGGATTGATATTACCTTACCAGTACAAGGGATTTCTTTGAGAAGCCCAGCATTAAATGACTTATCTCTTGATGGGAATGCAAAACGCGCTCTTTGGCAACAAATTTACCATTATGAAGAATATTTCTCTATTAACTCCCGTTGATCTTCCCGCAGCATTTCAAATAGAACAAGCCAGTCATGCGTTTGCGTGGAGTGAAAAAACCTTTTACTCCAATCAGGGAGAACGTTATCTCAACTATAAGATAACGCAGAATGACCAGATGATCGGTTTTGCGATAACACAGTATGTTATGGATGAAGCAACACTATTTAATATTGCTATTCATCCTGAATATCAATCGCGGGGATATGGCAGGGCATTACTGACGCATCTCATTAACCTATTACCTGAAAAACAGATCAATACATTGTGGCTTGAAGTCCGACGTTCTAATCAGGCTGCTATTCGTTTGTACGAAGATATGGGCTTCAATGAAGTTTCTATCCGTAAGAATTATTACCCGACTGCGGCAGGAGGTAAGGAAGATGCCATTATTATGGCATTGCCGTTGTTTTAAGTTGATTTGAGTAATAAGTCTAAAAATCACTGATTGTTTATAAATCCAAGTTCAGCCAAAATAAGCGCCAATCACGATTAACACGACGGATTTGCCAGTGGAGCGCCATCAGGGGGCGCTTTCCAAGTGATATCAATCCGCCTACGAACCAGAAGATTCTAATTGATGTCAAACTCCTCATTTCAGCAGGAAGTCGCGAAACGGCGCACTTTTGCAATCATTTCCCACCCGGATGCGGGTAAAACAACCATTACCGAAAAAGTATTACTGTTCGGACAGGCGATCCAGAAAGCGGGAACGGTCAAAGGACGGGGTTCTAACCAACACGCCAAATCAGACTGGATGGAGATGGAAAAACAGCGTGGTATTTCCATTACCACTTCCGTGATGCAGTTTCCGTATGCTGATTGTCTGGTTAATTTACTGGATACCCCAGGACACGAAGACTTCTCAGAAGATACTTACCGTACCTTGACTGCCGTTGACTGCTGTTTGATGGTCATCGATGCCGCGAAAGGGGTTGAGGATCGTACCCGTAAGTTGATGGAAGTCACTCGTCTGCGTGATACGCCGATCCTGACATTCATGAACAAGCTCGACCGTGATATTCGTGATCCAATGGAACTCATGGATGAAGTGGAAAATGAGCTGAATATTGCCTGTAGCCCAATCACATGGCCAATCGGCTGTGGTAAATACTTTAAAGGCGTCTATCACCTTTACCTTGATGAAACTTACCTGTACCAATCAGGCCAGGGGCATACCATTCAGGAAGTTCGTGTTATCAAAGGAGTGGACAACCCTGAGCTGGATGCGGCAGTGGGTGAAGATCTGGCGAATCAATTGCGCGAAGAGCTGGAACTTGTCAAAGGGGCATCCCATGAATTCGATCAGGAAGCCTTTTTACAGGGAGAATTAACCCCCGTCTTCTTCGGTACTGCTTTGGGTAACTTTGGCGTTGATCATATGCTGGATGGCCTGGTGAAATGGGCGCCAACCCCAATGCCTCGTCAGACTGATGCGCGTGAAGTGGCTGCCAGTGAAGAAAAATTCACCGGTTTTGTTTTCAAAATTCAGGCTAATATGGATCCGAAACACCGTGACCGTGTGGCATTTTTGCGCGTTGTTTCTGGTAAATATGAAAAAGGCATGAAACTGCGTCAGATTCGCATTAAGAAAGATGTGGTCATTTCTGATGCACTGACCTTTATGGCAGGAGATCGTTCTCATGTCGAACACGCTTATCCAGGGGATATTATTGGTCTGCATAATCATGGCACCATTCAGATTGGCGATACTTTTACCCAGGGTGAGGAGTTGAAGTTTACTGGCATCCCTAACTTTGCACCTGAATTGTTCCGCCGTATTCGTCTGCGCGATCCGTTGAAGCAGAAACAGTTGCTGAAAGGTCTGGTGCAATTGTCAGAAGAAGGCGCTGTACAGGTATTCCGTCCGCTGTCCAATAATGATTTGATCGTCGGGGCGGTAGGTGTGCTTCAGTTCGACGTAGTTGTTGCCCGTTTGAAGAGTGAATACAACGTTGAAGCGCTGTATGAACCGGTTAACGTTTCTACGGCTCGCTGGGTAGAGTGCAGCGATGCGAAGAAATTGGAAGAGTTCAAGCGCAAAAATGAGCAGAACCTGGCTCTCGATGGGGGGAATAACTTAACTTACATTGCACCAACAATGGTTAATTTAAACTTGACCAGTGAGCGCTATCCTGATGTTTCCTTCCGTAAAACACGGGAACATTAATATCTTTTCGGGGCCAGCTATTCTGTTGGCCCTTATTATTTATTCTATATATCTCCTCTGCTATTTATGCCAATAAAAGAATAATTCTCTGGATTAACGAAAATATACGTTATTTTTTGTAAATCTCATTTTATCACCATTGCCTAATTGACATACTGTTTTGGTATTCAGGCTGAAGTTAAAAAAGGTGGTAGGATGAAAAAATTTACATATTCACTACTGGCTGTTGTTTTAGGCTCGGCATTGGTCAGTGGTAGTGCTCTGGCAGCGGATCTTTCTGTAGGAAAAACGTTGGAGAATACAGGGCAACAAATCGATAACTCCTTGCAAAAAGCAGATGCTTATTTAGACGATAGTGCCATTACAGCAAAAGTGAAAGAAAAATTGCTGAAACATAAGGGGATAAATAGTCATGACATTTCGGTGAAAACGGAAAAAGGCGTTGTCCATCTTTCCGGTTTTGTCAAAAACAAACATCAAGCGGCAAAGATAATTAAGATTGTTCATGGAATAAAAGGGATTAAATCAGTAAAAAGCACAATAGAGATTAAGAAATAATCTTAGTTTGAAAAAAGCGTAGGTTGAACAATAACAGATATTTTGAATAGAGTGGCTGATAATAGCCACTCTTTCTGCTTTTTTTCCTCAGATAATATCACTGTTAAGTGGCGAGATTATTCATAGGAATGCTGTTCGCTGGCGGCATTCAGATAGTTTGCTATTTTTATATCAATTTAACTATTGATGCTCTCTTTTTTCAATTTTTATAAAAATGTTAAAAGCAAGTTGTTTGGATAACGATATACTGATAGATATTCGGCTAATGTGCTATGGCTTGGTGCTGCTATTGACTTTCAGAGGGAGAGAGGAGTGGGGAAACATATTTCAATAACATTGGGTAATATCGAACCTTTAGCTTATAAATCACAAATCAAACCTGGGAAAATTGCTCTCGTTTGTGAAGGTGGTGGTCAGCGAGGTATTTTTACCGCCGGTGTTTTGGATGAATTTCTCCGTCTTGGCTTTAATCCGTTTGAACTGTTCCTTGGGACATCAGCGGGAGCGCAAAACCTTTCTGCCTATATTTGTGGTCAGAGGGGATATGCACGCAAGGTAATCAACCGTTATACAACCGACCCCGCTTTTTTTAATCCATTGCGCTTTGTGCGCGGTGGGCATTTGATCGATTTAGATTGGTATATTGATACCGTATCTGAGCAGTTACCCCTCAATTTTTCTGTTGCAATGCGTCAGTTTGATGCTGGACGTGAATTCTACATGTGCGCCTGTCGCTCGGATAATTTTGAGCCGAATTACCTGCATCCAGATGACAAAAATTGGATGGATATTGTCAAGGCCTCAAGCGCCATTCCAGGGTTTTATCGTAATGGCGTTACTCTTGGTGATGTCGTTTATCAAGATGGTGGTATTTGTGATGCGATCCCAGTGCAGGAGGCCTATCGCCGTGGGGCAGATACTATAGTTGTGATCCGCACAGTGCCTTCACAGCTTTACTATACACCCCAGTGGCTCAAACGCATGGAGCGCTGGTTAGAGGCCAGTAGCTTGCAAAGAATGGTCAAGATGCTCAACCTCCATGCACAGAGTTACCGCCGGACACAGAAATTTATCGAAAACCCACCGGATGATGTGCAAGTTTTTGAAATTTATCCACCAGCTCCCTTGGCTACAATGGCTTTGGGCAGTCGGCTTAGTGCGTTAAATCAAGATTATCATTTAGGACGGCGTTGCGGACGATATTTTCTGGCAACAATTGGACATACTTTTGTTGAAGGCAAATTTGGGAATGCAGAACTTAATAGCTATGGGGTACTCCGTACAGGGTTAAGTTCTGAACACCACTGTTTTCGGCGAAACCATTTCCTAAACCGCGGCAATCATTGCTCACCAGAGGGTTCCCCTGCGTCTGAGGGGGTGGAGCATGTGCAAACGACAAGGACTCTCATGATGGATAACCTGGATAATTAACATGTTTATTGATACACATTGTCATTTTGATTTTCCCCCTTTTGTTGGTGATGAAATAGCGAGCCTGCAACAAGCCAGACAAATGGGCGTGGAAAAAATTATTATCCCCACGGTAAGTCAAATGAATTTCCAGAGAGTTTCTGCGTTGGCTAAGGCTTATTCTCCAATTTATGCCGCATTTGGTTTACATCCACTCTATATTGCTGACCACCAAGAGATTCATTTGGATGCGTTGGAGCAAACACTACAGGAAAAAGAGGCCAAGTGCGTTGCAGTAGGCGAAATTGGCCTTGATCTTTATATGCCAGATCCGCAGTTTGAAAAGCAGAAAAGCATGTTAGAAGCGCAGCTAAAACTCGCTAAGCAATATGATCTACCGGTGATCCTCCATTCCAGAAAAAGCCATGATCAATTGGCGGCAATATTGAGAATACATAAGTTGCCACGAGCAGGGGTTATTCATGGTTTTGCGGGGAGTTTATCCCAAGCTCAAGTTTTTATTCGCCTGGGGTTTTACATTGGTGTTGGCGGAACAATTACCTATGACAGGGCGCACAAGACACGTAACACCATTTCACAATTACCCCTGTCATCGTTGGTATTAGAAACGGACGCACCTGATATGCCGTTATCAGGATTTCAGGGGCAGCCAAATCGGCCAGAAAGAGTTGCACAGGTTTTTTCCGTATTGTGTGAGTTGCGCCGAGAGCCGTCAGATGAAATTGCCAATCAAATTTACCAAAATAGTATGGCGCTATTTGCATTGCGTTGATTCATAACATATTAATAATGCTTAACTTATATTCCTTGCCTATTTATCCTGTTTTTCACCTTTTTCTCCGTTAAATTATCTAATCCCACCGAAATTAGATGGCTTTATGTGATGGATGTCTCATTTTTAGTTTTTATATTACTTTTTGCAGTAGTAATTTGTGATGTTAGTTGCTTGTTCCTTTTTAGTCCTAGGTATAATCGCTTCGCACACAATGTCAGTAGGAACTTATCGAATAACTGACATATTTTCTTATTATTTATTCAGTGAACAGGGATTCTTCCAATGCAACTCCTTATGAGCCTGATCGGGATGGTAGTGCTGGTTTTTATCGCAGTACTTTTTTCCAGTAATTATCGAGCTATTAAAATCCGCACTGTCCTGGGCGCCTTTCTGATTCAGGTTGTTATTGGGGCATTTGTACTTTATGTACCAGCCGGTAAAGACATTCTAGAGGGAATGTCCGCAGGTGTTTCCAACGTGATTGGATATGGCCAAAAAGGGACAGATTTTATTTTTGGCGGACTGGTTTCCGACAAAATGTTTGAATTGTTTGGCGGGGGCGGCTTTATCTTTGCCCTGCGTGTTCTGCCCGTGATTGTTTTCTTCTCATCCCTTATTGCAGTGCTGTATTACATGGGCATTATGCAACTCATCATTAAAATATTAGGTGGTGGATTGCAGAAAATACTGGGAACATCACGCACTGAATCTTTGTCTGCGACTGCGAATATTTTCGTAGGTCAAACCGAAGCTCCTCTGGTTGTGCGTCCATATATTGCGACCATGACCCAGTCTGAGTTGTTTGCCGTCATGTGTGGTGGTCTGGCTTCTGTTGCGGGTTCAGTTCTGGCGGGCTATGCATCTATGGGCGTTCCATTGGAATACCTGATTGCAGCTTCATTTATGGCCGCACCAGGAGGTTTGCTGTTTGCGAAATTGATCGTGCCGGAAACAGAAAATACCCATGATACGGCTGATGCCATGTCGTTGATTGCAGCGGAAGAGCGCCCTGCAAACGTGATTGATGCTGCGGCATCGGGTGCGGCATCGGGTATGCAGTTGGCCTTGAATGTTGGCGCAATGCTGCTGGCATTCACTGCGTTGATTGCGTTGCTGAACGGTATCTTAGGCGGTATCGGCGGCTGGTTTGATTATCCTCAATTATCGATGGAACTGATTTTGGGTTGGGTCTTTGCACCAATCGCCTACCTGATCGGTATTCCGTGGAATGAAGCAACAATTGCAGGCTCTTTTATCGGGCAGAAATTAGTGGTCAACGAGTTCGTAGCATTTATGAACTTTGGTGAATACCTGAAAGCAGACGATGTCGTTCAGGCAGCAGGTCTGCAAGTGCTTTCTGACCATACTAAAGCAATTATCTCTTTTGCCCTGTGTGGTTTTGCTAACTTGTCTTCTGTTGCGATCCTGTTGGGCGGCTTAGGTGGTATGGCGCCAAACCGTCGCGGTGATATTGCCCGTTTCGGCTTGAAAGCTGTATTGGCGGGTTCACTCTCTAACTTGATGAGTGCAACAATTGCCGGATTCTTCCTCTCGTTGTAAGACGCAGGAAGTCTATATTAAATTGAATGCAGGTGAGATTTCTCACCTGCTTTTGTTTAAGTCTGTTGTCTGATTCAGTGACGATAATAATACCGTTGGAGAGTTTTATGACCGATTTAACTGCTACCGCTCAGCGTGCGCTGGGTTTGATGGATTTAACTACACTTAATGATGATGATACGGATGAGAAAGTAACAACACTTTGTCGTCAGGCAAACAGTCCCGCCGGACCGACGGCCGCTATCTGTATCTACCCACGTTTTATCCCTGTGGCACGTAAGGTATTGCGCGAACAGGGAACCCCTGATATTCGCATTGCCACGGTGACTAACTTCCCGCATGGCAATGATAATATCGACATTGCACTGGCTGAAACTCGTGCTGCCATAGCTTATGGTGCTGATGAAGTGGATGTTGTGTTCCCTTATCGTGCCTTGATGGCGGGTAATGAGCAGATTGGTTTTAACTTGGTCACAGCCTGTAAAACGGTCTGTGCTGAATCAGGCGTCTGGCTAAAAGTCATTATTGAAACGGGTGAATTAAAAACAGCAGCTTTGATTCGCAAGGCATCGGAAATTGCAATTAAGGCTGGAGCGGATTTCATCAAAACCTCAACCGGTAAGGTTCCTGTTAATGCAACGCTGGAAAGTGCCGAAATTATGTTGAGCGTGATCCGTGATATGGGCGTAGGTGATCGCGTTGGTTTTAAACCAGCAGGCGGTGTGCGTACTAGCGAAGAAGCGGCACAATATTTGGCGTTGGCAGAACGTATTATGGGAGACAAATGGGTTGATTCCCGTCATTTTCGTTTCGGTGCGTCCAGTTTGTTGGGTAGTTTGCTGACGACTCTTGGACATCAGAGCCAAAAGCAGAGTAGTGGTTATTGAGATCAATAATGACTGATTGCACACACGCTAAGATAGGGTGCATTACTGCCATTCTTTTCAGATAATCATGATTGGGAGGTAGCTTTGTTTCTGGCACAGGAAATTATCCGCAAAAAACGTGATGGTCATTCATTGAATGAAGAAGAGATCCGCTTCTTTATTAACGGTGTCCGCGATAATACGGTTTCCGAAGGGCAGATCGCTGCACTGGCAATGACTATCTATTTCCATGACATGACGATGGAGGAGCGGGTCGCACTGACATTAGCGATGCGTGATTCTGGGACGGTTTTAGACTGGAAGCAATTGAATTTACCCGGCCCGATTGTCGATAAACACTCGACGGGCGGCGTAGGGGATGTTACTTCCCTGATGCTTGGCCCAATGGTGGCGGCTTGCGGGGGATATGTGCCAATGATATCGGGTCGTGGCTTGGGGCATACCGGAGGAACGCTGGATAAATTAGCATCCATTCCCGGCTTTGATATTTTCCCTGATGAGCACCGTTTCCGCGATATTATTCGCGATGTCGGTATTGCCATTATCGGGCAAACAAGTTTGCTGGCACCTGCGGATAAACGCTTTTATGCGACACGTGATATTACGGCAACTGTTGACTCTATTCCTTTGATCACTGCCTCCATCTTGGGTAAAAAACTGGCCGAAGGGCTGGATGCTTTGGTCATGGATGTGAAAGTGGGTTCAGGGGCATTTATGCCGACCTACGAACAATCAGAACAACTGGCCGAAGCTATCGTTGAAGTCGCCAATAGTGCGGGGTGCAAAACCACGGCACTATTGACGGATATGAATCAAGTTTTGGCATCCAGCGCGGGTAATGCTTTGGAAGTGCGTGAAGCCGTCCAATTCTTGACGGGGGAATACCGTAACCCTCGGTTATTTGAAGTTACCATGGCATTATCTGCTGAAATGCTGGTTTCTGGTAATTTGGCTATCGATCGTGGCGATGCATACCGTAAGCTACAGGCAGCACTGGACAGTGGCAGCGCGGCGGAAACATTTGGTCGCATGGTGGCAGCACAGAAAGGGCCAACTGATTTTGTCGAAAATTACACTCGCTACCTCCCAACGGCGAAATTTGTCAGGCCAGTATTGGCTGGCGAGGTGTTAGCTGAACAGAGATTAGCGGGAAAAAATTGCATCGTTGCAAAAATGGATACCAGAGCCTTAGGCATGTCTGTTGTTGCACTGGGCGGAGGACGTCGTAAGGCGACAGATCCGATTAATTACAGTGTGGGGCTGAGTGATATCGTTGCGCTGGGCACAAAAGTGAACGCGGATACTCCCTTAGCAATCGTTCATGCCAATAGCGAGAGTGCCTGGTATGAAGCCGCCGAAGCAGTACGTAAGGCGCTTGTCTTTAAGGAAAGCGAGACACAAGCCACCACACCTATGGTTTATCGTTATATCCGTGGATAAATCATACAAGCATTTAAATTGATTTTAATAGCTGGCAGTTTCCGCATTGATAGCGTGAATTGACGCAGGAGAAAATTATGAAACGTACATTCATCATGGTATTGGATTCCTTTGGTATCGGTGCAACGGCTGATGCTGAAAAGTTTGGTGATAAGGGATCTAACACTTTGGGTCATATTGCAGAACGTTGTGCCCGTGGTGAGGCGGATATTGGCCGCAAGGGGGCACTACATTTGCCAAACCTGAGCCGTCTGGGATTGGGCAAGGCAGCGGAAGGATCTTGCGGAACGTTCCCGATTGGCCTGGATAAAGATGCCGAAATTATCGGCGCTTATGGTTACGCGAGCGAACTTTCTTCTGGTAAAGACACGCCGTCAGGACATTGGGAAATTGCCGGCGTTCCGGTTCTGTTTGACTGGGGTTATTTCCATGACGAAGAAAACAGCTTCCCGCAGGAATTGCTGGATAAACTGGTCGAACGGGCAAATCTGCCTGGTTATCTGGGTAACTGTCACTCTTCTGGCACCGTTATTTTGGACAAGTTGGGTGAGGAGCATATGAAAAGCGGTAAACCGATTTTCTATACCTCTGCGGATTCTGTCTTCCAGATTGCTTGCCATGAAGAGACGTTTGGCTTGGATCGTCTGTATGAGCTGTGTGAAATTGCTCGTGAAGAGTTGAATATTGGCGAATATAACATTGGCCGCGTTATTGCCCGTCCCTTTGTGGGTGATAAAGCCGGGAATTTCCAGCGTACTGGCAACCGTCATGATTTAGCCGTTGAGCCACCAGCCCCAACTGTCCTGAAAAAACTACTTGATGAAAAGCAAGGTGAAGTGGTTTCCATTGGCAAAATTGCAGATATCTACGCGAATGTAGGGATCACCAAAAAGGTCAAGGCAACAGGCATTGATGCCTTGTTTGATGCTTCGCTGATTGAAATGGAGCAAGCGGGAGATAACACCATCGTATTTACCAACTTTGTGGATTTTGATTCTTCCTATGGTCACCGCCGTGATGTCGCCGGTTACGCGGCAGCACTGGAGCTGTTTGACCGTCGTTTACCAGAAATGCTGAAATTGGTTAAAGAAGATGACATTCTGATCTTGACCGCTGACCACGGTTGTGACCCAACTTGGGCGGGAACAGATCACACCCGTGAACATGTTCCGGTTCTGGTTTACGGACCTAAAGTTAAACCAGGTTCACTAGGACATCGTGAAACGTTCGCCGACATGGGGCAGACAGTAGCAAAATACTTCGATCTGACACCAATGGATTACGGCAAAGCGATGTTTTAGTTTTTGGCGGAGATCTTAGGGACTCCCTATTTTCATCTATTTTGATACGTAATAAAAACAAGGAAATAAATTTATGGCTACCCCACATATTAATGCTGAGATGGGCGATTTTGCTGATGTTGTTTTGATGCCTGGTGACCCACTGCGTGCAAAATACATTGCGGAAACTTTCTTGGAAGATGCTCGTCAGGTTAACGATGTCCGCGGCATGCTGGGTTTCACCGGTACTTACAAAGGCCGCCGCATCTCTGTTATGGGGCATGGAATGGGTATCCCATCTTGCTCTATCTATGCCAAAGAGCTGATCACTGAATTTGGTGTTAAAAAAATCATTCGCATCGGTTCCTGTGGTGCGGTTAGCGAAGACGTTAAAATCCGTGATGTTGTGATCGGTATGGGGGCATGTACTGATTCCAAAGTAAACCGCCTGCGTTTTAAAGATCACGACTTCGCTGCTATTGCTGACTTTGATCTGGTTCGTAATGCCGTTGATGCAGCGAAGGCGAAGAATATCACCACACGTGTTGGCAATATCTTCTCCGCGGATCTGTTCTATACACCAGATCCTCAAATGTTCGACGTAATGGAAAAATACGGC
Source organism: Xenorhabdus eapokensis (assembly GCF_001908105.1). The sequence continues at coordinate 34,319 of NZ_MKGQ01000022.1, forward strand.
ATTCTGGGTGTTGAAATGGAAGCCGCGGGTATTTACGGTGTTGCTGCTGAATTTGGCGCAAAAGCGTTGGCGATTTGTACTGTTTCTGACCATATCCGTACGGGTGAACAAACCACCGCTGAAGAGCGGCAAAATACATTTAATGACATGATCGAGATTGCGCTTGAATCCATTTTGCTGGGTGACAATTAAAAAAGCGTCAATAGTTTTAGCATTTTATTAAAAAATTATAAGCCCTTTCCGTTATTGGAGAGGGCTTTTGTTTATAAATCACACGCCAAATTATATCTATTATTAAGAATAGGCTTTAGTCGTTTATTTAATGAATGCTTTCTTTTTTTTTCTAATTTGATTAGAAAATGAATAAAAAATAATAAACTTAATATAACCTGAATAATCTTTTTAAGAAATATTTTCAATTGATAATTAGTTTGATAATCATATTTTTTGGATAAATATCCTGTTTTTATATTGAACGGCCAGATAATCATGACAATAAAAACTAAATGTTATGATTATGTCTGGATAATAAAATTCACCTCCCTTTCAGACAGATAAAATAGAGCAATAAAACAACACCAATTAAGATGCTAAATTACTAAACATTGTTCGATATAATTTAGGGGAATAACCCAAAATTGGAAAATAATCAGTAAAATATACTACTCATTATGCGTACTTTTTGGGAAAAATTCATATTTCATATGATGTTAAGGAGCATAAGTAGATTTATCGACTGAAATTTGACTTAAGGTTTATTATGTAGAATGATATTGCCGGTTTGGTTTATTTTGACAGGTTATGATCTACGTCAAAAAACTAAATAATCATTTGCCTAAGTGTCAGAATTTAATTTCTGTGCTTCGGCTTCCCTTTGGTTATTAATATCTACTTTTCGATTAAAGGAATAAGTTAAATTATGAAACTGAACAAATTAGCGATGGTTGTAGGTTTTGGTGTGGCTTTAGCTGCTGGCACTGCAAGTGCGACTAACCAAGGTAGTGGTACAGTTAAATTCAAAGGCTCTATCATTGATGCACCTTGCTCAATCAAAAACACCAATGTTGAAGTTGATCTGGGTGCCGTTTCCAGTCACGTTCTGAAAGATGGCGGCCGTTCAGCTTCCAAATCTTTCAAAATTGAGTTAGAAGGTTGTACTACTGAGACTCAAAAAAGCGTGAAAACCACCTTTACTGGCGCAGAAGCGAGTGAGAAAGGTTTACTGGCTATCGAAGGTACAGCACAAGGTGCAGCAATTGCAATCACTAACCACGGAAACAAAGTGATTCCTTTGGGAACAGAATCAGACGCAATGTCTCTGCATGATGGCAACAACGATCTGAACTTCGCGGCACATCTGAAAGGTTTGACAGTAGTAGGAGAAGACGGTAAGAGCACTGAAGAAGTGAAACCAGGTGATTTCACTGCTATCGCAAACTTTACTTTAAACTACCTATAATATTGCAAGCTATCTGATAATTTTTATTGCTTGAATATCAGGAAATTCACTTTAATTGTTAACCTTGACTTTCCTGATAATATATTTAGGGTATTTCTGGGATATAACGTGTCAGTAAGGTATGACTACAATATTCTGTAACCCGATATTTTTTATTGATGTAAATCAATATTATTACTTATTGAGTAAAACAGATTGTGTCATTAACAAAGCTATCCCTATAGAAGTAAATTGAAATACCCTTTTTTATTTAACTAACCTCAGTATCGGTCAGGCTCCTCAATTTAGATCGATGAACTTTAATGACGCCATGTATGAGGTAAGAACTCTTGTGCGCTTACAGACTTGGTTATGTCTGACAGGCGGCTAATTTCAAACTGGATGATTAACGATTCATTGTTCAGAGGATGCTATGGTTTTGTTTTCAGATTCTATGAGTCATGATTTTTTATCTAAAAATAGAAAAATAATCAGTAATAAAAAGACAAGCAGTAATAGAAATAGTGTGATTAATCAAAAAAGAATAGCTAATAAAATAAAAACAAGGCACTTACTGTTTGGCATTAATCCTCTTTTTACTCTTATCCTGTTTGCATTGTCTGGTATTCAGGTTGCTCATTCCAGATCATCAGTCGAATTCAATATTGGTGCACTGGATATCAATGAACGTACCAATATTGATTTGGATAAATTTGCCCGTGCAGGTTATATCATGCCGGGTAATTATATGATGAGTGTGCGGATGAATCAGCATGAACTTCCGGATACCTATTCTATCGATTTTATTGCGCCACCTGATGAGCCAAAAGGTAGTGAAGCCTGTATATCTCCTGAATTGGTGAAACAAATCGCTCTGAAACAACAGTGGGTAGAAAAATTAGGCTGGCAGAATGAGGGTAAATGCCTTGATCTTAATACGTTGCCAGGTATGTCAGCCAGAGGTGACCTCGCCACTTATACGCTTTATTTGATCATACCTAAAATTTATCTGGAATATGACTTACCAGACTGGGATCCCCCTGCTCGTTGGGATAATGGGATAGCCGGATTACTGTTTGATTATAACGTTAACGCCCAAACCTCTAAACCCGTTCACGGTAGTAATAACCAACAGATAAGTGCCATCGGAACAGCAGGGATGAATGTCGGGGAGTGGCGTTTTCGGGCTGACTGGCAGGCCAGATATAACCGTTTCAAAAACCAGGATGGTGATAAATGGGAGGATTCTGAGGGCAGAGAACGTCATTGGGATTGGAGTCGTTACTATGTATATCGTGCTATCCCTCGTCTGGAAGCGAAATTGACATTGGGTGAGGATTACCTCAATTCCAGTATTTTCGATAGTTTCCGCTATACGGGCGTCAGCGTAGTGACTGATGAAAATATGTTGCCACCGAATTTACGTGGATATGCGCCTGAAGTCACAGGTGTAGCACGGACTAATGCCAAGGTGACGGTTAAGCAACAGGGGAGAGTGCTGTATGAAACTCAGGTCGCTTCTGGTCCATTCCGTATTCAGGATCTTAGTGATGCAGTAGTCGGAACACTGGACGTCAGAGTCGAAGAGCAAGACGGTGGTGTGCAAGAGTTTCAGGTCAATACTGCGACGATCCCTTATCTGACCCGCCCCGGACGAGTACAGTATAAATTTGTGGGTGGTCAATCCACGAATGATAAGCATCGTCGCGAAGGGCCTGCGTTCGGCTTAGGCGAATTCTCGTGGGGAATTAACAACGGTTGGTCGTTGTATGGTGGTCTCTTAGCTGCGGGAGATTATAACGCTTTATCACTGGGGATCGGCCGTGACTTGATGATGTTTGGGGCATTATCGTTTGATATGACAGAATCGAGGGCAAGATTACCAGGAGAAAACAAAACCCTGACAGGGGGATCTTATCGTCTTAGTTATTCGAAACGTTTTGATCGATATAACAGTCAGGTGACGTTTGCCGGATATCGTTTCTCCGAGCGCAATTTCATGAATATGGGGCAGTATATCGATCGTCGCTATCGCAACACTTTTTCCAATAGCGGCAAAGAGATGTATACCATTACCTTCAACAAGCAATTTACAGATATTGGTTTAAATGCCTACCTTAACTATAGCCATCAAACTTACTGGAATCGGCCAACAAACGATCGCTATAACCTTTCCTTATCCAAGTATTTTGATATTGGGCGTTATAAAAATATTAGCGTCAATCTGTCAGCCTATCGTAACAATTTTGACAATAAAAAAGATGATGGCATGTATCTGAATCTTTCCATTCCGTGGGGAGAAAGTGGCACTGTCAGCTACAATGGATTAGTTAATCGTCAGGGCAATGCACATACAGTGGGTTATTTTGATCGTATTGATGATCGCAATAACTATCGTATTTCAATGGGGACGAGTATCGGTGGCAGGGCGTCAGTTGACGGCTATTACAACCATTATGGCGACCAGACATTACTCACTGCCAGTGCCAGTTATCGGGATGGTGGCAATACTACGGCAGCCCTTGGCCTGCAAGGTGGCGTAACGGTAACGGCAAAAGGGGCTGCCCTGCACCGTACTAATATGCCTGGTGCAACTCGCCTGATGGTAGATACAGAAGGGGTTAGCAATGTGCCTATTCGCGGATTTGGTTCAGCGGTACATACCAACTACTTTGGCAAAGCCGTACTGGCCGATGTGAATAACTACTATCGCAACAGAGCAAATATTGACTTAGATAACTTACCTGATGATGTAGAGGCACTGCGTTCTGTTCAGCAGGCAACCTTAACGGAAGGTGCGATTGGTTATCGTAAATTCCAAGTGATATCAGGAATTAAGGCGATGACAGTCATCCGGTTACCTGACGGTTCATTCCCACCTTTTGGTGCTTCTGTCTTGAATTCTGCTCAGCGTGAAATCGGGATTGTCAGTGATGATGGATATGCTTATCTGAGTGGAATAAATCAGGGGGAAAAACTGCAAGTACATTGGGATGGACAAGCTCAGTGCGAGATTACAGTGCCAGATGAAATGACGTCAGAGTCTTTAACTTCACTTTTGCTACCTTGCCAGTTTTTAACAGGTGATGATAAGTAAATTGTAATAAAACGATCCAAAAAATCGTTATTTAATAGAGTATTATGTTTATTCGATCTGAAAAATGCGGCGATTAGCCAGTGCAGCAATATAAACATGGGTCTCTTTTGAGCTTGAGCAAATGACACTATGAAACTGAAAAATATTCTAATGATAACCGCTATGACGGTAAGTAGTTTGATGCCAATTCATCAGGCAACGGCCGCGATAGCGTTAGATCGCACGCGTGTGATTTTTAATGGCAATACCAAATCCGTCAGTCTGAACATTGAAAATCAGCATCTCGATTTGCCTTATTTGGCACAGGCATGGATTGAAGATGATAAGGGAAATAAGATCAATAGCCCGATTGTGGTTGTTCCACCGGTACAACGTGTTGAGGCTGGGGCGAAGAGCCAGGTTAAAATTCAAACACTGCCGGCGATAGCCCAATTACCACAAGATAGGGAAAGTCTGTTCTATTTCAACATACGTGAAATTCCACCACGCAGTGAAAAATCAAACGTGCTGCAAATCGCTTTGCAGACTCGCGTCAAATTGTTTTATCGCCCGGAAGCCGTGATTGCACGCCGTATTGATCTTGATAATCCCTGGCAGGAAAAACTTACCCTAACCCGTGAAGGCAATCAATACGTGGTGAATAACCCAACACCTTATTACATCACTATTTCAGAAGCCTCGAATAAGGTGAACGGTAAAAGTGTGGCGGGATTTGAACCTCTTATGTTGGCACCCAGAAGCAGTGAAAAACTGGGAGGCACCACTAACTCATTAGGTAATACACCAGTACTGACCTATGTCAATGATTATGGTGGACGCCCACAGTTAACATTCAATTGTAGTGGCAATACTTGCGCAGTGACAAAAGTTGTGACTGATGGAAACTAATTAAGTTGCATTGATGGCGCTCCGTCAACCCAGGTGTTGACGGGGCATCAACACAGAATTAGCCGAAATACGATGCGTTTTTTTCGGTAATTAGTTGGATAAATGTAGGGTAAATAATAATGAATCCGTTAAGCATCAGATTATCCAGATATGTATTGCCGATGCTGTTTCTTTTCGGCATGGGTAGCCAGCAAAGTGCCTATGCACGGGATAATCTGCGTCAGGATGTCAGAATTACGCTAACTGTACTTGCTCCCACTTGCTCGATTGAGACAAAAGATCAAAACATAGAAGTGGATTTTGGAAATATTCTTAACAGCGATCTTTATCTGAAACATCGTACCAAGAGCAAGCCATTTTATCTGAACTTAAAGGATTGTGATCCTCAGATGATAAAACGTCTAAGGATAAAATTCTTGGGAGAGGTGAGCCAAGAGCTACCGGGATTATTGGCAGTGAGATCTAACGATCGTCTTCATGGCATTGCTATTGGTATGGAAAAAATGGATGGTACGCCGATGCCATTTAATAAAACCAGTGCATTCCCATTATTAGCTAATAGCAGAGATAACAAGATTACATTCCAGGCGTATGTACAAGCTACTCCCCGCGTTATTCGAGAGAAAAAGATAGGTGTTGGTCCATTTACGGCAATCGCGACTTTTGAAGTTAATTACGACTAGTCATGCTGACTGGTTTTTCATCCACGATCTTTAGTCAGAGTTTGATGTTATTGGAAAATAAGTTATGCGCCATATTAAAAAATCGTTGTTGAAGCTAGCAGCTCTGTTGTTTTTGGTCAGTGCCACACATGCTTATGGTGGGGCTTATGTTATGCCGGTTAATACGATCCCATCAGGTGATCAGGCGATTACAACTATGGAAATCATTGCATGGACAGAGGAAGAAGGGATACCCAATCCTTGCTATGAAAGGAGTCCATGCTATGTTGGCCCAGATGTTCAATATAGGGGCGAGTGGAAAAAGCCAGGAATGCATGGCTCCTGTAGAGAGGCAGATGTGTGCCTGAATGATGCTCATCAATACCCGACAACCGCTGACGTTATGCGAGCTTATAAACAAAAATTTGGCATTCCTCTACGGGTAACGTTTACCATCATGAGCACAAATGCGGATTGTATTGGTCTGTTTTATACAACTGATATAAAAGAGGGATATGGTTGGGCTGAACAATTTCCAAATTCTACCTGTAATAAAATGCCGCCTCCAAATCAAAGTTGTGAAATCTATTTACCTTCTGAAATTGCTTATGGGGAATTAACTGCAACAGAAATAAATAATGCAACCCGCTCAATTAACGGTAAATTTAAATGTTCTGCTTATAGTAACGCAATTATATTGCATGCCAAATCAACTGATAATGAAGACAAGGTTTACCTCGATTCCAATAAACAAATGTATTCAACGCTGCAAATTAATGGAAAAAATGCGGCAGGCGGCGTGAGGGTCACTACACAAAGGCCGAATGAATACACACCTTTCAAACTGACGTCAGTATTGCACACACTAACTCCCCCGAAAGCCGGAAAATATGAAGGTACTGCAATAGTTTATTTAACTTATTTATAAATTGAGAGTGGTAATATTATGCAAGTCAGTATGCTGGTAGGAAAAAGAATCCAAATGAAAAGAAAAGAAATTGGAGTGACAGCAGCAGAGCTGGCAGACAAAATTGGAGTTAGCCATCAGCAATTGTCACGTTATGAACGCGGAACCAATAAAATCAGCCTGGAGCACTTGGTTGCTATTTCTATCGCCCTGCAAACGCCGGCAAATTGGTTTTTAGAGGATTGTTTTACTCCCCCTAAGGTTCATATGAATAATCAATATACTTGTGTAGCAGAAACAATTCTGGGTTTATAACATTGAGTTTAATTGATAGTAGCCATTCCAATTCAGGAATGGCTTTGTTTTTTTACCGCCAAAAAATGGCGGTATCTTATTTGGTAGCGTTATTTTAGGTGTATTTATTTGGCGATCTTAGCATGCATTTCTTGTACAGAAATAACCTGCTCAGTAGGATCAGCACTCAGTGCCATCGTCGTTGCAAAGCCACCGTTCAGGGTTGTGTCATAGTGCACTTTATATTGCAGTGCGCTGCGACGCAGCAGTTTTGAATCTTCAATCGCCTGGCGACCCGCAGTGGTATTAACGATATAGTCGTATTCACCATTTTTGATCCTGTCCTGAATATGCGGGCGTCCTTCATGAACTTTATTCACCAAACGTGGGTTGATCCCTGCTTCACCCAATACAATGGCTGTACCATGCGTCGCATCCAGTTCAAAGCCGTGTTTAAGTAATTTAGCGGCCAAATCGACAACACGTTCTTTATCACCTTCGCGTACAGACAGTAGTGCCCGGCCTTGTTTGCGCAGGGTGGAATTACTGCCTAACATCGCTTTTGAAAACGCCTCAGCAAAAGTACGGCCAACCCCCATAACTTCACCGGTAGAACGCATTTCTGGTCCCAGAATTGGGTCAACACCTGGGAATTTATTAAATGGCAGTACCACTTCTTTCACGGAGTAGTAAGGTGGAATGATCTCTTCAATTGTACCTTGCTCAAGCAGAGACTGGCCTGCCATCACCCGTGCCGCTATTTTTGCCAGCGGCATACCCGTTGCTTTGGAAACAAATGGAACGGTACGTGCTGCGCGTGGGTTCACTTCAATCAGGTAAACTTCGTTGTCTTTCACCGCAAACTGCACGTTCATCAGACCGCGGACACGCAGTTCAAAGGCCAGTTTTTCAACTTGCTGGCGCATCACATCCTGAATTTCTTTGCTCAAGGTATAAGCTGGCAAAGAACAAGCTGAGTCACCGGAGTGAACACCCGCTTGCTCGATATGTTCCATAATGCCGCCGATCAGGACACGTTCACCATCACAGATAGCATCCACATCAACTTCAACAGCGTCATCAAGGAAACGATCCAGCAGGACTGGCGCATCATTGGATACGCTAACCGCAGTCTGGAAGTAACGGCGCAAGTCTGGCTCGTCGTATACGATTTCCATTGCCCGTCCGCCCAGCACATAAGAGGGACGAACGACCAGCGGATAACCAATCTCATTACCTTTTTCAACCGCCTGCTCGATAGTGGAGACTGTCGCATTGGCGGGTTGTTTCAGGCCAAGGCGATTAACGGCTTGCTGGAAACGCTCACGGTCTTCTGCACGGTCAATAGCATCAGGGCTGGTGCCGATAACAGGAACACCCGCCGCTTCCAGTTCACGAGCCAGTTTCAATGGCGTCTGGCCGCCATACTGAACGATAACGCCTTTTGGTTGTTCAATACGCACGATTTCCAGTACGTCTTCCAATGTGACAGGTTCAAAGTACAGGCGATCGGAAGTGTCATAATCGGTCGAAACTGTTTCTGGATTACAGTTCACCATGATGGTCTCAAAACCATCTTCACGCAGAGCCAGAGCAGCATGTACGCAGCAATAATCGAACTCAATGCCTTGCCCGATGCGGTTCGGGCCTCCGCCCAATACCATGATTTTCGGTTTTTCATTGTTCGGGTTGGCTTCACATTCGTCTTCGTATGTGGAGTACATGTAAGCGGTATCGGTAGCAAACTCTGCCGCACAGGTATCAACACGCTTATAAACTGGGTATAAGTTGTAGTCATAGCGTAGCTTACGGAGCTCTTTATCCGAGACTCCCACCAGTTTCGCCAGACGCGCATCAGCAAAACCTTTGCGTTTCAGATGGCGCAAGAAATCAGCGGTCAAACCGTTAATACCCTGTTCTGCAACTTGTTCTTCCAGACGAATCAACTCTTCAATTTGTACCAAGAACCAGCGGTCGATATTGGTCAGGTTGAAGATCCCATCAACGGACATACCCGCGCGGAAAGCGTCAGCGATATACCAAATACGTTCAGCACCGGCATCTTTCAATTCACTGCGGATTTTGGTCAGGGATTGCGGATCATCCAGATTAACTGTCGCATCAAATCCGGTCGCGCCGACTTCCAGACCGCGCAGAGCTTTCTGCATAGACTCCTGGAAAGTACGGCCAATTGCCATCACTTCACCAACAGATTTCATCTGAGTGGTTAGGCGGTCATTGCTGCCGGCAAATTTCTCAAAGTTGAAGCGCGGGATTTTCGTCACAACATAATCGATGGAAGGCTCGAAAGACGCAGGGGTGAGTCCGCCCGTGATGTCGTTCATCAATTCATCAAGGGTATAACCGACCGCCAGTTTTGCGGCGATTTTTGCGATTGGGAAACCTGTTGCCTTGGAAGCCAGTGCTGACGAACGGGAGACTCGTGGGTTCATTTCAATGACGATCAGACGGCCATTTTTCGGGTTTACTGCAAACTGAACGTTTGAACCACCAGTTTCTACTCCAATTTCACGCAATACCGCCATCGAAGCGTTACGCATGATTTGGTATTCTTTGTCGGTCAGGGTCTGTGCTGGTGCGACGGTGATGGAGTCACCAGTATGGATACCCATTGGATCGAAGTTTTCAATGGAGCAGATGATAATGCAGTTATCGTTTTTATCCCGCACTACTTCCATCTCATACTCTTTCCAGCCAATCAGGGATTCATCGATCAGCAATTCATTGGTTGGAGAGAGGTCTAAGCCGCGTTCGCAGATTTCTTCAAACTCTTCACGGTTGTAGGCGATACCGCCACCGCTTCCGCCCATAGTAAAAGAAGGGCGGATAATGCAAGGGAAACCGACGTCTTCGGCTACCGCCAGCGCTTCTTCCATCGTGTGGGCAATGCCAGAACGAGCGGTGTCCAGGCCGATTTTCTTCATCGCCTTGTCAAAACGCTGGCGATCTTCTGCTTTATCAATGGCATCAGCGGTCGCACCAATCATAGTGACGCCAAATTCTTTCAGTACGCCCTGGCGCTCCAGTTCCAATGCACAGTTTAGTGCCGTTTGCCCACCCATTGTTGGCAGGATGGCATCAGGGCGTTCTTTTTCAATGATTTTGCGCACGACTTCCCAATGGATCGGCTCGATATAAGTTGCATCAGCCATTTCAGGATCGGTCATTATCGTTGCTGGGTTCGAGTTTACCAGAATGACGCGATAACCTTCTTCCCGCAGCGCTTTACAAGCCTGTGCGCCGGAATAGTCAAATTCACAAGCCTGACCGATAACAATTGGGCCAGCACCTAAGATCAGGATACTTTTAATATCAGTACGTTTTGCCATTTTTTTCTTCTCCTGATTATTTGGTGTTCTGAACGTTTGTCAGGCGATATTGCTCAATTAACTCGATAAAATGATCGAACAGCGAAGCGGCTTCATGTGGGCCAGGGCTAGCTTCCGGGTGCCCCTGAAAACTGAATGCTGGCTTGTCAGTGCGATGAATACCTTGCAATGTGCCATCAAAAAGGGATTTATGCGTTACACGCAGATTGGCTGGCAGTGAGCTTTCATCAACCGCAAAACCGTGGTTCTGTGCCGTGATCATGACAACATTGCGATCCAAATCTTTAACAGGATGGTTTCCACCATGATGACCAAACTTCATTTTCACCGTTTTTGCACCACTGGCCAACGCCAGCAATTGATGCCCCAGGCAGATGCCAAAGACCGGAATTTCGGTATCCAGGAAGGTTTTGATTGCTTCGATAGCATAGTCGCATGGCTCTGGGTCACCCGGTCCATTGGACAGGAAAATGCCATCCGGTGCCATTTTCAGCACTTCATCGGCGGGGGTTTGTGCCGGTACAACGGTAACGCGGCAGCCGCGATCTACCAGCATACGCAGGATATTGCGCTTCACTCCAAAATCATAGGCCACAATGTGGTAAGGCAATGCTTGCTCTTCGCGAGCTTCGGGTAGTCCATCCGCTAATGTCCAGCTTCCTTGTACCCATTGGTAAGATTGGGTTGTCGTGACTTCTTTTGCCAAATCCATGCCTTTCAGGCCAGGAAATGCTTTTGCTTTTTCCAGTGCAATTTGAGCATCCGTTTCATGACCGGCAATGATACAGCCGTTTTGTGCCCCTTTTTCTCTTAACAGGCGGGTCAGTTTACGGGTATCGATATCCGCGATAGCAACGATATTATGACGTTTCAGGTAATCAGACAGGTTTTCTTCGCTGCGGAAATTACTGGTCACTAAGGGTAAATCACGAATAACTAAGCCTTGGGCTTGAATGGCGGGGGATTCTTCATCAGCGGCATTGATGCCGACATTACCAATATGGGGATAAGTAAGAGTAACAATTTGGCGGGAATAGGAAGGGTCGGTAAGTATTTCTTGATATCCGGTCATTGAAGTATTGAAGACCACTTCCCCAACAGCCACACCCTCAGCACCAATGGCGCGACCGTGAAATTGGGTTCCATCTTCCAGAACCAATATAGCTGACTTAATCAAAACGCCCTCCAAGATGAATAATGAGTCGCATCCAATGCATATTAATTCAGAGTTAATCCTTAAAATCAATGCCAATCATGATTTTTGTCAAAATTTTGGCAAATTGCGCGCATTCTAATGATGAGAAGGGGGGTTGTCTACAAAAAATGGCATTTTTATTGGCTTTTTTACAACTTTTGGTCTGAATTTCAGTAAATGTAGCTGAAAAATGTAAGGAAAGGGGGAGTGAATAAACGATTATGTGAGAGAAAACTTAATAACAGAAAAAATAGAGGGCTTTTTTCGTGCTTATGGGAAAAAGACAACAAAAAGACTAAATATTATTACAGAAATAGCAGTTAATTGGGGTATTTAATTATGGATTGTCCGAATTTCATTATTACGCAATTTTTTTTAAAATAATTGCGTAATAACATATAGTTATAATATTTTAAAATTAAATTTTATCAAGATTTAGCACGTCTTTCATATCATAAAGACCTCTATTTTTTCCTGTTAGCCATATTGCTGCCTTAATGGCGCCATTAGCAAAGGTCATTCGGCTTGAAGCCTTGTGGCTTATCTCTACACGTTCACCAATATCGGCAAAGATCGCGGTATGCTCTCCCACAATATCACCTGCTCGTATAGTGGCAAATCCGATGCTTTTAGGATCTCGCTCTCCTGTATGGCCTTCACGGGCATAAACTGCGCAGTTTTTGAGATCGCGACCCAATGTCTTAGCGATGGATTCACCCATTGCCAATGCTGTTCCTGATGGAGCATCTACCTTATGGCGATGGTGAGCTTCAATAATCTCGATGTCGGTATATTCCCCCATCACTGCGGCAGCTTTTTCCAGCAATTTTAGTAGCAGATTGACGCCGACACTAAAATTCGCGGCAAAAACAATGGAGATCTCACGGGAGGCTTCTGCAATGGCTTGTTTACCGGCATCATCAAAACCTGTTGTACCGATAACCATTGATTTGTGATATTGCCGACAAATGGAGAGGTAGGCCAATGTGCCTTCAGGACGAGTAAAATCAACCAATACATCAAAGTGTTCAATGACCTGATGCAGGTCATCATTGATAATCACGCCGTTTTTACCAATCCCAGCCAGCTCTCCAGCATCGGTTCCCACCAATGATGAGCCGGAACGTTCTAAGGCTGCACCAAGCGTAACCCCCTCCAACAACTGGACTGCCTGAATAAGGTGGCGTCCCATGCGCCCGCCAGCGCCCACGATAGCAACACGAATATCTGCATCAGCCATAAAACCCTCTCTGTAAATCATTTTTAATTGAGGTAACCAAGGAAAGTTCTACAGCTTAACTGGCAAGAACTGGCTGCGCCAGACTTATAGTTTGGTAATAAGAAAAACAGGGATGATGTTGGAAATTATAAAAAAAATTAAACTGGAAAAATCGTATGAAAAACGTTTATGTATTAAATAGTTAGATTGAGCGTTAAAAGGATTGCCATAAACTCCATAATCATCCGTACAATAAAATCGAATATTAAAGGGTGATAAGAGGATGCCCCAATGCTCTTGAATATAGCAATATCTGGTTATTCTTGATTTAATTCAAACAGATTGTTTATCGTGTAAAATTAATCATGTTACAAAAATAATTATACCTAATTATTTCATGATACTTTATCTTTATAAAATAGTACCCTTATTCTATTTTTTATCAGGAGCCATAATAATGGAAGAGCAAGCAAGCTATGATTTAATTGGAGAGCATTACGAACAGTTTTCCAATACGGTAGCCCAACGACAGTCTGAGCTTCGGGATATACTCAACATGGTCGGTGAGATACAAGGAAAGTCAGTTCTGGATCTAGCTTGCGGGTATGGTTATTTTGGGCGGGAATTGCACCAGCGCGGGGCTTCAAAAGTGGTTGGCGTTGATATTTCTGCAAAAATGATTGAACTCGCTAAAATCAAGTCAAAACTGTATGGTGATAATATTGAGTTTCATGTACAAAATGTATGTGAAATGAAATTAGATGAAAAATTTGATATTGTTATCGCCGCTTTTTTATTCCACTATGCAGAATCCACAGAAGAACTGGAAACGATGTTTCAAGCAGCGGCTGAGCATTTAAAACCTTCCGGCAAATTAATTGCTTATATGGCATCACCTGATTATCGGTTAGAAAGCGGAAACTGTGAGAATTATGGTTTTAAGATTTTGAGCGAAGAGCCGTGGAAAAATGGCTTCCGTCACCAGGCCGAATTTCTGTCAACCCCCCCAAGCCCTTTCACGTTTTATCGTTGGAGTCGTGAGAGCTATGAAAAAGCACTTAAAAAAGCAGGATTCGATCATTTCCGCTGGCAAAAACCAACGGTCTTAGACAACGATTTAGTGCGTTATCCTCAAGGTTTTTGGGATAATTACCTACAAAATTGTGTCCATACCGGACTTGTTTGCCAGTTTTAAGCTCACTCCCCATTCCTTTCGCATTACGATTGAATTTAATTCAATCGGATATAAACATTGACATGAATGGGCATTGAAAAAAATGCCGGGTCCAGCCCGGCTCTAGCCACAATACTAACATTCTACTTTTTTATTTTTATGATATTTATTGGTTTTTCATCATTGTTATTGGATCTAATAGCAGTAATTTATCAACAGCAAATGGAGATAGGGTTAGTGAATGTGTTAATTCAGTAGACAGGACAAGTGCAGCACAGCGTTGGGCAAAATATACACTTTCCTTAAAATCCATACCTGCTAACGCGCAATGAACTAATCCTGCCATCATTGCATCACCGGAGCCCGTGTTATTGACAATATCAACAGGCAATGCCGGAGAGTGGCCAGATATATAATCTAACTCACTGTAGTAAACACCGTCAGCTCCCATACTTAAAACTACCCGCTGTACTCCTTGCTCATGAAACCATGATGTGACCAGCTTAACCTCTTTTATTGAGTTAATTTTAATGCCACTGATTTTTTCTGCTTCCAGCCGATTGGGTCTGATAGTATGAATATATGTTAGCCAGTTACGTACTATGCCCGCCTTATATGACGAAACAGGATTAACAAATATGGGCACATTACCTGAGTTTTTAAATAACCATTCCAGAGTATCCTCTCTCAAATTGCAGTCGATACTCAGTATGCCTGCTCGCTCAATGAGAGCTTTAGATTTATTGAGTAACTCAGGCGTGAGTTTTTTCAAAATATCCATATCACTCACGGAGGTATACGGTTCACCATGACTATCAACTATCGAATGATAAATCGAAGTTCTTTCATCATGGAGTTTATGAGAATGGCTAAGGTCAACACCGGCTAACCGGGTTTCTCTAAACAGTCTTTTTCCATATGAATCATCACCAAAAATAGAAATTAAATAACTATCATTCTTTAACGTAGCAATGTTATGCGCCACATTTCGGGCAACACCACCTAGCGTATATTTTGTTTTCCCTGGGTTGGAATCTTTCTTTAATAATTCAGTCGAAGCGAAGCTGGTAATATCCATATTGGAAGCCCCTACCGTTACGGCATAATTTCCACTGGAGAAAATGTATCCTTTTCCTTTTATATGCCCTTTTTTTTGTAGGTTAAGGATATATCCTGCGACGCTTGAACGACTAATGCCAATAATATCAGCGATTTCTTTTTGGGCGAGAAAAGGATTTTTCCTGAGAAGTTGTAATATTCTAAACTCCAGATTATCCATTTTTCTCATATCATACCCTTTGTTGTTTTTAAACATAGTTGTTTTTATTCCATTGATTAATGACAGTAAAGCGTATTTTTATATATTATGCTGGTAGTGAGAAAGCGATCGAAAACTCAATGATATGTTGTTTATCGTTAAAAATGTGATTTTACTCTTAAATTTTCACCTGAAAAATAACCAATTAACGGAATTTTAAAATACTTAGTGTGGTAACCATATTTTATTCTGCTTTCTTTCCATAAAAAACAATTGGTTGCATAATAATTGCATTATTCTTAACATTTGTCTTTTCTTCCACTTTAATTTTATTTTGCAAATGAAATGAGAATTCGCAATTACATTGAAATGTGATATTCAACACACTTTCACCAATGTGGAATATAAACCTAACGATTTTATTGCGATGTGATATTTTTAAATTGAATAAGATTTTTATTATACCGTTAATTTTTTTTGATTATGTTGTTATTATTGGTGTTTTTAATTGTTAATTAAATGAAGTGTTTATTTTCATCATAAAAACCAATATTTTTTTATATTTAACTAACTTTTTTATTCAGGGCAAGATCACAAACATTTTTAATTAACTTATTAATCAGGTGGTTAAATACCTATATTTTTATCATGCCGCATAACGAATTTTAGGCTAGTGGAAAAAACGGGCAACATGCGCCTTTCTTTTCTGGTGCTTCCTTAGATGGCTTTTGACCTTTCCGGCTAATTCCTGCTGACTTTTTGCCGGTGAGGAATGACGAAGGGCACTTTTTAGGTCATCATTGAGATACTCATCGGGATTCAATTCCGGTGAATACGTCGGTAAATAAAACACCGCAATCCGGTTCTGATCCTTTTCTAACCAGCTCGTCACTGTTTTGGCATGATGCACCCGTAAGTTATCCAGAATTAAATAGACCTTGCGACCCTCTTCTTTTATTAAGCGTTGAAAAAATTGGAGCAATTTTCGGGCGGTCATCGTTTCCCTGTATAACATGAATCTCACACTGCCCCGATTGTTGATGGCGGATATCGCTGCGATGCAAGCGATTGAGATGCCAACTGAGCGTACTATTCAAGATTATCGCTCAACCTATAATGATACGCGTGATTGGTTACGCCGTGAAAAGTCATCTAACGAGAAAGATAAATCTACTATTGACTGGGATGATGTCGTCTTTGAAGTGGACTTACTCAAATCACAGGAAATTAATTTAGATTACATTCTTGAGTTGGTTTTTGAAAACAATAAAAAGAATAAAAATAAGGCAGAACTAATTGATGAAGTTCGCCGTTTAATTCGTTCCAGCCTTGGTAATCGAGCAAAAGAAAGTCTACTTGTTGATTTCATTAATCAAACTAACTTGGACGAAATTATTGACAAGGCCAGTATCATTGATGAGTTTTTCAAATTTGCTCAAGCTGAACAAAAGCGTGAAGCAGAGGAGTTAATCAGCTCAGAAAAATTAAATGAAGATGCGGCTAAGCGCTATATTACGGCATCATTAAAACGAGAATATGCCAGTGAAAATGGTACAGAGCTAAACTCAACGCTACCTAAGTTAAGTCCACTTAACCCGGAATACAGAACGAAAAAGCAGGCTGTTTTCCAGAAAATTGCTGCATTTGTTGAGAAGTTTAAGGGGGTAGGTGGGCAAATATAGGTGTGAGCTAATATACAACAGTCGATCTACTACTAGCTATTATAAGCCACTGACTAACCATCTAGACACCTTGATGTTTAGATGGCTAGCTGGCTAAGTGTTAATGATGATAGGGTTTGCTTTGGATATTTGCCTGAATTTATTGAAAAAATAATATTTTCCCAATTCAAAAATATTCAACATGAAACTATTTCCATTCGGTAAAATTCGGAGCAAAATAGGGTTCGTTGTTATTATTCATAAAATAGTCATAAAAAATGACATATTGTCATTGTTTCAGCTTTCAATTTGGGCTTACTGCGTTTATGATGCGCGCTTCGTATTTTCAACCGGCGCCACTGGCTTTGAGCTTTAGCGGAGAAATGATGTCTCCTGCTAGCTAACACAGTCTTTTCCCGTGGCGGTTCTATCTGCATTATTCCAAGGGATAGATGATAGCATAAATGACTGAGAACACCTCTCTGACACCACTCGTTGAATTGAAAGCCTTGAGTAAGGGCTTCGACGGTAAACAAGTTATTTCACAGCTCGATCTGACCATCAATGATGGCGAGTTCCTGACCATTCTTGGGCCATCCGGTTGTGGCAAGACCACCGTACTCCGCCTGATTGCCGGGCTGGAAGATGCAAATAGCGGCCAAATTTTATTGGAAGGGCAGGATATTACTGATATTCCCGCCGAACACCGTCATGTTAATACGGTTTTCCAAAGTTATGCCCTATTCCCTCATATGACCGTATTTGAAAATGTCGCTTTTGGACTTCGGATGCAGAAAACACCGGAAAAAGAGATTGCTCCGCGTGTTGAGGAAGCATTGCGCATGGTTCAGCTTGAAGCGTTTGCCCTGCGTAAACCTACCCAGCTTTCCGGCGGCCAACAGCAACGTGTGGCGATTGCCCGCGCGGTTGTCAATAAACCGAAAGTCTTGCTGCTGGATGAATCGCTGTCCGCACTCGACTACAAGTTGCGCAAGCAGATGCAAAATGAGCTAAAGGCGCTCCAGCGTAAGCTCGGTATCACCTTTATCTTCGTGACTCACGATCAGGAAGAAGCTCTGGTCATGTCTGACCGCATCGTGGTGATGCGTGACGGACGCATTGAACAGGATGGCTCTCCACGTGAGATTTACGAAGAGCCGAAAAATCTGTTTGTTGCCCGCTTTATCGGCGAAATCAACATCTTTGATGCTCAAGTGTTACATCGTATTGATGAGCAGCGGATACGCGCCAATGTCGAAGGTCACGAGTGCGATATTTTCACGTCTTTGCCAGTGACGGTAGGGCAAACGTTGAAAGTGTTGCTGCGTCCGGAAGACCTGCGCGTGGAAGAGATCAACAACGGTGAGCAGGTATCGGGTTTGATTGGTTATGTTCGCGAGCGTAACTACAAGGGGATGACATTGGATTCCGTGGTCGAAATGGAAAATGGCAAGATGGTCATGGTAAGCGAATTCTTCAACGAAGATGATCCTGATGTTGACCATTCCCTGAACCAGAAGATTGCCGTCACTTGGGTAGAAAGCTGGGAGGTTGTGCTGGTCGATGAAGAAGACGCGTAAACTATTCCAGAATATCGTCATTACGGGCATCGTATCCTGGCTGATGCTGTTCGTCTTTTTGCCGAACTTGATGATCATCGGAACCAGCTTCCTGACCCGTGATGATGCCAATTTAGTGCAGATGATATTCTCACTGGATAACTATACCCGATTATTCGATCCGCTGTATGCCGAAGTGTTGCTGCATTCGCTGAATATGGCGATTGTCGCGACGCTCTGTTGTCTGGTGATTGGCTATCCATTCGCTTTTTTCTTGGCTCGTATGTCGCAGAAATTGCGTCCCCTGATGTTATTCCTGCTGATCGTACCATTCTGGACGAATTCGTTAATCCGTATTTATGGTTTGAAGATGTTCCTCAGTACCCGCGGGTATTTGAATGATTTTCTGATGTGGGTGGGGATTATCGATAAGCCGTTGCGCATCATGTATACCCCTGAGGCGGTTATACTGGGTCTGGTTTACATCTTATTACCGTTTATGGTGATGCCGCTCTATTCCAGTATTGAGAAGCTGGATAAATCCTGTCTGGAAGCGGCGCGCGATTTGGGCGCGGGGAAATTGCAAACCTTTATCCGCATCATTGTGCCACTGACTATGCCGGGTATTATCGCCGGTTGTTTACTGGTATTGCTGCCAGCGATGGGACTGTTCTACGTAGCTGACTTGATGGGCGGGGCGAAGAACCTGCTGATCGGTAACGTGATTAAGAGCCAATTCCTCAATATCCGCGACTGGCCGTTTGGCGCGGCGACCAGCATCTGTTTAACGCTGGTAATGGGGTTGATGTTATTGGTTTATTATCGTGCGGCTAAGTTGCTGAACAAGAAGGTAGAACTGGAATGATCGGACGCCTGTTGCGCGGTGGTTTCATGACCATCGTTTATGCTTACCTGTATATCCCGATTATTATTCTGCTGGTAAGCTCGTTTAACCAATCACGCTTTGGTATTCGCTGGCAGGGTTTTACCACCGAATGGTATAGCCTGCTGTTCACCAATGATAGCCTGCTTCAAGCGGCAGGCCATTCCCTGACGATGGCGGTAACTTCTGCCACGTTTGCCACCTTAATTGGCTCCCTGACGGCAGTCGCCTTGTATCGTTACTCATTCCGTGGCAAAAAGTTTGTTGGCGGTATGCTGTTTGTTGTAATGATGTCGCCAGATATCGTGATGGCGATTTCATTACTGGTGCTATTTATGCTACTTGGTGTCTCATTGGGATTCTGGTCACTACTGTTTTCGCACATCACCTTCTGTTTGCCGTTTGTGGTGATAACGGTTTACTCCCGCCTGAAAGACTTCGATGTCAAAATGCTGGAAGCGGCGCGTGATTTGGGGGCGGGTGAATTGACTATCCTGCGAAAAATCATCCTGCCGCTGGCGATGCCGGCGGTTATGGCAGGTTGGTTACTGAGTTTTACCCTATCGATGGATGATGTGGTTGTTTCTTCATTTGTGACGGGGCCAAGCTATGAAATTTTGCCACTTAAGATCTATTCAATGGTAAAAGTGGGAATTTCGCCGGAAGTGAACGCATTGGCAACGATTTTATTACTTATGTCGTTGGTTTTGGTGCTGATTAGCCAATTTGTGATGCGTGATCGCACAGGTAAGTCTTAATCTTCTTTTAAGCACCAATCTACAACGTAACAACTGGCTTTACCCCACAAAATGTGGCTTTTATAATAGCCGTTTTTTGGGGGGTAGGTTCACGCGGAACCTATACGATACTAACGCACTCACTGCGTGGAAAACATGATATGAAAAAGTGGTTTTATCTTTTGGCCGCTGGGATGATGGCATTAAACATTGGCTCTGTAAATGCCGCTGATGATGATGGCAAAACGCTGTATTTCTACAACTGGACTGAATACGTTCCGCCTGGTTTGCTCAACCAGTTCACCAAAGAAACTGGGATTAAGGTGATTTATTCCACCTATGAATCCAATGAGAGCATGTACACCAAGCTGAAAACCTATAAAGACGGTGCTTATGATTTAGTGGTTCCATCCACTTACTTTGTCTCAAAGATGAGTAAAGAAGGAATGTTGCAAAAAATCGACACCAGCAAATTGAGCAACTTCCGTAATCTTGATCCTAACCTACTGCATAAGTCTTTTGACCCGAATAACGATTACTCTATCCCTTATATTTGGGGCGCCACGGCGATTGGCGTCAATAAAGATAATATTGATCCCAACTCCCTCTTTTCTTGGGCTGACCTCTGGAAACCAGAGTACAAAAGCAGCTTAGTCCTGACTGACGATGCGCGTGAAGTTTTCCAGATGGCGCTGCTGAAATTAGGATATTCCGGCAATACCACTGATCCGAAAGAGATTGAAGCCGCTTATCAGGAACTAAGAAAACTGATGCCCAATGTACTGGCATTTAACTCTGACAACCCAGCCAACCCATTTATGGAAGGCGAGGCGGATATCGGTATGATGTGGAACGGCTCTGCTTATGTTGCGCGTCAGGCGGGTACACCGGTTGAGATTATCTGGCCGAAAGAAGGCGGAATTTTCTGGATGGATAGCCTGGCTATACCAGCGAATGCCAAGAATGTCGATGGTGCGATGAAATTGATCGATTTCTTGTTGCGCCCTGAAATTGCGGCACAGGTTGCCAAGAAAATTGGTTACCCAACGCCGAATCTGGAAGCGAAAAAATTACTGCCAAAATCCATGACAGAAGACAAGACTTTGTACCCAGATGAAGCCGTAGTCAAGAAAGGCGAATGGCAGAGTGATGTTGGCAATGCCAATATTCTGTACGAAGAGTATTTCCAAAAATTGAAAGCAAGTCAGTGACCTAAAATCAGGTTGAATTGTTAGGGGAAGCTTTGGTTTCCCCTTTTTCAAATAGTTGCAGACTATTCTTTAAAAACTTGATTGCGATGCCAGGCGATGAAACTTTCCAGCGGATAATAATCTTTATTCTGGGGAAGTAATATTGACTGTTTTGCGAAATTCCAAAAAAGTTGCTTCACCATCAATCCACCATTAACACTTTCTGAAACCAGTAAATTCATATTATTGTCAATACTGATTGATCCCATATCGAATGCGGAATGGTGCAGTGAACAAAGGGCAAGCCCATTGTTTACGGTACAAGGTCCGCCGTATTGTTTCCATTTGATATGTGCAGCTTCCAGGCCAACGGGAGTACTGTCATGTCGCAGATTGTAACCACATATCGCACATTCATAGTTATAGGCGCGCAGTATCTGCCGGCGAAAATGGGGATCACGCATTTTGCGGATATCACTTAAAGAGAAATCCAATTGATTAGCAAGCAGCTCCTGTATGCTGTCAGGGAAATGCTCACTCAGGATTTGTTGTGCCAGTTTATCGATGACAGCGGGTTTTTGGCGTAATAACTGGTAGCTTTGTTGGTCGAAACCACCTTTGACGCCAAATTCAATCAATTCACGTTTTGGCGGCTCCTTACTCCCTTTTTGTGGTGTACAGAGTTCGGTATTTTGCAATTCCCAAAACCCGTCGCCACGTAAGCGCCAGAAGGGTAAAGGGGGATAATGGGTTTTGCGTTTTGGGCCAAAGTTATTGAGGAGATCCAGCAATGGTTGGTGGATCTCCTCCCCATAGTCAAACAGTCGTTCATGGCCTTTCTGATATTGGGAAAGTACATACAGTAACAATAACGGCTTATGTGGTGCACGTTGATCACCCTTGCGCCATACCGAAAGGTTAGAGATTGTGACTTGAAGTTCTTTGATTGCAGACATGTAAGTTGTTTGATTAATGGGTATGGTATTGCGATCATGCTCGCAAAAGTGATGATAGGCAAGGTGTTGACTTCAATTAGCAGAATTATTCTTCTGAATAAATACTTCTTATTCAGAAGAATAAACTCGGTATTTTTGCTTTTAAAATATATATATGTTGCTAATTTTATATTTTACTTTTATTTAAAAATAATAAAAATATTGGGCTAATGCTTATTCAAAATCTTAGGATGACTATATTTATATAATTTACTTTTGAAACAAAAACTAAAAATGACTATTTCTCATTAATTATATCAAGTGTGTTTATTTGTCAATTTACATTGACTTTTATTTTACATATAGACAACAAACGCCATAATTAAATCTCATAATATATTTTCCACATTAAAAAAATTTCATGATATTGAAATGATGAATTGAGAAAACTTTTTATTTTTCATATAACTGCGTTGAGTGTTTCAAATTAATAATATGATGTATCATAAATATATACTTCCTGTTTAATCGTCTATCTGATAAATAATCATTTATTCTCACCCTATTCAGAATTAACTTCATATTCTGACAACGAATTAAAACAAAAAATTAACACTTGGAAGCAATAAAAAAATGAAAAATTCACATGAATTGATCCCATTAAAGATCATTGCGTCTGGCGTTGCTTTACCAGAAAACAAAGTGTATTCCACCGATTTAGATTTAAGATTAAACAAACCGAAAGGTTTTGTAGAAAGACACTCAGGAATAGAATATCGCTACCATTCTGATTATCAAGCATCACAGGCTAAATTAGCCGCAGATGCATTGCATAATACTTTAGAAACACACCAAATCTCGCCAGATTCAATTGATCTGCTGATTTCAGCTTCTGCTATCCCGATTCAAGCCTTACCTTATTCCGCAGCACATATTTTAAACGAGAGTCAATTAAAGGCCGGTACTGCCTGTTTTGATATTAATTCAAGTTGTGTGAGTTTTATCTCTGCGTTGAGTGCTGCCAGTGGGTTGTTGGCAACCAGACAATATCAGCGTATTGCCATTGTTTCCGCCGAGATGGCTTCCCGTGGCATTGATTGGTCACATCAAGAATCATCTCTGATTTTTGGTGATGGGGCGGCTTGTATGATCGTTGAAAGGGGAGATGGAAAAAGCGGAATTGTTACCTACAAACATGAAACTTATCCAGAAGGCCTCGAATTATGCGAGATTCGGGCTGGCGGAACCCGCAAAAATCTGCGGGCGGGCATGGAAGATAGTGACTTTCTGTTCCAGATGCAGGGCAAGCCACTGTTTAAACTGACCGCCTCATTAATTGAAGATTTTACAGCGCGTGTACTGGCGAGTGCCAATCTTGCAATGTCTGATATTGATACCGTGATCCCGCATCAGGCGAGCCATTTAGGGCTGAAACATATTCGCAACCGATTGAATATCAGGGATGAAAGATTTGTGAATATCTATCGTTATCGCGGGAATCAGGTTGCGGCATCCATTCCGAGTGCTTTGCATGAAGCCATGATGACAGAGCGTTATTACGGTCGTGATTATGTCATGTTGCTGGGTACGGCAGCCGGGCTTT
The DNA here is from genome assembly GCF_001908105.1 of Xenorhabdus eapokensis. Next base: position 58,369 of record NZ_MKGQ01000022.1, read on the forward strand.
CATTGAGTGAGATGATCTTAATACCATGAAAATTCTTGTCACCGGAGCAACAAGTGGTTTAGGTCGTAATGCCGTTGATTACCTGTTATCGCATGGGGAGACAGTGGTTGCAACCGGACGTGACCAACAGGCAGGAGCGTTGTTGACTTCATTGGGCGCAGAATTTCGTCGCGCTGAACTGGCGACCTTAACGGTAGATGAAGCAACCGAATTAATGTCAGATTGTGATGCAGTCTGGCATTGTGCCGCTAAATCCTCTCCCTGGGGCGATCCTGATGAGTTTGAACGTATCAATGTGGCTGCTACACAGACGTTGGCGCAGGCAGCAGGAATAGGTGGTATTCAGCGATTTGTTCATATTTCTACTCCAGCCGTCTATTTTAATTTTTCCCACCAGCAGCATGTTACCGAAAGTCAGCGCAGCCAGCGTTTTGCTAATGATTATGCCCGAACGAAATTTTTGGCCGAAGAGAGCATACGCCAACTGATCTGCCGTTACCCCGACACAACCTATATTATCCTGCGCCCCCGTGGGTTATTTGGCCCACATGACAGAGTGTTGTTACCGCGTTTGCTGGCTCAGGTTAAAGCCAGCGAAGGTGTTATGGCCTTGCCTGCGGGGGGAAGGAATGCCCTGGATCTCACTTACGTAATGAATGTTGTTCATGCCATGTCATTAGCGACGCAGCGCGAAGGCTTGCAAAGCGGGGCGATATATAACATTACCAATCAACAGCCACAGCCATTGGCGCAGATCTTAGGGCAGTTATTTGACGAGATGCAGTTTGATTACCGGATCAAATCATTGCCTTATCCACTTCTGTATGGCGTTGCGGCAATACTGGAAGGCATTGCCATGTTCAGCCGAAAAGAGCCGTTGCTGACGCGTTACGGTATCGGGGCGGCTTATTATTCTATGACACTGGATAACTCAAAAGCACGAAAAGAACTGGGTTATTCACCGATTTATACCATCGAAGAAGGCATTCATTTAACGGCCAACTGGCTAAAACAGACAGACCAGCAGACAGGTTCACATGGTTAAGATACGTGTTTTTGAAGTGGGATATTGCACTCATTCCGGTTGCATGGCACTGAAAGGCGCCAGTCTTCGCGTATGCAAATTTCCGGCGCGTGCGTGGTTGCTGGAGTGCGGTGATAAGCGCTGGCTGCTTGATACCGGCTATGCCAGCCATTTTTACGATCATACCCGCAATGGGATCATTCGGTTATATCGCACGGTCACGCCAGTCTACTTTGACACCAAAGACTCATTAGTGATGCAACTAAAAGAGAAAGGAATTCAGGCACGTGATATCGATGGCATCATCATTTCTCACTTTCATGGTGATCATATTGCCGGATTACGGGATTTTCCGCAGGCCAAATTTATCTGTTCGGGGGAAGGTTGGCGGCAAACCCGTCACTTACGCGGTATTGCTGCGCTGCAAAAAGCCTTTGTGCGGGGGTTAATACCGGAAGATTTCGAATCCAGAGCCAGTTTTTATGAAGGGTTTGAAACCAGTCCGTTGCCAGAAGAATTAGCGGTATTGGGGGAAGGTTATGCAGTGCCAGAAAGCCAGAAACAGATACTTATTGTTCCGCTACCTGGCCATGCAGCAGGGCATCTTGGTCTTTGTGTATTGACTGAACAGGGTTGGATATTGCTGGCGGGCGATGCCGCCTGGTCACCAACTAATTATCGTGAGCTGCGGGGGCCTGCAAAGTTGGCGAATCTTATTATGGATGACAGCCGAGCCTATTACGAAACACTGAATAAGCTGCATCAAATTGATCAAAAGCAGATCCCTATCCAGCTATGTCATGAAGGAGATTTGGCATGATATTCAAAACGCTTTGGTACTATTGGCGAGCCAGAAAACGGTGGAAATTTACCAACCGACAGCAGCTTGAACAACATCAATGGCGAGAATTGGCGAGATTTAGGCATCTGGTTCTGGCAAAAAGTCCTTATTTTTCCTTATACGGTGATTTACCGTTGGCGGAATACCCGCTGATGAATAAAGCCATCATGATGGAAAATTTCGACCAGATGAATACGGCGGGTCTAAAACGCGATGAACTTTTGGCATGTGCGCGGTTGAGTGAACAGTCACGAGATTTTAAGCCCACTGTCGGCAAATTCAGCGTTGGCATGTCATCGGGCACATCAGGGCAGCGAGGTATTTTTGTTGCCAGCCCGAAAGAACGGAGCATTTGGGCAGGAACCCTGCTTGCCAAAATGCTGCCAAAGGGCGTATTTCACGGTGAGCGAGTGGCGCTGTTCTTACGGGCGGGGAACAATCTCTACGATAGTGTCCAGAACCGTTGGATATCCTTCCGTTTTTTTGATTTGTTCGCTGACTTTCATCAGCAAGTACAAGCGTTAGCAGAGTATCAACCAACGATTATCGTAGCACCGGCTCAAGTATTGCGTGCGCTGGCATTGAAGCTCCAACAAGGCGAAGTATCATTGCCGCCGGTTAAAGTGATCTCGGTGGCAGAAGTGCTGGAGCCGCAAGATCGCCAACTATTGAAAACCGTATTCAGGGAAGTGGGCGAAATTTATCAGGCAACGGAAGGCTTTCTGGCGTGTACCTGCTCACATGGAACACTGCATCTTAATGAAGAGTTTCTGCATATTGAGCCAAAATGGATCGATGAATCGCGTTTTAACCCCATCATTACCGATTTTACACGGGAAACCCAACCCATTGTGCGTTACAAACTTGATGATATTTTGGTGATGAAGAAAACCCCGTGTGATTGCGGCAATCCTGCATTGGCGATAGAGCGTATAGAAGGACGCAATGATGACCAGCTCATTTTACCTGCGCTGGCAGGGGGAACAGTGAGTATTTTTGCTGATCCTTGTTCGCGGATTATTGCTAATACTCTGCCGCTAACCAGTGATTATCGGCTAACTCAGACTGAGTGGTCACTGAAATTGGAAGGAGATTGTGCTGTTGAGGTTCTTCGGCACTGTCAGTCAGCGCTGTCAGATTATTTTGCCAAACAGGGCGTTGCTATCAATAAAATTGAGTGGCAGTGTGTATCACAAACGATATTGCCGGATCTGTTTAATAAGCGCCGCCGGATAATCAGGAAGTGAAACTGTGCAATCGCCCTGGAGATGGTTGATTGTGTGTTTTTATTTTAGATAGATTTTTTCCGCAAGTAAAATCCCAATAAAATACCAACAACCGATAAGAGCATCATGTAGTAAGCGGGAGCCAATGCGGTATATACCAGTAATAAAGTGACGAAGATTGGTGTCAATCCACCAAAAATGGCGTAAGCCAAATTGTAGGAAAATGAAATGCCACTGAACCTGACTTCTGGCGGGTAACTTTTTACCATGACAAAAGGGTTGCACCAATCACACCTACAGTCAGGCCAGTGAGGGAATAAGCACCAAATAGTTTAAGCGGTTCATGACTAATATTGTGGTAGAAAAACCAAGTTGTGGTAGCCAATAGAATGCAACCAATAATCAGCACGATACCGGCTCCCCATTTATCGCATAAATATCCTACGGAGACACAGCCAATTGCCAATGAGATGATCGCCAGACTGTTTGCTTTCAAAGTCAGTGATTGTTCCAGATTAAAGACTGTCTGCATATAGGTTGGTGTCATCAAGATGACAACGACAATGCCTGCGGAAAGCAGCCATGTCAGCAGCATGGAAATAGAGATGGCGCGCTTGTGATTCAAAATGACAGTTTTTAGTGGTAACTCTTCTGCCAACGCTTTGCGTTCCTGCATTTCCTTGAAGACAGGGGTTTCATGCAGCCAACGGCGCAGATACATGGCGCATAAACCGAAAATGCCCCCTAAGAAAAATGGCAGGCGCCATGCCCAATCCAAGACTTCTTGTCTGGAATAAATAGTCGTAATAATGGTTGCGACGAGAGAACCAAATAAAATCCCCAAACTCAATCCTGCCGTTAAAATACCACAGGCAAATCCGACACGTTTATGGGGAACATGTTCTGCCACAAAAACCCAGGCTCCGGGCACTTCTCCACCAATTGCGGCGCCCTGCATAATCCGCATTAATAACAGCAGGATAGGGGCAGCAATACCTACGGCATCATAGGTGGGCAACATACCGATAGCCAGTGTTGGTACGGCCATCATCAATATACTGAGTGAAAACATTTTTTTACGCCCAATGAGATCACCAAAATGAGCCATGACGATCCCACCTAAAGGTCGAGCCAGATAACCCGCAGCAAAAATACCAAATGTCTGTAGTTGCCTGAGCCATTCAGGTATATCCGCAGGGAAAAAGAGTTCCCCAAGCGCAACAGCAAAAAAGACAAAGATAATAAAGTCGTAAAATTCCAGAGCGCCGCCTAAAGCAGCTAAGGACAGTGTTTTATAATCTTGTTTGTTTAATGGACGATTGTGATGTTGTGACATAATTTACCGATTTATAGTTATAAAATGGGATTTGAGGTGATTATTTTCAATGTTTTTGCCAGAAACAAAAATAGATGAAAATAAAACGGATGTTATAAATAAGCTTTCAAAATAGTAGATCACTTGGAGGGAACTCAGTCCAATTTTTGCGATCTGATTAATCGCCAAATCAAAAAAAATCCCAAAATGGACTG
>NZ_MKGQ01000023.1 GCF_001908105.1 Xenorhabdus eapokensis
CTCTTAGTGTGCGTTGAAGAATTTATGACCGCCTTTTCATCAGGGCAACAACCGGGAGTGAGAAAAATGAGTGTATCGTTATTATGAAAGCTTATTTAACGCAAGCACGGCTGTTTTTAAATGCTAGCAGTTACAGGTAATTTTAAATTGATCTCATTTGCCCTCTGATTCTTACCATTGCATTCCGCCAACAATTGTCTGACTTTTTCCTTATAGAGCACGTTGTCCCCCCAACGCGTTGTCTTGTCGTCGGGAAGAATACACATTACGGCTTTGATGACGGGTGGGCGTTTCGTTTCTACCGGTTTTTCAACCACCATAACGCTGGTTGAATTCGGCAGTGCGTTGGTGTTGCAACCGGATAATGTCATCAGGCATACGCTGGTTAGCACACTGGATATTATCCAGCATATCTTTAAATTGTCCGGTAGCACTCTCACTTTCCTCTCTTTGTTGTTGAATTTCTTGTTCCAGGTGTTTCTGAGATTCTACTAATTCCATTAATCGGTTATCACGTTCAGCAATGTCATGGTGCAAAAGGCGTATATTTTCGCTCTGAACGCGGATAGCTGTTTTCAGGTTGGTATTTTCACTGAATAATACTGAATTGGCCGTATTTAGTGCTGTAACGTGTCCTGTGAAGTTTTTGTATTGGTTATGTGCAAACTTAACACCAAAACAGATAACGCCCAGCACAGAGCCAATGGCGACTAATTTTAATGATTTACTGATAGGGAGGGGAATCATTCCGCCAAGTAACATGGGTTCTCCTATGACAAAGCAGAAATGACCGAAGCAGGGGTAATTGCGTTTAATGCACCGGTCATGACTGTGCTTTCAAGTAAGCCTGAGATGATTGAAACGCTGACAGCATCACGAAATGATTTTTGTGCATGACTGACGGAATCACTCGCCTGAGTTGCCAAACGATTCACGGCCTCCGTTGCTTGATCAAGCTCGCTGAGTGCACCTGTCAATGCTTTAACAGCGCTGTTAAGTGTTAAAATTTGTTTGTCCGTTAGTCGTGATGCTATACCACCAGCCCCCACGCTATTGGTTAAAACGATATTAATCTCATCCATTGCGGCCTTGATATCCTCGGTTTTGAGATGGGTCACAAGCTGGTTTTGTGCGGTTGTTATCTGACTATCCGCAATAGCTTCAATCAAATGAAACGGGGTACTGTCAGATAAGAGATTGCCTTTTAAATAACATGTCCAGCCAATACGCATCTGGATCAGCTGGGACGGACTTTGGTAATCCTTGATGGCATCATGGAACGCATTGGCCGCATTTGCCGCAATTGTTAATTTCCCGCTGGCATCGTTGATCTTGCGCAATGCGGTTGTCACTGGTGCGGGGTAGGTTGTTTCTTTCTTCACCAGTTGACGAAGATAAGCGGCTTTTTTGATAGCGCTATCAGCGGTGAGTTTGGTGATGATCAGTGCTGCTGGTGGGTGTAATCCTTCGACACCCAACGCCCTGAATGCGGCGATTTGTTTTTCATTATCTAGCATTAACTCACCTGAAAAAAAGGGTTCCCAGATACCACGACAGAGCCACATGAAACAGGATCACCCACACAGCATATGGGTTTTCCGTTCACGGTAAACCACGGTCTGGTACTGATAGCTACGCCACTGTGTTTCGCGTAACTATAAATATCTATGTGATCAGGAAACAAATTTCCTGCAACCAGCACGGGAATGCCATTGACTTTTAATAACGGCTCCCCTTCTGCTGAAGGACGGGGCGGAAATCCGCCATGACCAGAACAAACTGAACCCTGAATACCCACAGCTGACATTATTTTCTCCTTTTACAAAACCGCAACGAGATTGCTGATTGCCCCGCGGGTGTATTCATTCACCACCGGCTGACTCATCGCTTGCTCCGGTATTTAGTAACCCACCCATTGCATTAAAAATGGTGTCATAGGCTGTGCGTAGCTCTTCTACCATTAAAATAAAATCCGCGTATTCACGGGCGAACTCATCGTCACCTTCACTGTGAAGATTGGAAAACTCAACACTAAACTGGAGTTTTTTCAGTTTGCATGAATCGGTGAGTTCTAAATCAAGCCCGTATTGCGTGTCCACATAGACACCTAGTGTACAAACCTGACGACCTTGATCTAACAGGATAGAGACAACCTCGTCATTGTTCAGATTATCTTCTTTGTTAAAGCGGACTTCCCCATCGTCATAAATGAGATCGGCTTTCTGAATTTTATCACTCAGGCGTAGTCTGTCCGGCAGGGTGCTAGCGTTTTTTAACCAGTCTGTCATTGCCAATTCAAATGGATTAACCGTTGCAATCGGTATCACGGGAAGTGAGCCAAGGGTGCGGCGTAAGAGCGATAAAACATGCTCCGCTGTACGCGGGGAAGTAGTATCAATGGAGACTAAGCCGTTATCAATATCAATCCAAAGTTGAATGGTGCTGCGTTTTGGGAAAGCACGGGGTAATAAATCTTGAATTACGTCATCTTTGAGTTGAGCGATCTCAGAGCGCCGGAGCTTGCGATAGTGGACGGCCTCTACTTTCTCGCGTTTGACATTCAGATGCTCTTTGATAATGGCGGTAGGGATGTCTTTATTCTCTCGCACGGCGACAAGCAACAGATTATTGCCGTGAACGAACATTGCCGGCTTGTCATCGTTCATCAACCAGCCCATGCGGGAAGCATCATGCTCACCACAAGGAGAAAAAGCGAAAGGCGGCATCAGGGAGCGTAATTCCTCTTCTGTAAGATTGGACACCTTTCGTGACAATTGGTAGATCAACGCGTTTTTAAAAACCTTGAACATTAAAGCAATGCCTATATTTGAAATGTTGGTGTCAATTTTATAAAAAATAATTTAGATTTTTATAAATTTTTTAAATTAAAGGAATATTATCATATTTTACTTGCATTAAGATTCGCTTTCCAATCCATGACATAACAGGAACCGCCATCGAATTACCAATGGCTCGGTAACGATGTCCGTCGGGGCAATTCTCTGCGGTTTTTCCGTTCCAAGGAATTTGGGTGTGATTATCTGGAAACCCCTGTAATCGTTCACATTCAACAGGCGTCAAGCGGCGGACAGCATAACCATAGTTCACACCATGAATATCTGTTCTTGTCAGGGTGTAGGAAGTTTCAGAATGAAAACCAATTCCATTACCACCATTACTAGGCTTTCTTCCTATTATATTACCGGCCAATGCAATCGCCACTAAATCAGTGGCGCTTTTATCATCTCTGGCTCGCAGTGTTGAGGAAATATCATCGGTTCGATATTCACCGAACGAAAGAAGCCGATAGGTTGATACCAGCCCACTGCCACGCCGCAAAAATATTTCCTGATTACTCATTCCGATACCTCCAATATTGGGACTCTGGTTTAATGTCGGGTACGGGTTTAATTCTGAGTCCCAGTGATTGCCGATAACAGCGCGGTTTCCAGCATTTCCGGTAACGTCTTCCCCCGCCGTTCCGCGCGGTTCAGTATTCCAAGGCACGCTGTCTGGCTCAAAAAGTATTTTTGCGGTACAGGCGTCTGTTCGAGCACTTGCGATAACAAACACACGGCGGCGGCGTTGGGCCACTCCGAAATATTGAGCGTCAAGGACTCGCCAGGCGATATTACGTTGGGGTCCAGACTCATAACCTGAGTTTGTCCATTTTTTCCCTGATGGCTGCAATGGTTCACCTTCTCCGGCAAGCCCTGCAAGAAAACAGCCGAATGCATTGTCCTTGCTGGATAAGACGCCGGGGACGTTTTCCCAGACAATAATTGATGGTTGTTTTCCGTTTGCAGCTCTGACTGAATCAATAACATTTGCCAACTCCACGAATGATAAGGTTAATTGTCCGCGTTCATCATTCAGACCATTGCGTAACCCCGCAATGCTGAACGCCTGGCAGGGCGTACCACCGACCAGAATATCCGGTGCATTCGCCTGATTATTGGCGATAATGGCAGTGATTTTGGTCATATCCCCCAGATTTCTGACTGAAGGCCAGTGATGATCCAGTACTGCACTGGGAAATTTTTCAATTTCACTGAACCATGCCGGAGACAAACCGAGGGGTTCCCATGCGACGCTGGCCGCTTCAATGCCGGAACAAACCGAACCAAAAGACATCATTGTTTATTTTCTCCGTGAAATCCTGATTGCTTACGCTGTGCCAGTCTTTTATTTCGGCTGCTTTTTAGTATATTTCGTCATGTTGACTTGACTATGGTTTACCAAACCTTTCATTTATTTAGCAACCCGTGAAGCATAGGTATGTTCTTTTCATGTTTGTGTGGCGCAGGGAAAATTACCTTAGTTTACATATTGTAAACCATTATGATTGGTGTTATAGTGTTTTCATCATGTAAATGGAGTCAGTGACATGCACGTTATTTCCAGGGAACCATTTGATAAAGCGGTTCGGGATTTTCCAAATGATGCCAATGCAATTATCACAACCTATAAATTGTTAAAGGAAAAAAACTTTGATAGCCCGATGGAATTACAAGGATGGTTTCCCCGCCTTGATAACTTTAAATACCGGAATAAGTGGTGGGTAATAGACATAGGCGGGAACAATTTGCGCATGATCGCCTACATCAATTTTATCAATAAGCGATTCTATGTTAAGCATATAGTGACTCACAAAGAATACGATAAATTGACCAAGAAGTACCGGGAGACAAACGAATGATAAAAGAACCTATCAAAGCCATTCAAGCAACGACAGCCTTAGTCGCTGCTGTTCCCTTTTTAGGGAGCAGTGCGTCTGAAAAGGATTATCGAGATGCCCTGCTAATGGTTGATTATCTCATCGAGAACGACGATGAAAGCCCGTTGATTGATATATTGGCCGCAAAAATAGCGGAGTATGAAAATAATAGCGAACACTTTGCTGAATTTAACAAGGCTGTTGAAAATCTGCCTACGGGGGTAGCTGCGCTGAGTGTATTGATCGATCAACATGGCCTGTCTTACTCTGATTTGAAAAACGAAATAGGTTCAAAGTCACTCGTCAGTCTGATTCTTTCGGGTAACCGCGCATTAACGATCACGCATATTAAGGCGCTGTCCGAACGTTTTAATGTGCGGCCAGATATCTTTCTCTGAAAATCGCCAGCGTTGATAAGAGACTATGAAGAACAAAAAGACAACCCCGATGTAGTAGTACATTAAATCCGGACACCTCAAAAGCCTGCTAATGTTATTAACATGACAATGATGCTTTGACTATAATGAACTATTCAATAACTTCTTGTTATTCCTTACCCGCTTTCAGAGCGGGTAAGCGTTATTTTTTGGCGTTAAAATTGTGAAAAGCCAAACAAGGGTGCCTTTGCGTTGAATCCCGCCATACTTTCAAAGGTGATCCCTGCCTGTGATTTTGTTTTGAATCCGGCCGCACTCTCAAAGGTGATTTCCCCTTGTGATTTGATGGTCGTGTTGCCACTGACATTCAGGAAAAAATCTCCAGCTGCATGGTGAAAAATATCACCGGCTTCATTCATTGCGATACATGATCCACTCGCCATATTGGTAATCGAGACACCGCCACCCGCAGAATGGATAACGAGCAGGTTATTGCGCTTATATACGAAGTCTTTCGTCGGTGACAACGCGGGGAGAGGCGGTGCGCCCTCGACGTCGGACGGCTCATAGGCTCCCCCTTGTCCAGAGGCTTCCGGCGCAACGTTCGGGATACCATGAGGGGCATCTTGTGCCGCGCCGGTGATCATGGGATAGCGGCTGCCCCCGCCATAAGGAAACTCCACCCATACCAGATCCCCTTTGACGGCGGGCGTAAAGGTGCCCCCGATTGACAGGCGATATTCCGCCCACGGCAGAACTTCATCCGGTATACCGTCCCAAAGCGCCAAAAGCCGCACCTGGGCTTTCATCAGCCCCTTCGGGTCCTCTGTCGCCACAATTATAGCCCTGTGGCTGCCATAGATAGCGTTACTCATTCGGAACCCCCAAAATCATTCTGGTGCTGTAGGCAACACGTTCTTCAAACTGCGTCACCCGCTCGACAATCATATTTTTTGGCACGGATTCATCAATCCGGTTCTCCGAATCATAACGATGAATAATAACCTGTATCACGGCACCGGCCTGAATAGCCGGATTTCCCGCGCACTCGATATCTAATTTCGGGATCAGCACGCGCCCCATATTTTGTAATGTACCTAATTCGGCATCCGATACCATTTTCACCGGCAGAAAGGCATCACCGAATGCGCGATACCCCTCCGTCATGGAATAACCGACATACCGATGCTGCTTTGGTGCGGTTACTGCGAAATCGGCATTGATATTTCTCAGCTTGGTGATACGGTATTTGGCTTGGGGATTGTTGTACTCGTAAGTAAAAGCGGGCTTGATCTTGATAAGATCAGTCATCGTTCTCAAATGGAGTTTTCCTCTGGCCGTCCATGCCAGCCCTCCGTGATCTTTAGCCACTTGTCGAATCAGTGTGGCAGGTTTCTGCCCCATGTTTAAGTGATAGGTGCCCAGGCGATTAAAGGGGTCAGTCACCGGCTTTAATCTTTTGGTCAAGGTGCGAATTATCTTTGCGGGTTCAGCATCGACAAAAAAATGCGGGGTGCCGGTGGGGATCAGGAGCGTCCGCATGGCGGTAGAGATGCTGGTGATCGTGACCGTATCCATGTTCAGCGGGGCCGACACGATAAAAAATTCTTCTTTAAACAATGCCTGTTCCCCTTCGGGATCGCCCAATGCTACCGTAATCACCGCGCCTTCTTTGACCGCCATGTTATCCAGTATGTAACCGGTCACGTCACGGATATTCAGGAGCAAAAGTGGTGCTTCCAATTTAGCCATTTCGATATATGCCACGGAGATGACGGATTCTCGCGGTAAGACCTCGCCGTTGATCTCGATGCTCTGTAAAAAATACTGATTACCTTGCTGTGCCATGATTGCCCCTGTGTATTGCTCGTGGTGCCGTAACTCCGGTTTTTTCAATCAGTGGCACCACGGCATGAGCCATGAGGATATCCGCCTGTACTTTGATACTGGCCTTCGCCGCAAAAACCCGATCTTCCATGACAGGCAATGACACATCAGAAAAGGCAATTTCTCTGGCCTCATTGAACGCGCATTCAATGCTCACGTCTGCATTGGCAATCTGTATCAGTGCCTGAAAGCTGGTGGAAATCATACTGACAAAATGGACGGCAATTGCATTGCACAGGAGGGATAACGGCTCTTTATCTGCTGACAACACAAAAATATCGTAAACCAGATTGACGGGGTGGGCGTCTAACACCGCAATGATTGTATTCCCCTCAAAAACTTCGCCGTACCTGTCCCGCTTTATCTGCCTGTCGGTCGGCATCACATCATAATCCATCGTTCTGGAGAGGTTGATGACCGGCAGGGCGCCCGGATTCGCATAAGGGTTATCTGACTGGCTTTTTCTGCCGGCTTTCGCTTGCCGCAGGGTTCGCATGAAATCCTTGATATCATCGAAACGGCCCAGCAAGACCTGATCACTTGATGGTCGCTGGAGAAATTCAACAAATCCCTGATTATACAGATCGGGATGATTGACTTTCAGTCCCTTTAAACTCGAAGCAATATGATTACCAACCGCAATATCAATACCCCGAAAACCACTGACTTCTCTTTCGCCTATGGGATTCAGCTTCAGCGACTTAATGCGCATTAGTATGTCGTTCTCTTCATGTTTACTCATGATCTGCCCTTAATGCTGACTGGCTGAAATTTCTGGCCGGTATGCAGTAATAAAGTGAACCCACAGACGCGGTGCCATAGGTAAAAATACGTAATACATACCAGAATCGGCGGGCTAATTGCCCGTCTGACAACGCTTCATTCCATTCAAAGATTGAACCCACCGAAACGCCGGTTGTGGCCGCCCTGATCACTAAAAAATCATCGGTGCCCCCATCCTGATCCCCGTCCGCATCGATAGCCGAAAAGGATTCCCGTTCATCAGGGCAGTCCAGCACAGTGACTTTTTGCGGATCAGTGTAGGCCAGCTCCCGTTGATGGTTATTGAATTCCGTAAAATCGGCCCGCTCAAATCCGTCCTCATTCGTTTTAGCCGACACCTCATCGACAGGGCGATATAACAGAGCATCATAATTGTCTGGGTCGTCTTCAATCACCTTTATCCAGTCCTGACGAACGAGATCATTGAGGGGGGAATGGCCTTTATATCGGGGCTTCAGATTGACATCTTGCTCCCTCGTGGACAGGTGCAAGGGCAGGGCGGCTTTTTCCGGTACGGCCTCATGCTCTGTCAATGTGACGGTATCCGGTGGTGGAGGCTGAACCTCATCCCAATCCACCAGCGAGGCATTCTGGCCGGATAAGGGCGGGGCTGACAGTCGTTCAGCGGTGCCCATTCCGGTTATTTCACTGTCTGGAATATCCTCCAGCCATTCATCATAGCGGTTCATGCGTTCCCTTTCGCTTGTTTCTTCATGTACTCGCTGAAGGCGGATTCAGCTTGCTGCCTGTCTTGTCCGGTCATCATCAATGCATCGATGAAGGATTGCTTTTTCATCGTGAAAGCATCTTTTAATTGCTGTTTCAGCAAGTGTTCCTGTGCTTTCATCTGATTGATTTGCTCCTGTTTCTTTCTCAGCTTTAACCGCTGAGCATCAGTCAGCTTTTTGGTTTTGTTTAACTGAGAGCGCAGAACCTCCAGTTTCTTCGGATCTTGCGTCAGTTTCTTTTCCAGGGCGGCCATACGTTGCTGATACCGCCGGTATTCACTTTTTATCGCGGTGTGATTGGTTTTGCTTTTACGGTTCCGGTTAAGCTGTTTTAACTGTTCTTCGTCGAAAAATTCCGCAGTTTTTCTCTTGTCATCTCCAAAGCTGGTGGCACGGGCGTTTTTCTGTAACAACCGACCGATCTGCATTTGCCATGTGCCCGCCTGCATTCGGGTCATCGCATGAATGACATGCTTACAAGCCACGCCTTTTAAGTTTGGGTTTCTTATCTTGGGATAGATATATTCTTTAGGCGGACTTACCGCGAAATTTCCCGCAGTGGCAATATAGCGATACCAATATTTATGGCGGCCACAATCACAATCAAATGACAGGCGTCCGGCACACAGCTGACGAACAACACGGGACGTGTTTTTTTCTTTCTCTGACAGGTCGTCCAGGGCCGTATCCCATTCCTCAAAACGGATTTTGACGCGATGGTGCTTATCTTCCGATTTGTCTGATGCTGTGACACTGATAAGGGCGGTATTGTGCTCCATGCCGATAAACGACGCGGTTTTGATGCCGGAGCCGTCATCAACCGTATTGTTTGCGCGTTTGACATCAATACGGGCGCAATTTGCTATTAGCTGGGTGTAGGTGATCCCTGCGGTATGGGTATTGAAGTCAGAACGGACTTGTTGCCGATTTTTTTCAAATGCCTTGAGATCTTCTTTGGTGAATAACGTGCCATCACGTTTGTTTCCCAACGCAATGACATCATCAAAATTCTTATTTTTTAACAGCGCAGGCGTGAGCAACCTGCCTTTTTTACGGCGACTGCGTTTGGCTTGCTGGTCTTTGGCAATCTGGTTGAACAACCGGTTAAATTCTTTTGGGGGTAAACCGGCCGTTTCATATCGACCTGTCTCTGTGCGCGGAATGCCAATCATCCTGTGACCTCTGGCGTGTCAGCATAGTGCCTGACTCTATCGCGTATCCATGCGACAGAAGGTAAAGACAGGGTATTCCCTATCGGCAAGGGTTCCAGCTCACTTTCATGACCGGCCACCAGCCTGACTACCCAACGTAACACCGAATTTTTATACACCCGATAGGCCACCAGATCAGCCCTGAATTCTTCATCGGGCTTAATGGTGTAGACAATATTGCTCGCGTGGTCGTATAACTGAGACTGGGCGATAATTTCTCGGTGCAGATAAGCGCGAATAATCGGATCGATAATACAGCGATCATCCAGGCGTGGATAGTCACTCATAAAATCACCGTATTTTTATCCCTGCGTGTGCCTGTTAATGTCGATTTCACCGTTTCCTGTTCCACTTTTTTGTCATAGGCTTGGACAATATTCAGGAATGACGTTAATAGGGAAGGTGATTCGCTTGTTACAGCGGATTGCATGGCTTTGATATACGCATCAGAGGCCACATTATTAAACAGGGTGCTGTACACCACCAGCAAGATAAGAATGTGCTCTGACGTTAATGACTCCCAGTCAATCCGATAGATGGGTTCACCGGCCGGATTGAATTCAACATCAATGAGGGATGACGATATCTCATAGAGATTTTTTCCTTTCAGGGGATAAATGATACTGCCCTGGCGTTTCAGTTCCTCATAACGACTCACCGCTACCACAATTACGGGACGGCCGTCATGGTGCTTGTCACTAAGCCTGACACTTAGCGCCCCAATCTGCTGCGCTATTTCGCCGCTGACCTCATCCACCAGCACCTTAAAGCCTGCCCTGACCATTTTTGGAATGTCTTTTGACAGTTCTACTAGCATGGCCTTGCGTTTCGGCGGAAGTAGTTTCCTGTCCTCCAATATCAGATCACCATCTTTAAAAACCGCACGTACCATGACGGGTTTTTTCATTGTACTGATTACTGCGATTCTCTGGATCATATTCCTCCCAAAAGTAAAAAGACCGCACTGGGCGGCCTCTTCGCTTTCAGGTCTCTGGTTTCGCGCTGATATCAAAGTTAAGCAATCGTCGAAAAAGCTAACCTCACCTTCCAGAACCGCCCCTAAGCGGAAAGAATCGTAGCTGAACGTTATGATAGTCAGCAACAAAAAAACGCGATTTAAATTAAAAATAAACAATATAATTCAATATCTTAGTTTAATTCATATTATTAATAATAAACGCGTCCGTTTATTGTTGAATTGCAGGGAGAGATAACAGGTATCGCTTCGGGTAAATTCGGCTCCTCATCACGCTAATGGAGCGGGATCAACACCCCATTAGCTTGATAAAAAATCGCTATACCCGATAGGCAATTAATGATAATGCCATGATATTGACCAGCCATAATTTACACTTCAATTTCACTGCAATAAAAAGCACAGCAATGATGAACAATACCTCGATAGGCGCAGTCACATCCCTGATATCATCCACCACCAGCGCCCTGTGAGCCTCACATGCGTAGTAGGTGACTGAATTTTTTTATTCATCCTTAATATCTGTGATCATCTAGATGGATTTTTTCATCGCTAAAATTAGGCCGACATCAGAGCTGTATTCTCTGTCTGGTGTCCAATCGCAGATGCAATCTAAAAGGAATAGCGGCATGAAATCACTATAACTATATATGTTGCCAAACTATATTCACGGGGGTTTTGAGTAGGGTTTCAATCTTTTCG
Organism: Xenorhabdus eapokensis; assembly: GCF_001908105.1. The sequence continues at coordinate 11,382 of NZ_MKGQ01000023.1, forward strand.
ATCACCAGAGATAACCCACCCTCTGTGTGAATAATGTCTGTTTTTGTGGTATCAATCATCAATGCGAAACAACCAAATGCCCCCCAGTTTTGATAATCCAACTCAAGCAACGAGACTTCTTGTCCGCAGCATGGTGTTGACCATTTGGTATAAATTGTCTCTGTTCTCGGTAAATTCTCACCAAGGTAAGCCATCTTTTCATCCCACCACTTTGTAATATCACTTTTACAGTGTAAACAGGAAGGAATGGTAAAGTTTTCCATCCCATGAAACAGTGTGAGTTCTTCGACAATATCATGTTCAATTGCAGGCGGTATTTGACGCCATAAATGAGCGTATCTCTTGCAATGTTTAGTTTTTTGTTTTTTATCTGACTTCTTTATTGTCCGAAGAAAACCCTCAGCTTTATCGATTGCTGACTGTTCCGGAATAAAACAAGGATCTTTAGGTACAAATAGCAAGTAGGAGTCACTCATATAACTTCTCTTTGTAATGATCAATATAAGGATAATCAGCCAGGAGATAATAGACTCAAAGCTGATTATTTCATGCACAACACAATATCAAGCGCAAAACCCGCCCTGACTGGCAATCAGTCTTGCACGACAGGCCGTGCGCATCCCGTTTAATGCGATAGGTTTTCCCTGATGTTTTAGGTCATCACTGCCTTCTACAATCGGAAAAATTCCTTTACACTGCGGACAAGCCACTAAATCACCTTTAGCGGCAATAGGAACCCCCTGATAAACATATCCGCCAATAGCGGTAATAACTTTACCACCATGATCGGTTGCGTCGTTTAATCGAATAACTGCTTGACTGGCCATAGTTATACCTCTGATATGAGTAGTCTATAAATACGTTATTTATCTTTGTAAATATCAGAATATAAAGGTAATAACCCCAAATCCCGTAATGCAATCTCAACATCATTAGAAAGATACTGGTCTGCCTTATCCAGACAATTGTAATTTTCTTTTGTAATTATAATTGTTCCCGTACTGAGTGCGGTGGATATGGGGATAAATTCAGCGTCGGTTTTCAATAAACTAGGATGCATTTCAAATTGAATAGGAAGATATAACATCCAACCCGCAGGCGGACGATCTGGAAAAACTGCCTCACCGACTTGATCACGAGCACCATTAAAACTGACAGAAAAAAGTTTTAATGTGTATTTTTCTGCTGCTGATTTTATAAAATGAATGATATTGTTTTTATTGTATATTCCGACGTGATTTTCAGCATTAATGTGAATTGATGTGTTTTCTTTGTTTTGAGTCAAAAGAATTGACATTGAATCCTCTTCATTGCCATCCCATAACCCTTCAACGATAGGTAAGTATTCCCCTATTAAACTTGAAGTTTTTTCGTTTGTATATCCATTAATATCGATGATTTTATTTTGCAAAGCTTCCTCTAATGTTTCCCCCTGAGCGTATAAGGCTTTGATTCTTTTATCACATTTATTTATTTCTCTGAGAAAAAATCGAAATGAGTCAATAATAGTTTCAATTTCTTGCGTGACAACTTCTTTTGTTACTACATGTATTGAAATTTCGCTCATTTAAATAGTCCTTAATTAAACCATTGGAACATGATAAACGCTCATAATAAGGCCATCTTCTTTAAAAAGTTTTTTAAAGTACATGAAGCTTAGCCTTTCCATAAAATACCATGCTAATTTATTAGGCGGCGTTAATTCAACCACAAAACTCTGTGTGTGTGCTTGTTGTATAGTTCCTCTAACCCCAGAATAAAATTTTTTCAACATCCCTTCAGCTATAAAGAATTGGTCATAAGCACCTTTAGTTTCTTGTAACAAGCAAGATGGTGGTTGAAATCCATCAAAGGATACACTCACATAATCCCATTCTTGAACCCATCCTGATCCAAATGGTGCTTTAGTTATATAAACTTGATATTTTAAATTAATTGGATCACCAAAATTTCTACTCTCATTTTTAGCTATCCCTGTGCTAGCAGGGCAAGAGTTACATTTTTCAGTCGAACGAGACAATGCACCAGATTTTTCAATTTCTTCAATTCGAGCTTTTGATTTCGCTTTGCCAATATTAATATCATTTTCTATCTCTTCTTCTGTACGTGTTTTCGGTTTTTTAGGTTTAATTTCTATATCGTCGGCTGTCGTATCTTTCGTACCTTCCATAATACCCACAGCAACTAATCCCGTAACGCAGGCAGCAAGCGTCCATTCCGCAGCGGCTACGAGAGCCGCGCCAGCAGCAGGTGCGCCAAGAACTAAAGGGACTGGCATATTAATGTCTCATTTTCATTAAATTATCCGGTGTTCGCAGGTAATCCCGATATTGTTGTTCGGGATTATCCCCCGCATTCAGCATATCTTTGATTGCCGGTGCATTGTGATAATCGCGGTTAAATGCGACAAACAAGTAGTAGTCACTCATATAACTTCTCTTTGTAATGATCATTTGAGGATAATCAGCCAGGAAATAATAGACTCAAAGCTGATTATTTCATTAATGATACGATATCAAGCACGAAACCCGACCTGACTGGCAATCAGTCTTGCACCACAGGCCGTGCGCATTCCATTTAATGCGATGGGTTTTCCCTGATGTTTTAGGTCATCACTGCCTTCTACAATCGGAAAAATTCCTTTACACTGCGGGCAAACCACTAAATCACCTTTAGCGGCAATAGGAACCCCCTGATAAACATATCCATCAATAGCGGTAATAACTTTACCGCCATGATCTGTTGCATCGTTTAATCGAATAACGGCTTTACCGGGCATAGTTATACCTCTGACATGAGTGGTTATAATCTTCTCCATCCCACACCACAGAAATAACTATTTGATTTTCTTCTGTATAATCTTCAATAAACTCTTTTATTGCTGCTTCCGTTGCTCCTTGTTGATTAAAAGCAACTCGTTGCAAAGCCTCTTGGCGTGTATTACCCGATAAATACCATGTTTTATGTCTTTCAAAAAATGTATTCATTTGTTGGATAATGTTATGTAAGTCAGTCAGAGCCATTTTTGTGGTTAACGGTTCTTTCCTGTCGGTATATATTTCTATATTTAATGATAAAATAGACATTGACATTTCCTATTGGTCTATAAAGGTGTGTGAAATGATGTAATATCAGTCATATTCATATCTGTTTAAGCGGCATCATGTGCCGCCGTCTATATTCAATATGGCGATGTCAATTATTTTTATAAACATCAGAGTATAAAGGTAAAAGACTTAAATCACGTAATGCAATCTCGATATCATTAGACAGTTGCTGATCTGATTTACTCATGCAATTATAATCATCTTTACTAATTATAATTGTACCCGTGCTTAATGGTGTGGATATAGAAATAAGTTCAACACCAAACTTCATTAACATAGGGTGCATTTCTATTTTTTGTGGAAGATATAACATCCAACCAATAGCAGGGCGATCAGGAAAAACGGGATCTCCTACGTTGAAAGCCACACTAAAAAGTTGCAATGTGTATTTTTCTGAAGTTGCCTTGATGAAATTAACTAATTTTGATTTATTGTAAACGCCTACATGATTTTCAGCAGAGATAGCAATAAAAGTTTCATTCTGTTCACTCACAGTGAGTGACATTGGCTTATCGTTTTTTCCATCCCATACGCCAGTAGCGTAAGGTAAATATTCACCAATTAACTCTTGGGCTTCAGAGTTTATTTCTCTATCAATTGTAATGATCTTGTTTTCCAAAGCCTCTTCTAAAGATTCAGCCTGTGCATAAAAAGCATTTATTTTTTCATCACATTTGTTCAACTCATTAAGAAAAAAATAAAGAGTATCCAATAAAACATCAAATTGCTCAGTCGTGTTTTCTTTGAATGCTATATTGAAATTAATTTCACTCATTTCTATTTACCTTATGCCATTGGAACATGGTGAACGGTCATTACGTAACCTCTTCCCGCAAACAATCGTTTATAATATGCAAAACTTTTTGGTTGCATAAAATACCAAGATAATTTATTGGGCGGAGTAGCAGAGACAACGGAACTTTGTACTTTCGCTTGAGCTATTATACCTACAGATCCACTCCAAAATTTAAGAATAGCCCTGTCTTCTATAAAAAATTTATCATATTTCGCTTTGGTTTCTTGTAATAAACAAGATGAAACCTGAAATCCATCAAATGAAACGGAAGCATAATTCCATTCTTTAACCCAATTATCGCCACAAGGGTGTTTTGTAATAAATATTTGGTATTGAAAATTTATATCGTATTTTGCTTTTCTAATCTCAGTAACACCGGTACTGGCAGGACATGATTTACATTTTTCCCGTGAACGGGCTAAAGAGCCAGAAGCAGCAATTTTTGCAAGACGAGCATCAGCTGACGTTTCTCCATCTTTAATATCCTGTTCTTCATCACGTTCTTTATTCTTAGATTTATCTGGAGCATCATCAATACTATCTATAATACCCACAGCAACTAATCCCGCAACGCAGGCAGCAAGCGTCCATTCCGCAGCGGTTACGAGAGCCGCTCCAGCGGCAGGTGCGCCAAGAACTAAAGGGACTGGCATATTAATGTCTCCTTTTCATTAAGTTATCCACTACCCGCAGATAATCACGATATTGTTGTTCGGGGTTATCCTCCGCGTTCAACATATTTTTAATTTCCGGTGAATCGTGATAATCGCGGTTAAATGCAACAAAATAGAGGTAAGAACGTATTAGCTTTTCCTCTTTGAATCCCATTGCAATCAAATCCAGATACGCGGCTTTGAGCCGCATATGCAAACTGTACTCGCTTTCGTGTCCGACTAATTCAGCGTGTTCTGTCTGGATCTGTTGCCGAATTTGAGTGATATAGGCCTCATCTTCCGCATCAATGAACTTGTCTACCTGTTCCTGACTGAGTTTGATCATCCTTGTGCTCCTTTTACAGAATAAAACTGACCATCCAGCCAGTAATGCCATTCATCCATCGGTTGTGTGAATGCGGTTAACTGCGCCTGGTCGAAAATAGCCGGGATTTGATGCAGAACACGCGGATCGTAAAAACGCAACAGCGCGGTTTCCCCACTGTCAAGTTGAACATTCAGATAAGGTTCAAAATGGCGAGTAAGGGCATCCAATGACAACGGGGTATACAGCCATGACACCGCCGGATACGTTTTTTCCAATGTTAAAAATTGCTCCACAGAGCCAGTGTGACGCGTGGTATCAAACAACCACGGTCCGGCAAAAGCGATGGTTGAATCAGGAAAGCGCCTGAACAGCGGATTATTCCACCCTGCCACATAAGTGAATTCCTCGTTGAAAAGGCGTTCATACTGGAGACCATCCACCAGCGCATATCTTTTGATATCGGGGTGTGTTTTTTGATATTCCTGCCATTTTTCCGGTGATACTGAGATCATGATTTCCCTCTGATGACCATCGCTGAACCGTCTGATGCCGCTTTCATTAAGCAACTGATACAAATTTTTTCAAGGGGGGCGGTCAAGACAGTTTCTGTCGCCGCCTGTGCTACGTTGATTTGTTTGAGTTTGTCCAGCATATCCGGTAATTTGCCGCCCCAGCCGGAGCCATTACCCGGTGCGCCACTCCCCATGTTAACGACAGCACTGCTGGTGATCCCACCCGCATCAATTTTCAGAAAATGCCCTGCGGCCTGAATGGTCAGTTCAGATCCCGCATCAATCACCACTTTGGCACCGGAACTCAGATGAATTTCATTACCACTTTGTGTCAACAGGGCATCGTCTGCCTTGATATGAAATTTTTGTCCGGTTGACAACGAAATGTCATTGTTTGCCTGTACACGGTATTCATTATCAATACGTAAATGCGCATCATTTTTAATATGGTGTGTGCGATTATGACCAATATTGCTGGTTTCATCATTGAGTACCTGGTTTTTCATGTCTTTTTGCGCATGAATAAACACTTCTTCGCTGCCTTTCGCATCCTCAAAGCGCAGTTCGTTGAAGCCTTCGCCTTTGTGGGTTTTGGTTTTAAACGTGGTGCGGGTCTTGGCGGCGGGTAAATCCAGCGGCGGGCGGTTGACGGCGTTATAGACACTGCCGGTCACTATTGGCCGGTCAATATCGCCGTTAAGGTAAGAAACTATCACTTCCTGCCCGATACGGGGTATTGCCATAAAGCCAAAACCGTTGCCGTTCCAGCCCTGAGCCACCCGCACCCAGCAGGACGCACTGTCATCGGCTTTGTCGTAGCGGTTCCAGTGGAAATGGACTTTAATTGCGCCGTCTTTGTTAACGAAAATTTCTTCGCCTTCCGGTCCGACCACGGTGGCACTCTCATCACCATCCGCCAGGGGCTTATAATGAAACGGCGGGCGGTAATCGGCATAGCCATCGATAAAATTGAAATGATTGCTGAGGGTGGTGCCCTCGCCGCCACTGTCACCCAGTGCCTGCGGGCAGCGACCCTGATGGCTGATCCCGACAATCTGCCAGCAGGTATTGAGCGGGGTATGGGGATGGGCAACGATGTTAAAAATTTGTCCCGGCATCAGTTTGATGCAGTTACTTTTCCCGTTGCCACTCTGCATCTGGTTTTTCAGGGCTTCGTGGCGGTACTTAACGAACGGTTTAGCTTCGGCATCCTTCTGAAAACGGCCATAACTTTCGTAAACCGTATACGGCGTCAGTGTGCCAACTGCCTGATAGTCCGGGTTGCTTTCCAGATGGGAGAGCGCGTAAAACGGCCGTTCGGGATTGAAATCCTTGTTGATGGTGCGTTGGGGCGTCATCCCCACCCCCAGGCGAACCTGATAAATCGTATCGATCCCGTGCGCCGTTTCCGGCTGGGCATTGTAACTGAGCGTCAGGTCTGCCGCCATAGGCAGGTGGCTGTCACTGAAAAACAGGGTTTCATCCTCAAACCAGAAACTGATCCCCTCTTCTGCGGCTAACCGGCAAAAAAAAGCATAATCGGACTCCCGCTTCTGGGTGATGTATTCCCTGCTTTGATGGGCATCTTCCAGCTTTGAATCAGCGCGAACATGATGTTTTTTCAGCAACAGCTTCATGATATCCGGCACACTTTGCCGGTGATAAATATGGCTGTCCTGATTGAGCGTCAGCCGCCAGAGGGAGGGGCGCACAGTGAAGGTATACAGCGTTTTGTTACCATCGGTGCCTACCCAATCTGCCTGGGCGATGATGCCGGTGACTTTGCGTTGCTCTGTTTCATCGTGAAACACCTGCAATACCGCTTGCTGCATCAGCAACGCGGTTAAATCAATTTCCGTCTTGGGTTTAAAGGGATTGTCGGGCAGGGACTGAACCAGCGTCAGGTTCAGGGTGAACAGCTCGGAAAGCCCTTCCCGCAGGGTAAAATCGGCTACCGCAAATGTCCCCTCAGGTAATCCCCCTATCCGGCAAACAAAGCGTAATCCACTTTTTAGCATGATTGTTTCCTTAATTTTCGGTTTCATCTCATTACATTTCACGGCGCAGCCCAAGTTGATGCGGAAATGCCCATAACGCCGTCTGTTCATCCTGGCGATAAATTTCCAGCATGATGAAGTTATCCCTGACAACAAAGCTCGCCAGCAGTTGGCTGATCACCTGGCAGAACTGGTACATGATGCCGTCATTTTCATAACAGGCCGGATTAAGGTGCAAATGCAGGGTGTTGCCATTAATAACGCCCCCCAGTCTCCCAGGACCGTAGTCAAGGCGGCTGTCAAAATGGGCATCCAGACGGACAATCCCGTCAATATGTTGCTGTATCCGACGGCTGAGTGTGCGATCATGGCCGGTATAACAATCATACAAACGCAGAAAATCTTTCAGGGATTCAGTATTGAACAGCAAAAACGGCGTGTGGTTGAGCTTATCAATCAGCGCCCAGTCGGATTTTCCCATCACCATAGGCGGAAAATCCGGTGACACAGGGGTAATATTGCAGGCACACAGATGAGCAGGCACCGATTCCTGGGATTCAGTGATCGTCCCAGGTCCCAATGTCATGGCCTGCGTATGGTAGCCGATGAAGTGTGCACAAACCGGTTGGGACGGCAGTTTGGTGGCCTCTTTTCCATCCGCCCCCAGAAAATAGAGCCGGTTCTGGATACGCCCAAGCAGATCGATGGCGAGCTGGGGTTGGAAATAGAGATTATCGGGTTGTCCTTCATCACGCAGCCAGCCACTTTTTTCGCAGAACTGAGTCACCGGCTGGAAATGAGCGGTTTTAGCGTGAGATTGTTTTCCGCCGGGTTGTCTGGCCGTTTGGACATCCTGTAACCGAAATAACCGCTCCGTCTCTGATAACGGCAGGGGATAATGCGCGTGATTTTCCTCCAGCGGGATCGGCGGACTGACCATCGTATCCAGATGCACCGCGGGTACACAGCCTAGCTGGAACGCATCGCCCACCGTTTCCAGTGGCAGCTCGCCTTCCAGCCTGAATACCAGTTCAAATGACCCGTCGCGGTTTAACGGCAATTCGCGGTAATCCCGCGCATCAAAGGTCATAAAATCAAAAACATGAGGCAGGCAATAGTATTCCGTCATCCGTTGCAGACGGTCAAAATGGTTATGGCTTGTGGGCAGTATACTGTGATGGTCATGGGCATCACACTTGTACAAACTGCTGTATCTGAGCCTTTTTTCTTCGTTTTGCGTGCGCAGGTAAATATTATCGAGGCGCCGTTCCAGCCACAAACTCAGTTGAGCCGCCCGCTCACGGTCTGTGCCGAGAAAAAATTGCAGTAATCCCACTTGCCAACGGTCTAAAACCGTGCCCGTTTGGCGCAATGTTACAATGATCTCGCTGTATTCCCGTGTTTTTTGGATCTGCTTATCCAGGACAATGAGAGGCTCAATATGCAGGGGACGACAGGTGCGAAACCGTAACGTGTGTTCTCCCTCACCGGTGGTTATCGGGACGTTCTTAGGGATATCGACGGCACCCTGATGAACGCTCTGATGGGGTGTGAATTGAATGATAGTCGTCGGTGGCACAGGGCGCAGGGTATGCGGCCAGATGCGACCCAACATGTCATGGGTAACTTGCGAAAAATCGTCTTCAACGGTGCTGCGCAAGTTTGAAGATAGGAGTGCAGTACCTTCCAGCAAACGTTGGATATCCGGATCATTGGGATGCTCCAGAAACTTGGCTAAATGTGGATTTTCGGCGGCGGCCAACTTCATCTTTTCTCGCAGATAAGCCAGTTCTTGTAGGTACAGAGATTCCTTGTTGTTTTTCATTTTTCTCACTCTTCCGTTTTCGATTAATTATTAATCGGCACTTCATCGATAATATTTATAAAAAAATGAGTGAAGGGCTGCACTCGATATCTTACAGATTTAATTATTAATTTCTTTAATAATATGCAAAATTTGGTCATTTCAGACGAATACTGAATGAGAAAGAATAGAACCACATTATCATGAAAGTTAAACTGTAAGTTTCTGCTCATTTAGATGGCAAGCGGAGCAAGGATATTCCGATAACAATAGAATCATCGCTGAAAAGAAAACTCGATATTATCGAATCAGCTACAACAGAACGTTCTTTATTCTCCCCCTCCGAGAAATAATTATGAGCGTTTATCCGGTTCTCTAAATAGCTTTTCAAAATGATAGGAGTACTCCTTACCCCGCGTGACACGCGGGGTAAGGAACGCCGCATGCTGATACTCTCACTATTATGAAAAGGTATATAGAAGGATGGTCGAGTATTAGAGTTAACATTCAATGGAGGCTTATTTTTCAATGGCGGGACGGAGCTGCACACGATATATACCTAGATCCTCATAAATATTAAATAAACACCCCCGCCACAAGTGGCAGGAATTCAACTTAAAGAGATTTAACAGAGGGCATAATGGATGGTAAAAGTATGTGAAAAGATCGTTACTATTTAAAGCCGTTGCACTGGAAGGAAACAAAGTCGATTGCGGTTGCCCATCAGGGTGTACACTTGTTGCTACTGCGTAAAAGCTATCAGGGGGCATCGCGTAAGCCCCCTATTAGTGACCGGTTACTCTCCAGCATCTTCTTGCGACATAACCCTATCATCCGGCTCTGGCGCACTGTCACGCTTGTATTCAGCCACCTGAGTCACCAGCATTAACTTCGCTTTTTCAACGGCCAATAGCTTTTGTTCGTCAGGAACGCCAATCACCGCATATTGATCCAGTTCAGCGGCGCGGACACAGTACGCCCAGAAATCTGGTTCTTGTTTAATGACTTCCGCTATTTGGGGTGAGATGAAAACCACATCATAGCTATCCATATCATGTTGAAAATACAAATATGCCATACGGCCAATTCCGGCTTGCATTAAGCCATTATGTACGATGGCTTCTGCCATATTTTCAGACTGAGTAACGCAGAATTCAGGCAATTTGTGCTGAAAAGCCGTGGTAACAGGAATACCGGTAGATGCACCATTGGAGGAGACACGCCATTGCCCCACCAGCGCACCGTTTGCCGTGACAATCGGATTAATCGTCATCGGGTACTGGCGCATGATAACGCGCGTGAATAGCTCGTTATTCATGGGATTGTAGCAAGGACAGCTGTACTGCTGCATTAAGACTTTTTCCCGTTCCCAGTCCTGTTCTTTGACAATGATCCAATCAAGCCCGTTAGGGGATTTCATTATGGCATCCCCTTCATCGGTCATGCCTTCCAGCTTTGAGCCTGTCAGTAACGCGGTGGCGATGTTGAGATCAAAAGTCGCGTAGTTACCTTCTTCACTCCGGTTAAGCGTGAAATTATCCGCCAGAATATACCTTCTCATCACTATTTACCCTTATTTATCAGCCTTTGATTTTGACGTTTTGTCTTTCTCTGCTGAACGGGGTTCACTCTCAGCGGGGTTATCGATGCTGGTGGTCTGATCCGCTGCCTGTTCTGTTTTTTTCAGTTCAGCGAATTTTTCCTCAGTGACATCTTCAAACGATGCCTTGGTCACTGTTTCAATCAAGCCCTGAGCAACACACATGCCCTCTCTGAAGGTCAGACGGTTCGCTCCTGATTCAACAACCAGCTTAATGACGATTTCATCATGATAATCAGAATTGATAATACCGACACACTCGGCAGGGCGGGCATGATGCTTTTGTCCGAGGTCTTTGTGCGCATATATTTTCATGCAATACCCTTCAGGAATAGCGACTTTTATCCCCGTTCTGATGTAGTAAGCGAGGTGTGACCTGCCATCGTCGATATTCGTATATAACTGGTAATCGACGGCGTTCAGGTCGAACCCCGCTGAACCCTCAGTGTGATAGGTAGGGATAACTGCTTTGGGATGTGTACGGCAAATAACGACAGGCACTGGTTTAGCCATGATATAAAACTCCTATAGGAAACTGACTCTATTTGAGTTCATATTAGAATTGAGCTTTAATTTAAAAGTAAATTAAGAACATACGCTTTATAGAACTTATCAGGAGCCAAGAGCAAGATTATGACTAAAAATAAAAAAATTTGTTGAAGATATGATTCGTTTGCGTGGTACGTATTGGTATGGTGGTAGAAATTTGTGGTGATATTAGGACTATTACGGGAATAAGTAGAAGTGCAAATATCGACGTTCTGTTCTAGTTGGAGTTATGTTTACAGGGCGCGAGCATGGTTTGATTGGATATTTATTCTAAAAATTTAAATTTTGTTCTAAAAGTTGAAAAGCAATAATTACGATTATGAAGGCATTTCGACACAATACAAACCACTTTCCTTAGCGGCTTGAAGAAGGACATCGTTACACTTAATACTATATAGCTAGGTATGAGCCTTTATTATATGAGTCAATAAAAGACGAGCAACTGTTACAAATTTTTGCTTAACTTCTTTAGACAAAAACCATGAACGTCCTTCTTGTTCATAGTCAAATTTATTTGATAACAACCAGAAAATACATATAGTTGTCGGCACTATTTTTTCATGGTCATCATATGATTTAATAATGTCTTCAATTTTTTGGGCTAAATCACTGGGATAATCAAACTGCCACGGTAAATCGCTCAAAGTTCTACCAATAATACTCTCTAAGATATCTTTATTAATATTTTCATCACTATCATATATCAATGTATCGTCACGGAGCATTTTTTCATAACTACGTAATTTATCTTTATCGCTATCATACATAAGTGTTAACCTATTTATTTAATGCATGCATTCATTCTTTATCGTTTTTTTTGGGATGGCTACATCTCCAAAATAAAGAAAACAATCCGTAAAAAACCATTCAAGTGGAGTATCTAATACTATCGCAATCCGAAAAAGTTGAGCCGCAGATATTTGACGCACGCCTTTTTCACACCTTAAGAGCTGTGGTTGAGATACGCCAATACTTTTAGATAAGGATAGCATACTCAACTTTAATACCCTTCTACGCATTCTGATACGATTTCCAATGGCAATTGATAGATTTTTATTCATTAGGTTTTATCTCACAGGTAATTAAAATAAATCTCTAAAAATTATTTCCCACTTACCTTTCACTCAACAGGTAATAACAAATAAATACAATCCTCATCACTGCATGACTACTATCGTATGAATCAATAATTGCGAGAACTCATTGCAACCGTATTTTCAAGAAAGCTCTTATCAACATGTTCACTGCGTTGACTACTCATATTTATTATCTGACTTATGGCAAGATATAGAATAAAAAAACTCTATCACTTCTAAGGCCACTAGATCGTATTTGTATAATAAGAGATCTGAATGGCCTTCATCACGAAATACCTTTATCAGAATAAAGATACAAGAGAGCCCCGCCAAAACTGGATCTTGAGAAACGGAAATACGTGCAGCAATTTGACTGGACAACCTCGAAACATTTTCAGACGACCAAGGCAATCCTCTTAAAAACTCAATTTCTTGAAAGTATGGGATATTCTTAACCAAAATAAACCTCTTGATTTAGCTTTAATATTAAATGTCAAATAGTTACATCTGTTATAATTTTATTTTTTTATTTTAAAATTCCCTGGTGATTAGAACGAATTTTAAGAGTAAAGCGCAAATGATAGTGTCTCTTTAAGATACCCAGAATCTATTTAAGATCCCTGTTTTGCATTCTGTAACAATGTTAAAAAAGAATCAAGATGCAACCAAAAATAAGTTTTATAATATGAACTCACAACGATTAATAGATGCAAGAAAAGCCAAAAATCTCTCACAACGAGAAGTCGGAGAGGCACTTGGGGTAAAAGACAAAGAGCGGGCAAGAGTAAAAATAAGCCAATATGAAAGAGGGGTTTTAACACCGCCATACAATGTTGCCTGCCAACTTGCCGCAATTTTCGATGTACCGCCCTGTTACTTTTACATTGACGATGACCATTTCGCAGAGCAAGTTTTGATCCTGTACAAAAAGAATTTTTGTCATAGCCATGAGTTAGAAGACGAAATCATCACTACCCTAACAGAAAAAATGAAGGAATATGAAAAAGCCTTTGAGGAATTCAAAAATGCAATAGAGGCGATTAAATCGACTAAAGGGAGAGAGCTTCCCACTAAACGTCAGGAAGATTAAGTATATTGCTGGTACAAAGTGCCTTTTTCCTGATATCCTGATCGCATCATTCAGCAAAAACACCCTGTTTGGGTTGGATTTGTGCGCTCAGAAGCGCCGGTGTTGATACACCGGCTTTTCTTTTTCTGGGAGCAAGCCTGTTTACTGTCACTTAAAAGCGGGTGGAATAGCATTATCCAGCGTTACGCTGGATGTGAGTGCTGTACAGGTGTAAACAATCGCGTTAAACGCGTTAAATCTATTTCCTGTTTGGCTTGCGCCAAACTGTATGCCTCTTGAAGCCTCAGCCACATTTCCGGCGTACTGCCTATCACGTTAGCCAAACGCACCGCCATAGCTGGCGTGACCGCTGTGCGACCTTCCACTACGCGCCCAATCGTTGACGGGGAGACATCCAGCGCCCGCGCAAGAGTTCGCAGACTAATATTTAAATGCGCCATCTCGTCAGAAATGTAACGCCCCGGATGGGGCGGCATATGTTTAGTCATTAATGGTAGTCCTCATAATTCAGTATATAAACATCACCGTCGTGAAATTCGAAAGTTAACCGCCAGTTTCCTGATACGCTTACCGCCCAAATACCCTTTCGATCTCCCGTAAGGGGATGCAACTTAAAACTAGGTAAACTCAAGTCATTTGTTGCGCAACACAATACTGACGGAATAAATAAATTTTTATTCATTAACCAATTGGAATTTGTAGAGTCGATACCAAAAAGTAAAAAAGTCCAGAAGGGCAGGCGTACCGTTATTCATCGGCGCCCCCCTCCACCAGCTCAATCATCACGCTCTTTTTCGCCTCCAGGTTACGGATATAGCCCAGCACTGTCTCCGGCTTGGTCCAAGTGCCTTCGTGCATGATCTGGGCGAGGCTGTAGCCGAATGCCGTCATGTCCTGCGCCGCCCCCACACGGGCGCTGTGCCCTGTCCAGGTCGCATAGCGGCCTTTGTTTTTGGCCTGTTGATGTTCACCGTACACGACCGCCCATGCGTCTGCAAAAATCTGGGTCAGCGCACGGTTACTCATCGGTACCCCTGTCGTCACCACCGCCTGATTCGAACGATGCACCCGACAGAACACATAGGCATCGGGGTGCACGCTTAGGCCGGACACTTCCAGCCATGCCAGCAGGCGGACAGCGGCACGGGGGCTGAGCGCTTTCACCACCCCTTGTCCGTTTACAATCGTTTTGGTATAACCGACATTCAGTAACACACTGCCATCGCGCTGGTACATCACGTCGCTGACCTTCAGGCGGGCGAGGTTGGACACACGCAGTAAGGTATTGTAGGCCACAAACAAAAATGCCAGATTGCGGACGTCTTTCAGTTGAGCCGAGGCTTGCCAGGCGGCATCCAGCCGGTTCAGATCGGCGATCCGGAAAGGGATCGCCTGTCCCTCTTGTTCGCCGTTCACGATAGCCAGCCGGTGGATTTTTTTTAACACGCGTTTTACTTTCTGGCTGTCGCCGGCGGGGATCAAGCCCGCCTGCCGGTGCAACAAATTCAGCATGGCGGCGCAGCTGCTGATGGTAGCCGGTGCCAGTCCGCGTTCATGCAGCTCCCACAGGTAATCGCGCATATAATCCGCTTCCACCGGCAGATAAGGACGCCCCTTGGCGAGACACCACTGGCACCATTTGCGCACCGTGATCAAAAACTGGTTCCACGTATTGTCGGCAAAGGCGTCCTTGTCTTTGATAAAGGCCTTGAGGTTGCGCAGCACCTCGTCATTCAGATCCGCATTATCCGCTATCAGCACTACGTCGCGGCCAACCGCCTTCAATTCCTCTGCCATCAACATCCTCTCTTTATTGGTTGCGCTACGTAAAAAGTAACGTAATAAACCCCACGAGGGGCGCAGATTTCACGTACACGCATCATTTACTGTTAACAAAAATCGTCGGCTATTTATCACTAACCGTGTCCGTTTCAGGCGGGCGAAATACAAGTCCATCCTGACCGTATTCCTACTGCAATAGTTACATAGCCTGACAATTTCACGTTTGACGGTCACGCCCTGCCCGTTTTCCTTCTGTCTAACTTCGCATAAGTACCATTATGCGAAGTTATCTGATTGTTGTCAATCCCGCCCAAAAGTAGAGGGAATGATGAGCGGAGTTAATACGAGGCGGGAGAATTTTAGTTTCACAAAGTTATAATCTCATTCCTTTTTATTTCTGGCGGTACTTTTACTATCAGACCAGATTTTCTTCACACCAAGGAACAATGAAGACAATGGAAATTACACGCTATACCACACAAACCCTGATCACGCTGGCAAACGAACTGAACCTGGATCTGCATGACTGTGAACTTCCGTATATCCTCACCCGCCATCTGTACACCCTCCAGTGTGTGATCCATTCCGACGGTTCCTCCTGTGATTACCGTACCATTTTGCTCCATACGCTGAAAAGTTTGAAATAAGCCGACAATTGTTACTTTTAACAGGAAATATCTAACTAATTTTTTATTACTTTTCGCAAACCTGATAAAGTTATAAATATAATGCGTGTAAAATATGACCGTTAGGAGTGAGTTTCATGGACGCTTTCAATGACAGAATTTTTGAGGAAAGGTATAAAGACTTTCTGAAAACACGGAATGAGTGGATGAAGATGGTCTTCAGCCACGCAATTTATGTCGATATCAGTGCTCAGGGCGCGGTTTACCGCCCTGTTGCGATACTGACCGATAAAATGACCCTGCAACGGGCGGAAGAATTACGGCTGGCATGGCAACAATTCGCGGAGTGGGCAGAAGGCAAACGGGCGGCGGGACTGTCCTCAGTTCCTTCGAAAATTTATGCCCCTGTCCCTGACATTCTCAAAGGCGTGAAGACCTTCACCGTGGGCATATTCGAGGCCACCAGCACACAAAACTTTCTCCGTGAAGAAATTCTCCAAAAAATAGAGAAAAAATTGAATCAGTTGTATAAAGTAAAAGAGAAAAATCGGTTCTCCATCATTGATCTGGAACAGGACAGAATCATGATGGAGGCGTACCCGAAAGGGACGCGGTTTCGCCGCCGTTTAAGCGGTTACAGGGATATTGTACTGGATATCGGCGCGGACAACACGGATAGGGTTAAGAAACTGACCAGGAAAAGCGTTAAAAATCCGAAAGATGAACGTTATCGCGTCAGTGCGCATGGCGTGATTATTGACGGAAACAGCCTGAATGCCCCTGATGCTTATGACATCAATTGTGGCGAAAAACAAACCTGTCCCAGCTGCTATGACCTTATTTCACCGGTATGGTGCTCCCTGTTTTCTAGCGGCTCATTGTACCTCATTGCTGATATTGAGCGCGCCGAAGCCGCACGGAAATTTGTGGCGGACAACCCCCCTAAGTCCAGCCCGATCCCCTATAAAAAAAATGATCCGAAGCAAAAAGAAGAACAACGCTTGAACAGAATTGCAAAAGCACAACTGCAAGCACAACAATATGTGAAACAAAAAACGCAATATTATTAACTCGGTAAACCCACACACATGAATGATATGAAATCCATGCTATTGCAACCATGAGGTCATGTTGCCTTTGCTTTCGTCGGTTCAGGAAACTGACGAGAAATCATCATAATCATCAAGATATTTCATTGCTTCAGAACGGGTAGCGACTTCTTCAAAACCGACGTCTTCATAAGCGGGAACAAAGTCACACAACATACCAAAACAAAATGTATCCCACCTATCCGGAGAGCGAATATTGAGCTTCGCTCTCATCATTTCTTTTTTCATAATCACCCAGCGCCCGTTCTCATCAATCTTGACCGGGATTTTTGAGGCTTGTTCCGCGGTCTTCTGGCTTTTGTCCAGCCGCATTCGGCCATGACGGATCGCCCGTTGTGCGGCAATATTGGCGTAAGCCCGCTGATTGATGTACCGGTTGCGATCATACTTGCTGAACATTGGCTTACCCCACCGGATGCGCTGAACATCACGGCCGCGACGCTCCAGGATACTCGCCGTGTCAGAACCCACACCATCACTGTCCACCACGAGACTGATATTGGGATACACGGCCGGATCACATTCCAGATGAATAAACTCACCAAACTCCACCGGATCACAAGCGCCGTCCATTTCTATCAGTTTGTAGTTCACCAACCGGCGCTTATCACCACGAGTACCAGAGACTTTACAGATATTCAGGATGGACTTATCCCGCCCGTTACCGACGTCACACAGAGCGACCCAGCCCCAACCCTTTTCAAGGTACACTTGACGTCTGGCTGACCGATCGCATTCATCCCGTCCCAATAAATACCCCGTGACGGATTTCGGAAACTGGCCCAATACCTTGATCTGGTATTCCACGCTGTCACGGCCACCGTATTCGGCCAGCTTCATTTTGATAAACTCCGGTTCAACCAGGGGAGATTCCTCTGAATTGAGCGTAATCGCCACATACAGACCATTCGGGTTATCGGGGTGTTTGGCGAGGCTGTGGTGGGTATCGTAAAAATACCCACTGGGGCGGGTTGGCTGGGACAATAACAGGATACGGTTATCTTTCTGTGTCAGCGCACCGGTAATGATACCAAAGGCTTTATCTGACACCCCTGACGCTTCATCAATAATGTAAAACAGGTATTCGGCGTGTTCACCGGCCAGCGCTTCTTCATTGCCCAAACGGAAGCCTTTGGGAATGACCGTCCAGACGCCCTTCCCTCCCAGCGCGTAAAATGCGGTATCGGTCAGCACAAAGTAATTTTGCAGCCACGGAAAGCGCCGGATACATTCATGCCAGTTCATCTTCAGGTACTTAAAGATGCCCGTCATCACCTGCTGAATTTTGTTCGCAATAATGATCACACGAGCGTTAGGATGGAACAGGATGAAACACAGGATCATGATACTAGTCATGTCGGATTTGCCCGTTCCGTGGCCGGAAGTAACACTGGTTTTGCTGCCGCACTCCTGTACCGACTCCAAAATCAGGTCTTGTTGCCAAGTGGGGATTTTACCGAAAAGATGGACAGCGGCCAGTCCCCAGTCGTAACGATATTTGATGACTATCTCCCGCCAGCGGGGATCACTGACAACGCTGCGTTGTTTCTTTCGTCCTGATGCCACTACCGCGCGTCCCCATCATGATAAATATCCTCCGTGGCCTCATAGTCATAGTCCGGCTCGTCGTCCAACGCATCCAGCAATTCGCCTTCGCGACCTTCGCCCAGATGATCAACATCTCCGTAACCGCCTTTATCGACAATTTCATCAACTTGCTGGCGCTTAACAACAATATAGGCATCACGTCCGGCTTGCTGCGCCCGATACGCCCTGGCCTGCCTGTCCAGTTCATCCTGATCAATAATTTCGTTATCCACCTCCTCGCCCTGCGACTGTTTCAGGTCGTGGCGCACTTTATCCAACAAGGCGGGTGGCACTTTCCCTCCGTTGGACTCGATATAAATCGCCGTTTGCATGGCATCCCAGCCCTGCTCCTGCTGAAGGTGATAAGCATTGGCGATAACCGTCGTCTCCCCCATCTTAACCGCGTGCTTTTCCTCTTCACGGCGATCCTTCAGTAACCCCTGTTTGATGGCGGTCATGGTGCGCATAAAATCGGTCATGGCATACGAACAGTCATTCAGCATCTTGAGCTGCTTAAATACCGGATGCAGCGCACCTTCATCGCCGGAATCAAAGTCAGCCTCCTGTTTTTCTAACTCTTCGATGGAGCGATCCCGTACTCGTTCCACGAGTGCAAAGTGTGCCAGTGCCCGTCGCATCAAATCCACTTCTAATACATCCAAATAGCCGGTATCCATCAAGGTCTCGGCTTTGTCTACATCTATACTTCGGGGGCTGGCATATCGGCCATGTTTCATGGACAGTTCATTGCCCACCGTCAAGCGGCGACCGGCTCCCCGTGGCAATTTCTGGTGTGCGACGATCTCAGCTGGCGGCATGATCATTTTCGCGTTTTGGCTTTTGAGGTGATTGGCCTGCTGACGATGATCACCGGTGTCTGCTCCCACCTTTGTCTTATTTGGTTTAACACTCGTATTGGCGCGGCTTTTCCGGCTTTTTTCCAGTTCTTTATTAGCAGCACTTTGGGTAGGTTGATGATCATCTTTCGCAGCGTGATCATTGCCTTGATCATCTGGCAAGAGGGGACTGGCCGAACGGAGATAACGCCGGGCGGTATTCGGGTTCAGATGATAATGTTCGGCATATTCACGGATACTGATCCCCTTTTCAGCGCGTAGTCTGTTGAAGTTTGATACGTGTTCCTGCCAGTTCATCCCTATCAACCAAAGTAAATGCTCAATATCGGTGATGATACACAAGCCTTAATATGTTTGATTAACGCAATTTAGAAGTATGTTACTGAGTCACAAATTGTTCTTATCCAACTAAACTGACAATTTTTACTGTTCCATATCTACCTAATCTTATCTTTTTGTTTATTTAACACTCTCATCAAATTACATTAAAATAACACGCAGTGCATTAAATGTTGTTTTTGTGCATTCAAATGCACTTTTACATTATCATTACTTCATTTCTTGATTTTGTTTTAATCGCATCTATAATGCACTTAAACAATAAAGGAGATACATTTATGAAATTATTAGAAGACATATCCGCCATCGGGCAGCGTATGAAAAGCGAACAGTGTTCACTCAAGGAATCAATTACTGAGTCTTCTCGTGTAAATGTTTCAGATGAACAGGTCGATGGGCTAGATCGTTTGATTTACAACCACTGCATGAATAAGAAAGCATTGTCTGACTTATTTGGAAAATCCAGAAACACATTTAGTAAGATTCTGGCTGAATTAGAGAACCAGAAAATGATAAGTGAACCTATTTATCAGAATAAAAATCATCTTTATACACGTTTTGATGTTCAAACCATCATGGATGCGTTGGGCGCACCTAAATATAGTGATACGTATATCCCCAGAGTTATAGTCACGGAAAATCATAAGGGTGGGACGGGAAAAAGCACAACTACAGTGACATTAGGCACTGCTGCCGCTCTGGATCTAAATCTGAATGCTCGTGTCTGTATTATTGATTTTGACCCTCAAGGTTCTATTGGTAGCATGATCCGCTCAACCACTGAGGATGACGTTTTTCTGACAATAACAGATATCTTACTTGCCAACTATGAACCAGAAGGTGAGTTTTCTAAGTACCTCAACGTTGGGTATTCAGAAGAGAAAATCATTAGTAACATTCCGTTTAGTACTCACTTGCCGAATCTTGATGTAATTCCTGCATTTCCTACAGATGATAGATTTACCGACATATACTGGAGTGTGAGCAAAGAAGAAAGAAATGCTCTACTAACCCGATTCCGCGATATTGTGATACCGATTCTAAGAAAGAAATATGACTTAATTTTTATTGATACTCCGCCGCAAGATTCTCCGATTATCTGGTCAGTTACTGAAGCTGCTGACGGATTATTGGTGCCAATTACTCCCCGTGAGTATGATTTTGCTTCAACCACAAATTACATGTTGACGCTTGCTTCCCGTTTGGAACAGTTCCCATCACGTGGCAAAAATATCAAATGGATGAAAATTCTTGCAGTGAATGTTGATGATAAAAGTCAACATGAAATGCGTACTCTCAATAAACTTGTCAGAACTGTTCAAGACAAATTTATGACAACTAATATCAAACACTCTGAGGCGTTTGTTGCTGCGGCAGAAAAAGGTCGAACTGTGCTTGATATTAAAAAATCAGAAGAATTGTGTTCACCTAAGCAATTTGATCTCGCTGAGATGTCTGTGCAATCGGTATACCAACAATTTATAAATGAGATAAAAATTATCTCTACGAAAAGTGAGGGATAAGCCATGACAGATATAGAACGTGGTAATAATAAAGATATTTATCTGAGTGGGCAAAAGAGAACTGGCTTTGAACAAAGAAGTGGTTTGCCTTCATTGAAAGCTGTATCAAAGTTAAAACGTTTATTTACCCTTTCCGATGGTCGTAAAGTTGAAGCTGAACACATTGTTATCAGTGCCGATCAAGTCGAAAACCTAACTACCATTCATGAAATGAACCCGCGTAACCAAAATGCATTAGATGACCACGCAGTTCGTGATATCCTAGAACAGATCCGGTTAAGAGGAGTAGACACCGAAGGTGTTGCAATTAAACGCAGTAATAAATTTGTCCTTATTGAGGGAAGCCGGCGTAGATATTGCTGCCTAAAAGTAAAGGCAGATTTGCCATTGTGGGTGTTACCGGATGATCTGACAACAGAAGATATTAATGCACTGATCAACGCATCGCAAAGTTCGAAGAAATTTTCATTCCGCGAAGTAGGAAAGCAATACCAAGAAAAAATGAGATCACTTGGGTTTAATACTAACGAGGAATTAGGACAGTATTTAGGTGTAAGCGTGGAATCCGTCCGTAAACGTATTCAAGCTGCGTTGATTGATGAGAGATTTATATCTATCTTCCCTGATTCAGAAGGTATACCAAATAGCTTCTATTCACGTATAGCAAAAATCCAGAGATTAGCAGAAAAGAATAAACTCAATTTCGATAAATTATGTGCCAAAGTTGCTGTTGAAACTGAAATAGGTGATGTCATTGATATAGAAAGGAGACAGCGCTCCATCATGGATGATTTAACGGTTTCCTTAGAATTGATGACATCGAACAATCCAGTGAAAGGTTGGGAAACTGCTGATCTGATTTCTTTCGATAATAAAGATAAATATGCACGAGTAAGTCGCAGTGCGAACGGGCGTAAGGTGAAGTTTGAATTTAATAGATTGAGTACCAATCTTATAGAAGAAATTGAGCAATTGATTATTGATCGACTAAAAAGCGAGTCTACCTCAGTGGGGTAAAAACAACCCCCTTGTTCGCCAAACTTAAGATTCCCGCAAAGGCCAGTTAATAATAGAATTCTTTACTACCTTAGCGGGACAAAACAACCCCCTTGTTCGCCAAACATCAAATATCTCCGCAATCCTGTTCGGAATAAAATTACTTACTAAGAGATTATATTCGTTCTTCTTCTACGGATAAGGTCATCCCACAACTGATGTAATAAGACTGCATTCTTTGCAGTCTTTTTTTCATCTTCCCTCATGCCACCGGCGGGAATGACCGTCTTTGAGAAATCAATAGTCATGCCATGACGTGGCTTAAAGTGCGCCTGTGTGATGTGTTTCATTTCAAATGTTCTTGGCCGGACACTGGTGTCCATGAGGCAAATGATATTTTTGGAGGAACAAAACACATTCAAGCGGGCGTAGACAAAATTTTTGTCGATCTCAACACGGGGATGATAACGGCGAATGGCGTCCATGACCTCTTTCGCGGTCAGAGGTCGGTTTTCTCTCAGAAGCACATCGGCCAGATGAATATTGGAGATTTTTTCCTTCACACTCTTTTCCAAGAAAATGCTAAATGGTTTTTTATATTACCTAAAAAGCCAGAAATAGAAATAAAAATCCATAAATTACAATGAGTTAATAATAAAATACGCAGTGATTATATGGTGATATAAAGAGATTCACTATCAAAAACCGGTAACAATAGTTGACACAACAACGATAAATGGTTACTATTATTACCAGTTGGTTGATGAGATTGGACAACCGTGTTCTTTAACAAAGTGAGACTTAAAAGGAGTATTTTGTATCTCGTATCATAAAAACAAAGAGATTAATGCGGCAATTTTATATGCTGTGTCTCAAGGCTGGATCTATATCAAACGTACTGGAAAAGGCCATGCTGTGGGAATATTACGCTGTGGCAGTGAAGATAAATGCCACCAAAAATCAGTTTGGGGGACACCTGATAGCCCTCAAAACCACGCAAAAGACATTATCTCATTGGTAGATAAGTGCAAATAATATCAAGGCCGTCAATCGGCGGCCTTTTATAAGTCTCACCTCTCAATGATAGGAAAATAGAATGAGAGAATACGATTTTAGTATCGTGGTAGGTGGAAAGAAAATCACTACCGATGATGATTTATTTGATATATCAGACGCACTGTATGAGGCTGGATGCAGTGACTCGCATCCTGCTGCATATAATGGCAACTTGTACATTAACTTCACACGGAAAAGCGAAAGTTACGCTAAAGCAGTGGCATCTGCTATAGCGAATATCGAATCAATCTCTGGTTTAAGGTGTTTATCGGTAGATATGGGTGATGTTGTCAGTTTAAGTGATGCCGCTGAACTGGCAGGAACGACAAAAGTTACGTTATCTCGCTACAGCAAAGGGAGTCGTGGAGCCGGTGATTTTCCGACGCCAATTCAACGTGTAGACAGCAACCGCCCGTTATGGTCTTGGACGGACATTGCTGAGTGGCTTGCACAAAATAATCTCGTTGATAATGAGCTGATAGAACAAGCTCGCATTACCGGAGCTATGAACACTGCGCTGTCTATTCGAAATAACAATTCAATGGATGCCGTTTTTCAATTCCTGTATGCCCTTAAAGGCAATAATAACCGCACCATGCTCACCTTATAGTTAACAATTATTCCTATAATATATAAGTCTCTCTCACTTTTTGGCCATCTCAATGATGGCCTTTTTTTACGCTGTTATTCCAATATGTATTACTCAAATCAAATTCACTTTTCGTGATGGCGGGTTGCAAACCGTTAGCAAACAATATTTCGTTTTCGTGTGATTTGATAAATCGCCAGCTTTTGAAAAGCAAGCCTGTCAGCGTGGAGTCCATACTCTCTGGAAAACTACCAATGTGATACCGTATAAATAATAATGCCTCCATTCTTTCAGAGATACCTTCTTTCATACGCTTAATTTCACATTCGTTCATCACATTCTGCCTTGAATCTTAAACAAAGATGTACTCTAACGAAAACCGCTCAATACCTTCATAACCGATAATCACAATTAAAAGCGTCCGTTTATCACGACCAGAAGATAATGCCACAGATGTCGGTAATGGCTGTGAGCCGGTTTGATTTGTTGCTGAACATTCAGTCATGGTTATATCTCCTCATTCCATTGCTTTTCTGTCATTTTCCCCAAAAAACTTACTCCCGTAATCACTGAATTAGCGTAAACGCCCAGACTTGTTTGAGCCTCAAGTAATCGAAGATGTGTGAGCCGTGGGGTGGGATGTTTCACGATCACCGATTGCGCTTCCAGCCCTGATTGACTGAATGAGACATTGAAGTAATAGAATTTCTTTGCCATTTCGATAATAAGGTTCTAACTGATAATATTTTTCAAATATGGGTGGGAATTACCGCCCAGTTTTCGGCCAGCTGATCCTGAACCGACGGATTCCAAGAAATAGCGATGCCATCAGGCGTGATAAATAAAAATTTGGCATGTTCATCAGGTCGGTGCTTATCACAGTGCAATTTCACACACCCCTCGACCCAATTTGCACGATAGATACTGTAATCACGCCGTATCATGAGGTTTAGCGCTGACGGATAATCCATTAATATAACACCAGGGAGATTGGCACGACTTTTCTTTGCATTATCCTGTACGTTATCCACGCATATATTGTCAGTAATTGCTTGTTGTTCCTGGGATAAGCAACGCGCATAATCAGGCATTGCCTCACCGATCATTTTCCATAAATTTTTTATCCCGCCGACGGCATAATGAAGTGTCGCTTTTGTGATACCAGCACGTTCATACAAATAGTGAGCCTGTACCTTTTCTCCTTCGTTTTCAACATATAGTTCAAGCAGGCAAACCATACAATGCGCAATTTTCCGTTTGGTTGAATTACGCTTAATTGATGGCTTATCCAGTAACCATTCATAGAATAACTCTTCATTGAATTTCATCGTTTACACCTTCCACAAATGATCATTTTTATGGGCGGGCAGTGATACCCCAGACGCCAGACACCAATATTGCGTTACGGCGTCTATGGCTTCATGTTCGCCATAGACAACAACGCAGTAAAAACCATCCTCAGATAACGTATTCAGCCATTGTTTTTGCTCTTCAGACGGTTTATTAGCCCCATGTTTAAACTCAAGACGCATCCCGTGATAATTCCCCTTGGCTAAATCTAACGACACGTCAGGATACCCTTTGCGTTGCCCTTCAGCCCTAAGATGCTCACCGGTTTTTTTATGCCGTAATCCCCCGTTAGGCGTCGAATGTAATCGTTTATAGATATCAGGAGTATTCATCTCACAGTGATAAAAAAAGCGTACCTGTGCGTAGTGCTCATGGTTGCCTTTCAGCAATTCGGGGTTTTTTGACAGTCGTTCTAAGGCGGTTGCATGAGGTGAGTAAGATTTATCGTTCTGTTTATCCCAATTTATTGCCGTATTGTTATTGATTGTGAGCTTTTTACCCTTCGTGATTTGCCCTTTCTTCTTTGTCCTTTTGCAGTAGTCGCTATACCATTCTTCAGAAGCCCTAAGCATTCTCACTCCAAAAAAACCATTCCAATGCTAATCAATTCGTTACCTTTTCACGGTGATAAGAGAATTTAATTCCTTTTTCTACATGGTAAATCGTCGAATTTGCGTTTATATTGCATAACTCGCCTTGGCACAGAATTACGCAATATCACTGAATAATCATTATATTAAAAAAGTCTAAAATATTTTTTATTAAAAATATTTAACCTGCTTATTATCAAAGTTCAATAAATATCTAACTTTTCAGTGAGTTCTCAGTAGTTGTACTCTTAACTTCTTCCTCTAAACGGGCGATATTAAAAGCAAACAACTGATTCCATTCTCTCATCGTGCATTCCCTGACTCGTTTAACCTTGTTTCCGTTGGATGGTCGGACAATCCAACACCATCGGCTATTGCATTTCTTGTCTTTAAGCTCAAACACCTCAAGAATGAGATTAAAATCGAGAAGATACCCGCGTTTCTCTGCAATTTCCTTCAATTCATCCAGTGTGTAATATCTTTTTTTCCTGGCATTCTGGGTATTTCTCATCATATCCCCCTCGACTGGATAAGCACTTCCATATCCTCATCGTTGCTAAACCACAGAAAAGAGTCCGTATCATCAGACTCATCATTCACATCAAGGAGATGATCCGCCGAATAAATTAACCCATTCTTAAAGCGTTCATTCGAATAGAGATGCGCAGCCACCACCATCAATGCGGGACGACTCATGGTATAAATAGCGGCCACATCCATATCAACGAGCACACCAAAGGCCTTCTCTCCCTGAGCGATAATCAGTGATTTCATGCTCGGCCACCACGCCCCAAAAGAACGATACAATCGGGGTTCAGCCTTTAATCGGGTAATCAGGTTTTTAATATAAAACGCAACATACTCTTTTTCTGTTTTTGTCCCGACAGCCTCGGCCAGTACGGTTTCCAGATAGGCCTCTGAGGGCTGAATAGTGTCAATTAATGTCGTCATTGATTTTAAAGCGCCCTCGCAGGGCGCAGTTCCTAAAATAGTAATTATTCATGCCGCTGAATGACCGATAAGATATCATCAAGTGCATACGTTTTCGAAATCAGCCACCAGCTACCGGCTAACTCATCACTCGGATTACGACCATTGTAGTATTTTGCGTTAAAATCTGCTTTCAGAGCATCTTTTGCCTCAAACAGTGCGCCGTCTTTGCCTCGAATATCGTTCAAGCAATAACAGCCATCAGGCGCGTAGTCATAGCGGTTTGCGCCCTTACCACCTCGAATAGCAGTGCTGTTTGTTTTCACTACAATATTGTTTTCCAACCGCGCTGCTCGCATTTTCTGGGCTTCTTTTTCTATTTGGGCTTTTTCAGCGTTGGCTTTATCCACATCCTCCTGAGAGATCAGGCCAGCTTTTACCTTGATTTCATCCCAGCGTCCGATACCATAACGCACTTTCTTATATCCCTGATTAATCGATTCCATCAATTCATTTCGTTGCTGAATATTCAAGAAAAGTGACTCCGTAATGTCATGCTCTTCAATAATGCCCAAAGCAACAGCATCAGCAAAAAGATTGGCGAAATCCGTTGCAAATATCCCATCGTTTTGTGAATAATTTGCATCGAAACTTCGATGGCTCGGAAATCCTTGAGCGCGTTCTACCACTGTAGCTAGATTCGAATTTAAAGCGGATTTAAACACCCGATATTCTTTACGGGCTTCTGCTTTACCCTGCATGGCGACGGCATCGTTGATACGTGCCACAATCACCTGACATTGTTCATCAAACTCTCTGTCAAAATCAGCCGTATTTCTGTATCGGCTGGGGGCAGAAAACCCTCGATAATCAAAAGCATTTTTAATGAAATGACGGGCATCATACTGTCCGGTTTCTAAAAAATTCCGTAATTGATCCGCCCCAGATCCTAACATATTCGCCCTCTCACCGCCGTAATTGCTTAACTTATTCGATATATATTCTGCAACCAGTTCAGTAATCAATGACCGGCTGGCCGTTTCACCATAGCTGCCGATTGCCGTTATATAGTCCGAGCCAAACAAGGCGGTTAAAAATCCTAATCCTGTAGACCTAGAACCAAGGGTTCTATTTCGGTAATGCTCTGCCACTTTTGTTTTCAACACATCATCGTTGGAATCAGGATAAACAATATGATCCGCATTCTCTTTCAACCAGCTTGAATGCACTCTCGACAACTTATAGGCGTTAAAGCCATTACCTTCTCTGTAAAACACATCATAATCTTTCAACATCAATTCGCCAGATTTAAGGTAAGAATAAAATTGTTGTCGGTTAAGACGCGATGCGACATCTTCAATACTTACCCCACCAAACATCCACGTTTTTAACTCCAGCTCACTTTCCGAAAAATCAGCCTCTTCCTCTAAAGACGTGACTAGAATAGGAACATCATTCTTAAGTTCACCTTCAGCGGCATCACTCCACAACTGATCTACAGTGGCAGTACTGATATCAATATCTATATCTATTGCCTTTATCCGTACCAAAAACTTAGAAAAAAAAGAAGAATACTGACTACGTCGCATTCGGCAATAGTAAACCCGACCGATACGGAACACGCGCTTATCTTTTGCCATATAATACTCAGAACCGTGCTCTAAGATATCCGGCTCCACATCAAGATAACCAGCATCAATGGCGTGTTTAATCTCTGGCCGTAATCGCTTGATCAAACTTTCAGATTTACGCATACGCACTAATAAACGTTCCTGCTTGGTGATGGCATCCGTGTATTTGGCAATCTCTACTTTGAGGTTTTTTTGAGATTCCGGTGACTGGTAATTTTCACTCTTCAACAGCCTTTTCGCGTCATCAATTTTTGCTTGATAATCATTGATGGTCTTTTCAACCGACTGAGGGTCCCCTTTGCTGGCGTGTTTCGCCTTCAGATAATTAGCAAGATCAATCTCGGCGCGTTGCTTGGCTTTGTCCTTTGCGAGTGCTTCCGCTTTTTCGATTTGCTCACGGCGAACACGTTCACGCTCTTCCGGATCGGCGGCTAACAGTAAGCGCATTTCCTCCGCATTGTTGGCATCGGCATTTGCCATGATTGCGGCATCCGATGTCAGAATCTCCTTGATCCAGTTGGCCTTGCGTTCCAGCGTATCCAGACGAAACTCATCAAATGACCCCTGACCACAATAATAATACGCTTCCACACGAGCAACGCTGGAACCCACTCGTGCCCCGCGCCCGTTGCGTTGATTCAGTGAAGCCGGTGTCCAAGGCAACGTTAAATGGTGCATCGCCGTGGTGCCAATATGCAGGTTAATCCCCACTTCCGCCTTCTTATTACAAATGATAATCGGGGTTCGGCCTTCGTTGTAATCGGCGGCAATCTTTTCTATCCCCCCCAATGAAATTTCGTTCTGCGCGGCCACATACTCATCGAAAGCCGCTTTTTGCTCATAATATTTATCAAGCTGGTCGGGTGTCGCGTCTTCTCTCGGCTCTGCCGGACGTTTGACCTTTTTTAGCTTCTTAGAGTTGGATTTTGCCGCCTGTGTCACCGTTGTGGCGTTCAAAATACCGATTTCCTCTCGCTTCATGCCTAACGCTTGGGCAATGATACGGCGCAGTTTTTCATGCTGGGTTTTTTCATCCGAAAAGATGATCTGCTTACCGCCCCCCGCCATGCACTTTTTCAGGTTAGCAATTAACTTCGAATATTTGGGCGGAATAGGATGCGTAATGTCATCTTCACTCAACCCAAACAGAGCCAAACGATTAATCACGTCCTTTTCATAGAGTTCAGAAACGACCAAAGAAACAAATTTTCCCTCTGACCGCACTATGGCCTCTGAATTGGCCGTGATTGTTTCATCTTCATCTTCATCCGTATCGGTGACACTGCGCGGCAAATCATCGCGCAA
This sequence comes from Xenorhabdus eapokensis, assembly GCF_001908105.1. Next base: position 41,164 of record NZ_MKGQ01000023.1, read on the forward strand.
CGCTTTCACTGCATTCAGGTGAGCATGATCAAAGCGGAATGTAATAGTGCGATTGTACAAATCCGGATCAGTACACACCCTGTCCATGTCCCTGATAATCGAGAAGATAGAATCGGTGGGCTTGTCGCCTTTAGATAACGCATCAGCCCGCTGCCGGAGTTCTTCATAAACAGCCTGCTGATATTCCGTCATCGGCACCGATTCAGTGCGGGGATCTACCGTTGGGACAGCGACTTCGTTGGAAACATCCTTCGCGTCTTTTAATGTCGCCCAGCGATGGAAAAGGCCACGTAATCCGTCCAGATTCTGAAAGCCGACCAAGCCTAATTTCGCTTCAATCTCACCCGATATTTTTTGTACCTGCACGGATTCGGTCATCCCGAACACCTTCACGAAATCATCCGGTGTGTAGATCCCCATGCGTTGCCATTCCTCCATTGGGATGACATGAGACAGCATATTGAAGGCATCAATCGGACTGTTAACCAGCGGCGTAGCCGTCAGCATGACCGCCCCACGGCCATTATTATTCTTCATCAGATACGCATTTTTCACCGCCATATCACGGGCTGATTTTGCCATTGCCGATGTCGGCAAATAGGCCAGCATAGACGCCTCACGTCCGGCAGAATAACTGTTACGGTAGTTATGGCCTTCATCTATAATCGCGTTATCAAATCCCATGTCTTCAAAATAGGGGTAATCCTGCTTTTTCTGACTGCCGGTGTTACTGCCATCGGCCAAGATGCGGTTTTTCTTTTGCGCATCCTTGTGCTTTTGACCATCCAGATTTACGCGGCCGGCTTCGGCGTGAGCAAACAGCAAATCATAGGCATTGTCCGTGATCGTCTCTTCCCTCAGCGGGATAGCCGCATACTGCTCTTTGGTCATGACCACCGCACGGTAATTGGATTGCGGGATCTGGTTCATTCGCTCCTTAATGGTTTCACTGCTGGCAATTTTGATACCGTTACGGTAGACCGGCTTGCCGGTTTTCTTATCCACCACCGGCTGACCGTTCTCATCCAGTACCGGCACCTGACGGTGATTACCCTCATCATCAAACAGCTCATCGAGGCCGACAAACAGAAAGCCTTTCAGTGCCTCTTTGCTATAGAACAACTGGGCTTCATGATAAAAGTTTTCCAGCACCGCTTTCGGCACCACAATCGGCGTGCGTTTGCTGCGGCCATTTTCGAAGTTGTAGGCTTCCAGAGCCAGAGCGGTGGTGGTCTTCCCCAGTCCCGTCCCAAAGCCCAGTATGCCCCTGCCATCTTCCGACAGCCGTCTGACTTCGGCATTTTGATAACCAAATGGCGTGCGTTTACCTGAAATCCCGCTGAGATTCAGGCTGGCTGCGGAATGCTCATACGGGATATAGGCATTGAACGCATCGTTATACTGTTGAACCAAATTATCCACTTCATCATGCTGCTTAATCCAGACATTAAAATCCTCTTCCAGCCGTTTGATCCGTTCCAGATACACGGCCTCGTTCTGTCCGCGTGGCTTGATACCGTTAAGATAATTTTCAAGCTGGTCAGCAAACCCGTCTTTGCCTCTGACGCGTTTGTATTGGGGTGTTTTTTCGCCGGTTTCTTTGTCTATGGTTATCACGGTCTTGTAACGATAGCCCGTGAAAACCCCATGCTTACCGCGATAAGCCAGATCGGAAATTAACTGACCGTCCTCAACCTCGACTTTTTCGATGTACTTCAGAGCGTCATAGCCTTGCTCCTGTAAAAATTCCAGAATCAGGCGGCGATCCATCCAACGCGAATTTAACGAAAATGAGATGTTATCGACTTCGGTCCATTTGCGTTTGTTTTTGATTTCCACCAGCTGGCGCAGATAATTTTCTTTCACGGCTCCGTCACGGGTATGGGGTAAGACGGCCAGAATCTGGCTGTTCATCAACCCAATATCCCCGCTGGTGGCTCTGTCCATCGGTAAAATATTACCGTCAGCGGAAATCGCTACCCCGTCTTTACTGGCAAGCCATTCCAGTAACGCCTCATCATCCGGCGGTAACGCCCCCGTGTAATGGGCACGAAATTCAGTTAACGTCACCGGATCTAAATCAATTTGGCTAAACAGGTGCCGGATCACCGCTTCCGGATCGGTGCTGTCGTGACCATCCTTAACACCGACATCCAGCGTCCCTTGTATCAGGTCAGACAGCTGACCGCCTTTGGTCACACTGGCCTTAAATTTGAGCCAGTCTGCGGCTCCCGTACCGGATACCGTGACACGCCGCCCACTGTGGGGATTAGCGCCCCGTGCTAACTCACTTTTGATAAGGTTTTCGACCTGAGTCCGCACCGTTTCCAGCTTGTCGCCCGCCGTACCGGATGCGATCAGATCCTGCATCAACGCAATGCGCTTCCCAATGAGGGAGCCGCGATACGTCTTTTCACGCGCGGAAGGCGATTGTGTCCGAGAAAAGGTGATAATCGCGCGGTATTCTGGGGAAAGGGTTTCAGGGTAGTTGGTGGCAATCGCTGACACTTGCTCAAACGTGAGGCTCAGTAACCCTTCCGTTGTCGAGAGACGATCCGATAACTCGCCATAGCTGGTGACACCGTAACGATCTGGATTCAGTTTAGTGACCTTTGCGCCCGCATCATACACCAAGCGACCCGACTCCATCTGATACCAACGGCCATTGATAAATCGTTTTTCGCCCTCCGCCATTGGGGATAATTCCGGCGCTATCAGGTTAAGCGCGTTCCAATCAATGCGTGAATCAAACTTATGGGCAAGATTACGTTTCATCTCGCTGGCAGTGATCTGGTCATTTTTCACCACCAGCCGCTTAAATTTCCCGCTACCTTCAATGCTGGACTCACCGTGCTGGAATTTTCGCCCTTCCCGTTCAAACCACTTGCCAGCAAGATACGTTTCCCACAATACATTAGCGGATTTAAGCACAGGCTCATCGGCAATCAGAATTTTTTCAGCCAGATCAACGGGGTGTTTTCTCAGCACCCAGATATCAACGGCAGTTGCGGTGCCGTTCTCTTCAAAGGTGCCTGACGGCAGACGGTGCGCCCCCAGAAATTCCGCTTTACGTGAAACCTGTTCACGTAATTTGGTGTACGTTTTTCCGCTGGTCATCCCATAGGGCACCACAATACAGGCCAATCCGTTCGGCTTAATTTTATCTAGGATACGCAGAACAAAATACACACCTACATTCTTAACGTCTGAATACTCCGGATCGAGATTAGCAAATCCCCCCCTGCTGGCACCAAAGGGCACGTTACCCAGACAGCTATCAAAGTAATCATCAGGCGTGTTGGCGGCGAGTTTTTCAAACGGGGAAATAGACACCTGATCTTCAGGGTGTAACAACTGGTTAATCCGGCCGGAAATTTCACTGATTTCTGTCGAGGTACAGATAACACCTTTGGGTTTCGTTTCCTGAAATACACCGGTCGCCGCTGAAGGTTCAAGCATGTTGCCGGTATCCGCACCATAGGCTTTCATCATCTCCCACATGCCAGCGGCCACGTGCTGAGGGGTGTAATATTCATACTCAGAACCGCCAATTCCCCCTAATCCCGTGTAGCCTGCCAGCGTCTGGCGCTGCGCATCCGTGAGTTGATAGCCGTCAAAATCAGGCGGAAGTGAATCAAGCAAAGCAATGGCATCGGCATTAGCTTGCTTGCGTGTTCTTTCAATGCTAACACCCGCTGTTTTGGTGACGCCAAAGACGGCCGGCGATCTTGTCAATGAGGCCGAACGGATCACGCTAATCAGTTCAGCAATGCTGGTCACACCTAGAAACAATGATGTTCCGTTTTGTGTTGAGGTTAATTTCTCGCCCAAGGTTCACGTCCCTAAATAAAGGTTTATTAGAATTGGCGATTCTAGTAAACCTTTAATTTATGACTGGCGGGTAATAACAGTGAAATCCAAAACGTCGTGGTCTCCCATAGACATCCTGCGCAAGTTACTTCCCGCGCATTCTGAACATGATGACTTACATGGCGTCCCTATCGCAGGTAGTAATGGCGCTATCGTTTCTCGCTCAGGAATGGCGCTCTATCCTAATAAACATGACGATGCCGATGTGTTCACCGCCACCGGTGACGAGATCAAGGCCAGTGCTCAACTGCCTGAAGAACGGCTGTCTAAATATGCCCTTTTAGGCATGATGGCAAAATCCCCCACCGTGGCGGCAGCGCTGAACATTCACATATCCAATGCGCTCAGCATAGATAAAAAATCCCGTTCCATTATTACGATTGAACCCAAAGACACCTCTGACAAAACCCTCAGTGCGCAATGTAAAGCATTGCAAGGCGATCTGGGGACATTAATCAATGCCAATTTACCGAACTGGGCGCGCATTATGACGGTGTTTGGTACGTCCTATATCCGACCCTATGCGGAAAAAGGAAAAGGCATCATTGCCCTGGAAAGCAATTACCATACCCTGCCCCATTTTGTTCAGGAATTTGTGCGCGGCGGTCAGCTGGCCGGATTCACTGGTGAGTTTTTACTGCATCCAGAGACGTATCAGCGCGTCATGGCGCAACCCTGGGATCTCATTGCCATGAAACTCCCCACCTGGGTGCCCAGTTATGACCATAGGCCAATTATTTATGGCAGTAAGGGGTTCAGCCTGCTGGCTTCAATCGATGAATCACCACTCAGAGAAACCCAAAATTACGGTGCCAGTTTTCTTGAACATTCCTATGAAGCCTTTGTGAATCTGTGTGATGCCCTGAAAGCGCTAAAAGCCACCCGAAATAACGCGGCCAAAATTGACCGTCTCGTTGCCCTGACAACCAATACCCTTGATCCGGTACAAGCCGCCAGCTACACACGCGCCGTGACACAGGGGTTAAAACGCAACGCGGTCGAAATCCAGCGCCGCATGATGAACGGAAACGCCCTTCCTACCGTCATGAACCATGTGATCCCCGTGATGAGTGACGGGAAAGGCGGCATTGTGATTGATACCCAAACCATACCGGCCGATATCAACGGCATAGAAGATGTGATGTTTCACTTGCGCCAGCTGGCCGCCTCACTGGGTATCGATGCCACCATGCTAGGCTGGGCGGATCAGATGAGTGGTGGATTGGGTGAAGGAGGATGGCAGCAAACCTCAAGCAGTGCAGCTGAGCGCAGTGACTGGATACGACATGGGTGTACCGAGGCTATCTATCGCATCATTGATATTCATTGCGCATTCAAATACGGCAAGGTTTTTCCGCCCAATGACCGCCCCTATCAGATCACCTTTAACTCCCTGAATACGGCCATTCAGGAACAGCGAAACCGCGAACTAGACAGCCGCGCCAATTATTCCGCTCAAGTGGTGACTGTGGTCGATGCCTTGCTCAATAATCCCAAAATGAGTGGTTCGGACACTTTCATGCAGTACACCCTGGCCGACACAATGGAAATCGATCCTGGTACAGCGCAGGCTATGATTAAGGAATTCAAAGCCACTCAGGACGATAAAGAAGACAACGACATGATGGAGTCCGCCCCCCTCACCGGCGCTGGACTTGACATCGAGTCCATGAGCCATGAAGAACTGAAAACCCTCTTTAAATTTATGACTAACTGAATCACCTTCGTGCCAATGTTTAAGGAAAAATATGAATAAATTATTGACCGTCACTGACCGTTTTTCGGTGATTGATAACATACGAAAACATACTCCGCAGAATGCCCGAAACTATGTCCTCAGCTCTGTAAAAGCCTCACTGGAAAGCAAAGAAGTTAAGGAACGGATAGCATTAGGGGAATTGTTCGGCTTTTATGGCCACGGTCGGCGTGAGGAATATTATAAGCGCACGGGAGAACTCCGATTACCCGAAACCAGTATTATTATGGTCGAAGGCAAGCCGGTTGCTTTAGACAATGTACCGTCTAACCGAACGGTCGCTGTCAGTATTGATGATTCCGGCATTGTGAGCCATTCCCAAGAAATTTTAGACACGGATACAGGACGCATTGTTCAAGGTATGGAACGCTCACGTGCTGGTGGGTGGAGTTGGGTCACTGGCGGGTCAGACAGCCCTTGGAAATCCGTTGTACGCAGTTTTTATGGCTTCGATTATGTCACAACCCCTAACTATATCAGCCTTGATCGTGAAATCATGATGTCAGAATCCGTTTCAGACAGGCAAAGCCATATTGTTCAGGCATTCATTAACTCAGGGTTCACCGAAAGTGCGGCCATTAATCTCTCTGAGCATTTTGAAAAAATGCGGGAGCGCGACATAATGATCGAGTCAGTCAACCGCGCCCAGACTGCTGAGGGCGAGTTATTAGTGCTATCCGGCCATTTATTAGAACTCAACCAGAAAATCAAAGCGCAACATGCGATGTTGGAAGCCGTCCAGCGCAAAGAGACACTTCGCCAGCATTATCTGCAATCCGCTATCAATAAACTGCCGATGTTTCTTTCTGAGGAACAAAAACAGGCCATGTTAAGCATGGAAACGGAAGGGGATTTACAAGTGGTTGAAGCAATTTTCGAGTCTGTCGGTCAAGTGGATTTTGATCGGCTACCGTTAGGCCAGAGAACGGGCTATCAGTCCGCCCCGCATGAGCGATCTGCCTCCTCACTCAGCCAAGCTCCTATTTTTTCGTTAAAGACCGCAAAACCGCCGAAATTTAGCTAAATTCCGAATACCTCGCCTCATGTTGTGCTGGTAATTATATATTTTTATGACAAAACTTGATCTTATCGATTTTAGTCATAAACTTATTTTGCCAATTCAAGATATTTCATCCGTTTTGAACAAAAGCCTAAAAACCAATCAGTAAAGTTGGTTTTTAGGCTTTCTTAGAATAGCGATAAGAGAAGTGATTGTTGTTCAATACACGTTTGAGTGCTTTACTCGCCCATATTTCCCTATTTTAAACATCATGCCAAATAGGAATATGACCGGCATAGTAAGCAATATAATGAGGCGCAATGATACGTTTGGCGTCATCTAATGATTCAGCGATTACGCTTATCCGTTCCAGGAAGAATATCTTGATATTACGCGGTTGTGCACAAAATAGAAATTTGTAGGATTTTGGGCACAAATAGGCACAATGATTATCAATCATGATAGAAATTTCTCTACAATGGTAAAAAAATTCACCACCATAGAGGCTCCAATCTCTGATTGGCGGTGAGCTGAACGGAGTTTGGAGCTACCGGCCATTGTAGAACCCGGCCAACCTTTACGGTTGCTCCGTCCCGCCCACCATAATTTTGGTATGCGCAAACACTGACACAAAAAAAACGCGTCCGCGTCTGTGTCTCTACAATGATTATCGAGGCTCCACTCTCGACAGTAGGATTTACTACTGCTTTTCTAAGATACTCTTTACCAAGGATTTAAGTCAAGCAAGTTATTAACCTCTCAAACATGGTATATAAAAATATCTAAACAAAAATTGCATAAAACGTTAAAATAACTCATAAAAAACAATGAATTAAATAAAGAAACAATAAAAATATCTAAAATAATTTTTATTGTTATATTGATCTAATAATAGGATCGCGTGTAGGATCGCTCCGCGATGCAGGCTTGCCTGTATTAAAGTCCGGTTAAACACTGATAGGCAAAAAAAAGCGCCAGTTCACTACACTGACGCTCTTCTTTTCACCCTTAGGATGATGCTTTCTTGCTGCAAACAAGAAAACAATGAATATTTTATTGGAAACAAAATATGCAAATTACAAGGGACATTATAAACTCACGCAATCCATACATCAAGAAGAACGGGCAAATTTCAGGCTATGGCCTTAGCCTTGTTATCAATTACTTACCGGTTGATATTCTTTCCCGCCCAGCCAAACAAATTTTATCTATTGTTTCTGGAGTTGCCTCATCGACATCCGAATACAAGATCTACAAAACGAAACGCAATCTGAGCATAGAATGTGGGACTTCCATTGCGACAGTCCGTCGTAACTTAAATAAAGCAGTATCCGCAGGGATCTTGACTAAAACCTATGTGTTTGATCCCGATGCAGGTCAGCAAGCCACAGAATACAAATTTACAGATTCATTTTTGAGTGTTGCACTCGATTGCATACAGGCGATAAAAGGGCTTGCGCGTAAGGACATTCGCAAAATCATCAGCTGCATTGCTGGCGTATTTCAGAACAAGTTTAAGTCGCTAATATCCTTCCCCCCCGATCAAAATGAACACGGTATCCCCGATCAAAATGAGCGACAAAGAGAAGTAAACGTTTTAGACCAAGAAGAAAAGAAAAAGAGTATTTCGGTTAAGCCGAAACAATCTTTTGTCAATGTAAAAACAAACACAACCGCCCTTGCTGAACGGGCAAAAACGAAAGCGTTTGATCATGCAGAAAGTGAAAATATTAAACAGGCTGAACGTAGTGCATTGAGGGAAAAACTCAATAATCTAGCTAAACGTCAGGCGTTTTTATTATCGCGTTCTCAGTCACGATCCACCAGCAAGAATACTGGGATAAGTGTATCCTATCGTAATCGTATTGACCAAGAAGCGGAACAAGCAAGGCAGGAAACGGAATCACGTTTTGCAGCCGCAAAAGAAAGAGGATTTGATCCATTGAGTGCGGTGCGTAATGTTATACGCACTTATTTTGGCGATCATAAATCTGTTTGTTGAAACGTAGAAAACTACTGTCGGAGATAGATTAATTTATTGTGTGTTTAATTTGAGTTCTGGCAATTTTAAACGATCACGAACGTATGAACTCAAATGGAATTCAATGAATTGAAATACATGGGTAGTAAAGCGCGCATAGCAAAATATATTGCGCCATTCATTCTAGATCATTTAACAACAGATGTTGTTTATGTTGAACCCTTTGCAGGAGGGATGAATATGGTTAGTCACATAAATAATCTTCATACTGGTATGATTATTGCTGCTGATAACAATGAATATTTGATTGAAATGTGGAAGGCTTTGTTATCTGGATGGAAACCACCAACATTAGTATCAAGAAAACAGTATTATGAAATAAAAAACAATAAAACTGAAACACCTCATTTAACTGGTTGGGTTGGGTTTAATTGTAGCTATGCGGGTAAATGGTTTGCTGGATATGCAGGAGTAACCCAGACTAAATTAGGTCTTCGTGATTATCAATCAGAGGCTATCAACAACGTTCAGCGACAGTTGACTAAATTAGAGGGAGTAACATTGCGGCATTGCAATTACAAGGAATTGGATATACCAGATGGCGCTGTCGTTTATTGCGATCCTCCATACGTAAATACTACAGGGTATCAGAATTCATTTGACTCAATTGAATTTTGGGAATGGGTTCGCAAGTTATCTGATAAATGCATAGTTTTTGTTAGTGAATATACAGCTCCAGATGATTTTGATTGCATCTGGTCTGGCGAATTAAGTAGTAATATCCCTGGAACAAAAACTAAGTCTATTGAATCACTGTTTGTTATTAATAGAGTTCGAAACAAAATAGGTGCCAGTGCACAAAAATTACAAAAAAAGAGACTTGTTAACAGGTCTTATTGTGAGGTTTTTATGGCAGAACTGGGAAGAAAAGAAATAATTCACTCTTATTCGTATATTAGGGCAGTATCCTGCCCTAATTTTTTCCATCTATCCATTTAGGTATACTTGATTTTACTCAGCCATATAACTTTATTGTTTTTTCTTGTTACTTCTTTTTTTTCTTGATGCTATTAAATTGTCTATTTTTTCCACAGATAATTTATCTCCGATTATCTTATAATAACTCAAAAGTTTGGTTAAATCTGCAACAAGCAATTCCATGTTTTTATCGTATTTTTTTAATTTCTTACGATAGTCATTTAAAGCCTCTATACATCTCCTAGCCCAAATTCCTTCAGCATCACTGCCTTTTATCACTCTAGGTCGTCTTGGTAAACGTGGTCTAGCTGGCTTAACAGAAATGGCTCCATCTTTATCACATATAAAGTGAAAAGTAATAGCAGTTATCCAGCGTCCTGTTTTCACTTGTTCATAAGTGACACTTAAATCAGTATTTGCATTGATCGATACTATAGCAGGCTCCAAAACTCTTTTTTTAAAATCACGATAATCATTATAAGAATCAATCAATCCGACTCTTTCTTTCATCCATACTATTTCAAATGGATCTGTAGATATTAATCCATTTGCATTTTTATGTTTATTTAAATTCCTATACTTACTCAACCATGAGTACAGACGAAATGAAAATGGTGAATCCAATCTAGCAATATTTTCTATATTAAATGCGGTAAATTCATTTTTTAATTCATATAGATATTGACTAACTGATCCCGAAAATTTAACCAATACATCGCTATCACTTTTTTCACTAGCGCTGTAACTTAACTTTTCAAACCAGAATCTTTGTACCTTATCAATTCGTTTCTTTTTTTCGTTCCATTCATACGTTATGATAGGTTTCCTAGCCAAACTATCAGCAGCATCACGAAGTTGTTTATAGCAATTTGTTAGATCCAATCCATATTGGCTCTGATAATCTCGCGCTTTTAAAACATACTCTTTCTGAGGCATGGGCTTCAACGGCTCAACCTGATTTAATGCCATATAGAGTAAACGCATTTCAGATAATGATATGTCATATGAGCCTTCTATAAGCTGATTCCCTTGAACAATCAAAGAATTGCCTACATTTAAATGAGTGGATGACTTAACATCGCTAGACATCAAACCCCCTAAATTAATTGCTTATATAAATTATGGTTTGAGTTTAGAACATACTAGATGTGGCATCAATTATTATTATGTCCACCTATAAAAAAAGTGATCTAAATCAATATAATCACTTGGTAAAAGTGTCCACATATAAAAATAATATTAAATATTTTCAATTAATTACTAAAAATTAATTTTTTCATCTCGTTTTTTCGTATGGATCATAAACTTCATTTCACGAGAGAGTAAAAATAATTATTTTTCATATACTTAAATACAGTAAATCTGTCCACTTATGTGATTTTTATAGCTAATAAACAACTAAATCTAGTATGGCAGATCAATTCATGCTGTGGATAACTTATTTTATCCACAATAAATCTGTCCACGTATCACCGTAAATCTGTCCACGTATACCACCGTAAATCTGTCCACGTATCACCGTAAATCTGTCCACGCATCACCGTAAATCTGTCCACGCATCACCGTAAATCCGTCCACGTATCACCGTAAATCTGTCCACGTATCACCGTAAATCTGTCCGCATATAAACTTTCTTTTAATTTAAAAACAGTAAGTTAAAAGCATAGAAAAGAAAGGGAAATAGAAAAGAAAATGAAAATAAAGATCTTAAGATCTATATATGATCTTAAGATCTAGAAAAAGAAAGAAGAACAAGCAAAGACGGTTTCACCGTTTTGTTTTAAAGTTTGATCGAATGCCAACACGCTCGAACATGGCACCCGCACTCATTTGTAGAGTTACTAATTATAATTACTATTTCCTTATAAAAAGGCTTATATAATTATAAGTATTATATTGACATTATAAGTGTAATGACTTATATTTCATTCATCCTGAAAACGGAGATGCTCTTTAAAAATAGGGGAAATGATGGTCAAAGTGATTTGGTCGAAAGCGGCAACCAAGCAGCTAATCCGAATCGACACGAGATACCAGAAAGCAATCAAAAATAAAGTTGGCCTACTGACTGGTTTCCCGCTTGTGGATTTGGATATAAAAAAATTAGAGGGAACAAAAGCGAAATACAGATTGAGGGTGGGTGATTACCGCATTCTGTTTGAGCTTTCAGGTAATGAACCAAAGATTTTAGAGGTGCATGAAGTTAAGCGGAGACAAACAAATACATATTGACTGGCATGGCGGGGACTCCCGCCTGCTTTTTCCTCTATTCGCGTAAGGGCCAATACAATATTGGAGATAATTATGGCTGGTATCCAGTTTATTACAGATGAAAACGGCAACAAGCAAGCTGTCGTACTTCCTATTGCGGAGTATGAACGCTTACTTGCAGCGCTGGATCGTGATGAAGATTATGTCAGTATCCCTTACCTCAAAGGTAATAATGACGATGAAACTATTCCTCATGAAGTGATTAGCATCATGGTTGATAACAAGATCACGCTTCATGCCGCATGGCGTATATATCGCGGTTTGTCACAAACAGAAGTCGCCGAAAGACTTGGCATAAAACAAGCCGCAGTTTCTCAGTTTGAAAAGGCAGACCGCCCACGCCAAGCCACATTGGAAAAATTAGCGGCACTTTATGAGTGTAGACCTAGCCAATTGATTCTGGACTAAAGGGAATCAACACGGAACAGAGGCCGCTTAATGCCTGTCTCTTGATCACATCACTTCTGAACTTAACTTATTTCGTTCATCTTATTTTTATAGATGAGCGAAATAAGTTTATCAATACTACTTACGCTTCACTCTCTGATCGATTAGCGATCATGACAGAAAGCAATCTACAACCTACCGATTCACCTATAGGCCAGCGATAACCACTCACTCTGGATCGAGGAAAGGATCGGATATTCACTTCATCGGACTGATTACCACCTAAAACCATCAAATCGCCATTCTCAGCCACGCCAACCACAAAGCCTACGTGTCCCCCTCCTGTACGGGTGAAAACCGCCACACAGCCATAATAAGGCTCTTTTAACGGCATTCCCCACTCAAGATACGATCTTGCCGATTCAAACCGGCTTGATCGAATGCCAACACGCTCGAACATGGCCCCCACATAGGCAGCACACCACGGTGTTTCATCATCACGAATACCGCCGCGCTTGATATCTTTCCACCATTGCAAAATATTGGGATGATGCTGATCACCTTTAATTTCATGCACACCAATATATTTGTACCCTTCTTTGATCCATTTAGGTTCGTCTTTTTTCCTGATATTTTCTACTGTCATACCTTCCACCACAGCTAACGATGCGTTAAAATTTTGAACATCAGTTACCTATTGGGTGGCTACTCTCATGTGGGTTAAAAAGGGCTTTAATCGCCCTTTTTATTTTTGACCTGTTGAACCTGCAATACTGAATGTTAAAAACATACCCCAAAATGTTCAGCCTGTTCTTCTTCCTGTGCGATTTCCGCTAGGTATTCTTCCCATTCAAACGGCAAATAGAGATTAAATCCCATGACATTCAATACGGAATAGATATCTTCTGGACTGGATTGATCCGCTGAACAGCTTGCTAATCCTGAATGGGCAGGCAAATCAGACACCAGACTGTTTATCTCTGCCACCAGTTGGGATTTATTCCAACTGCCGTTCACAGTGAAAGTACTCACCTCATCAAAGACATCCGTTTCAAAGGTAATTTCCCCTGATATATTGTCTTTGGAAAAATTAATATAGCCCATCGTAAACTCCCTTGATTGCGCCTATCGCAAATTCAATCAAACCGTCATTGTTCAGCATAGATACCGCCCCATTTTTTTTGTCAAAGAGGTATTCAAATGCACTTGAGAACACTTCTGAGGCTGTAATATGTTCAACCCTACCGCTGCGGGCATAAATTTTTCCAATGTACGGAGAAGACAGACTATCACGAATAGCAATTTCATCTTGCCGGAATCCATTGTTTCCCGTCGCATCACTCAACCGGATGAGTGACGGTCGGCCATCGTCCATTTTATGGGTATCGAGAAAAATTTTGACCACTTCCAGGAGCTTTGGATTAGAGAACTCAAAATGGTGCCCTAATTCATGGGCAAGTGTTGCCCTTGGCGACTGAGGGTTCAGTGAGATAGTGCCTGACTCATTGGCTGAAGATCGGCCAGAGCTTTTTAGTTTGATTTCTTTTAAAGTTGAAAGGCGTCCAGCCGCGAGACGATATGCCCATATCAGGTCAGATTTGAACACCCCAGACCCGTAGTGAGCATCATAACGGTTGATCAGGGTCTTTGATATTTTAATACCTTTAATCCACGTTTCTGCGTCTGTTTTTGTTGTCGGACTCAGTTCAGTTAACGTAGTCACAATATCGTTGAGGCGCTGATGGGTTGGCTCAAGCAATGGAGTGATTAATGACGATATATTGTCACGTATTCCCCCATAGACGGAATTCAGCACTTGCTGATATCCATCACCGTTGCAGCTCCCATACCCCATACGTGAATTTTCCAAGGCAGTGACGATACGATCAACACCTCGTTCATATAAACCCGTTCCTGCCAGCTGCGTTTTAAATCTGGCGGTCACGACCGTATCTCTGATAGCTGCCCGCTCAGTATCAAGTGCTTTATCAAAATTCGGCATCATGGCCTTACCTGCTGTAATGATTTGCTGGTGAGCTGATTCCGCTGCTTCTGGCGAGAGGGTTAATTCATTGGGTACTGTTTTTGCGTCCCTAGTCAGTTCATTAAATTTAGGAAATTGATAAGAATCGGATAAAATTTGTATCATGATACTGCCTGACCAGCCACAAAATAAGTCGCCTCGCTTCTTCTCAAAGAAGGGTTTGATTGAATCAAGCAAGGCATTTGCGGACTTATAGCGATCAATTGGGGTATTGGCAGACAGATATGCGGCAATATTGGCTTTGATATCAAAGCCCTTGCCATCAAAAATAACTTTTTTTATAAACTCTTCCCTAAACACATACGTGTTCTTTATGTTGAATACCTCGGTAAAACTGCCAGTAAACAAATCCATGTAATGGATATTTTGCTGAAATTCCGTTTTCGATTTCCCGATCACGGATTTGATGATCTGAAGGCCGGTATTGACGGGGACATGTCCTGTAATAATTTCGCTGAGTTGCTGACCAACCCATTTGCCCAATGTACCGCTGTTGCGTTCTGTAATACCTCGAATGTTTCGGATCAATTCTCGTATCGATTTGGCCTGTCTGAAAACGCCAGTATTACCGACTGGTGCACTTTCAAAGAATCCTGTCACCCTGTTTTCATCCGTATTCTGAGTATCCGGCCAGTTGCTGTCTCTGGCGAATTGGGCGCGATCCACTTCATCAAGACGAACACGAATAAGCACGGGACGCTCCATGTCTGCAATTAGTGTGCGGTTTAACCCGTATTCAGTGGCATTTTGGATCAGATAGTCTTTGTAAGCATCTGCATTCCCGCTAGCGTAAGCCTTCACAATCCCCATACTGCGTCCATTACCTGACTCAACTATATGATCACGACCAGTGATGGGGGAACCCTCGCCGGATAACGCTGAATCAGCAAGCTGTTCTGGCTGTAAATTTTTTGCAATGGCGTTTACTTGCAATTGACTGATGAAGCACGTTCGATCCCGTGGTTGTAGTGACTGTGGGTACGCTTCGTTTATCCGACCACTCAAATGATTGGATATGGTAAGGTCTGAGGCTTCCACGATATTAAAGGCGGTTTTGACCTTATTCCCACGGATGGTGCTCACGTAGGATACGCGGCCATATTCTGGCTTGCTGACGGCATTTGCTATCGCTGTGCTAGGCTGCTGCTGAACAGTGGCTAAAGTGTGTGTCATAAGCATTCATTACCCGAATGGTTTGGTGCCAGTGGCTCTCTTATGTTGTTATCAGGCCGCTAACTGCTTGCCCGTTTTTTCCCACCAGATATTTGCGCCGTCGCACACTTGGGGCATGGTGATAAATGTCGTCACATAGGGTTCAAGGTGTTCAAGGGTGGCAATAAACGCATCCGTATTTTGTTTTACGAATTTACCGGCCAGATAGTCTGTCACAATCTGGGGAATCTCTGTGGTGGTCTGTTCCAGATCGGGTGTCGTATCATCTGTGGAGGTTTCAGGCACTGGCGATAAACCATAGCCTAACTTCTTCATGATTGCGGTGATTTCATCCTGGATATCCAGCTGGGTTAACGGATCAGCCGTCACCAGTTGGCCTAACAAGTCTGATAGCTGATCCTGAAGGTCAAGAATCTCAAGCGGGGACAAATTCATGATTACTTGCCCCCTGCCATTGCTGATTTGGCTACGGCCGCCAGAAGCCCTGACAGATGGTTCACTGCATCGGTGACCAGCCCTGAATTTTCTTCGTAAACCGTGGCTGCATTGAGCGCGGCAATGGCGGCACGGGTTTGCGTCCGGATTTCCGACAGTGCTTGAATATTATTACTTTCGAGGCTTAATACGGATTTCAGGAAGGTGATCGCATCTGACGCGGCCTTGTCTACTGCGTGGGTTCCGTCCTCAGTTTTGCCCGTATCATTGGCTGGGGTGCTGATGGAATTCTCATCTTTTTTTTGCGTTTTTAGATTTTCTTGTTCGGCCTGCATCTTCTGTAACTGATTGCGCAACTTATCGTTAATATCAATCTGTTGATATAAACGGCGTCGTAGTTGATCGCATTCAGATTGTTTGTGATCTATTCTTGTTTTTAACTGATCACATTTTTCGATTAATGCCACTTTTTGCTGTTCCAGTGCGTCAGCCCGCTCCAATTCTGCATCAATATCGGCTTTTATTTTGGCGGCATTGGCGGCTTGCCGTTGAAACTTACCAGAGTTGCGTTCGATCAGGTTTGATAGTGACTGGCACACTTGGGGCAGTGAAATATCACGTCCGTTCATCGGCGCGACGACGTGAGAAACATCCCGTTTGTTCAGCAAAAAACGAAATGCGGTGAGCACATCCTCATTCTGGATGCGTCCGTTGCCGCTGGTGGGGCTGTGGAAAATGACAGAAACGCTTTGTCCGTCTGACAGAGGGATTTTCGCGGCCATCACCGGAATATTACCGACTCGACGGACACGGCCGATTTCAGCACCACCAATAGACGGCATTCCGTTCTCTGTGTCACCGGTATCATTCGTACCGGCTAAAATGCCGGTGCCTGACAATCCCTGATTCAATTTGCGGATAAAGGCTCTCATGGTTTGTGATAAACGCATTCGGGTGGTTGTAATGCTCTCGAACATGGCCGTGTCACTTGATACGCATTCATGGCCTAAGTAGCCGTGTTCGATTTCATCCAGTGACACACTTTCCAGCATTAAATCAGCTCCGGAGCCTTTAAAAAGCTCACTGAACTGGGTGTCTGTTGGCGTATTGAGCATAAAATCAATTTTATCGATGACACGAATAGCATTTTTTACAGAATAATTAGTCAGCATAGTATTTCTCTTTCACCAGAGCCTGTTCTTCTTTCAGTTTTCGGGTCGTTGCTTGCTCTGATTTAAGAGCGGTACGTGTATTTTCTAATTCGGATTCTGTTTTTGACAGGGTGTCTTGGTGTTGAGAAAGGGTGCGATTTAACTTTGCAATGTCGGCTTCAAAACCATGGGCTTTTTCTTTTGCTTCCTGCAAGCGTTGTGCATTGGATTTCACCGCCGGTGTTTTACTCTTTTTGGCGTCGTCCCTGTTCGCATTTGCCAACTTTTTGGCTAATGAACTGGCGAAGGCCGGTGCTGCGGCTTTGAAGGCGGCTGCTATCTGACGGGCCAGATCGGGAATGTTGCTGGGGGAGGTGAACGGAATAATTTTCCCGTTTAATTTCACCGCTGAAATGTCGCCGGTATTGTTGACCTGAATTGCCATTTCCTGGCCGTCTTCGGTGTGAAGGGAAAAGGTTTTAGTCGGAATACCGTCTTTCTTTCTGGCGGTTTCCGCGCCCTCCAGTTTTACTATTTGACAATCAGCACTGGCAAGGGCGGTCGTCAGCTTTTTTAGCCCTTTCTCATTCAGTTGGTCGTAATTGAGGACGGTATATTTTTTCCTATTCTGGGACATCAAATTTAGAGCCATTACTGCTCTCCTAATTGGATTAAACAAGACTTTTGTCGCTGGCTTTGGACAGGGAAAAGACGATATAAAGGATTCCAGCGGCAGTTACCGTGTGTGACACGGACATGGAGTTCCCAGGCACCTGACGTGAGGTATTTTTTATCAATCAGCAGGTATTCTTCGTTCACACCTTTCTTGGAAATATCTAAGAGCCTATTCGGAATCTTTTTTGAACGTAATTGTTTTTCCTGTATTCTGTCCGCCCAAATAAGATAAGTGCCTATATAAGTGACCTGCTGGAATGAGAAAAACCT
>NZ_MKGQ01000024.1 GCF_001908105.1 Xenorhabdus eapokensis
ATAGCCACTCGCTATGCAAAAAATAGTGCGTCTTTTCTTGCCGCTGTGCAAATCCGTTGCTTTGTTCTTTGGCTGAAAATTTCATGACGACAGCATCTAGCTATCACTCCCCCGATCAAAGTCGGGAGGGCGACTAATACAACACCCGAAAGGGAAATAAGTCCGCGGCTCTTACTGCCGTTTCGAACCTCCCGGCACCACTACGATAGTGGTAACTTCGAAAAAAAGTAAGGAGTCAGAAATGACCAACCTCTCAGTAACCGCATTCATGTTCGAAAATCAGCCAGTACGCACATTGACTAAAAATGGCAACACTTGGTTTGTTGCTCAAGATATATGTGATGCATTGAAAATCAAAAATAGCAGGGATGCCATCGCAAAACTTGATGACGATGAAAAGGGTGTCGCTTTAACCGACACCCTTAGCGGGAAGCAAAAAGTAAACATCATCAATGAATCAGGAATGTATTTTCTGGTAATCCGTTGTCGTGATGCTGTAAGAAGAGGAACGCTGCCTCATCGTTTTCGTAAGTGGGTTACTAGTGAGGTTTTACCAGCAATTAGAAAGACTGGTAGTTATATAAGCAAAAAGAACACTGCTTCTCTGGAGAAGGCCATCATTTGCCCATACTGTGAAAAGCCCGCCAATATTGTAGGTGTTAAATATTACCATCGAGAAAGATCCGAAGTTCTTGCATTATGTAGTAATTCTCAATGTCCAAGCCAACCATTTAAATTCGAGCTTTCGTTTTGCCACTACTTACATGTTGAGAATGATAATAGCCCTCTAATTCAGCAAAATATCTGGGGTCATTGAATCAGTGACCTCGAAGATAATTGAAGCGAGTTAGTGTGTTTTCATTCAGAGAGTGGTGTCGCTAAAAAATCTCGTGCGACACTTTTGCGACACTGTCTCACAGATACAAAAAAGCCACTTGTCTAAAAGTGGCTTAATGTGCTGATTTAACAGCTAAAATTTGGTGGCCCCTGCTGGACTTGAACCAGCGACCAAGCGATTATGAGTCGCCTGCTCTAACCACTGAGCTAAGGGGCCTTTGAACTGGGAGGATTATACGGTACAGTTTGGTGCTAGGTCTAGTCCCCAAAATTCATATGCGTGTTTTATATACAATAATCAGTATCTTTTAACGTATTTCAGCCGATTGGAAGTAATCTGAAATCCTTTTTAGTAATATTGGTTGCTTTTATAACAAATATTTCTGGTTGTTTTTTGCCCCATGGCCATAATGTGGTCAAGAAAATCCTGTTAACTCCGTTTTGTGTTTTTCATTGATTTTCCGCCGTTTTTATACTTTCTAAAAAATTTTTGGTAAATAAATATGAAAAAACAGCAGCTATCGGCTGCTATTTGGTGTCATCACCAAATAGAAGATGACTTTTTTTCGTCTATTAGCCAAATGTCCCAACATATTAGTGAAAGTGTTCGAGTCTATGTGACAGGTGTTGAAACGCATTCATTGAATTTTTTGTTGGTGATTGATGTTAATGAACAGACTGCTGGAGATTTACAACAGGGGATTCGATTACTGGAAGAGAAAACTTATGTTCCTTTTGCGATTGTTACTGTAGAGCCAGATAATCAACTTTTAGTGGTGATGCAGCAGGCTGGATTTGTGTGGGATGCTGATAGCATAACTACAGCCATGCAACTTGATTTGGTGAATTGGCAGATAAATACAGTCTCAGTTATGGAATATGACATTCGGTGTGTTGACCACTGTTTGGATGATTGGGCAATTCCGGTAGAAAGTGCATTTGAGTCAGATGATGCTATTTCTGGACAATACCAAAAATGCCATCAGGTGGCTTTGGATGCAGGAAAAAATTTGCAACATTATGCCTTATATATTGATGAGCTGCCGGTCAGCTCTTTAACGCTATCAAGATTAAATAATTTTGTTCGTCTTGATGATATTAGTACTGTGGTGGAAAAACAGGGAAGAGGATATGCTTTTGCCTTGATCAATCATGTGCTGAATAAAGTTAAGCAAGATGGTGCAACTGCGTGCTATTTAGATGCCTCTCGCTATGGTAATGGGTTGTACAGGCGTATTGGGTTTCAGCCATTGTTTGAATATCAGGGATTTAGCCGCTAATAATGAAAAAGCGTCTGCTGTAACAGACGCTTTTCAGGTTTATCTCAAGTTTGATGATTAGTCATCAAGGAAGCTGCGCAGTACTTCGGAACGGCTCGGATGGCGTAGTTTACGTAGTGCTTTTGCTTCGATTTGACGAATACGTTCGCGGGTTACATCAAATTGTTTACCCACTTCTTCCAGAGTATGGTCAGTGTTCATATCGATACCAAAACGCATACGCAGAACTTTCGCTTCACGTGCAGTCAAACCTGCCAGCACATCGTGAGTTGCTGCGCGCAGGCTTTCTGACGTAGCTGAATCCAGCGGCAGTTCGAGCGTGGTATCCTCGATGAAATCGCCCAGATGTGAATCTTCATCATCACCCACAGGGGTTTCCATGGAGATTGGCTCTTTGGCAATTTTCAGGACTTTGCGGATCTTGTCTTCAGGCATCATCATTCGTTCTGCCAGCTCTTCCGGTGAAGGCTCACGACCCATTTCCTGCAACATCTGGCGGGAAATACGATTGAGTTTGTTGATAGTCTCAATCATATGTACTGGGATACGGATGGTACGTGCCTGATCTGCGATAGAACGTGTGATTGCCTGACGGATCCACCATGTCGCGTAGGTTGAAAATTTGTAACCACGACGGTATTCAAATTTATCAACCGCTTTCATCAAACCGATATTACCTTCCTGAATCAAATCGAGGAATTGCAAGCCGCGGTTGGTATATTTCTTCGCAATCGAAATAACCAGACGCAGGTTGGCCTCAACCATCTCTTTTTTCGCACGGCGGGCTTTCGCTTCACCGATTGACATGCGACGGTTGATGTCTTTGACCTGTTCAATAGTCAGGCCTGTCTCTTCTTCGATCTGGCGTAACTTTTGCAGGCTACGCATAATTTCTTCTTCAACTTCCAGCAATTTATCAGACCATGGTTTGTTCATTGCTTTTGCAGCGGTGAACCATGTATCAGTGGTCTCATTGCCAGAGAACAACGTGATGAAGATTTTCTTCGGCATTTTGCACTGTTCAACACACATCTTCATGATCTGGCGCTCTTGAAGACGTACGCGATCCATCATGGAACGCATGTTGTTAACCAGATGATCAAACTGCTTTGGTACCAGGCGGAACTGTTTAAATACTTCAGATAACGTTAAGATTTCTGCTGCGGAATTAGGATGACTACGACCGTGAGTCTTAATCGCCTGACGAGTCAGTTCATGCTGTTCACGTAGTTCTGAAAATTTCTGGCGAGCGAGTTCCGGATCGATGCTGTTATCTTCTTCGCTGTCAGTATCATCATCGCTATCTTCTTCATCATCGTCATCATCGTCGTCAAGTTCTTCCTGAGGAAGCTCTGAACCAACGTGAGTGGCGGTTGGGGCAAGATCTTCTTCTGCGTTAGGATCAACGAAACCCGTGATCAAATCGGACAGACGGCTCTCGCCGGATTCAACACGGTCGTACTGTTCCAGCAGGTAAGTAATCGCTTCAGGGTATTCAGCAACGGAGCACTGCACTTGGTTAATGCCATCTTCAATGCGCTTTGCAATGTCAATCTCACCTTCACGCGTCAAGAGTTCAACCGTACCCATTTCGCGCATGTACATGCGAACCGGATCGGTGGTACGACCGATTTCTGACTCAACACTAGATAGCACTTGCGCAGCCGCTTCCACTGCGTCTTCATCTGTGTCGTTTGTGTTTTCTGCCAACATGAGATCATCGGCATCAGGTGCTTCTTCCATTACCTGGATGCCCATGTCATTGATCATTTGGATGATATCTTCTATCTGATCAGAATCGACGATATCTTCCGGCAGATGGTCATTGACCTCAGCATAGGTCAGATAGCCTTGCTCCTTACCTTTGGTGACAAGTAGCTTTAGCTGTGACTGCGGGTTTTGCTCCATAAGACGGTATCCACACTTCAGAGTATTGGTTGGTGTCGGTCGGCGAAACAAATATGCCAACAATAATATTTAGGGGCGTTTTCAGAGTATTGCCGCTGCCCTCAATTGCGGCAATTGTAGGGTTACCTGCCCTACCTAATGCGGCATCTAAGCCGTGAATTCTGTGTCTGTGATTTTAGGTTTTGGTGTAAAACCTGTTTCACCAAGCTATATTTTTAAGGAGATAAACCTATATAAATAAGCCAAATAGTATAACCTCCAAGTTAATATAATCTTGAAGTGATATAGCTTTGCTGAGACAGATTCTTATTTCCTTGCACCAGATACTGTAATTAACCGGACTTCTTCGCGCTCTTCTGGTGTTAAGCCTTCCGTTCTCTCTTTAGCCATTAGAAAATTAAAACGTTCATCAAGTGCTGACGCAAAAAGATGGCTCAGTGCATCGCTGAAAGTCTTTTCAGCAATCTCTTCTATTTGTATATCGTTCCATGCAGCGAGTTTTTCAAGCTGTTTAGCGTACTTATTATCGCGATATTGCTCCAGCAGTTGTCCGGTGGTTAAACCTGGTTGTGCGAGGCACGTGTCAACAAGCTCTATGAATAATGGCAATCCTGCTATCTGAGTAGAAAACATTCCCTGTAATGGGGGAACTAATGTCGCTAAATGCGGATTCTGTACCAGCAATGCGATCAGTATGCGCATTGTTGTTGGTTTCAGTTTTAGCGCTTGATAAGTATTGGTATCTTTTTTGACAAGTTTTGCTAAAAATCGTTCCAACTGTGTTGTATCAGGCGTACCTAACAGGTTTCCAAGCTCTTTAAGCAAGTAGAGTCGCAGTGTTTCCCCTGGGATTTGACTGATCAGTGGCATAGCTAGCGAACTGAGCTTAGTCGTTCCTTCTGGGTTACTTAAATCAACCTGCGGCAATAGTGATTCGAACAAAAACGCAGATAAGGTGAATGCCTTTTCCATTCTCTGCTCGAATGTTTCCTGCCCTTCTTTGCGAATCAATGAATCAGGATCTTCGCCATCAGGCAAGAACATAAAACGTAATTGCCGCCCATCATTCAGATAAGGTAGCGCCGTTTCCAATGTACGCCATGCGGCATCACGGCCTGCACGGTCACCATCGTAACAACAGATGACATTATCGGTTGTCCTGAAAAGTAACTGAACGTGTTCGGCTGTCGTGGACGTTCCCAGTGAAGCCACGGCATAGTCAATGCCAAATTGGGCTAGCGCAACAACATCCATATAACCTTCAACCACCAATAGCTTGGTCAGGCTATTGTGGTTTTGTTGTGCCTCATAAAGGCCATATAACTGGCGACCTTTATGAAAAATTTCTGTTTCCGGCGAATTCAGGTACTTGGGAAGCTCATTTCCCAGCACTCGGCCGCCGAATGCAATTACCCGCCCACGACGATCGCGAATGGGGAACATCACTCGCTCGCGGAAACGATCATAAGTACGGCCATTGTCGTTCGTGACCAGCATTCCTGCATCGTTTAGCTGTTTGCGATCTTCCGCATTATGGGCAAACCGTTTTAAGGCGTTATCCCATCCCGCAGGCGCAAAACCAATGGCGAAACGCTGGATGATCTCTTCACTAAGCCCACGTTGCGCCAAATATTGTCGGGCTGATTGGGCGCTGGGAGCATTCAGTGAATGCTGATAGAAGCTATTGAGCTTCTCCATTAGCTGGTAAAGGTTTTGCCTTTGGTGACGTTCGATTTGACTACTGCCGGAACCTGCTTCGTAGGGAACTTCCAGCCCATGCATGGCTGCCAGTTCTTCGATGGATTCGACAAAATCTAACCTGTCATAATTTATTAAAAAATCAATGGCATTGCCATGCGCTCCGCAACCGAAGCAATGGTAAAACTGCTTATCACCATTAACAGTGAATGAAGGGGTTTTTTCGTTATGAAAAGGACAGCACGCTTGATGGTTTTTACCTTTTTTTTTCAAAGGCACCCTGACATCGATCAAATCAATGATATCGGTTCTTGCTAATAAGTCATTGATAAATGCGCGTGGAATTCGTCCAGCCATAAGCCCTTTTTCGCCTGTTGATGAACGAGAATAAGCCGCGCTTCCTTTGGGAAAGCACGGCCTTTAACTGCAGTAGTTTGTTAATACAATCACTAAGCGGACTGACCGCGAAGATTAGTACAAACGAGTGCGGCGTGCGTTTTCGCGAGCTAGCTTCTTAGCATGACGCTTAACAGCGGAAGCTTTAGCGCGTTTGCGCTCAGTCGTTGGTTTTTCATAGAATTCACGACGACGAACTTCTGCTAATACGCCTGCTTTCTCGCAAGAACGCTTGAAGCGACGCAGTGCTACGTCAAATGGCTCGTTTTCACGTACTTTAATTACTGGCATGTGCCTCTCACCTCAATAGAAATCGGGTTTGTCGCTGGCGGGATAGTGCCAGCCGTCTTTAAAATGGTGCGGAATTTTACTTCAATGAACACGGCCTTGTAAAGTGCCGAGGAAAATTGAAACCGATAACGCCACGGGTTACTGGCTGCTTTTTTGTACGCAAAACAAACAGCTTGGTGTTGGCGTTATTAACATTAACCACACAGAAAATTCAAGTAGGGCATTGATTATAGACTAAACAGAAAAAATAGCCAGTATGTAATGGACGCAGTGGCGAGAATGTTGATATGGAAAGTGTGCCGGCAGAGAATTTAGCAATAGATGGTGTTACACTGTTGCGCGTTGAAAGGAATGCGAATGTATATGATCAAACAACGAGACGTAAGATAACGAGACGAATAGTGCAATGCGAGTTTTAGGTATAGAAACGTCCTGCGATGAAACCGGAATCGCAATTTATGACGATCAAACCGGTCTATTAGCCAATCAATTATACAGTCAGGTTAAGCTACATGCTGATTATGGCGGTGTTGTGCCTGAACTGGCGTCCCGTGATCACATTCGTAAAACGGTTCCTTTGATTCAGGCCGCTTTGCAGGAAGCCGGTCTGACGAATAAAGACATTGATGCCGTTGCTTACACAGCCGGGCCGGGATTGGTTGGTGCATTGCTGGTTGGGGCAACGATTGGGCGTTCACTGGCATTCGCGTGGGATGTACCTGCTATTCCCGTGCATCATATGGAAGGCCATTTGCTGGCACCGATGCTGGAAGAAAACAGCCCTGAGTTTCCTTTTGTTGCCTTACTGGTTTCAGGCGGTCATACCCAGCTTATTAGTGTGACGGGTATCGGTGAATACAAACTGTTGGGCGAATCCATTGACGATGCCGCTGGTGAAGCTTTTGATAAGACAGCAAAGCTGCTTGGTTTAGATTATCCAGGTGGGCCAGTGCTTGCCCGTATGGCGCAGCAGGGGCAGGCGGGACGTTTTGTCTTCCCGCGTCCGATGACTGATCGTCCGGGGTTGGATTTCAGTTTCTCTGGCCTGAAAACGTTCGCAGCTAATACGATCCGCAATAACATTCATGGTCATGATACGGCTGAGGATGAGCAAACTAAGGCGGATATTGCCCGCGCATTTGAAGATGCAGTCGTGGATACATTGGCAATTAAGTGTAAACGAGCGCTGGAACAAACTGGATTCAAACGTCTGGTGATGGCAGGTGGAGTGAGCGCAAACCGAACATTGCGTACCAAAATGCAGGCAATGATGGAAAAGCTGGGAGGCGAAGTCTTCTACGCTCGACCTGAGTTCTGTACTGATAATGGCGCAATGATCGCGCTGGCTGGCATGATCCGTTTGCAAGGAGGTACTGCTGGTGAATTAGGCGTAACGGTGAAAGCGCGTTGGCCGTTGGCAGATCTCCCTGCTTTGCAAAAATAATAAAAGACATGGTTTGATATGGGCTGAGTGCTATTTGCTACTCAGCCTTTTCATTATTCATAGGCTTTCTCTACGTCAGTCTTCTTGTTGATTCTGCTCTTTAGTTGCTTGAATTTTCTCTTTATCAGTCATTTCCTGTTTCTTTTTCAATTTTTGCCAGATACGACTTTCTTGTCCTCGCCATAGACGTTGAATATTATCGTGATGACGTAAAAGTACCAGGCATGACAGCATGGCAACGGGAAAAGTGAATTCAGGTTTGAACCACCAGACGTAGAAAGGTGCAATTAATGCACTGACGATGGCACCCAAGGAGGAATAGCCGCTTAACAGTACTGTTAGCAGCCATGTCCCTGAAATCAGCCCCATCAGATCCCAACCGATGGCAGAAATGGCACCAAAAGCGGTTGCGACGCCTTTCCCTCCCTTAAAATGGAAGAAGATGGGATAAATATGCCCCAGACAGGCAGCAATGGCGGTAATACCTAAATAAAATGGGGAAACGTTGAGTTTATATGCCAGCCAAACCGGTATTAGTCCTTTTAGGACATCGCAAACCAGCACTGCCAATGCCGCCCATTTACCACCAATGCGCAGTACATTTGTTGCCCCAGGATTGCCGGAACCATGCTGACGGGGATCGGGAAGCCCTGCCAGGCGGCAGATCAATATCGCGCTGGATATGGAGCCACATAAGTACGCGAAGATGATCATGCCAAGCGCGATTGCACTCATAAGATATCTCCAATGAATAAGGGTCGTTTTCTTAAGTCTAACAATGGATAATACGCACATTTCGTCGGAAGTGGTATCTGGCGAACCGAAAAATGGGGAAAAGGTAGTGATGGATATCGTATTTATTGAAGAATTAACCGTGATTACCACTATTGGTGTTTATGACTGGGAACAAACAATTAAACAGAAATTAGTGTTCGATATCGAAATGGGATGGGACAACAAACTCGCCTCTTCCAGTGATAACGTTGAACACTGTCTGGATTATGCCAAGGTGAGTGAGGCGATTATTAATCATGTGTCAGGCCAACGTTTTGCGCTGGTTGAACGAGTCGCAGAAGAAGTGGCAGGCATCTTGCTGAACCAATTTCATTCTCCTTGGGTCAAAGTTAAGGTCAGTAAACCAGGTGCGGTTGCACACGCAAAAAGCGTAGGTGTAGTGATTGAGAGAAGTGCGAGCTAATTAAAACAGCGTCCCAATGTCATTAATCGCTTGGGACGCTAAATTGATTGATAAACTTAATCAATCGATTGTTGTTTCCAGTCTGCGATGGCAATGTGTCGTTGACGTTCTAATTCTGTGCGAATCTCAGCACCCTGAAATCCACGGGCAATCACTTCCTGGACGTTGACTTGGCTGGCAATAGCAAACACTTTGCGTAAATAATCAGCTTGTGGATAGGGTGACGTTTCTGCGCCTGGGTATCCACGGTTGTCTGCTTCGCTACAGGTAAGTAGTTGTTCAATACGTTGCGGTTTGCGCCAGGCATCCACGGCATTAAACAGGGTTAGCAGGATTTCTGGAGGCAATTGTTTTACGGTATGTACCCAATTGTGATATTGCGTCACAATCGTGGCTAAATCGCGTGCCGAGTTGGGAATGCGCAGTCGTTCGCACATTTGTTTCAGCGGTATCATTTCGATATGGCTGCATAGTGAGGCGAAGCGCGTGTCTATTTCTTCGCTCAATTGGGTGGATATTTGCAAAACTCGCAATGAATGAAGCCCTGCATCATATTCAAGTAGAGGAACAGCAAACAGATTATCGATCTCAGGAAAGAGTACCGCCAATGCTCCACAATCGCGCAGAACCTGAAAGTAGACTTGTGGTGATTGTGAAGTGAGTGCCTTTTCAGTTTCTCGCCAGACACGCTCAGGAGTTAATGAGGATAATTCACCACCTGCGACCATCTCGGTAATGAGCGCTTGCGTCTCTGGGGCAATTGAAAAACCCAGATGGGCAAAGCGAGCAGCAAAACGAGCCAAACGCAGCACACGTAATGGATCTTCTGCAAACGCAGGGGAGACATGGCGCAAGAGACGATTTTTGAGATCATTGGTACCATGATAAGGATCGATTAATGCACCTTCACGCGTTTGTGCAATAGCGTTGATCGTTAAATCACGGCGCAGCAGATCTTCTTCCAGTGTCACATCGGGGGCGGCATAACAGCTAAAACCGGTATATCCCTGACCTGATTTCCTTTCAGTACGTGCCAGCGCATATTCTTCATGGGTTTGGGGGTGCAAGAAAACAGGAAAATCCTTGCCAACTTGTTGATATCCCTGAGATAGCAGCTCCTTTGGATTGCTTCCAACAACAACCCAGTCCCGTTCAGTGACGGGCAGACCCAATAATTGATCGCGAACAGCGCCGCCAACCAAATAGACTTTCACTCTTGTTTCCTTAAATCAGCTCATCCAACGATCTTTCTTTTTCCGGCGAGGGATAATGTGTGGCAATATAAGCCCCAAAATCAGGCCAATCCCCGCACCCCCACCGCCATAAGCAAACCACTGTAAGATGATCTCTCTTTGTCTATCATCCAACTGAAAATTGGCAACTTCGACCTTTTTTTCAGCCACAATTAATTTATTCTGAAGCTGGACATTCTCTTTTTTCAGATCACTGATGATCTTATCGCTGTTTGCCACTTTGTTCTGTAATTCAGCGGTACGCTTATTCCACTTATCGTCAATGGCGGCCAGATTCTCAGTCAGTGCTTTGATCTCTTGTTCCATTGCAGGAAGACGCTCATGCAGGCTTGGAATGGTGCTGAGCTCACTTGCGAATATCCAACTTATGCGTCCTTTATTGTCTTGAATTTGCAAGAAACCATTATCTGATTTAGGGCTGATTAATGTGACTTCTTCGCCGGCATTTAATGAACCAATAATACGGTTTTTAATGCTTGGGCCGCTACGAATGTAAGCTGATAAATCATCGGAAACATAGCGTTTTTCTTCAGCATGTACGGATAACGGAAGAGTAAAACTCAATAACAAGATAAATAATTGATGTAGTTTTTGCATGCTGTGCTCAACTGTTCTCTGTGTATGGATCAATTAAGTATGGATTAATCGTAATTTAAACTACCTAAGGGATAGTAAAGAGTTAAGTTTGTTGGTGCAATCAGTAAACCAGAATGAATGCTATATCAACTGACCGAATACAAACCTTTTGCGGTTTTTTTTGGTGAAGTGAAAGTGATGTTTGTTGAGATAACACCCTATTGTGGTTTATTTTTCTCTTCTGTGAATGAAAAAGTGAACAGAATTAAGAAAAAATTCTGTCATATCAATTGAGGAATAAAAAATATGAGTTCTGTAGAAATAGAATTGAAACTGTCTGTGAAGCCTGATGCGATACCGGCAGTTCGCCAGCAGTTATTTCAGTTTCCTCATGATTACACTTCACCACAACACCTGACTAATATTTATTTTGAGACGCCAGATAATCAATTGCGACGTTGGGATATGGGGCTGCGTATCCGTGGTTTTGACGGGCACTATGAGATGACCATTAAAACCGCGGGTAAAGTGATAAGTGGGTTACACCAACGCCCTGAATTCAATATCCCTTTGCCCCAACCTCAATTAAATCTGGCACTGTTTCCCGCTCATATCTGGCCTGAAAATACCGATCTTGCCTATCTACAGGCACAATTGACCGAATTATTCAGCACCAACTTTAACCGTGAAAAATGGCTTGTGACTTATGAAGAAAGTGAAATTGAAGTGGTGCTGGATCAGGGAACTATTTTGTCTGGAAATAAAGATTCAGGAGATCAGACATCACCTATTTGTGAATTTGAGCTGGAACTAAAAAGTGGAAATATTATCGATATTTTGTCATTGGCAAACAAACTGGCATCACAAAATGGCCTGCGTTTAGCAAATAAAAGCAAGGCTGCACGGGGATATGCGCTTGTTCATGGTTTATCCCATAAGACATTACCAAAATTACCGAAAGAGTTGGAATGGCAGCAGCCATTATCTGTACTTTTGCCTGAAATATTGGCGCAATGGCAGGAGCAAGAAGAAGGATGGCTGGCGGGCTTGCCAGAAGGTAAAACGGGATTAGTGCAGGTTTTGCAGTGGATCATCACATTGACTGCAAGACAGACCGAATGTTTACCGATATTGGATTTATTGGCGGAATTAATGGCTGCTTTATCCATAAACAGTTCAGAAGCTGAAACGTTGTGCTACAGCGCATCTTGGTTGCAATGTAAGTTGGCGTTAATGCAATGGCTACTGATTCAGTCCCGATAATCCCCTTTTATTCTTAAAAATACGGTCATAAGGAAAAAACAGTTATGCGGCCACTTTCATCACCCTTAGCCCGACAATTGCAGCATATTATTGCGAATCTTCCACCATTAGAGGGAACGTTAGCGCCCTTTTCACCTGATGAACAGGCGGTGCTGTCATTGAGTGAGTTTGTGGCAGAAAACGTGTTATCACATCCTGCATGGTTAGAGGATATTCGCCAAAATCCCCCCCAACCGGAAGAGTGGCAACATTATTCCCATTGGCTGGAACAAGCGCTGCTGGTGGTCAATGATGAAAATGGTTTGATGCGGTGTTTACGTTTTTTCCGCCATCGGATTTTGGTCAGAATTGCATGGTCGCAGGCATTGCAAAGCAGTACGACAGAACAGACATTGCAGCAATTAAGCATGTTGGCCGAAACTTTGATTATCGCTGCCCGTGACTGGCTTTATCTGCGTTGTTGTCAGGATTGGGGAACGCCGACTAATAGCGCT
Source organism: Xenorhabdus eapokensis (assembly GCF_001908105.1). Next base: position 12,639 of record NZ_MKGQ01000024.1, read on the forward strand.
GGAATGACTCAGCCGCTGCTAATTTTGGGCATGGGAAAATTGGGGGGCGGAGAGCTTAATTTTTCCTCTGACATTGACCTTATTTTTGCTTATCCAGAAAATGGCGTAACCCAAGGTGGGCGTCGAGAAATGGATAATTCTCAGTTTTTTACTCGATTAGGGCAGAAATTAATTAAGGTGCTGGATCAACCAACCGTAGACGGATTTGTTTATCGTGTTGATATGAGATTACGTCCATTTGGTGACAGTGGACCTTTGGTATTCAGTTTTCCGGCATTGGAAGATTATTATCAGGAACAGGGACGTGACTGGGAACGTTATGCTTTGGTGAAAGCGCGCATTTTGGGCAATGATGATCAGGTTTATTGTCAGGAACTGCGCCAGATGTTGCGACCGTTTGTTTTCCGCCGCTATATTGATTTCAGTGCAATTCAATCCTTGCGCAATATGAAGGGCATGATTGAGCGGGAAGTCCGTCGTCGGGGATTAAAAGATAATATTAAATTAGGCGCAGGTGGAATTCGTGAAATTGAGTTTATCACTCAGGTTTTTCAGCTTATTCGTGGGGGAAGGGAGCCGAGTCTGCAATCCCGCTCATTATTGCCAACCTTAAAGGCCATCAATGACCTGGCTTTACTGCCAACGGAAAAACTAAAGCAGCTTGAAGAAAGTTACCTGTTTTTACGGCGGCTTGAAAACCTGTTGCAATCTATTCATGACCAACAAACGCAAACTTTGCCCGATAATGAGTTAGATCGTGCCCGTCTCTCTTGGGGGATGAATTTTGCCAATTGGGATGAATTAATGGCAGAAACCGAACGCAAAATGAGTGCAGTACGAAGTATTTTCCAACAGTTGATCGGTGATGAAATAGAAGAGCAGAATGAAGAAGCCTGCCATATCCCGTTTAAGAGCTTCTGGCAGGAAGCCTTGCATATAGATGAACTTAGCGCGTTGATTCCTCATCTTGATAAAGAAAAAGTCTGGAAAATGCTTGATGTCATGACGCTTTTCCGTCGGGACGTCAGTAAGCGCACCATTGGTCCACGGGGAAGGGATGTACTTGACCAGTTGATGCCACGTTTGTTAGCAAAAATTGCAGTCAGGCAAGATGCCGATATCGTTTTAGAGCGGATTACTTCCTTGTTGCTCAGTATTGTCAGTCGCACGACTTATCTGGAACTGATGCTGGAATCAGAACTGGTCATGATCCATGTTATCCGGCTCTGTGCGGCCTCTCCAATGATCGCCAGCCAGCTTGCTCGTCATCCGTTGTTGCTGGATGAGCTACTCGATCCTAAATCGCTATATCAACCATTGCCGATGGAAGCTTATCGTGATGAGCTTCATCAATATTTGCTGCGGATCACTGAGGATGATGAAGAGCAGTTGCTGGAGGCCTTACGTCAATTTAAGCAGGCACAACTATTGCGGATCGCAGCAGAAGATATTGCGGGTGTCTTGCCTGTGATGAAGGTGAGTGATCACCTGACTTATCTGGCGGAAGCCATTATTGAGGCAGTTGTGCGACTGGCGTGGAACCAAATGGTAAAACGCTATGGCACACCTGCCCATTTATCCCAGCGGCAGGGCTTAGGATTTGCCATTATTGGTTATGGCAAATTGGGTGGCTGGGAACTCGGTTATGGCTCTGATTTGGATCTGGTGTTCTTGCTGGATTGCCCTATGGGGATAATGACGGATGGCGCCCGTTCCATTGAGGCTCGCCAATTTTATTTGCGCCTTGCTCAACGCATCCTTCATTTGTTCAGTACCCGAACGGCATCGGGGATATTGTATGACGTTGATGCCCGTTTGCGGCCATCTGGTGAGTCGGGCATGTTGGTCAGTACCTTGGAGTCCTTTGATGATTACCAAAAAAATGAGGCATGGACCTGGGAGCACCAGGCGCTGGTTCGTGCACGCATGGTTTTTGGGGATGAGAAAATGCGCCGTGATTTTGCACGCATTCGCCGTGAAACATTATGCCTTCCCCGTAATCCCGATCTTTTACGCCAACAGGTGCGTGAGATGCGAGAAAAAATGCATCGGCATTTGGGCAGCCACCAGCAAGATCAATTTGATCTCAAAGCTGATCCAGGAGGGATCACGGATATTGAATTTATTGCTCAATATCAGGTGCTGCGTTATGCATCAGAAAATGCCAACCTGACTCGCTGGTCTGATAATGTGCGAATTTTCGAATTAATGGCGCAGCATAATATTATGGACGAGCAGGAGGCGATGGCGCTGACACAGGCTTACATTACCATGCGCGATGAATTACATCATTTAGCGTTGCAAGCGTTATCCAGTCGAGTTTCAGTTGAACATTTTAGTCAGCAGCAAGCATTGGTACGTGATAGCTGGCAAAAATGGTTAGAGAATGACCTCACGTATCAATGATCTCAGGCAGCCGCTTTTCCTGATCGAGTTTGCAGGCACTGAGTTTGGTTATGGTAATATCCGCAACAGTTTATTTTGATACTTGGAGTATGGGATGAAAGTAACACTCCCCGATTTTCACCGCGCAGGTGTTTTGGTTGTTGGCGATGTTATGTTAGATCGCTACTGGTATGGTCCAACTAGCCGCATTTCACCGGAAGCACCGGTTCCTGTGGTTAAGGTAGAAACCATAGAAGAGCGCCCAGGAGGAGCGGCTAACGTAGCCATGAACATTGCTTCATTGGGCGCGAATTCACGTTTGATTGGCTTGACGGGCATTGATGATGCAGCGCGGGCATTGAGTGAGAAACTCAGCAGTGTGAAAGTCCGATGTGATTTTGTTGCTGTCCCAACTCATCCAACTATCACGAAACTGCGTGTTTTATCGCGTAATCAGCAATTGTTGCGTCTGGACTTTGAAGAAGGCTTCCAGAATGTAGATGCCCAGCCGCTGTTGGAAAAAATTCAGCAATCCTTGCCCCATATTGGCGCACTAGTGCTGTCGGATTATGCTAAAGGAGCGCTAAACCAGGTTCAGGCCATGATTAAGCTCGCCAACGAAGCCAATGTTCCTGTGCTGATCGATCCAAAAGGCAGCGATTTCAGTCGTTATCGTGGCGCAACATTGCTGACGCCAAATATGTCAGAATTTGAAGCCGTTGTCGGGCACTGCAAGGATGATGATGATTTAGTGCAGAAAGGCACGAAGCTGGTGCAGGATTTGGAACTGCAAGCACTGTTGATCACACGTTCTGAACGAGGCATGAGTTTATTGCGGGTTGGGCAGCCGCCCCTGCATTTACCAACTCAGGCACAGGAAGTTTTTGATGTCACGGGTGCAGGAGATACGGTGATAGGTATATTGGCAACGGCATTAGCCGCTGGCAAGCCGCTGAATGAAGCCTGTTACCTTGCCAATGCGGCAGCAGGTGTAGTGGTTGGTAAACTGGGAACCTCCACCGTGTCACCGGTTGAGCTGGAAAATGCAGTGCGTGGACGTGCAGAAACCGGATTTGGCGTAATGAGTGAAGCCAAACTGAAAGAAGCCGTTGCACAGGCGCGTCAGCGTGGTGAACGGATTGTCATGACGAATGGTTGTTTTGATATCCTCCACGCGGGGCATGTTTCATATTTGTCTAACGCGCGCAAATTGGGTGATCGTTTGATCGTTGCCGTTAATAGTGATGCGTCTACCAAGCGTCTGAAAGGGGAAACCCGTCCGGTGAATCCGTTGGAACAGCGCATGACAGTGCTATCGGCGCTGGAATCTGTGGACTGGGTTGTGGCATTTGAAGAAGATACACCGCAGCGCTTAATCGCGGATATCCTGCCGAATATTTTGGTCAAAGGTGGCGATTACAAGCCTGAAGAGATTGCCGGTAGTGAAGAGGTTTGGGCTGCGGGTGGCGAAGTTAAGGTACTGAACTTCGAAGATGGTATTTCTACGACCAATATCATCAAATCCATTAAGAGCCAGTAAGTTTGGCATCGTGTGCCGTTATGCTTTTTGACGCATAGCGGCATATCTCCTTACTCAATTTTCCTCACGGCATTCCTCTCACACCACCTTATTCAGCTTGCGGTGTTTTCTTATCTGCTTCTTCGAGACGAGCTTCCAATTCATGCAAGCGTTGTTCCATTGCAGCCAATTTTTCACGGGTGCGCAACAAGACTTGTGTCTGCACATCAAATTCTTCACGGTTAACAAGATCTAACTTACTTAACTGGGATTGCAGAACAGCACGCAATTTTTTTTCCACATCATCACCAAATTCTTTGACACCTTTTGGCATAGCGTTGTGGAGTTGGCGAGCAATTTGTTCAATTTTCTTTGGATCGAGCATGATGATCATCCTTATATATAACGTAATTGTGTTTTATAGCGTAATGATATTGGCACTATTTTAATACCCTATGAAGAAAGCATAAATGATTGAGAGCCAGGTTTCATATTTGATTTTTGCTGATTGCTCCTGCCGATTATTAGCGTTATAGTGAAATTGTTTATCTCAGGGCAGGGTGAAAGTCCCTACCGGCGGTAACATGAAATATCGAATGATCATTTTATGAAGCCCGCGAGCGCTCTGTTTGTCGTCATTATCTCTTTGTTGTTGAGGATAAAGCAGAGGTCAGCAGATCCAGTGTGATTCTGGAGCCGACGGTGATAGTCCGGATGGGAGAGAATAACAGCATCAATCGAGTGCTTGCACTCGTCTGTTGTTTTTGTTGCCGTATTTTTGTGCAGCACGAACTCCTCAAAATTGCCCTGATTCTGGTAATCCATACATTAAGAGAGGTTTCTTTACCATGAATCAGACGCTACTTTCCTCATATGGAACGCCATTTGAACGTGTTGAGCGCGCGCTTACTGCTTTGCGTGCGGGTCAGGGCGTGATGGTACTGGATGACGAAAATCGTGAGAATGAAGGTGATATGATTTTCGCCGCCGAAACAATGACGGTAGAGCAAATGGCGTTAACTATTCGCCACGGCAGTGGAATTGTTTGTCTGTGCTTGACTGAAGAGCGCCGTCAGCAGTTAAAATTGCCCATGATGGTGGAAAACAATTCAAGCCAATATCAAACCGCTTTCACCGTCTCAATTGAAGCTGCACAAGGTGTGACAACAGGTGTGTCTGCGGCAGATCGTATTACCACGATCCAGGCTGCTATTGCAGATGATGCGCAACCCAGTGATCTGAGCCGACCTGGACACGTTTTTCCTCTGCGCGCACAACCAGGAGGGGTTTTAACCCGTCGTGGTCATACCGAAGCGACCATTGACTTGGTCAAAATGGCAGGGTTCAAACCAGCGGGAGTGCTATGTGAATTGACGAATGACGATGGTTCAATGGCTCGCGCTCCTGAAGTGATTGAATTCGCAAAACAGCATGATATGCCGGTAGTGACCATTGAAGATTTAGTCGATTACCGATTAAAAATGGCAAAGGTAGCCAGCTAGTGGATTTTCCTATATAAACGCGTAACATTTTAGCGCAGGACAAGCTACACTCGCCTGTAATACTGTTTTTAAATTTGGATAGAGAACAGATTAGGGCAGGAAATATCGGTTATACTCAACCGATTTTGGGTTGCCATGCAGTTGTCGGGTAGCCCGAAAGACGGGGGATACATACGCATGTACGTTGAAAGGCTACAGTCCACACCCTGTAGCCTTTCAGTATTTCTAAGACACTCCATCATTTTTGATTGACGATATTCAAGGAAGGAATGTCTTAATCCTGCCATAATTTTTCTATCATAATCCGAATTTATTATTCGAATGTTTAATTTGCTGTATAAGGGGCGAAAATGAGTCTCCTGAGAATGCCTGCTCTGTTCATTGGTCATGGCAGCCCAATGAATGCCATTGAAGATAACTGTTACTCACGCGCTTGGTTTGAATTAGGGAAGAAATTACCCAGACCACGGGCGATTCTGGTGATTTCTGCGCACTGGTACACGAATGGTACAGCCGTGACGGCGATGGCACAGCCCAGAACTATCCACGATTTTGGTAACTTTCCCAGAGAATTGCATGAAAAACAGTATCCGGCTAAAGGTTTTCCTGAACTGGCTGTATTGGTACAGGATATTCTTGAACCGATTGAGGTTGAAACTGATTTTGAAAAATGGGGATTGGATCATGGATCTTGGGGGATATTGGCAAAAATGTATCCTGATGCTGATATTCCGGTTGTCCAACTGAGTATGGATCGCAATCAACCTGCGTCTTTTCATTATGAAATAGGTAAAAAATTAGCCTTACTGCGAGACGAAGGCGTCTTAATCATGGGGAGTGGAAATATTGTACATAACCTGCCGGCCACAAAACTGGGGATAAAATCTTTTCCTTGGGCACTCTCTTTTGAGCAGTTTGTGCGTGAAAGTTTAACCAGTCTGGAAGAGCCTCATCCCCTGTTTAATGCTTTGGACAGGGAAGACGGTCAATTGTCGAACCCAACACCAGAACACTTCCTGCCATTACTGTATGTGATGGGGACATGGGATAAAAAAGAGCCGATTTCAACCCCCGTTGATGGAGTTGAAGACGGCTCTTTAAGTATGTTATCGATTCAAATTGGCTGAGTGAATCAATCCAAAATAATATGCGGGTAGAAGCGTGACAAATCTTGAGTAATCAACTCACTGTCTTCACGGATACAGATACCCGCAGATTGATCATCGACTAACCAGCTACCAACCAGCGTATAGTTACCATCAAATTTCGGCAATTGGTGGAACTGCTGGATGATCATGCCCTCTTCCCCATAAGGGCCATCCGCATTGGCGATTTCACGGCCATTTTCAATGATGCGAATATTGGCACCTTCGCGGGAGAACAGAGGCTTAATGACATAGCTGTTCATGTCTGAAGGACGTTCATCCGCAAAATAGGCAGGCAGCAAGTTAGGATGATTTGGGAACATTTTCCACAGCATTGGCAGCAGCGCTTTGTTGGAGATAATGCTTTTCCATGCTGGTTCCAGCCAACGGACACCTGCATCAGCCAGCTTGGTAGAGAACATCTCACGCAGCATAAATTCCCATGGATACAGCTTAAACAGGTTACTGATCACTTGATCCTGCAAGTCAGTAAACTGCCCTTTCTCACCGAGTCCGATATCTTCAATAAACAGGAATTCTGTGGGAATATCGGCTTCCGCAGCACAATCCTGCAAATATTGGATTGTGCCTCGATCTTCTTCAGTATCCTGACAGCAGGCCATGTGCAGCAGACCAAATCCATGTTTTTCACGTAACTGTGCAAAACGCTCAATCAGCTTTTCTTGCAAGCTGTTGAACTGATCGGCATTTGACGGCAGGTTGCCTGCATTAATCTGATCTTCCAGCCAGATCCACTGAAAAAAAGCCGATTCATACAGAGACGTTGGGGTATCGGCGTTGTTTTCCAGCAACTTGGGGGGATTTTTGCCATCATAGGCCAAATCCAGGCGGGAATAGAGCGACGGTTGGCTGGTGACCCATGAAGAGCGGACAAACTCCCAACAGTGTTTTGGGATCTGGAATTTGGTCAGTAACTCTTCACTATCGACCACTTTTTCCACGACTTGCAAACACATTTGGTGCAGTTCTGCCGTTGCGTCTTCAATTTCTTCAATTTGGTTCAGAGTGAACTGATAATAAGCTTCTTCACTCCAGTAAGGCTGACCATACATAGTATGAAAATTAAAACCAAACTCTGCTGCTTTTTCGCGCCAATCCGGGCGCTCGGTAATACTAATGCGTTTCATCTTTAATTAACCACCCATAGAGCGGGAAGAACTGGAACTTGAGCTGGCGGACGAACGCTGCATGGCAGATTGTTTCGCCACGGAGTCACCAAATCCACCACGGGTAATCGTAGTTGTGGTTGCCGGTTTTGGTGCCATTGCCGTTTTTGGCACGGTCATGCTGCGACCACCTGCGGTAGCAGCGCCATAGCTTTTGCCTGTCGCATCAACAAACTTGCCATTCGCTGGGCTGGAAGCCGATTGTGATGTGAACAGCGGTTGAGATGGTGCAGAGCTGCCGCCCATTAAGCGTCCCATCATATAACCAGCCATCAAAGGCATCCAGAAACTGCTGCTACTGCTTTGTGCCTGAGCCTGACCGACTCCCGCTTGAGCAGGGGCTTGCGTACATTGTTGTTCACCGAATTCAGCCACACACTCTTCGCGAGTTGCATATTTCGGTGCGGTTTTTTCCGCTTCTTTCAGAGCGTTGTTGTAGGCGGTCTTGCATTGTTCACTTTGAGAAGGATTTGCCTGAGAGCACTCATCGGCATTGGTGTAGAGTGATACCGTTTCATCGTTTTGTTCACAGGCAGTAAGCATGAAAACGGTACTGACAGCAAGCGCTACAGGTGTCAGGCGATAGCTTCGCCACGTTTTACGGAAAGAATCGCGGTTTATCTCTTTTGTCCGTTTCATAGTCATAGGGGCATCCATCTTGAAGGTATCTGATTAAGATTAAGAGCCGTATCCCATTTTATTGTGTTCAATGGGTGTGGCTCTCAGGGATGTGCTAAAAAGCAGCCTACAAAATAGCAGGCTGCTTTCTTTATTAGTATAGCGTTTTTAATATAACGTTTTTCAATCGAGAACGATAGGGTATTAAATCAGCGAACTGATGGCGTTTTCATCTCTTTAATAATGTTGCTGGCAGAGGTTGAAATTTGTGCTCCCAACATTTTGTTCAACTCTACCAAATCCTTTTCATTTAAAGTGCCACGGGCTTGCTGGATCTGTAATTGGGAAAGCAGGTAATCGTAACGTGCTTTGGACAGATTTTGTTTAGCTTGATATAGCTTGGTTGTCGAGTCCAGGACATCCACGATAGTACGCGTTCCCACTTGATAACCCGCTTCCATTGAGTCTAACGAGCTTTGCGCAGAAAGCACGGCCTGTTTGTTGGCTTCAACACTACTGATGGCGGCAGAGATATTATTGGAGGAAGAATGCACTTCCTGTATGACTTTGCGGTAGGTGTTTTCCAATTCTTGGCTGGCACTGACAAAATTATATTCTGCCTGTTCTACCTGAGAGTAGGTCGCTCCGCCATTAAACAGAGGTAAATTTAGGGATAATTTAACCGAATTCTCTCCAGTGTAGCTATTTGTTCGCTCGATTCCGCGTTGATGGCTGTTAATGATCCCCGTGTTTGCGGTTAAATTGACAGTAGGCATATAGCCTGTCTGTGATTCTTTGATCTGCTCACGGCTTAAATCTTGTTTTAAGCGTGCTGACAATAAATTCAGGTTACGGTTCTCAGCTTCTTTCAGCACTGTATTAGCTGGCTCAGGCTGTTTGGTCTTGAACTGATCTATATTCAATGAGGCCAGTTGTGGGTAGTAAATACCCGTGATCATGCGCAGTTTTTCCAACGCATTTTCTAGGTTGTTACGATAAGAAACTTCCTGCGCCTGAATGGCGTCGTATTGAGCGCGGGCATTTTGTACGTCAGTAATGGCAACCAAGCCGACATTAAAGCGTTGGGTGGTTTGATCCAACTGGCGGTACAGTGAGGCTTTTTGCGCCTCCGTATACGTTAAGGCATCAATCTTATTCAGAACGTCAAAATAGGCTTGGGCGGTGTCTATAATTAATTTCTGTTGCGCGGATTGGTAATTGACATCTGCGATACCGGCACTTTTCTCAGATTGGTTTAGTTTGTTCCATTTCGCCATATCGAAGATAGTCTGATCCAAGCTTAAGCTTGCACCTGTGCCATGAGATTCTGAATCTCTGTTGTCACGAAAGGTTTTTCCATAACTGGCGTTGGCATTCAGACCCAATTGAGGCAGTAAACTACTACGCGCTATATTAATATTTTTAACCACTGAATTGCGATCAGCTTGTGCTTTAAGTAATTCGGGATTGGTTTCTTTCGCCTGCTGATAAATCTGGAGCAGATCGGCGGCATGACCCGAAGTACTAAAACCTACCAGATTCATAGCAATAAAAAGAGAGAGCAATTTTTTCATTTGCGTTCCTTGTTGTGCAGCTATTTTGCTTAGGTTGCCTCTGCATAAAAACTAATACCACAGATTCTAGCAGAGAATGCCAGCAGGGTAGGGTGGCTGTTTGTGCCATATTGCCTCATTTTTCTGCTTGTTTGTATCATCAAAATCAATTTATTTAGATCAATATGAAAAAATATCTTTTAATAATAGGAAATTTTAAAAACTGACAGGGGGATTTTATGAGTAAAAATCTTGCGTTGCCATATACCTTTACTCAACAAGATGTTGAAATTATTTCTCAAAAAACGCTTTATCGCGGTTTTTTTAAAATGACTGAATACCAATTCAAGCATCGCCTATTTCGCGGTGGTTGGAGTGAAACCATTAAACGTGAAGTTTTTGAGCGAGGTCATGCCGGCGTTTTATTGCCTTATGATCCGGTGCGCGATCAAGTTGTTTTAATTGAACAAATCCGTATTCCGGCAATTGAAACCAGTCATACGCCGTGGCTGTTGGAAGTGATTGCCGGCATGATCGAAGAGGGGGAAGAGGCTGAACAGGTCGTCCGTCGCGAAGCAGTGGAAGAGGCAGGGATTGAGGTTAAGCGCTGCCAGCCGGCATTAAGTTATCTTTCCAGCCCTGGCGGTACAACAGAGCGCCTGCATATCTTTGTTGGTGAAGTCGATGCCGCCACTGCGTCAGGAGTTCACGGTCTGGAAGGTGAGCATGAAGATATCCGTGTTCTGGTTGTGAGTCGAGATCAAGCTTATCAGTGGGTAGAAGAGGGCATTATCGACAATGCGGCCTCAGTCATTGCAATACAGTGGTTAGCGTTGCACCATGAAAAACTTAGGAAAAAATGGCTAGGGAATAATTCCTAATTTACGTTGGGAAATGGGAAGTGTGCCCCAGTCAGCAGATCTTTTGCATAAAGACACGTTAAAATAATTGTTATGATCGACAGGAAAAGGAAACCTTTTGGAAAGCCTGCTTGAAGTACCTGTGGCAGAAGGTGCCACAGCCAGAATACTGCAAATCACCGATACACACCTTTTTGCGAATAAGGGCGATTCATTGCTAGGCGTCAATACCTATCGCAGTTATCATGCGGTATTGGATATGATTTTGCAGCAAAACCGCGATATTGATTTGATCGTTGCGACAGGTGATTTGGTACAGGATCAGACCATCAATGCTTATCAGCATTTTGCTGAGGGGATTGCCCGTTTACCTGCACCTTGCGTTTGGTTACCTGGTAATCATGATTATCAACCCGCGATGGTTGACACGTTGGCAGCAGCAGGCATTTCACCTTCTAAGCAGATATTTATCGGTCAGCATTGGCAGTTGATTATGCTGGACAGTCAGGTACAAGGTGTTCCTCATGGTGAATTGACGGATTATCAGCTTGAGTGGATGAAAAAATGCCTGGATGAACACCGTGATCGCCAGGCAATTATTATGCTTCACCATCACCCGATTCCGTCTGGATGCACATGGCTGGATCAACACAGTCTGCGTAATGCGCCGGCATTATCAGAATATTTGAAAGGCAAAACCCAGGTGAAAGCTATACTGTGTGGGCATATCCATCAAGAAGTTGATGAAATATGGAACGGCATTCGTGTTATGGCAACACCGTCAACCTGTGTGCAATTTAAGCCTCATTGTACTAATTTTATGCTTGATACGGTGGCTCCGGGATGGCGTTATCTCGAACTGTCTGTGGCTGGCAATAATCAAGAAGTGGAATTACAGACACAAGTTCACAGGCTTAAGAATAACGAGTTTTGCCCGGATTTAGATTCGGACGGGTATTAATGTCGACGTTACTTTATTTACATGGCTTCAACAGTTCTTCTCAATCAGCGAAAGCGAATGCGCTGAAAACATGGTTGCACCAGCAGCACCCTGAAATTGACATGCTGGTACCACAATTACCCTCTTATCCCGAAGATGCAGCCATCTTACTGGAAGAACTGGTGATGGAGCATGCCGGTGAAAATATCGGGTTGGTAGGGTCTTCCCTGGGGGGTTATCTGGCTATCTGGCTTTCGCAGTGCTTTGGTTTACCCGCCGTGGTAGTCAATCCGGCGGTACGTCCTTTCGACCTGCTTGAAAATTATCTTGGGGAAAACGTGAATCCCTATACCGAAGAGCGTTATACTCTCGAACCAAGCCACATCCATGACCTCAAAGTGATGCACATTGACCCGCTGGAATCGCCTGATCTTATTTGGTTATTGCAGCAAACAGGGGATGAAGTGCTCGATTACCGTCAGGCCGTTGCTTACCTGATGCAGTGTCGACAGACGGTGGAATCTGGTGGGAACCATGCTTTTACTGGCTTCGAATATTATTTCCCTCAAATCATTGACTTCTTGGGGTTAACCAGCGGCAATAGTAAAAAAATTGCCAAAAATAGGTAAGCGACTGGTATTATCAACAGTATATCAATACTGATTGACCCTCTAATAACGAAGCAACCGACAGAATTACAACATGACTCAATCTAGTTACAACGCAGAGGCCATTGAAGTCCTCAGTGGCCTGGAGCCAGTTCGTCGTCGTCCCGGCATGTATACTGATACAGCCCGCCCGAACCATCTGGCACAGGAAGTGATCGATAACAGTGTGGACGAAGCTCTGGCTGGTCACGCGAAGCATATTGAAGTGATCCTTCACAGCGATCAGTCTCTGGAAGTGATAGATGATGGCCGTGGTATGCCGGTTGATATCCATCCTGAAGAAAAAGTTTCTGCTGTTGAATTGATTTTGACCCGCCTGCATGCGGGCGGAAAATTTTCCAATAAAAATTACCAATTTTCTGGCGGTCTGCACGGGGTTGGAATTTCGGTGGTCAACGCCCTGTCCAGACGCGTGGAAGTCACTGTTCGTCGTAACAGTCAGGTACACCAAATCGCCTTTGAAAATGGTGAGAAAGTACAAGAGTTAGAAGTCATCGGCAGTTGTGGTAAACGCAACACCGGAACAAGTGTCCATTTTTGGCCAAATGAGAGCTATTTCGACACGCCCCGTTTTTCTGCCACTCGCTTGACTCATTTACTGAAAGCCAAGGCGGTACTGTGTCCGGGCGTTGAAATTATCTTTAAGGATAAACTGAACGATACCGAGCAAAAATGGTGTTATGCCGATGGGTTGACCGATTATCTGTTAGAAGCCGTCAACGGGTTGGTAACATTGCCGCAAGCGCCTTTTGTCGGCACATTAAGTGGAGATACTGAAGCGGTCGATTGGGCAGTGCTCTGGCTACCAGAAGGCGGAGAATTATTGACGGAAAGTTACGTCAACCTGATCCCAACGGTACAAGGCGGCACCCATGTTAACGGCTTGCGCCAAGGTTTGTTGGATGCCATGCGTGAATTCTGCGAGTTCCGCAATATATTGCCACGTGGGGTTAAACTCTCTGCCGATGATATCTGGGATCGCTGTGCTTATGTGCTATCGCTTAAAATGCAGGATCCGCAATTTGCCGGCCAAACCAAAGAACGTCTCTCTTCTCGCCAGTCTGCGGCTTTCGTTTCCGGTGTGGTGAAAGATGCATTCAGCTTGTGGTTGAACCAACATATTCAGGATGCGGAGCAACTTGCTGAAATGGCGATTGCCAGTGCGCAACGTAGAATGCGTGCGGCGAAGAAAGTGGTACGTAAAAAACTGACCAATGGTCCTGCGTTGCCGGGTAAATTGGCAGATTGTACGGTGCAAGATCTCAATGTGACTGAACTGTTTTTAGTGGAAGGGGATTCCGCGGGTGGCTCTGCGAAACAAGCTCGTGATCGTGAATTTCAGGCGATCATGCCACTACGCGGAAAGATCCTGAATACATGGGAAGTTTCTTCGGATGAAGTGCTGGCTTCGCAGGAAGTTCATGATATCTCTGTTGCGATTGGTATCGATCCGGATAGCGACGATTTAAGCCAACTGCGCTACGGTAAAATCTGCATACTGGCGGACGCAGATTCCGACGGATTACACATTGCAACATTGCTGTGCGCCCTGTTTGTCCGTCACTTCCCGACGTTGGTGAAACGCGGGCATGTGTACATGGCAATGCCACCGCTGTATCGCATCGACCTCGGCAAAGAGGTGTATTATGCACTGGATGAAGGGGAGAAAAGCGCCATTTTGGATCGTTTGAGCCGCAAACGGGGTAAGCCGAACGTTCAGCGCTTTAAAGGGCTGGGGGAAATGAACCCAATACAGTTGCGCGAAACCACGTTAGATCCTAACACTCGCCGTTTGGTGCAATTGACTATCGACGATGAAAATTATCAAGAAACGCTCTCAGTCATGGATATGCTTCTGGCGAAGAAACGTTCAGAAGATCGCCGTAATTGGCTGCAAGAGAAGGGCGATTCCATCAATATCGAAATGTAGCGCATAAGATTAAATACATAAATACAGCGCAAAGGTAGTCAATACAGATCCTGAGGAAATTAATACATGAGTGAGATAACTCACGACGGTGTGGAGCGTCAGCCGCTTCACACATTCACTGAAAACGCCTATTTGAACTACTCCATGTACGTCATCATGGACAGGGCGTTACCTTTTATCGGTGATGGCTTAAAGCCTGTTCAGCGTCGTATTGTCTACGCGATGTCAGAACTTGGGCTGAGCAGCAGTGCCAAATTTAAAAAATCTGCCCGTACCGTCGGTGATGTTCTTGGTAAATATCACCCACATGGCGATGGGGCTTGTTATGAAGCTATGGTTTTGATGGCACAGCCTTTCTCATACCGTTATCCATTAGTCGATGGACAAGGAAACTGGGGGGCACCGGATGATCCAAAATCCTTTGCGGCGATGCGTTATACCGAATCCCGTTTGTCCAAATATGCCGAATTGTTACTGTCTGAATTGGGGCAAGGGACAGTCGATTGGGTGCCAAACTTTGATGGTACATTGCAGGAGCCTAAGTGTTTGCCTGCACGTTTGCCTAATATCTTGCTTAATGGCACCACGGGTATTGCCGTTGGTATGGCAACTGACATCCCGCCACACAATGCTCGTGAGGTAGCGAATGCCCTGATAGCCATGTTGGATAAGCCTGATCTATCGCTTGATGAGGCGATGGAATATGTCAAAGCGCCGGATTATCCAACAGAAGCAGAGATCATCACGTCAAAAGAAGATATCCGTAAGATCTACAAAAATGGCCGTGGTTCGGTGAGGATGCGGGCGATTTGGTCGAAAGAAGAAGGTAACGTAGTTATCACGGCTTTGCCTCATCAGGTATCTGGCGCGAAGATATTAGAACAGATTGCCAGCCAAATGCGGGCGAAGAAGTTGCCGATGGTGGATGATCTGCGTGACGAGTCTGATCATGAAAATCCAACTCGCCTGGTGATTGTTCCCCGTACTAATCGTGTGGATGTCGAACAGGTGATGAACCACCTGTTTGCAACCACTGATTTGGAAAAAAGCTATCGCGTCAATCTCAACATGATCGGTCTGGATAACCGTCCTGCGGTTAAGGGCTTGGTTGAGATCCTCAGTGAATGGCTGGTTTTCCGCCGTGAAACAGTGCGTAATCGCCTGAACCATCGGCTGGAAAAAGTGCTTAAGCGGTTGCATATCCTGGAAGGTTTGCTGGCAGCATACCTTAATATTGATGAAGTCATTCATATTATTCGTAATGAAGATGAGCCGAAATCAATATTGATGCAGCGTTTTGAATTAACCGAAACGCAGGCAGAAGCTATTCTTGAACTGAAATTACGTCACTTAGCGAAGCTGGAAGAAGTTAAAATCCGTGGCGAGCAGGATGAACTGGCGAAAGAACGGGACAAACTTCAGGCGATCTTGGGTTCTGAGCGTAAGTTAAATACGTTACTGAAAAAAGAAATTATTGCCGATGCCGAAAGCTACGGTGATGACCGTCGCTCCCCGCTGAAAGAGCGCACGGAAGCGAAGGCGATGAGTGATCACGACATCCTGCCCTCTGAGCCGATTACTGTCATCATGTCAGAAATGGGTTGGGTACGTAGTGCGAAAGGACACGAGATTGATCCGGCTGGCTTGAATTACAAATCTGGTGACAGCTTCCGCAGTGCGGTGCGTGGTAAGAGTAACCAGCCCGTGGTCTTTATTGATACCACAGGGCGCAGTTATTCCGTTGATCCATTGGATTTGCCATCAGCCAGAGGGCAGGGAGAACCGTTAACGGGTAAATTGGCGTTGCCGGCAAGGGCATCGGTTGAGCATCTTTTGATGGCGAAAGAAGAACAGAAATTCTTGATGGCATCTGATGCAGGATATGGTTTTATCTGTACTTTCAATGATTTGATTGCCAAAAACCGAGCGGGCAAGGCCATGATTACGTTGCCTGAAAATGCTAAGGTGATGCAGCCACTGGAGATCAACAACCAACAGGATGATATGTTACTGGCGATTACCAAAGCAGGTCGTATGTTGATGTTTCCGGTAGCTGATCTGCCGCAGCTTTCAAAGGGCAAGGGCAATAAGATCGTTTCCATTCCGGCGACACAAGCTGCATCAGGTGAAGATATGTTGGCTTGGTTACTGGTGTTGCCGCCACAATCTGCCATCACGCTTTATTTTGGCAAACGCAAGTTACTGCTTCATTCTGAGGACTTACAGAAATTCAGGGCTGAGAGAGGGCGTAAGGGAACGTCTCTGCCTCGTGGATTACAGCGTATTGAGCGCGTTGAAGTCGTTCGCAATACAAGCAATTAAGCTGCAAATTGGCAGGATAAAAGGTATCAATCATTATTTCAGGCCAGTTTTATAACTGGCCTTTCAGCAAGGGGCAGCTATGCTAGCAATCATTCGGGGCATTATTGTTATTCTATTTACGATATTTATCTTTATTTTTGGCGGTATTTACTGTTTATTCAGTCCACGTAACCCACGTCATGTTATGACTTTTGGGCATGCATTTGGCAAATTGCATAAAGTGCTTGGCATCAAGCTATTGGAACGCATTCCAGAGGAAGCACGGGAATATGGGCCTAGCATTTATATCGGCAATCACCAAAATAATTACGACATGGTTACGATGTCGAATGCGGTACAGCCACGTGCAGTCACCGTAGGTAAAAAAAGCCTGATCTTTATTCCCTTCTTTGGCCAGCTTTATTGGCTGACAGGTAATATTTTGATCGACAGGGAAAATCGGACAAGAGCACATGGTACGATTTCACAGGTTGTTAATCAGATCAAAAAAAATCGGGTTTCGATTTGGATGTTTCCAGAAGGAACGCGCAGTCGTGGCCGTGGATTGCTGCCCTTTAAAACAGGTGCTTTTCATGCTGCCATTGCAGCAGGTGTACCTATCGTACCGGTCTGTGTTTCTACGACACACGATAAAATAAAACTAAATCGTTGGGATAATGGCACCGTTATTGTTGAAATGTTGCCGCCGATTGACACCACGAAATATACCAAAGAACAGGTTCGCGAATTGGCCGAACATTGCCGACACATGATGAAAACGAAAATTGAAGAATTGGATAAAGAAGTCGAGGCACTTAATAAGCGTGGATAGCTAAATGTGATATGATTGCGTTTAATAAATTAATGTTTTTATTAAACGCAATCGATAGAATAATCAATCCTGATAGCCACAATATCAACGTATTCATCCCAGTCATTCTTTGAATTAAACAATTATTGGGAATGGCTATTCTTGTTGTGAGAATGATTGCTATCGTAGAGACTATTCCTTCTGTGGAGACCTTCTGTGGAGAAAGTATGTCACTGAGTCGGCGCCAATTTATTCAGGCTTCTGGTTTGGCAATGTGTTTAGGGGCGCTTCCTTTTGTCGTGCGAGCCAATAAAAATCAACAAACAAAATTGCCGCTCCCTCCCTTACTGGAATCCCGCAGAGGGCAACCCCTGTTTTTAGCCATACAAAAAGCGACCTGGTCGTTTGATGAACACAATAAAGTTCGAGTCTGGGGCATCAACGGACATTATTTAGGGCCAACCATTCGGGTTCAGCGAGGGGATGATGTCAAACTGATCTATAGCAATCGGCTGTCTGAGCCGGTTTCAATGACCGTTGGGGGATTACTGGTGCCAGGAACCTTGATGGGAGGTTCGGCTCGTCTGATAGCGCCAGGGGAAAGCTGGTCGCCGGTTATCCCAATAGATCAAGTTGCAACGACCTGTTGGTATCATGCCAATACCCCAAATCGCATGGCGCGGCATGTCTATGCTGGCCTTGCGGGTATGTGGCTGGTGGAAGATGAAAATAGCCGTAGCCTGCCTTTGCCCAGACATTATGGCGTCGATGATTTTCCTGTTATCTTGCAAGATAAGCGATTGGATAATTTTGGTGTACCGCAATATAACCCGCCAGCCAATCAAGGCTTTTTGGGCGATACCCTGGTGGTTAATGGTGTCGAAAATCCTTTTGTGGAAGTTCCCAGAGGCTGGATCAGGTTACGTTTTTTGAATGCATCTAATGCTCGGCGATATCAATTGCAGCTTAGTGATGGCCGTCCTTTCTACATGATTGCCACTGATCAAGGTCTGCTCCCTGCTCCGGTGGCAGTACAATTATTGTCACTTGCACCGGGAGAGCGGCGCGAGGTTTTGCTTGATATGTCGAAAGTGGAGAGTGTTACCGTTACTGCGGGGGAATCTGCTGGTGTAATCGATCGTTTGAAAGGCTTATTTGAACCTTCAACGAAACTGCTGTCAACCACAGTATTAACCCTGAAAGCCAGCGGGTTGCTCCCTCTGGTGACAGATCAACTCCCGACTCAGCTTATCGTTGATAATCCACAAATCAACTCTTCCATTCAAAGTCGTCAGATTGTTTTGGGTGATGATTCTCAAGGGATTAATGGCTCATTGCTGAATGAACATCGAATCGATATCACCAGCCAACAAAAGGCATGGGAACGTTGGGTTGTCACAACATCAGTGCCCCAGCCTTTCCACATTGAAGGGGTAAGGTTTAAAGTTATCAGCCTGAATGGTAACCGTCCAGAGCCACAGGATTATGGCTGGAAAGATACTGTTTGGATTGATAGCCGTGCTGAATTACTGGTTAATATGATGCAGCCGTCTTATGAGCATTTTCCTTTTATGTATTATAGCCAGATATTGGAGATGGCAGATCGTGGGGTTGCCGGACAGTTAGTGGTTGATCCCGCTGGTTTTTAAGTGAAATTTCTGCTCTGGCTTTACTCGTTTACAGCGCTGTTTTAGACAAAAGCTCTGTTAAATTAAATAAAGTTGTTATTTTGATGCCCGCTTGTTAAGTAATAAGCCGTTAAACAACGGCTTGTTTAACTATTATCGGGTAAACTCACTATTTGTTTGTAATAAATCGTTAATCATATCGACTGAGATTAACCCTTTCCGTATAGTGTCCCAAATTTTCATACTACTTGGCTGTAAGGTGATTTAATGATTATCAGCTTGATTGCTGCGATGGCTATGGATCGAGTTATCGGTATGGAAAATGCCATGCCGTGGACTTTGCCGGGTGATTTAGCCTGGTTTAAACGCAATACACTCGCAAAGCCAGTTGTAATGGGGCGAGTGACTTATGAATCGATTGGCCGCCCTTTGCCAGGACGCCTGAATATCGTGATTAGCAGTCAACCTGCAAGTGATGATCGGGTGACTTGGGTTAACTCTATCGAAGCTGCTTTAGCAGCCGCTGGCGATGTTAAAGAAGTCATGGTGGTGGGCGGAGGAAAAATTTATGAGCAGTTTATTCCTCTGGCTAATCGTATGTATCTGACTCACATTGATGCAGAAGTGATTGGTGATACGTATTTCCCTGATTATGAACCTGATGAATGGGATTCAACGTTTACCGAATATCACGATGCAGATGAAAGCAATTCTCATAGCTATTGTTTTGAGATTCTGGAACGCCGAGAGTGAGTTAATCTTACGTGCGGAGTGCCTTGGGGCACTCCTGTGTCACAGCCAGGTTTATCATTTATCAGACTTATGATTTAGTGAATAATGGATCCTGACTGAAATACTGCTTATCTTCCCAACGAAGCAAAGTCAATTTACCTCCCCAACAACACCCCGTATCCAGGGCGTAGATGCCAGCAGGCGTACCCTGACCTTCCAGGGCAGCCCAATGACCAAAGGCGATAGAATAGTCTTCAGGAATGTTGCGCGGTAATTCGAACCAGGGCTTTAGTGGAGCAGGGGCATTTTCCGGTTTGGATTTGCAGCTCATATCCAATTGACCCTGTGGAAAACAATAACGCATGCGGGTCAAAGCATTGGTACTGTAACGTAATCGGGCAAGTCCGCCTAACTCTGGCGTCCAATTATTCGGCATATCCCCATACATCTCATTGAGAAACAAAGGATAACTGTCACTGCGAAGAATAGATTCTACTTCACGGGCACATATTTTGGCTGTTTCCAGATCCCATTGTGGGGTGAGTCCGGCGTGTGCCATGACGAGTTTCAGTTCATCATCGATTTGCAATACGGGTTGTTTTCTCAACCAATTGATTAATTCATCAGCATCCGGTGCCGCGAGTAATTCATCCAGCAGGTCTTTTGGTTTATTGCGGCTGATCTTAGCGTAAACCGCCAACAGATGCAGATCGTGATTGCCCAAAACCAGTTTAACGGCGGTGCCGAGTTGCTTGATGTATCGAAGTACTGCCAATGAATCAGGGCCACGAGCAACCAGATCGCCTGTTAACCATAAAGTGTCTTCACTGGGATTAAAATTAACTTGTTCTAACAAGGAGCGAAATTCACGATAACAACCGTGAATATCGCCAATAAGGTATGTAGCCATAATTAATTTATCAGTGTTGAGATCGCCAATCGAAACACGGGAATGGTGACACGGAACGGACGACCATCATGATCAATCATATTATAGTGGCCTTCCATTGTTCCCAGAGGTGTTTCCAAAATAGCGCCACTGTTGTAGCGATATTCTGTTCCCGGCGGGATCAAAGGTTGTTTTCCCACAACCCCTTCACCCTGAACTTCGGTTTTGTGACCATCACTGTTAGTAATGAGCCAGTAGCGGCTGATAAGTTGCACAGGGGAATGCCCAAGATTGCGAATTGATACGGTATAAGCAAACACAAAACGTTGTTGTTCCGGCTGTGATTGGCTTTCTACGTAAGTACTTTGTACTTGGATATGAATTCTTGGTTCATTGAGCATAGGGACCTCCTGTTGCTGCAACGTCTGTTTATTTGTTTAGGCAATTTCAGGTTGAGAGGATAACCAGTTCGCCATCTTACAGTATTGCTCGACAGAGATGTTTTCAGCCCGTGTGCTTGGATCAACACCCAATTCAGTTAACTGTTCAACAGAAAAAATGTTCCCAAGGCTATTGCGGATCGTTTTTCTCCGTTGGTTAAATGCCTGAGTGGTGATTCGGGCTAACATACGAATGTCCTGAACAGGATAAGGCATGCTCTTGTGTGGAATCAAACGCACAATAGCAGAATCCACTTTCGGCGCTGGTGTAAATGCCGTTGGTGGTACTTCAAGAACAGGTATTACCTGACAGTAGTATTGCGCCATCACACTTAAGCGTCCATAGGCTTTCCTGCCAGGCCCTGCGACAAGACGATTCACGACTTCTTTTTGTAACATAAAGTTCATATCAGCGATAGCATCAGTATAGCTGAAAAGATGGAACATTAACGGTGTAGAAATGTTATAAGGCAAGTTACCAAATACACGCAGGGATTGCCCATGTTCTTTGGCAATCTGACTAAAATCCACTGTCATGGCATCTTGTTGAATGATTGTCAGCTTATCTTTCAGCTTGGGGTGGACATGCAGACGAGCCGCTAAATCACGGTCAAGCTCGACGACAGTCATTTTATCCATGCGTTCACCCACTGGCTCAGTCAGTGCTCCCAGACCTGGGCCGATTTCCACGATGGCTTGGCCGACCTGTGGATTCATCGCATTGACAATACTATCAATGATAAGCTGATCGGTTAAAAAGTTTTGCCCGAAACGTTTACGGGCATGGTGCCCCTGATGGACTTTGTTATTCATTACTGTTTTGTATCATTTTAATTGCTAGATTCAATGCGGTGATAAAACTACCCACATCAGCTTGACCTGTCCCCGCCAGCTCCAGAGCTGTGCCATGATCGACAGAAGTTCGGATAAATGGCAGACCCAACGTAATATTCACGGCCCTGCCAAAACCCTGGTATTTTAGCACGGGTAGCCCTTGATCGTGATACATCGAAAGCACAGCATCAGCATGATCTAAATATTTGGCTTGGAACAGGGTATCCGCAGGCAATGGACCCTCCAGCCATATGCCTTCTGCTCGCAGGCTGTCTAAGGCGGGAATGATGATATCTATTTCTTCATGTCCCATATGTCCCCCTTCACCGGCATGAGGATTCAGGCCGCACACATAGATATGGGGACGAGGGATGCCGAATTTGGTTTTTAGGTCATGATTGAGAATGGTGATCACTTCCCGCAGAGAATCAAACGTAATTGCTTTGGGGACATCCAGAATCGGCAAATGGGTGGTTGCCAGTGCTACCCGCAGCTCTTCTGTTGCCAACATCATCACCACTCTTGAGCATTGGCTGTGATCAGCAAAAAACTCAGTATGTCCGGTAAAAGGCACGCCGGCATCATTAATGACACCCTTATGTACCGGTCCAGTCACCAATGCTGAAAATTCCCCATTCAGGCAACCATCACAAGCTCTTGCTAAGGTTTCCGTCACATAAGTACCATTTTGCCGGTTTAACTCCCCTGCCATTGTTGGTGAATGAAGGTTAACGGGCAGGATGGTCAGGGTTCCGGCGGCTTGTGATGAAGAAATATGCTCTGGAGAATAAGTTTGCAATTGCAGAGGTAAATTCAGTTGCTTAGATCGGGAGAGCATCAGCTCTGGATCGGCACAGACAACCAGTTGGATAGGCCACTCTTTTTGAGCCAAAGCAATGACTAAGTCAGGGCCAACCCCGGCAGGTTCGCCGGGGGTAATGACGATGGGTTTATTATTGTGCATCGTTGCTATCTAAAATTTTCACATAAGCAGAGGCGCGTAATTCTTGCATCCAGTTTTGTGCCTCTTCATTGAATTTACGGTTGAACAGCAAGCGGTAGGCACGATCTTTCTGTGCGGCATCTGTTCTGTCAACTTTACGGCTATCCAGCAGTTGGATTAAGTGCCAGCCGAAAGAGGAGTTTACCGGCTGGCTAATCTCACCTTTTTGCAATTTCATTAACGCATCACGAAAAGCAGGGTCGTAAGCACTCGGCAAATTCCAACCCAATTCTCCGCCGCGCAGGGCTGAACCTGGATCTTCAGAATGCTCTTTTGCTGCTTCTTCGAATGAGGTTTTGCCACTTAAGATCTCTTCTCTGAGTTTCAGCAGTTCGTTGCGGGCCTGCTCGTCATTCAGAATAGGTGAAGTTTTCAGCAGAATATGGCGGGCATTCACTTCGGTGACAGCAATAGACATCTGACCACCGCGGATATCATTCACTTTCAGAATGTGAAAACCAACACCAGAACGAATTGGGCCAATAATCTGTCCCTTATGAGCAGATTGGAGCTGTGCCGCGAACAGGGATGGCAATTCTTGCAGTTTGCTCCAACCCATATTACCCCCTTTCAGGGCTTGAGCATCACCGGAATAGGAGAGGGCTAATTTGCCGAAATCCACGCCATTCTGAAGTTCAGATAAGATTTTTTTGATCGTGGTTTCCGCTTTTTCTACCTGCTCCTGGTTTGGGTTTTCCGGCAGAGGGATCAGGATTTGGCTGATATTTACCTCAGAGTCCTGACTGTTTTGGTTACTGATTTGGTTAGCCAGTGAATCAACTTCCTGTGGCAGGATAGAGATGCGGCGGCGTACTTCGTTGTTACGTACTTCTGCAATCATCATTTCCTTGCGGATTTGATTACGGTAAGCATCAAAGCTCATCCCCTCTGTGCTCAGGTTTTGTTTCAACTGGGCAAGGCTCAAGTGGTTTTGCGCCGCAATATTTGTGATCGCAGAATCTAAGGCTTGATCGGGGATCGTTATTTGCATCTGGTTTGCCATTTGCAGAACAATATCATCCATAATTAGGCGTTCAAGGATTTGGTGACGCAATGTCTTCTCATCCGGTAATTGCTGGCCTGCATGTTTTGCATTGAGTTTAACGGATTGTAAAAGGCTGTTGACGTCACTTTCCAGTACGACATCATTGTTAACAACGGCAGCTACCTTATTCAGCTCTTGTGGAGCCGCTATTGCGACAGAGTTTACTGAAAACATCAATCCGAAAATCAGCGATCTCCAGTTCTTCATACATTTCCCATCATATCAATCCCGCCTTGGCGGGGTTATTTTGTTTACATTGCGTTTAGCGGTATCAGAATGTACGTTGGTATGGAAGAATACCTTGCTGCAACATTTTCTGACTACCTAAACTATGATTGTTACTTAAGCCACGAAGTTCAACATTGAATGACCATTTGTTGTCATATTGACTGCTGTCGAAGCGCCAATCGGTGATCTTGCGTTCATAACCCACACTGACTGCCCAGCAGCAGGTGTTGTATTGCAAACCTACCATCTGGTTTGCTGGTTGTTTTTCTTTGGTATCGTAGTAATAAGCCCCGACAAACGCCCAACGATCTGACAATGGCCAGCTTGCCACCACACCAATCTGAGAAATTCCTTGCTGGTAAGCGGGCGCGCCTCCTTTTAGTGTGGCTTGAATATAATTGCGGTCAACAAAACGATAGTTTAACTGCAACATGCGGTCAGCATCACGACGATACTCCATGACGGCATTACCCATCGTTAAACTGTCCAGACGATTATCATATTGCAGCCCGCCTTTGATGCCCCAGGAATCATTGATTTTCCAGTGTACATCTCCAGCCCAGGTTGTCGCTCCCGTTTCTTTTTTGTTTCCAATGATATCCTTGCTACCTAAAGCAGACCCAGTATCTTCGGTACGCGGACGTTCAAAGTAGTAAATTTGACCTATGGACAGGCTAAAACGTTCAACTAAATCTTCATCATAAATACGGCTAGTCACGCCCGTCGTAAATTGATTGGCCGATGAAATGCGGTCTAAGCCGCTGTAGAAACGATCGCGGAACAATCCGGTATAATCTGTCTGTAATAGGGAAGAATCAAAATTATTAATATTATTTTGATTCTTATAAGGCACATAGAGATACTGAACGCGTGGCTCCAGCGTTTGGGTGTAACCCTGATTAAAATACATGGCGCGTTCAAACACTATCTTCGCATCTGATTTAAACACGGGTAAGACACGGTTTACTGATTTTTCCAGCAGAGGATTGTTCTTTTTTGCTTCATCAGAAATATCCTGCTCGTAATGAGTCGCCATCAGTTTAAATTCATTATTGATGCTCGCCCAACCATTAGAGAGGGGTAAATTAACAGTCGGTTCCAGATGCCAGCGGGTAGCATCAGGCCATAGGTTACCTACGCTGGTGAATTTGGCTATTTGAGCATAGGTACGAAAATCAAACGCTCCCAAATCATTTTTATAATAATTGAGATCTAATTGAGGTTCGGATCGGTAGGCTCTTTTCCTATCATCGATGGTAAAAAGCTGGAATTGCTTGGTTGTTAGTGTGGCATTCCAGTTCTGTTGTGCATAGCCCACACTGAATTTCTGAGTCGCATAGCTGTCGGTACTGGAGCCATATTGCGATGTGAAGTCACTGAAATAGTTCGGATCACTGACCTTGGTATAATCAGCGCTGAAACGCCAAACCTGATTAAGCACACCGCTGTGGTTCCAGTAAAACAACCAACGGTTATTACTATCACGATCCAACGAGGTTTTACCGAGTTTCTTATCATCGGCATACAGACGATCATAATTAATCCAATCCAGCGCAACTGTACCTGCACCCGCGTTGGTTAAGTAACGGAATTCATTATCCAGCTTCAAGCCTCGCATCGTGATGAGATGCGGGGTGATCGTGGCATCATAGTTGGGCGCAATGTTCCAATAATACGGCAGCAGGAACTGGAAGCCTTCCTTATTGGAAAAACTGGCATTAGGGATCAAGAAACCAGAACGGCGTTTATCCCCAATGGGTAATTGCAAATACGGAGTGTAAAACACCGGCACATTAGCAACACGAAAACGGGCATTCCAGATTTCAGCGACTTCTTCTTCACGGTCAAGGATGACCTCCGAACCTACGACACTCCAGCTATCATTACCGGGCAGACAGGAAGTGAATATGCCATTATTCAAGATGGTATAGCGGTTCTCATCACGCATCATCATCTTGTCTGCGCTGCCACGTCCTTGACGGCCAACCATCTGGTATTTGCCTTGTTCCACGTCGGTATCTTTATTGTTCAGATTCGCCCAGGCGCGTGGTCCCTTCAAAATGATTTGAGGATCATCATAGCTGACATTACCCACTGCGGTAACCGTGCGCACGGGTTCTTTATTCTGCTCTTGTGTCTGTTCAAGCCGAACCTTATCGGCTATCAGCGTTTTATTCCCCTGTTGGATATTAACATTGCCAATGAACTCAACCGCATTGGGATATTCACCGTGAGTATCATCGGACTGAATGTAAACTGGCAGCTTATTTGGATCGCCTGTGATAATCGGCTTATCGTAGACAGGTACACCCAACATACATTGTGCTGCAAGGTCAGCATGGGCTTGCTGACTATAAAGTGCTGCCCATACCATTGTGGCCAGCAGGGTAGGATAACATTTATTCATAGATGTTTATGCGGTTCCGTCATCAGTGGCATCGTGCCGGCAAACGCTCAGAGACTAACGTAGTTGAGAGAGATGAGCCAGAGTAAAGTTTAACTTTACTAATCTTGTTGTTAGGCACAGAGCTTAATGGATAGTATGATAATGCAAAATTGCGCTCAGGGCATTGGGGAATTGAAGACTATATGCAGTATTGGGGAAAATTATTCGGATTGATATTTGGGATTGCGTCTGGAGCTGGTTTTTGGGGGATTGTGATTGGCTTAGTGCTTGGTCACATCTTTGATAAAATCAGAATGCAAAAATTGGGGAGAACGACTAAAAACCCAACCCGACAGGCGCTGTTTTTCCGCAGTACTTTTCAAGTATTGGGGCATTTAACCAAAGCAAAAGGTCGGGTAACAGAAACAGATATTCAACTTGCTACCCAATTGATGAACAGAATGCAACTGCATGGCGGGGCACGGCTTTCCGCGCAGCAGGCATTTCGTGAAGGCAAACAGCCACAATTTCTTTTGCGTGAAACAATGCGACAATTACGCCGTGCTTGCTTCGGTCGTTCTGACTTGATCCGCATGTTTCTGGAAATTCAGTTACAAGCTGCATTTGCTGATGGTGAACTGCATCCTAATGAAAGAAAAGTGCTGTTTGTCATTGCCGAAGAGTTAGGCATTTCCCGTATTCAATTTGAACAATTCCTTGCCATGATGGAAGGCGGCCGCCATTTTGGTGGACAGTACCAGCAGCATGGGCGTTATCAAGGCCATGAACAGTCGCGTGCAACATTGGAAGATGCTTGTAAGGTATTAGGCGTTAATAAACAGGATGATGCGACCACCATTAAGCGCGCTTATCGAAAACTGATGAGTGAGCATCATCCCGATAAACTGGTGGCAAAAGGATTACCACCAGAAATGATGGAATTGGCGAAACAGAAGGCGCAGTCCATCCAGTTAGCTTACGATTTGATTAAAAAGGAACGGGGCTTTAAATAGCACTCGTCAGAATTCGGCCTTACATTCAAAATGCATTGGTGTGCCATAAGCCGGATGCGTGATAAAGAGTTCTTGAGCATGTAATTGCAGGCGAGGCGCCATTTCCCTTGCCTGCGTATGGGCATAGAACTTATCTCCCAAAATGGGATTACCCAGTGCCAGCATATGCACGCGAAGCTGATGTGAGCGTCCTGTGATGGGCGCCAGCCTGACGCGTGTTGCCTGAGCTTCATATTCCAGAACCTGATACTCAGTTTGGGCGGACTTGCCCGTTTCAAAACAGACTTTTTGTTTCGGGCGATTCGGCCAATCGCAGATTAAAGGCAGATCCACCAAACCTTTTTCCTGTTCCAGCTTTCCCCATACCCGTGCGATATAAACTTTTTTCGGCTCACGTTCACGGAACTGGCGTTTTAACTCACGCTCGGCGGCTTTAGTCAGCGCCACAACCATGATACCGCTGGTCGCCATATCCAATCGATGGACTGATTCGGCTGTAGGAAATTCAGCTTGTATCCGTGTCATGATACTGTCTTTGTGCTCTTCTGCTTTACCCGGCACAGAAAGTAATCCACTGGGTTTGTTAACAACCATAATGTGCTCGTCCTGATACAGCACATATAACCAGGGATTTGTCGGGGGATTATAAGACTCCAGCATAGTGGCTCCAATGAGTCGGAAAAATGGGATCCCCAGGGGAATCTTGCGGAAAGCGCCCCTGGGTTTACCGAATGACAGGTTATTGCTGTCTGTTTATTGGTGAGAAACAACCACCAAACGAATCGCATCCAGACGCCAGTTGGCCTGATCAAGATTGAGCAGCAGATGTTTATGCTCTGAACCGATCGCTTCCAGTTCATCATCACGAATATTTGGGTTAACCGCTTTCAGGGCTTCCAGACGTGACAATTCAGCCGACAGCACTTCATCAGCTTCTTTTTTCGCTTGCTCAATCAACACACGCGCTTGCTCTTCAATCAGAGGTTCAGATTGACGCAAAATAGCATGAACCTCTTTCTGCACCGCATTAACCAGCTTGCTGGCGTTATGGCGGTTAATCGCATTGAGTTGGCGGTTGAAACTTTCAAACTCGACCTGAGGAGCCAGATTGGTGCCTTTCAGATCCAACAAGAGGCGCACGGGGGTTGGTGGTAAGAAACGCGTTAATTGCAGGTGCTTCGGCGCCTGAGCTTCAACAACGTAGATCAACTCAACCAGCAACGTACCCACTGGCAGCGCTTTGTTTTTCAGGATGGAAACGGCACAACTTCCCGTATCCCCCGACAGAACTAAATCGAGACCATTGCGGATAATAGGGTGTTCCCAGCTCAGGAACTGAGTATCTTCGCGGGAAAGGGCTTTTTCACGGTCAAACGTAATCGAGCAGCCATCTGTAGGTAATCCAGGGAAATCAGGCACCAGCATATGATCGGATGGATGCAGGGCAATAATATTGTCGCTGCGATCTTCCTGATTGATACCAATGATATCAAACAAATTCAGGGCAAAATTCACCAGATCCGTGTCGTTATCCTGCGCAGCAATCTTTTCTGCCAATACCTGTCCTTGCTCGCCACCGTTGGAGTTCATCTCCAGCAAACGGTCACGCCCTTGTTCCAATTGCTGTTTAAGCTTCTCATGATGCCCGCGACATTCGGCAATCAATTCATTGAAGCCAGTTGGTTCATTGGGTTTGGCCAGGAAATTGAGCAGGGTTTCATAATATTTGTCATAGATAGAACGGCCTGTTGGACAAGTATGCTCAAAGGCATCCAGCCCTTCGTGATACCAGCGCAGGAGAATGGATTGCGCCGTGTTTTCCAGATAAGGCACACTGATTTTAATATTACGGTTTTGACCGATACGATCCAGACGACCGATACGCTGTTCCAGCAAATCAGGGTTGAAGGGCAAATCAAACATGACAAGCTGGTTGGCAAACTGGAAATTACGCCCTTCTGAGCCGATTTCAGAGCAGAGCAGCACTTGCGCACCTTCTTCCTCAGAAGCGAAATAAGCGGCGGCACGGTCACGCTCCAGCAGGGACAAACCTTCGTGGAACACCGCACTGCGGATGCCTTCGCGTTCACGCAGAATTTGCTCCAGTTGCAGCGCAGTTTCTGCCTTGGCGCAGATCACCAGCACTTTTTCATCGCGGTTTGCCATCAGGAAGCCCATCAGCCATTCTACGCGGGGATCGAAATTCCACCATGTGGCATTTTCCCCTTCGAATTCCTGATAGATCCGCTCAGGATAGAGCATATCTTTGGCGCGAGACTCCACTGTCTTTTTGGCTCCCATGATTTCAGAAACCTTGATGGCCGTCTGATATTGGGCTGGCAGTGGTAACTTGATCTCGTGCAGTTCACGATGCGGGAAGCCTTTCACACCACCACGGGTGTTACGGAAAAGCAGTCGGCTGGTGCCGTGGCGATCCATCAACATGGTGATCAGCTCGCTACGGGCATCTTTGCTTTCCTCATCCTTATCGCTGTTTGCGGCTTTCAGCAGAGGTTCAATATCTTGCTCACTGATCAGTTCAACGATGGCATTTTGCTGGTCATTGCTCAGAGTTTCACCGGACAATAGCAACGTCACGGCATCCGCGACAGGGCGGTATTTCTGTTGTTCATCAATAAAGGCTTGATAATCGTGGAAACGATTTGGATCCAGCAGACGCAGGCGGGCAAAGTGGCTTTCTTGCCCCAACTGCTCTGGTGTCGCCGTTAACAACAAGACAGACGGGATTTGTTCTGCCAATTGTTCGATAACCTGATATTCGCGGCTTGGGGATTTTTCGCTCCATGCCAGATGGTGAGCTTCATCCACCACCATCAAATCCCAGCTTGCTTCCAGCAGAAGTTCAAAACGTTGCTTATTACGGCGAACAAACTCTAAGGAGCAGATAATCAACTGTTCGGTTTCGAACGGATTATCGCTGTCATGCAGTGCTTCGCTATATCGGCCATCATCAAACAGCGAAAAACGCAGGTTGAAACGGCGCAGCATTTCTACCAACCATTGGTGTTGCAGGCTATCTGGCACAATGATTAGCACACGTTCAGCCCGTCCGGCCATCAATTGCTGATGGATAATCATACCGGCTTCAATGGTTTTCCCCAGGCCGACTTCATCCGCCAGTAATACACGTGGTGCATGACGCTTGCCCACTTCATTGGCAATGTGTAATTGGTGAGGGATCAAACTGGCACGAATGCCACGCAGCCCACTTTCTGCCAGACGGAACTGCTCGCTTTGGTGTTTACGGGCGCGAAAACGCAAAGCAAAGCGATCCATACGGTCAATTTGCCCTGCAAACAAGCGATCTTGTGGCTTGTTAAACGTCAGCTTGCTATCCAGAAAAACTTCCCGCAGGCAGGTATTTTCTTCTTCAGTATCCAGACGCGTACCGACATAGATCAGCAGGCCATTATCTTGTTGGACATCATCAATCTTGAGTTTCCAGCCTTCGTGACTGGTCACGGTATCGCCCACATTAAACATAACGCGAGTGATGGGGGAGTCATTGCGTGCGTAAAGGCGGTTTTCTCCGCTGGCAGGGAAGAGCAACGTTACCATGCGCGCATCAAGCGCCACGACTGTTCCTAATCCAAGTTCGCTTTCTGTATCGCTTATCCAGCGTTGACCAAGAGTAAATGGCATAAATTTTGGCTCAGTTTTCTGTTAGACAATATTATTTTATGGTTGCAGGATGGCTGCTTTTGTTGGATATCAATCGTTAGTGGTTACCGATAGGGATAGTTTTCAATCGCACTTTACAGCGCCCCTTTGTTGATAAAGGGGTCACAAAAGTCCAATTGCCCATTAGAGGGGCGATATGTTAATTGAAGCCGAGCAAGCCGTCACCTGCAAAAATAACCATTATTCGAAAGAGATACTTATTTGCCCTGTTAATAGAGGCATAAAGTCATCTTGAATAAATGGCAAGATAGCGTCAGCAATCGGCTTCAACTGCTTATTGATGTAGTGTTCATAGTCGGGGGCAGAGGTTTGGTTCTCCAATGGCTCAGGGCCTGCCTGGGTGATAACATAGTTGATCCAGCCACCATTTTGGTACTGTAGTGGACGATTGTGCAGTTGATTATATTCGTCCGCCAAACGTGCTGCCCGCACGTGGGGAGGGACATTGCGCTGGTAATCAGACAACTTACGGCGTAATCGCTTACGATAAACCAGACGGTCATCAAATTCACCCGCCAGCGTTTTAGCAATATACTCACGAATATAATGTTGATGCGGTTGTTGATGGAAAATCAGGGTATATAGCTCCTTCTGGAATATTTGCGCCAGTGGCGTCCAGTCAGTTCTGACCGTTTCCAGCCCTTTGAAAATAACCTTATCTCCGCTTAATCCGGCATAACGTTTTTTGCTGCCTTGCTCTGCCCCGCGTACTGTTGGCATCAGGAAACGCCGATAATGTGTCTCAAATTCTAGCTCCAGCGTACTGACAAGATTGAATTCAGTTTTAAGATAGTCTCGCCACCATTGATTGACAGATTGCGTCAGAGAATGCCCGATTTGACAGGCTTCTTCCTCTGAATGCGGGTGTTTGAGCCAGACAAACGTTGAATCCGTATCGCCATAAATGACCTGATAGCCCTGTGATTCGATGAGCTTACGGGTTTGGTGCATGATTTGGTGGCCGCGCATCGTAATTGATGAAGTCAGGCGAGGATCAAAAAAATGACAGCCAGAGGCACCGAGCACACCATAAAAAGCATTCATAATAATTTTCAGGGCCTGGGAAAGAGGGGCATTTTGTTGTTTTTTGGCCTTATCGCGCGCCTGCCAGATTTGTGTGACGATATCCGGCAGACAATGTTGCGTACGGGAAAAAAATGCCTGACGAAAGCCAGGGACGGCGTATTGACTGTCTGGATTGGCAAGGCCTTCAACCATGCCGACCGGATCAATCAAAAACGTGCGAATAATCGAAGGATAGAGGCTTTTGTAATCCAGCACTAACACTGAATCGTATAATCCCGGAAACGAATCCATCACAAAACCGCCTGGACTGTTATCATCGAAATACGTTGGCTGGACAGGCGCAACATAGCCAATACGGTGCATTTTGGGCAGATAAAGATGTGTGAATGCCGCTACAGATCCGCCACTACGATCCACCGCCAACCCTGTTACCGTGGCGCGTTCCAATAAGAAGGCCATCAAATCTGCTTTTTCAAAGATACGATTAACCAGAATACAATCCTGCAAATTATAGTGGGCGAGGGCAGGCTTATCTTGCTGAAAGCGGCGGTTGATCTCATCCATGCGATCATAAGGATTATCGACCGCTTTTCCTTCCCCCAAAAGTTGTTGTGCTACATATTCAAGACTGAAAGAAGGAAAATTCCAGGTTGCGGTTTTCAGTGCATCAATGCCGTCAATAATCAAACGGCCTTCTGCTGAGGCGAAAAAATGCCCTGGCTTGAAACCATGTTCTCGCCATTCAAGCAAAGCCCGATTGCGCCCAAATTTTAACGGCACGTTATAGCGTTCAGCATGTTGCTGTAACACTTTCAAATCAAACTGAACCAGATTCCAGCCAATAATGGCATCAGGATCATAATGAGCCAGCCATTCATTGAGTTTTTCCAGCATCATCGGACGACTGGCAACATACTCTAATTTGAAATCGATATCCTGTTGATTACCCTGTGCTGGCCCTAACATAAATACGGTTTTCTCGCCGCATCCAGCCAAGCCAATGGAATACAACTCACCATGCTGGCTGGTTTCGATATCCAGTGACACCCATTGCAAATTTGGCCGATAGGTGGGATTAGGTTTCATTTGATAACTGCCGTCGGGTTTCTGGCTGAACCAAACGGGAGCAGTGATAAAGCGTTCCATCATAAACCGGTCGGGTGGGCGAATATCGGCTTCGTAGAGGGGGATATCTTGCGCTTTGAAAATTTTTTCCAGATGTTGCAATTGGTGGTAATGCGGGCAATACAGCGCCGCAACAGGCTGGCGATTGAAATCTTTTAATGGCAATGCCTTTAATTCACAGTGCCGCTCTGGTGCGAGTAAAAGTTTTGCTTTAGGCAGATCATGTTGAGGCACAAAGGCAACCGCTTTTTGACGAGGAATAATAATGCGGCGTGCACCCGCTTCCGTTGCCAGCCAATACACCAACTCAATACCTGATGGGGTATCTTTCCAATGACGAGTCAGGATAAGACCTTGTTCAACATGATTTATCTGCATAATCTCTCTCTTATGAGAAAACAACCCTATTTAGTTTGATAGGGATAATTTCAATCATAGCATTAAACATGGTTATTTATACAGTATTTTGATTAGATCGTTTTCGATAGTTATGGTTCATTATTTTAATAATTAATAAAGCGATAATAATATTATTTATAATAAATTAATTTTTACTAGAGAGATATTAACTGCTTTAAATAGTCAGAATGATTCATTGTTTTTTCCAAACTTAAGTCTATTTTGTTGTTATTATTAATTGGATGATATCCAATTAATTTTTTTGAAAGAATGAAACATTAACTGAATCTGGTAAATATTAATGAATAACCCGAATAAATTGACGCAAACAGATATCAAAGCCTTACTATTATTTATTGCTTTTACTCTGCTGTATTTGTTACCAGGTGTTTATGGACATACCCCTTGGAAACAAGATGAAAATTACAGTTTTGGCATTATTCATACTATGTATGAAACAGGGAATTGGTTAGTAACAATGAATGCTGGTCAACCTTTTATGGAAAAGCCACCCCTATATTATTGGACAGCCACTTCATTTATTCATTTGTTATCCCATTGGCTTCCGATGCACGATGCCGCCAGAACAGCTTCTTTATTTTTTTCAGTGATCAATTTTTCCTTTTTTATTCTGTTGGCGCGCCGCGTATTTGATGTCAAAAACTTTACCGACAGTCGAATATGGATAGCTTTTGCTTTGTATGCCAGTGCACCTGGATTAGTTCGCCACAGCCACGATATGTTTACTGATACCTCATTAATAACCGGAACCACTATCGGATTATATGGTTTACTGGGATTAATCAAAAACGAAAAAACCGGTTACTCCTGTTTATGGTTGATCATAGGTACGACTGTAACACTCTTATCAAAAGGGGTATTTATTCCGGGATTATTATGGATTTGCCTTGTTCTGGCTCCCGTTTTCCTTAGACATTGCCGAACCAAACAATATTGGCTAAATGCTTTATTGTCAGGGATCATTGCACTGATTTTAATCCTGCCGTGGCCGGTCATGTTATTTATTGAACACCCTGATTTATTTAAAATCTGGCTTTGGGATAACAATATCGGTCGCTTTTTAGGTTTTTCTGTTGAAGATCTTGGGGCAAGGGGAAATTTGACCATGATCCCTGAGGCAGTGCTATTGTTTGCCTTGCCATCAGGAATATTGGCTTTTATCTTTATATTAACAAACCCAATTAAAATTCTGTCAGATAAACACTATTTCTTGTGTGCAGCCTTTGTTGTATTAGGGGTTGTTCTATTACAAATATCAGCCTCTGGTCGTGCATTATATTTACTGCCTTTTATTGCACCCATGGCTATTTTGGCTACAGGGGTTTTTATTAAAATACCATCAATAATCTATAAATATTTAACCCTATTTTCTTCCCTATTTTGGTCTGCCCTGATTATCTTTTTATGGGTTTGTTATTTTTTGTCGCTTTCCACTGACTATAAGCATTGGTTAACCCCATTTAGCCGCTGGCTGCCAATGAGTTATCAAATGCATTTTTCGGGATTTATTGTTACTGCTGCTGCCTTGATCACTGCGATATGGATAGCTAAAAGTTGGCTTCTTTCTAAATCACCAGACTTGCGCGCTGCCCAAAATTGGGTTTTAGGTATTGCTACAGTTTGGGGATTAGTATTTACATTATTTGTTGGCTGGATTGATTACACTAAGGGATATAAAGAGGCGTTTCTTGACCTAAAACAGAAGCTGGCGGGAGTGTATAAAGATAATGACTGTATGGCATCGTATTATATTGGAGAATCGGAAGCGCCAATGCTTTATTACTTTGCCCGTGTTTTGCATCAACAACAGCGTAAATTTGAAACGCCCGAAAAATGTGATTGGTTAATTGTATTATCCGAAGAAATAGAACCCGCCCCCGAAAGGATGACGTTATTTTGGCATGGACATAGGCCAAATCGCGATCGTGAGAATTTAGTTGTTTATAAGAAAGTGGAATTGGGTGATATAAAAAACAATGGGTAATCTATGTTGGATTAGTGGCCGTTTAAGCGGCCATTTAAAACTATTGGCAAATTTATAACGTTATAAATACTAATCTCTATAAATAATCTGTGTAAATATTGACTCAATTAATGTTAATTTTCATAAATTTTTTTAATATAGTGATATTAAATACAAAACTATAAAAATATTGTATTTAATTTACATTTCTATATATAATAAAAATTATTATTAGTTTATACATGTAACTTATTTATGCAGCTTTACTTTGTGGGCAGAATTTCTGCTAATTTTGTTAGTTTATTAATCTTTTCTCTGTTAGCAATTTCAGGAAAATCAAACGCAGCATCGCTGATCAGCCCTGTTGATCAAGATGCCATTACCCAGCAACAAAAAGACTTGTTACAACAAGCACAACAACAGCGTGATGACATTCGTAATAGCGTGACGTTATCACCACTCGTCTCTCCAGCATCTGATGATGAAGATTCGTTCTGCCACCCTATTCACCACATTCAGTTTGAAGGTGCAGAAAATCTCTCCGCATCAGTGCAACAGAAATTATCCAAGCCTTACTTATCCCGCTGCCTGACCGCTGGTAAAATTAATGAATTAGTCCGCAAGGTATCAAACACCTATATAGAAAAAGGTTATGTGACCTCCCGTGCGGGATTAAAAGAACAGGATTTATCCACCGGCGCCCTGACGATTACGGTGACGGAAGGAAAAGTCGGCTCCATCCTGCTTGACGATGAAACACCCCTTGCCCTGAAAATGGTGTTTCCCAATATGGTCGGCAAAATTCTTAACTTGCGGGATATTGAACAAGGCATGGAACAGTTAAACCGTCTGCCTTCCCAGCAAATAACCATTGATATCCAGCCGGCTAAACAATCTGGTTATTCTGACGTCATTTTAAAGCGAACAGAACCCCGATTACCGATTAATGCTAGCCTGGGAATGGATAATAGTGGGCAAAAAAATACCGGTACAGAACAAATTAATGCCACTTTAGGACTGGACAGCCCACTACACTTTGCAGAGATGTGGTCAATCTCCGCCAACCGTAACAGTGATTTTCGCCATAATCACCAGAATTGGAACGTAACGTCAGGGGTGACAATTCCTTATGGCTACTGGTCATTCGATTACCAGTATGCCAAAAACAGTTCATTCCAAATGATATCCCCAGATACATTCAATGCCCGCCATGAAAGTAAGGGGCAAACTCATCAATTAAAAATAAACCGGACGTTATACCGTGATGGTAAACAAAAGCTAGCCCTGAATATGGGGGTAGTCCGTCGCCAAACTTCCAATGTTACGGCTGGTGTTAAGTTATCTATCAACAGCCAGATATTAAGCGCTGTTAGTCTGGGCGCTAACTACAGTACTACGCTGGCGGGGGGGTATCTGACGTTTAACCCGACACTCAGTCATGGTTTGGATATTTGGGGCGCGACGAAAGATAACTCCGGCGCCCGCAATGCCCTCAAAAGTCAATTTCGTAAGTTCAACCTGAGCAGCAGTTATTTTATTCCTGTCACTGACAATATTTATTACCTGACCTCCCTGTATGGGCAGTTTACTCCAGATAATCTTTATGCCAGCGAGCGCCTTTCATTAGGCGGGCAATATTCCGTCCGGGGATTTAAGGAACAGAATCTCATAGGAAATAATGGCGGATATTGGCGCAATGAACTGAACTGGAAATTAACCACGCTCCCTTTATTGGGTGAGCTTGCTTTAAATGGTGCTCTGGATACAGGTTGGCTGAAAAACAGTAAAAAAGGAGAAATTGAAGGAGGTAATGTCACAGGCACATCACTAGGTATTTCACTCAATCACAACAGGATGAATCAAACGGTCACCTTAGGAAAGCCCCTGGTTTATCCCACTCACCTCAAACCAGACCACTGGATCGTTTATTGGTCTGCTTCACTCAATTTTTAATAAAACCACAGCAACAAATTTGGACTTAGTTTCGTGAAAGAACAAGATAAAGATAAATTCAGCAGCCCTATGGCAAAGGGAACCTGTTATTTTTTGATTTACCTGACAGGCATATATCCTATTAATTCGGCAGTGGCGGGCGGTATTACCCCTGATAATCCGCAAACACAGGTACACAATAATGGCAATGTGCCGGTGGTAAATATTGCCACCCCCAATAATGCCGGAATATCTCACAATACGTATAAAGAGTTTAATACTGGCACTCAGGGCGCGGTATTAAATAACGCCGCACAAGCGGTTAAATCTCAACTGGCCGGCCAAATTAATGCCAACGCCAATCTGCATGGAAAAGCAGCCGAACTCATCATCAACGAAGTGACCGGAAGTAGCCGTTCTGAATTACTGGGACAATTGGAAGTTGCAGGCCAGAAAGCCAACGTGATGATAGCCAACCCCAATGGTATCACTTGTGATGGGTGTGGCTTTATTAATACCGCCGGTGCCGTACTGACGACCGGTAAACCGCAATTTGATAAACAGGGTGCACTGGAAGCGCTGAGTGTGACAAAAGGCCAAATCACGATTGGGGGGAAAGGGTTAAATGGCCAATCAACCGATTATGTCGATATTATCAGTCGGGCGACTGAACTGAATGGAAAAATTCAGGCTAATAATCTTGCACTCACTCAGGGCGCTAACCAGATTTCCTTTAAAGACGGTACGGCAAAAACCATTGCTGGTGAAGGGAGCCGTCCGCAATTAGCTGTTGATACTAAAGCACTGGGAGGCATGTATGCCAATAAAATCCGCCTGATTGCAACGGAAAATGGGGTTGGCGTTAATCTTAAAAATATTACCAGTAATCAACGCGACATTACATTAAGTGCTAATGGCAAAATGGAACTTGGTAACATTAAAGCTAAAACTGACTTAAATGTGGGCGCTAAAGAAATTAATATTGAACCAAATATTCCGGTTCAGGCAGAACGGAATATTATTCTGGCAGGTAATAAAATAACCAATAAAGGCAATGTAATTGCCGGGCAAGATATGCGGGTGTATGGCGATACTATAAACAATATAGGGACTAAAGCACTTCTGCAATCTAATAATAATATGTGGATTCAGAAGAATGTGGAAGGAGATAAGAGTAAATATATTGAAAATAAATCGGCAGTTATAAAAACTAATAAAGGAGACTTGATTATTAGAACTGAAAAATTAGCTAATATTCAAGATTTCTCTTTGAACAATGATATGAAAGTTGAAGCAACTTCGACTAGTAAGAATAATCGACTAGATATACATCATGGTATAAAATTTCCCATGAAAAAATTCGAGTATTCTAAGTGGTTTAATACGATGGATTTTTATCAGAATAATGCTGTCAATGTAAAGAGATATTTAACCCAGCACAACATTAATTCCACAAAAGCATCTATAAGTTCTGGGAATAATCTGTACATTAACGCAACCAATTTAAATAATATAAATTCCGATATGAGGTCTAAGAAGGATTTAATTCTAACTGGAAGGGATTTAAACGTAATAAGTACTCAGAATGGTGAAAAAAATATATTTCATACTTTTGATTATTCAATTCCTTGTTTAAATTTTTTTGGGGGATGTAATGCGGATCATTATTTTTTTAACTTAGGCGAAGTTCATTCCTGGAAAGATGTTAATCCTCATATAAATTCTCTTTTACTTTCTGAAGGAAATTTAATTGCTGATTTTTCAAATAATATAACTATTGAAAAGAAAAGGCATTACAATGCTGAAAAAATAGGTGAGATCACTATTGATAACGATAATTCAGAATCATTAGTTAGTATAAAAAACATGGTATTATTTTCTAACTCAATAACTAACAAGAGTAATATAAGGTCAAATAAAGATATTTCAATAATAGGAAATGATTATGTTAATATAAATCAGTCAAAAATTTTAGCTAACAAGGATTTATCCATTAATGCTGCTAATAACATTGAAATAGTTCAAAGTGATATTAAAGGTAAAGATATCTCTTTATTAAGTAAAGAGGGAAGTATAAATATTCTCACTGATAATCGTATAGGTTATTTTTTATTGAATGGAATTCGTTGGTTAGGTGGAATTGAAGCTACAAATGATCTTATAATATCAGCTGGAAATAACGCTAAATTATCTAATTTAAGATTTAAGCCTCAAAACGGCAATAAATAAGCTTTCAAAATAGTAGATCACTTGGAGGGAACTCAGTCCAATTTTTGCGATCTGATTAATCGCCAAATCAAAAAAAATCCCAAAATGGACTG
>NZ_MKGQ01000025.1 GCF_001908105.1 Xenorhabdus eapokensis
GTTCAGGTGGCAGGGCATCGCTGGGAAATTGAAAGTGGTTTTGAGGAAACGAAGGGGGAATGTGGCCTGGATCATTATGAAGTGCGGCAATGGCACAGTTGGTATCGGCACATTACCTTATCGCTACTAGCTCATGCGGTGCTGGCGGTCTTGCGGATACGGGAGAAAAAAAACACCGACAGGATGGGTAGCCCTGAGTATCCCGGAACTGCGTAAGCTGTTGTCAAAATTGATGGAAAAAACGGGAGAGGCAGTCGAACAAATTTTACATTGGTCAGACTGGCGACGACGACACCAATACTATGCACAACAATGTCATTACCGTCGTCGGAATAACCCTATGGTGACAGAGCAATTACGGCTGTAGTACTAAGATAATAAAAAACGTTCACCACTAATACAAAAGGAAAAGCTATGTTCAATTTAGCAGGAAAAATTGCTTTTATTTCAGGTGGAACCAAAGGTATTGGCACGGGAATTGCCAAGGTATTGAAGCAAGCTGGTGCTATTACCATCATTGCAGGTACAGATAAGGTGAGAGGGGAAGCCATTGCCAAAGAGCTGGATGTTGATTTCATACCTCTTGATGTGACTGATCAGGCTGCATGTAAAAACGGGGTTGGTCAGATTGTTGAAAAATACGGCAGGCTCGATATTCTTTGTTCCAATGCAGGTATTTTTCCACAGCATTATTTGAAAGATATGACTGCGGAAGATTGGGATTTAGTGCACACCGTCAACCTTAAAGGGACATTTTTCCTGGTGCAAGCTGCGCTGAGTGTTATGGAAAAACAGCGTTACGGGCGTGTTGTTATCACTTCGTCAATAACGGGTGAGATAACGGGCATTCAGGGATACAGTCACTATGGTGCCAGTAAAGCTGGGCAACTCGGGTTTATGCGTAGTGCTGCGTTGGAATATGCGGGGCAAGGTATCACCATTAATGCGGTTATGCCAGGCATGATCATGACGGAAGGCTTAAAGTCGTTTGGTGATGAATTCCTCAGTTATGCGCAAGATATTACGCCAATGCGGGCTTTGGGTACGCCTGAAGATATTGGCTATGCTGCCTGTTTCCTGGCTTCCGATGAAGCGAAATATATTACCGGACAAACGATTGTCGTTGATGGTGGGCAGGTTTTGCCAGAAGTACAGGAAGCCTGATTATTTTGCAAAGATTGTCGTAAGGCTGTAGAAAAAGGTAAAATATCAATCCAGTAAACACAGGGAGGGGGATTTGTTCTCTTCCTGATTTTTTATTGTCTGAATCAGGTAAGAAATATTATGTCACTGAATTATGAACGTAAATCTCTTCCACTGCCAAGCGGACACACAAAAGTGCTATTGCACTCATGTTGTGCGCCATGTTCTGGGGAAGTGATGGAAGCAATGTTGGCTTCAGGAATTGATTTCACAATATTTTTCTATAACCCCAATATTCATCCCCTGAAAGAATACGAACTGCGTAAAGATGAAAATATCCGTTTTGCGCAGGAAATGGGCATTCCTTTTATTGATGCAGACTACGACCGTGATAATTGGTTTGAACGTGCAAAGGGAATGGAAAATGAGCCTGAACGTGGCATTCGTTGCACAATGTGTTTTGATATGCGTTTCGAACGAACAGCACTTTATGCCTACGAACATGGTTTCCCTGTGATTACCAGTTCACTCGGTATTTCACGTTGGAAAAATATGCAACAGATCAATGAATGTGGGGTTCGTGCCGCTTCCCGCTATCCTGGCTTAATGTATTGGGAATATAACTGGCGCAAAGGGGGCGGCTCTGCTCGTATGATAGAAATCAGTAAACGTGAAGAGTTCTATCAGCAGGAATATTGTGGCTGTATCTACTCGCTGCGGGATACTAATCGCCATCGCCTGGCTACCGGCCGTGAAAGAATTAAATTAGGTACAGTCTTTTATAGTGCAGATAGCAAGAAAAAAGAATAAAAAAAGCCTGCACGGAAGGCAGGCTAAAGATACGGCAAATATAAAAATCCCTGGTGGTGACTTAGAGCTTAGTCGGATTAGCTCTAAACAGTGATGAGTCACCATGACTATAAGTGAGATGAGATACCGCCGTCCAATGGATTGCACAGATCAATAAGGAGAGATTGATCGATAAAAACGATCATACATGATTTGGGTGATATCTTAGGCTAATTGTGGTTGCGGCTTTTCAGTTTGATTTAAAACTGGAAAGCCTTGATTTATGGGATATAGTACTAACTATTAGTTATTAAATGAATGATTAATCTTTGCCGTATCTGGAGCGGTTCGGTGTACAGCCAAAGCGTCGGCGATAGCTTTGGGTGAAATAGGATTGGCTGGAAAAACCCGATTCCAATGAAATATCGGCGATATTCATTTCGCTATTTAGTAATAATTGATGTGCATAAAGAATACGCTGTTCACTGATCCAGGCTTTGGGTGAAGTGCCATAGACACTGCTAAAAAGCTCCTTAAAAGAAGTTAATCCCATACCGAATTCACGGGCGAAGTCATTCAATTTCCATTCTTTGAGGTAGTGAGCCTCCATAAATGTTTGCAGGCGTTCTACCTGACGGTTACTTAATTTTCGTAGAATAGACATTAACAATGTTCCCTGTTTACCCAAGGAAAGCAGCAATAGTAACTCCTCAACCCTTAGTTGAACCAACGCAGGCGGGGAATCATGCGCCAGTAAGTTCGCCAGCCCGCGAATGCTTTCTGTTAACAAGGGAAACTGGTCAAATGGAATCAACCGATAAGCAGGAAATGCCTGTCGCTCTAACTGACTTAATAATGATCCGAAACGCTGTAAAAAACTACGTAAAAACTCCATGTGTAAGGGTAACCATAATAGCTGACAATTTTCCGTATTGGTTTTAGCTGCATAACTTCCGGGGTGGGTAAAAAGGATCTGATTCGATTTAATGTGATGAGTGTTTATACAATCTTTCCACACCATTTCGCCATCGAGTAAAATATATAGCCCTCTTTGTTTATGTTCCAGAATATTGAAATCCGGCATAGTTAATGGGATCGTGCAAATATTCTTTTGATTTAAGCCCGTCGTCCTTTTCATTTAATACTCCTAATTTTCCGTATCGTGAGTAATCATTTTTTGATGAGTGCATGAAGTGTTTTTATTATTAAATAACCGCTGGCATTATATAGCTAAATAAATATTTGTGTTAGATTTAAGTGTGTTTTTTTTACGACTGAAAATTATTTGTCTGTTTTTTACCTTAATTTGATTGATATTTGTATGATTGTTTTTAAGGTTTTGTTAATATTGAAGTGATTTATATTTATCTATGATTGTATTTATTAAAGTACTTGTTATTAAAAATATCAACAATACTATAGGTTTGTTTTTTATTATTTTTATTTGCAAATGTCATTTTATTTAATTGTTTGTATTATAATATGATGGAATCATTGTTCATTAATGAGAGATGAAACGTTGACTCATTATGCAAATGAATACTGCTATTGAAATAGAAATTCCGTATTAAAAAATATCAATTCCGGTTGATCTATATAATTTAAATAATGTGAGATTAACCCATTTAGTTTTGGTTATTACATAACTTATAGATTAAATATCCATAATTCAAATAGCTATGAAGCATAATGTGTTTTCATGATTCTAAATATAATGTATTTTTGTTTATAGATTTTTCTTATTGTTAATGGATTGTGAATTTGCGTGATTGGTATAATATGAAATGCTTTATCCGTGTAATAACGCTATAAATCCCTTCGTTATAGCTTCGTAGATTGTTTTTTATACTTGTACAATGGTAGGATGTGTTTCCACTGCCTGTTTCTATTACCTGCTAAGGCATATGTATAGATATATTTTGCTGATGATATATAAGAAAAAACCACAAAAACGAGAACACATATGAAAATGTATCGTTTTTCAGACAACACTTTTTTATGCAGTGTATGGCTCCTTTGGGGAATTGCATTGGGACTATATCTGTATGGTGCTCATTTTAGTTGCACCATAACAGCAATTTTATCTCTTTTAGCTTTAGTGTTTTACTTTATGAAAATGAAATTGAGAATCAACGCTATGTTTGGAAAAAAAACAACCGAGGCAGCTATTGCCAGCTCTACGATACCTGCTATGAGTGTCAAGCCTGAAGAGAAAAAATTACCTGAAGCTGAGATCCGCCCTAATACTATTATTGCAAAAAACTCTGTCTTTAAGGGGGATGTCGAAATGGAAGGGGATATCCAAATCTGGGGGAAAGTCATTGGCAATATCCGTGTAAAAGGTGGTGCCATTCGGATTATGCATGCTGGAAAAGTGGAAGGTGAGCTGAATGCACCTGAAATTATCATTGATGGCCATGTTGAAGGCACGTGCTGTGCGGAAACACTAGATATCCTGGA
The DNA here is from genome assembly GCF_001908105.1 of Xenorhabdus eapokensis. The sequence continues at coordinate 4,393 of NZ_MKGQ01000025.1, forward strand.
ACATGGTGAGTTACGGGGCATTAGCCGTTGCGGCAGTATGTCAATTCGACGTGGTGGATTGTTTTTTGGTCAGTCTGAACAGGTTGATAATAAGAAAAAGTCAGAAATGGAACGCGTTGTTTCCATTAAAGAAAATCAGGGTGATAAACCAAAAGTGAAAAGCAACGCTTGAGAATCAAGGAGGCGTTGTGGTTATCGAATTGGAAACAGAAAGGTTGTGGCTCCGTGCCTTCCATTCTCGCCTTTTGTTGAAATTGGCTGGCGTTTGGATAAGCCATTTTGGGGACAAGGCTATACTTGTGAAGCCGCCCACAGAATTTTTGACTGCGCATTTACAGAAATCGGGTTGGAGGAGATTGTCGCTTTTACTACGGTTTCTAATTACCGCTCTGAAAGGGTCATGAAAAAATTGGATATGGTCAGGGATGAAAAAACATTTCTCCATCCTGGGCTGGAAGCAGATCACCCATTAAGGGAACATGTTCTGTACCGGCTTAAGCGTTCAGATTTTGTATGATAATGGTTAAACACCATCAAGGTTATCCTAATGGATGGAGATAACCTTGATGGAAACTGTTTTATGCCGAATTACTATTGTCTGGATATGACCAGAGCAACGCGGCCGATAAACCTGATGTCACTGATAGCACAATCAAAAGTGACGTCGCTATCGCTGACCCGAATCTTGCTGATTGGGATTTTGGCAATCTTTTTGATACTGTGCATACCTTCAATATCCACCAGCCATAAGCCATCTTGAATATTACCTTCCTGAGTATCCAGCAGATACCATGAAGCACCATCATCAATAATCAGCGGATTTTTCAGTTCTTTGGAAACCAATTCACTGTCCAAAATCACAGGGTTAGCTTCATTGAGCTTACCACCCGACAGTTTTACACGAGAGATGGATGGGGCAATGATATCTGCCAACCGTTCCGCTTTTTTGCTGCTTTCTCCATCTGGAAATATTTCTCCCTGACCCGTGCTCAGCCACAGCAGTGAAGCACCAGTTTCGAGATTGCACTGGATGATCCAATCCGCTGGAAAGCTATCACGAAGGTAGCGGTTTGCCATCGTGCTTTTGGAAACGCCCAAATGGTCACTTAGGGCCTGACGTGATTTAAATCCATATGCGCGGACAAGACGTTCAATAGCAGGTCTTCCCCCACTATCGGCCCCCATTTTGATCTCAATATTGGTATTTTTCATTGACAGTACAGATAAGAGCTATTAGTATCCCATCAAAGTTCTCGATGTGAGATCACTGATGAGCCCGAACTGGTTAAGCTGAAAACCATTGAGAGATATTGCATCATGAACGCCCAGATTTCAATCTTTATGCCTGATATCGAAATATTTCAAGAATACTATTGAGGGAAAATATGGCGAATACTGAGAACGAAAAGTTTGCCCAAATTAACCTCGGTCAGCGGCTGGCAGGATTGAATCACCTGTCGAAGATTAGGGCGACATATTGGGGTGACAATGAAAAGGAGTTAAATCGGTTTTTTGCTGATATGCGTGATAAAAGAGATGCTTACTACGAAGAGAATAAACGAGCGTTATCTGCCATTTTTTATTTGGCGAATATCCCGCGTGCGCGCCACGATAGTGAATTCAACCATTTTACCCAAGAGGAAAAACAGGCGCTGATCAAGGCGATGAATCATATCAAGGTTGTTGTTAGCCAATTTCCGAAGTACCTGACACTGCCTAATTAATGGTAGTTTTCTAAACACGTTATCTCTTTTTTTGAATAAATGGCATGAATACGCCAGGCTCTTGCTCGTCTTTTATATGGTGAAATTGATGAATAGTAACGTTATTACTTATGAACAAAACATGCCGCAAGGTGTTTCAATGGCGGAACGCCTGTTATGGAAAGTTAATGCGGAAGATCATCAATGGCGTCACCAATATATAGGACAAATGCCGGATTTTCTGGCGAAATACTTTAGCCGACGTTATATCGATATCTTTAATCGCTCAGGTCGCCGTGATGCAAATTCTTTTTTAAGAAAAACGGTTGGACGGAATGTCTTGCCAAGATTGCAGTTAGTAAAAGAAAGATATCAGTTTAGTCATTATATTTCTGGTATGACGCCTTTTCCTTTTATTGAACAATTGGAAAATATGGCAACGTATGATCGCAAACAACTTTTGCAACTTGCCCACGACATTTCCGTTTTTATTTCTGATAATTATGAGCACTATTCTTTGCAAGTTTCCCAAAAACATTCATCAACTTCTGTTGGTTGCAAAGATGAGTCATTTTCCCGTGTCGCTAAATTGTACCAATTACTGGCAAAGCTGACTTTGCAATGTGGCACTCATCCCCCTTATTGGCAGCGTTTTAATCGTGGCCGCAAAATGCTATCTGTTGATCAACTCTGTTCGGGTATGTTGCGCATGATGTCTGCCCGTTGGTGGTATTTTCGTTTAAAGCATTTACGGGATATCCAATCTGAACATATGGCCATTGCCGTTGGGCAGGTACAGCAAGTTGCTTCTCCTTATGTTTCACGTCAGGCATTGCGGGAATGGCTGGAACAAAAACGGCGCAATCGTGAATTTTTCAAGCATTTCGAGTTGGAAAATGAAAAAGGGGAACGAATTTCACTGGCAGAGACCGTGATTCATAGCAACGCGAATCCAGCGATCCGACGTTGTGAATTGATGGTCAGAATGCGCGGTTTCGAAGATATTGCCGACAAGATGGGTTGTGTTGGGGAATTTTATACCATCACGGCTCCTGCAAAATATCATGCTGTCCAGCACAAGGGTGGGTTTGTCAAATCCTGGAATGGCGCAACGCCACGTGATACCCAGCGTTATTTATGTCGTGTTTGGGCAAAAGCCAGGGCTGCGTTGGCACGGGCGGAAATTGACCTATTTGGTTTCCGTGTGGTGGAACCACATCATGATGGCACTCCTCATTGGCATCTGGTGCTGTTTATGTTGCCGGAGCATTTGCAGCAAGTCAGAAAAATCCTTGGGCATTATGCCTGTCAGGAAGAGCAGGGAGAATTGCAGGATGATGAAGCCAAAAAAGCGCGTTTTCATTATCGGGCGATCGATCCCAATAAAGGCAGTGCAACCGGTTATATTGCCAAGTACATTTCCAAAAATATTGATGGATATGCGCTGGAAGAGGAAAAAGACCATGAAACCGGTGAATCCCTGCGCGATATGGCAAAATCAGTAACTGCTTGGGCGAGTCGCTGGCGTATTCGTCAGTTTCAACAAATTGGTGGCGCTCCCGTTTCGGTTTGGCGCGAATTGCGTCGGCTCAGGCAAACACGCCTGTCTGACCAAAAAATAAACGCAGTGTTGCAGGCGGCAGATGAGGGAAATTGGGCTGCTTATACCCAAGCACAGGGCGGACCTTGGGTTTCACGTTGTGATTTAGTTATTCGCTTATCTTACAAAAATATCCCTTTTGGCAGCCCTTATGGCGAAGATGTTCAATCCATACAAGGCGTGACTTCACCATTTTTGCCCTATGCGGAATTTATTTGTACACGAATCCATCAGTGGAGCATTGTGCCGAAATCAGACCCCGCTATTACATCCGAACAAATTGCTTATAAAATGAGCAGGAAATTTCCCTCTTGGAGTTCTGTCAATAACTGTACGGATGAACAGGAAAGTAGCAAGATACCGTATTCTACAGACTGTAGAATTGCCATAGCATGAAAATCAATCAAATTAGCAAATATTTCTGCTAAAACAACAGGCAATAGTGACTAACTAGCAAATTTAATGACTAAAACAGGTAAAAACTACTTTAATTTTAGTCTTATTACGTGTACTGTATATATATACAGTTTCTTATATGGAGGCAGATAGATCAGTGGAATCTCTTATAGAATCATTGGTAGCGCAACGTATCAATTTCATTGCTCGGATGGCAACAAGTTGCGAATGCAATCATGCAGAAGACAAAGAGCTGGCACTGGTTTGGATAGCAGAGCTATCTGCACCTTATGAAAAAAGGTTTAACAGTTACCAGAGTAAACAGGAGAGCAATCTGTTAGGTAATGAGGTGAGCGGCAACAAAATATTAGGGAATTCGGGTTCAATAGAAGAATAGGTTTGGCGGGGGAAAAGGATGCGAGTAGAGATACTTTTCGATAAACAAGCTAAGGTTTCTGAATCAGTCATATCTTCATTAGAAAGTGAACTAAAAAAAAGAATATTACCACACTATCCTGATACAAATTTTAGCATTGGAATTAGTAGTAGCATTTCATTGTAATAAGAGATAATAGCCAAGGGCAGGAAATGGTTTCCTGCCCTTGGCTTATTTGGATTAAATTGTTCTTCATTTGTACTACTTACCTCACAATCTCACCCCATTGAGGCATTTCGCTAATTATTTGATCATAACTCTCCAATTTATTAACTGACTTTTGCAAAGAAAAAGGAGAGTGTATGCAAATTATCACACAACAAAATGAGACCGTAGATGCTATTTGCTGGCGTCATTATGGCCGTACATTGGGAATGACTGAGCGTGTGTTGCAGGCAAACCCTGGATTAGCTGATTTTGGCGCGGTACTGCCTCATGGAACGAAAGTTGAAATGCCTGAATTTATGCCTGCCGCCAGCAAACCTATTATCCAACTGTGGGATTAAAGGGAGGCTGAGCGGGATTGTTGGGAATTAATGCAATAAAAAAGATGTCGTTAATTGTGAGCTTGGTCGTTGGCGGAAGCCTTGGTTGGTGGGGACATCGTTCTCTGTCTCTCAGCGAAGTGGCGAGTTTGAAACAGCAACATGCTGCACAGCTTGTTGTCATCAACCAAAAAGCCCGTTCAGAAATGTTGGCGACTATTCAGCAAATGAAAGATGCACAAAATCGGGCTGCACAATTAGATGAATACTATTCAGGAAAATTAGCTCATGTCACCGAAGAAAATGCAGCTTTGCGTACTGACATTATTGCTGGTCATCGGCGGGTGCAAATCGCCGCCGCCAACCTTGCTACCTGTCAGCTCACCCAAAACCGAGATACCGCCCCCCGCCGCATGGGCAATGGAACCCAAATCGAACTCACTGCAAAAGCTGGACGCGCTATTTACGATATCCGAACCGGCATCATCAAAGATCAAGCCAAATTAGACTATTTACAACACTATGTCCGTGGTGTGGTTCGGCAGTGTAAATCAGAATAATGGCTTGTTATTGCAATGCTGTTTAACACGATACAAAAAACCATCAAAGGCCTTCTTTTATTCCTGAGAAGGCCTTTTTATTTCTTTGATTAAAAAGGATTTTTATTCTGGATTTGTATACTGTTTCCTACAAACCCCGTTTAATGTCCGGCCTGCTGTTTCATGGCATTCTTACGGCATGAACATACAACTCACTGAACTGATGCGCTTATTGCGCAACCTGATCCGAACAGGCGTCATTACCCAAGTGGATACCACAAAAGGAATGTGTCGGGTCGCGACAGGCAATCTTGAAACCAACTGGCTGCACTGGTTGACATCCAGAGCGGGAAATTCCCGCACATGGTGGGCGCCCAGTGTCGGTGAGCAGGTTTTATTACTGTCCATAGGCGGAGAGCTGACCACCGCCTTTGTATTGCCTGCGATTTTTTCAGATGAGTTTCCGGCGCCATCAACATCACCAGAAGCAACACATATTACGTTTTCGGATGGTGCTGTGATGGAGTATGAACCGCAATCTGGCGCATTAACTGTGACTGGCATCAAAACCGCGACAGTGACTGCTTCGGATTTCGTCCATATTACCGCGCCGGAAATCACCTGTGTCGCCAGTACCCGAATTACGCTGGATACACCGGAAGTCATCTGTACGCAGCTAATGAGCACAGGCAACTTAATTGTGCGCAACGGCGGCAAAATGACGGGCAATATTGAACACACCGGAGGCACATTCAGTTCCAACGGCGTGGTCGTGGATTCCCATAAACACACCGGCATCAGGTCAGGCGGTGACACATCAGGAGGCCCCGTATGATATATCTGGGAATGAATCGGCAAACGGGACGAGAGTTGACAGATTTGGCGCATATCCGGCAATCCGTCAGCGATATTTTGTTAACCCCCGTGGGCAGCCGTATCGCGCGTCGTACCTACGGCTCTTTACTGCCAGAACTGATTGATTGGCCACAAAACTCAGCGCTTCGGCTTCAGGTCATGGCGGCCTGCTATACCGCCATCAGCCGTTGGGAGCCACGTGTGACGCTGATCGCCATCACGATGGATACCCTACCGGATGGCAAGATGGTGGTGGATATTACGGGTGCTTATCATCAATCCGCCAAGGAATTTTCACTTTCTATTCCGGTGAGCCATTCCCGGTGAGGTAATAAGTCATGCCAACAATCGATTTAAGCCAGTTGCCGCCACCGGATGTGGTTGAGTTACTGGATTATGAACAACTGCTGGAAGAGCGCAAAAAAGGTCTGATATCGCTCTATCCAGAAGATCAACAAGAAGCCATTGCCCGTACTTTGCAACTGGAATCTGAACCTTTGGTCAAGTTGCTGGAAGAGAATGTTTATCGCGAATTGCTCTTACGTCAACGGGTTAACGAAGCTGCACGGGCGGTGATGGTAGCCTATTCAACAGGCAGAGATTTGGATCAGTTGGGAGCGAACAACAACGTATCCCGTATGGTTCTACATCCTGCGGATAATTCTACCGTGCCACCGACACCGGCGGTGATGGAATCTGACAACGACTACCGCGTGCGCATTCCACAGGCTTTTGAAGGCTTGAGTGTTGCCGGTCCAGTCGGTGCGTATGAATACCATGCCCGCAGTGCGGATGGTCGTGTCGCTGACGCTTCGGCAATCAGCCCGTCGCCAGCTAACGTTACCGTGACCATTATGTCGCGGGAAGATAAAGGTGTTGCTTCCAAAGAGTTGCTGGAACTCGTTGAAAAAGCGCTGAACGACGAAAACGTGCGTCCAGTGGCGGATCGTCTGAAAGTCCAGTCTGCGAACATTGTGGAATATGAGATTGATGCGGTGCTGTACATCTTCCCAACACCAGAATCAGAACCTATCCGCAAGGCAGCAGAACAGCGCCTGAAACACTATGTTGAAGCGCAGCACCGTCTGGGGCGTGACATTCGTTTGTCAGCAATTTATGCCGCACTGCATGTGGAAGGTGTCCAGCGTGTGGAATTGAAAGCGCCGTTGAAAGACGTTGTTTTGGATAAAACTCAGGCATCTTACTGCACTAAAACCACCCTGACGATGGGAGGTTCGGATGAGTGATCGTCTCCTACCGATGGGCTCGACTCAGCTAGAACTTGCGGCGGCCAAAGCCTGCGCTGAATTACAGAAGGTCAAGGTTCCGTTACGCGAGCTGTGGAACCCAGATACTTGTCCGGCATCACTGCTGCCTTATCTGGCCTGGGCGTGGTCAGTCGATCGCTGGGACGAACGTTGGTCTGAGAGCACCAAAAGGGAAGTGATCAAAAGCTCGCTATTCCTGCATAAACATAAAGGAACAATTGGTGCGATTCGGCGAGTTGTCGAACCATTGGGTTATCTCATCCGTGTAAAAGAGTGGTGGCAAACCAACGATACCCCAGGCACTTTCCGGCTGGATATCGGTGTACTGGAAAACGGCATCACCCATGAAATGTTCGAGGAGCTGGAAAACCTGATCTTTGATGCCAAGCCAGTAAGCCGACATTTGATTGGGTTGGACATCAATTTGGATACACGTGGCGAATATCACTACTCGGCGGCGACTTACAGTGGTGACGAACTGACGGTTTACCCTTATTTCCCGGAACAAGTAACAATCTCCGGCTCAGAAGTTGTGGGCGCGGGCATACATATTATTGATGACATGAGGATTAGATCATGAGTACCAAATATTTTGCGCTGCTGACGCAGTTAGGCGCAGATAAATTAGCAAATGCTGCGGCATTGGGTACTAAAATTGAAATTACCCATATGGCCGTTGGTGATGGTGGTGGCAAGTTGCCGACACCGGACACTAAACAAGCCAAATTGATTAATGAAAAGCGTCGTGCAGCGATTAACACGCTGAGCATTGATCCGAAAAACACCAACCAAATCATTGCGGAACAGGTTATTCCTGAAAACGAAGGTGGCTGGTGGATCCGTGAAATCGGCCTGTATGACAAAGACGGTGTTTTGATCGCAGTGGGTAACTGTGCGGAAACCTACAAACCCCAATTGCAGGAAGGTTCCGGCCGTACCCAGACAATCCGTATGATCCTGATTGTCAGCAGCGCTAACGCGGTGACACTGAAAGTTGACCCGTCAGTAGTTTTGGCGACGCGTGAGTATGTTGATGATTCTATTAAGAAACATGCCAATAGCCGTAACCATCCTGACGCAACGCTGAAAGAGAAGGGATTTGTGATCCTGAGCAGCGCGGTGGACAGCAATAGCGAAATTCATGCGGCAACACCGAAGGCGGTGAAGACGGCATATGATTTGGCTAAGGCGGCGGATAATAATGCCAATGGCCGCGTTCCAGCAGGGCGTAAGGTAAATGGTAAGGCGCTGTCGGCGGATATTGCTCTGAATGCAGGTGATGTTGGTGCGTATAACACAGCCCAAACTGACGCTAAAGTGAATGAGGTTAGATCCTTAGCTAACACTGCGAACCAAAATGCGGCTAATGCAAATAATAATGCCAACACTCGTTTGGAGAAAAATAAGAACGGTGCGGATATTCCAAACAAAGATGAGTTTGTGAAAAACCTCGGTTTGGTGGGAACCGTAGATCTCGCAAAAAATGCCGTGCCGAATTCACGGAAAATTAATGGCAAGGTGTTAACGGGGGATGTAACCATAAATTCAGAGGATGTTGGCGCATTTTCCAGAGGAGCTACCACTTCTGTTCAAGGAGAAAATGGCGTGCCGTGGGATGCAGCATCCGGTTCTTATATTGCCCAAAGAAATGGAGACTCCCAGCTTGTCATACATTTTAATGTGGATGCTGGTAGTACCCCAGCTTTACAATTAAAGACTATGTATCGGAACAATGGCATTGCTTATCGTTCAGCCAGAGATAGATATGGATTTGAAGAGCCGTGGACAGAGTTTTATACCACTAAAAATAGACCAACAGCTGTTGATGTTGATGCTGTTTCTTCATTACATGGAGGAACATTTCATGAGCATGTCCGTTTTGACAAAAACATTATTGTAGGCAACAACGATAATTCAGTCATGAAATTTAGTTCTAATGGATCAGCAGTATCACCAGTCCATATTCAAACATGGGGTAATGCTATACAAGGTGGGAATAGATACACGGTATTGGAAGCTGGGGACAATCAAGGATGGTTGTGGTATAGCCAAAGGATAGACAATGGAGAGGTATCTTTTGCAGTAAATGGAAAAATGTTGCCTAACAATTATAATAATTTCGACAATCGCTACCTACAGCATAATCAACAAAATATCCCTGTAGGTGTACCATTACCTTGGCCCCATTCAAACCCACCTGATGGTTATTTTGAATGTAATGGACAAAAATTTGATAAATATAAATATCCAAAATTAGCAATGGCGTATCCCTCCGGTATTATACCAGATCTACGTGGTGAATTTATTCGTGGGCTAGATAACGGGCGCGGAGTGGATCCAAATAGGAAAATATTAACACATCAAGAGGGAACAATAATATCGGGATTTGATGATAACGATACAGGCGATATAAGCTTTCTTGGCGAACCAAGCTGTGCATTTGGTGATCCAATGACAAATATACAATGGGAAAATACTAAAGATAAAAGATGGATATATTGGAATAGCCAGGGTATGGCGGAACGCTATAACTGGTGGGCTTATGTATCGGCCCGTCCCCGTAACGTAGCATTTTTATATATAGTGAGAGCAGCATAATGAAATATACAACAGATATTAAAACACCAAAATTTAATGAAAATGGCTTTGCAACTTCTAATAGTTGGGTGATGGTTTATCGGGCTAATACCGAGACAAGAGAATATATTTGTGCAGATATGGAACGCACTGTTATTGGTGTTAGTCTGTCTGCCGGGGCTTATTTAGATGCACCTGAATTACCCGATTCTTTTGATATTGCTGTTTGTCGTAGTGAGGATGAAAAGTCATGGGTTCATATACCAGATTATCGTGGAAAAATTGCTTATCATATTAAAACCCGAGAATCTCGAAAAATACAATCAATTGGTGAATTATCTTCTGAATTGACTTTATTAGAACCTAAGACTTCATTTGATAAATGGGATGGGAAACAATGGGTAACAGATTTTGATGAACAAAAAAAATATGATTTACAACAAGTAGAAAGCCAAAAACAATCTCTGTTACATGAAGCTGAACGAAAAATTATTCAATTAGAGCGTAAAGTTCGGCTTGAGATGGCTTCAAAAGAGGAAGTTTCACTATTACGTGAATGGGAAATCTATAGTGTTAAGTTAGTTGAACTTGATATTTCAGACATCAAAAAAAATGATTGGCCCCAAAAACCAGAATAATAATCAGGGGCATTATGCCCCTGTAATTATTTATATTTTACAATTTTTATAAAACAGATATTAATCTATTATATCAGTTAATGGATTATTCCTCAGAATTTTCTATTTTTTTATGCAATTTATTTTGTTTTAAATTCCAAACGGAATCTTTAGGCATCTGTACACGAACGTCCAAGCGACAACCGTCAGGAATATCGCAAGGCTCACCCTCTGCATAATAAATCAACTTACCTTCAAACATGGTTTTTATTCGCTTATTTTGGAATTGTTCAGGTAGATGTAAATGTTGCCTATGGAAAGTTTCAATTATAATACTACCATCTTTTTGCACTTTGTCAGAAATGTAAATTAACTCTAATCCATTATTATTCTTTGGTGATGAAATACCACCATGAATTCCCCAAGCACCATCAGAATTATATCCCATAATTCCAGTAACTTTGTATTGGCCAATATCTATTCTTGAAACACTTGCCCCCTCTGATTCGTCATTGGTGATAAATGTACCTGTAGGATATACTTGAATAATTGGTGAAGATTGTCTTAAATTTCCGTTAACATCAGAAATAACCCCGCTGATATTTTCGGAAGTCATCAAATAACGTTTCCATTCAGTAGCAGCAACCAGATCTTTGCTCTGATCATTTTTTATAATTTTTCTAACATACGTATTTAAACTATGCCCAGCTGTAAATCGTTGAACAAACCAAGTGTCGTAGCTATCACTGGGCAGAACTTCTAACATTCCAAACTCTTGAATTGGATAGTTCCTCTCAGGAGTAGAGTTTACAGACCACCTTTGACAGTACCATCCTTGTTCCAAAACATCTTGAAGATTTATGTCTTCTAACTCTTTTGGATTTTTTTCTAAAAAGTTTTTGTTTATCCAACCAGTTTCAACTTTTGTATTAAGTAATTTTTGAAACTCAGTTTTAGTAACTCGTTCATCGATCAAAGATGTTACAACCTGCTGGCTCATGAGCAGCTTATCCGAATTCCCTGAATATTGGGTAATAGAGGATTTTGGCACGGCATTTTTTGCGAGATCTACGGTTCCCACCAAACCGAGGTTTTTCACAATACATGGATCCTTACGATCCAAGTCAGGATCCCACTCCTTAAACCCTGAAAACCAAAACCCAATGACAAAAACAAGCCATTTTAAGATATCAAAAAATAACCAAAAACCAGAATCATACTGAATAATACCGAAAAGGATAAATTTTAACCAAAATAAAGCCCGATAAATAATCAGTTATGGCTTATTATTTAACCTAAGTGGATTCGCTCCAACCAAACTACCTAATTTCCCCAACCTAACCAAAAATCAATTAAAAACAAATTCAACAAATTGATTATAAAGGAAAATATAAAACCACATTTGTACCACCCCCCATACACCGCCAATCGAATGATTTCCCCCGTCTAATCCGCCAATATATCAGCACACCTTAACAGGAGAGAACGCTAATATGGCACAAGATTATCATCACGGAGTCCGTGTACAGGAAATTAACGAAGGTACACGTACCATCACTACCGTTAGCACCGCTATCGTTGGTATGGTCTGTACTGCACCTGACGCAGACGAAAAAACATTTCCATTAGACACACCGGTATTACTGACTGACGTTATGAGCGCCATTGGTAAAGCTGGTGAAAAAGGTACTTTGGCCGCATCACTGAAAGCAATCGCAGCACAGGCACAACCTGTCACTGTCGTGGTTCGTGTGGCTGAGGGAGAAACTGAAGAAAAAACCAGTAGCAACATCATCGGTGGGGTTACGCCAGAAGGCAAGAAAACCGGTATGCAGGCACTGCTCGCTGCACAAAGCCAGCTCGGTGTTAAACCACGTATTCTGGGTGTTCCGGGTCTGGATTCAAAAGCTGTGGCTACTGAATTGGCCTCTATTGCCGAGAAGCTGAAAGCAATGGCGTATGTCAGTGCTTATGGCTGTAAAAAAATCGAAGAAGTCATCAAATATCGTGAAAACTTCAAGCATCGTGAGCTGATGCTGATTTGGCCTGACTTCCTGAGCTGGGATACCGTCACCAACAGCGAAGCGACTGCTTTCGCAACTGCTTATGCACTGGGCTTGCGTGCCAAAATCGACGAAGAAACCGGCTGGCACAAAACCCTGTCCAATGTGGGTGTTAACGGCGTAACGGGTCTGTCTGCCGATGTCTTCTGGGATCTACAAGCGACTGGAACCGACGCTGATCTGCTGAACAAAGCAAGCATCACAACTCTGATCCGTAAAAACGGCTTCCGTTTCTGGGGTTCACGCACTTGTTCTGATGATCCACTGTTCCAGTTCGAAAGCTACACCCGTACCGCTCAGGTTCTGGCTGACACTATGGCTGAAGCACACATGTGGGCTATCGATAAACCGCTGACTCCATCACTGGTGCGCGACATTATTGAAGGTATCAATGCCAAGTTCCGCGAGCTGAAAGCCGGTGGTTACATCATTGATGGTCGTTGTTGGTATGACGACAAAATCAACGATAAAGACACCTTGAAAGCCGGCAAACTGACCATCGATTATGACTATACACCTGTACCGCCACTGGAAAACATGATGTTACGCCAGCGCATTACAGATAGTTACCTGATGGATTTCGCGAAAAGTATCAATAAATAAGGGGCTAACTGATGGCATTACCTCGCAAACTTAAATACCTGAACTTGTTCAATGATGGCAACAACTATCAGGGGATCGTGGAAGAACTGACGCTTCCTAAGTTGAGCCGCAAGCTGGAAGCCTATCGCGGTGCTGGCATGAATGGCAGCGCAATGGTGGATTTAGGTCTGGATGAAGGCGCACTGGATGCTGAATTCACTCTGGGTGGCGTTGAAGCTCAACTGTACAAACAGTGGGGCATCGCGAAAGCCGATGGTGTCATGCTGCGCTTTGCCGGTTCGTTTGAGAGTGAAGATAACGGTGAAGTGGTTGCAGTCGAAGTTGTGATGCGTGGTCGTTTCCAGGAGTTCGATCACGGCACTTATAAACAAGGTGATAACACCCAGACCAAAATCACTGCCAAAAATACTTATTTCAAACTGACATGGAATGGTGAAGAACTGATTGAAATCGACACCATCAACATGGTTGAAAAAGTAGGTGGGGAAGATCGTCTGGAGCAGCATCGCCGCGCTATCGGTCTTTTTTAATCGCTTCTTTTAGCAATTAACTTTTTTAAAACTTATTTCCTGTCTCATCAGTGTATTAATCGTGCCTGTTGAGACAGGTCTCTAATCGGATAAACAAGGTTGAACCATGACAGAAACACTGAATACTCAAAATGACGATCTGCGCACCATTGAATTGGAAGCACCACTGGCGCGAGGCAACGGCGAAATCACGGAAGTGATGGTACGCAAACCTAACAGCGGTGCGTTGCGCGGTGCACGTTTACAGGCACTGCTGGAAATGGATGTGGATTCTATGCTGCTTGTCCTGCCGCGTGTTACCACCCCTGCATTGACCAAAAATGACCTGATAATGATGTCACCTGGTGATCTGATTAATCTCAGTGTGGAGGTGGTCAATTTTTTGTTGCCGAAGTCGGTCAAGTCCGATTCCCAGAACGATTAACCGTTGATGAATTGGTGGCAGATATCGCCACCGTTTTTCACTGGACTCCGGCAGACACAGACGCAATGTCACTGCCGGAATTATTGGACTGGCGACATCGGGCCATTTTAAGAAGTGGTGCAGAAAATGAGTAATATACAGTCACAGCTTAACAAGGTACTGAGTACTGTTGGTAAGCTGACCAGTTCCTTTAAATCTTTTCAACAGCATCAGAAAAAACTGGTAGGTTCAGTTGATAAAATTTATAACCAGTTTAAAAAACTTAATAAGACTGTTGAAGGATTAAAACCCATTGTAGGTTATGCGCAGGAAACTGCGCGTATGCGTGCCGATCTTAAGGCCTATAATCAAACCATTAAACAATCTTTCTCTGCGCGGCAGAATCCCTCAAAAATAATGCAGGTAGGTGCTGCCAGCCAATCAGATAATATTGTTCAAATAAACCAGAATGTCAGACAGGAAAACTCATCCAGTAAAAAGAATGAATTTAATCTTGGTGTGACGGGTAATATGACTAACAATTTTAAATTGTTAGATAAATTGGTTATTAATATTAATCCTCAGATAACAATTTTATTTAGTATGCTGAATAAAATTAATGGGGTTTTGAATTTAACTGCTGGTTTTGTAAAAGTCACATTCCAGACTTTAATTAATCATACACAAGTATTTGGCAATGTTGGTATAAAAACATTTGATTCTTTAAGAGTTAAATTAAATATATTTGCCTTATTAGGAATTCAAGCTTTTATTGAATTGAGAGCCAGCCTGAACTTTTTTGTGCAATTGGGAGTTCGAGCTTTTATTGAGCTAAGAGCCAGCCTGAACTTTTTTGTGCAATTGGGAATTAGGGCTTTTGTTGAATTGAGAGCCAGCCTGAACTTCTTTGTGCAACTGGGAGTTCGAGCTTTTGTAGCGCTAAGAGCCAGCCTGAACTTTTTTGTACAGTTGGGAATTAGGGCTTTTGTTGAGCTAAGAGCCAGCCTGAACTTCTTTGTGCAATTGGGAGTTAGGGCTTTTGTTGAGCTAAGAGCCAGCCTGAACTTCTTTGTGCAATTGGGAGTTCGAGCTTTTGTTGAATTGAGAGCCAGCCTGAACTTTTTTGTGCAGTTGGGCGTTCGGGCTTTTGTAGCGCTAAGAGCCAGTCTGAACTTCTTTGTGCAGTTGGGCGTACGGGCTTTTGTTGAATTGAGAGCCAGCCTGAACTTCTTTGTGCAGTTGGGCGTTCGGGCTTTTGTTGAGCTAAGAGCCAGTCTGAATATTTTTGCTCAGGTTGGGATCCAAGTTTTTATTCAGCTAAAAGTCAGTTTTGGTGCATTTGCTGAGCTGGGTCGTCGAGCTTTGGAAACATTAAAATCCAGCCTGAATGCATTTGCACAGTTGGGTATTCAAGCTTTGGATGCATTAAAAGCCAGTCTGAATTTCTTTGCCCAAATAGGGGTTCAGGCGCTGGATAAATTAAAATCCAACCTGGATGCATTTGTGCAATTAGGGCTTAATGCTTTTGAAGAATTAAAATCCAGTCTGAGTCTCTTTGCCCAAATAGGGGTTCAGGCACTGGACAAATTAAAATCCACCTTGGATGCATTTGTGCAATTGGGGCTTAATGCTTTTGAAGAGTTAAAAGCCAGCCTGAATTTCTTTGCCCAAATAGGGGTTCAGGCACTGGATAAATTAAAATCCACTTTGGATGCATTTGTGCAATTGGGTGTTCAGGCTCTGAATAAATTAACGGCACCTTTGGATATATTTTCCCAATTGGGAATTCAGGCGTTAGATAAATTAAAATCCACCTTGGATGCGTTCGTGCAATTAGGGCTTAATGCTTTTGAAGAGTTAAAAGCCAGCCTGAATTTTTTTGCCCAAATAGGGGTTCAGGCACTGGATAAATTAAAATCCACGCTGGATGCATTTGTACAATTGGGTATTCAGGCCCTGAATAAATTAACGGCGCCTTTGGATATATTTGCCCAATTGGGAACTCAGGCATTGGATAAATTAAAGTCCACGCTGGATGCATTTGTGCAATTGGGTGTTCAGGCCCTGAATAAATTAACATCTCCCCTAGATGTATTTGCTAAATTGGGTATGCAGGCTTTCGAAGAGTTAAAATCCAGTCTGAATTTCTTTGCACAGTTGGGTGTTCAGGCACTGGACAAATTAAAATCGAGTCTGGATATATTTACTCAGATTGGAGTTCAGGGACTGGAAGAATTAAGAGCCAATCTGAATAGATTTGCGCAGGTGGGTATTCAGGCCATGGAGAATTTAAGAGATGGCTTGAAGGCATTTGCACAATTCGGAACCGAGGCTTTGGAAGCGCTAAGAGCTGCCATGGACTTTTTTGGTAAAACCGGAAACAAGGTTTTTGGCTCACTTAATGATGGAGCTGATTTGCTGTCTAATAAAGGAGGTAAAGATACTTTTGGAAGACAACGAAAGGGCTTGGGGGCATTAGGGAATATTGGTCAAAAAGTTTTTGGTGTTTTGGGTAATGGCATAAATATTCTGGCAAGTGTTGGTGTAAAAGGCCTGTCTTTTTTAAGTAGTGCTTTTAGTGTATTAGGTAAAGCAATACTGTTTATTGGCCGAGCTATGATGGCGAATCCTATTCTTGCCATTATTGGTGTTATCGCAATGGCTGCTATTTATATTTGGCAGAATTGGGAAACATTAGGACCTAAATTTACTGCGCTGTGGGAAAACATCAAAAATGTTTGTAGCAATGCATGGCAGGGAATTAAAGACCGAGTCAGTGCTGCTTGGGAAGGTATTAAAAGTTATTTCATGAATGGGGGATTAATCGGCCTTATTTACCAAAATTGGGACACGATTAAACAAAGCACCTCAGAAGCTTGGGAATCCGTTAAAGCTAAAATAGGTGAAGTTTGGGGATCCGTTAAACAGAATACCTTAGAAATTTGGGAGAGCGTAAAAAAATCAATTTCAGATAAATGGAATGAAATTGTTGCTGATGTTCAGGCTATTCCTGAAAAATTAAAAGCGGCTGGCTCAGCAATGATCGATAGTTTGCTAATTGGTATTCAGGAAAAATGGGAAAGCCTGAAAAATAAATTCGCCTCTATTACTGATTGGTTTAAATCGTGGTGGTCTGGTGATGATAACAAGGAAGTTACCGTAAAAACATCCCAGGAAATTACCAAGAGTGACACATCTCAGCAGGCAAAACAGATTACTCAACATGATAAAGGAGGATTTATTCCTGCTGGAAAACAAGGCCTTGTAGGAGAATATGGCCCTGAAATTATCAATGGCCCAGCTAATGTTACCAGCCGGAAAAATACCGCGAAATTCGCTGCTTTGGGTCTTGCCGTTAGCTCAATGTCACTGCCGATTGCGGCGCAGGATGCACCATTACACGCGCAGAGTTTACCTGCCCACGCTTATGAGGAAGTGCAGGCGAAACGAGAGCGGAGCCAGCCACAGCAATACGGTGGCGCAGCACCGCAATATAACATCTATGTCTATGGCGCCCAGGGACAATCCGCGCAGGATATTGCCCGTGTGGTCAGGCAGGAATTGGAACAAAGAGAACGTATGCACCAGGCGCGTATGCGTAGCTCACTTTCAGACAGAGGAGAAGATTTCTCATGATGGCTGCACTTGGTTTGTTTGTTTTTAGGCTGAAAACAACGCCCTATCAGACTTTTCAATATAAACAGAGTTGGCGACATGCCTTCAACAGCCGCGTGGGAGCGCGGCCTGCCTGGCAGTTTGTCGGTTCAGACAATGATACGATCACGCTATCAGGGGAGCTTTACCCTGAATTGACAGGTGGTTCACTTTCATTAACTGCGTTGAAATTGATGGCAGATAGTGGCAAGGCATGGTCTTTTATTGATGGCAGTGGTGTCATTTACGGTATGTTCATTATCGAAAGCATTGATGAAACTAAAACAGAATTTATGTCAGGCGGTGCAGCCAGAAAAATCAGTTTCACGCTGACTTTGCGACGGGTTGACAATAATTTACTCGAAATGTTGGGCGACTTGCAGGATCAGCTTTCTGATATCAAAGACGATGTTGTCGGTAAAGTCAGGGGAGTATTCTCATGAGCGATTTTGAAAAGTGGATACCCGACACGGATTGGGTTCCCCAATTTGATTTGGTCATTGGAAAAGTCAATAAACCCGCTTTTCGTTTTGAAATCAACAATAAGGATATCAGTGGGAAGATCCAATCACGCCTGATGTCATTAACATTGACGGATAATCGTGGTCTGGAATCAGACCAGCTCGATATTGAGTTGGATGATGCGGATGGCATGCTGGTGATGCCCCGTCGTGGCAATATTCTTACATTAGAACTGGGGTGGCATGGCCACTCCCTAACGCCGAAAGGAAAATTTGTTGTTGATGAAATTGAACATGTCGGTGCGCCAGATCGATTGACCATTCGTGCCCGCAGTGCAGATTTTCGTGGTGATCTGAATGTGAAACGGGAGGCGTCTTACCATAAATGCACTTTAGGCAGTATTGTCAGTACCATCGCTGCCAGAAATAAATTGGCGTTTAAGATAAGCTCAGAGTTAGAAAATATTGCTATGCATATCGATCAAACAAATGAATCTGACGTCAGCTTTTTGACCCGACTGGCAAAACAAGAAGGCGCAATCGCGTCAGTCAAAAATGGCGAATTATTGTTTGTTCAGCAGGGGCAGAATAAGACGGTGAATGGTAAGCATATTTCGCCTGTACTGATTACGCGTAAATCAGGGGATAATCACAGATTCTCTCTTTCCGATCGTGAGGCCTATACTGGTGTTGTTGCTCAATGGATGGACACACGTACAGCAACTAAACAGACAGTTAAATTGAAGCGAATGGCATCAGAGGAAGGAAAAGTTGAACTTGCCGTTGAATATGAAAGTGGTAGTAGCCAATCATCAGACAAGAATTCTTCTCAAACAAACAAAAAAACCACTAAAAAAGAGGATGCTTCTTCCGGGAAAAAGCAACCACAATCCTCTAAAAAGGAAAAAGATCTTAAACCTAAACCACCTGCACCTGGCAAAGTTAATTTG
Organism: Xenorhabdus eapokensis; assembly: GCF_001908105.1. Next base: position 23,533 of record NZ_MKGQ01000025.1, read on the forward strand.
GCGAAGAAAAACCCAAACACTAAAGGCCGTGGAAAGCCGGCTTATATTAAAAAGGGGAATAAAAACAAAAACAAAAACAAAGGTAATGGCAGTATCGAGATAGAAGCAGATCTCAATATTGAAGCCAGCTTATCGTATGAAGAACAGCGTGAATCAACGGTTGAACATCATCAAACAACTACGGAACAGCAAGAATCTGCCAGCTATTTGGTGGGAACTCAGGAGAATATTCTGACGCTTTCGCGCATTTATTCTAACAAAGAAAGTGCAGAGCGTGCTGCTATCGCCGTGTGGAAAAAAATGCAACGAGGAGCTGCACAATTTTCTATCACATTAGCATTGGGGCGTGCTGATATTTATCCTGAAACTCCCATCCAATTAGAGGGGTTTAAGCCAGAAATTGATGAAACTGACTGGACCTTGGTCAAAGTCACGCACACGCTCAATAACAGTGGTTTTACGACATCATTAGATCTCGAAATAAAAATCGACGAATTTTAAACGAGCTGTTGATCTTGATGTGAGATCTTTGGTATATTGTTCACCAGACGAGATGATGTTATTTCAAGACAGTTATTTCAAGATAACGATTTCAGAAAGGTGAACAAAATATGATTAAGTGTCCTCTGTGTGGTCAGTCAGCGCATACTCGCAGCAGCTTTGAGCATTCAAGCCAAACAAAGGAGCGCTATAACCAATGTCAGAATATCAATTGTGGAGCAACGTTCGTCAGCCATGAAACCTTTGTCCGTTTCATTTCTAAGCCAGGTGAAGTCCAGAATGTGACGCCACATCCAAGGGCAAAAACCAAGAGACAACCTCGCCAGAAAGTGGCTGCTGTACAATAAATAACGAGAAAATCATTGCTCCAGTTTTTGCCACCGTTATGGTGGTTTTTTTTGGATGTTGAATTGAAGGGGGTTCTCTATTTGAGAACTTCTTGTGACGCCCACTCGTCAACAAAGTAGGCGTCAAAACCATTTGGCTGATTTACTTCTGGTTCTGATATTGTTCCTGCAAAATCCTTTGCATTTCATCTTTGATGTATAGTTTTTCTTTTTTCAGGCGTATAACTTTATCGTTGTAACCCGCCCCATTTGGGCCTTCAAGTTGGGTTATCTCGTGGTCAAGTCGGTTATGTTTTTCAAACAGGGATTGGAAGCGGGGATGAGATTCTTTCAGGTTGGATACTAAGTCACGATATTCTGGAAACATAAGACCTCCTATACGAAATTCACTACCACACTTAGTGAGTGTAGCAGGTCATTTTAATATCAGATTTGAGAAATATCACATAAAAAAGAACTGGTAGAACCTGTTCAATGGTGAGCTATTAATAAAAATTAACATTGATGATGAGTGAATAGATTTTTTCCTATCTAATGTTTTTAAGAATCAGTGCATTGCCAAAAAACATAATTTACCCCAATTTTTTTATTGTTATTATCTAGTCTCCTTTTTAATTATATTCAGAGGTGATATATGAAAAAGTATTTATTCCCTTTAGCTGCATTGATGGTATCGACTTCGGTTTTTGCGGACAAAAAACTTGAAGATATTGCGCCTTATCCTGCGCCTTCTGAGAACATGGCTCGTAGCGTGATTGAATTGCCTCAGAAAGAACATGAAAACAATTACATGGTTGAGTTGGTGGTTGGTAAGGATATGAAAGTGGATTGCAACCATCATTGGTTTGGCGGTAAGTTGGAGACTAAAACGCTGGAAGGATGGGGATATGACTATTATGTCCTCAATAATGTGACTGGTCCCGTTTCAACGAAAATGGCTTGTCCAAATCAAGAAGAAACCGTGCGTTTTGTTCAGGTTCAGTTAGGTAAAGAGGCTTTTATACGTTATAACAGTAAATTACCTATCGTAGTATATACGCCAAAATCGATGACAGTTAAATATCGTATTTGGCAAGCTTCGGATGAGGTAAATAAAGCAGTTATTAAATAAGTTATTGGTTAAATAAACCAGCAGCCTGAGTTTTATATTAAACTCAGGTTGTTTAAGGAATCATTTCTTTGTTGTTATTGTTAAGTTAATAATAAAATAATCTGTAATAAACCAGTTTATATTGGTGGATATAGCTTTTCTTTAATTTTCTGTCTATGATTCCTTGCCCATAATTAAAAATATTAACTAAACTGTTTTTGGATTCTTTTGCATTCATGCAAATATCATTGAGGAATCGTAGCATGTTTAAAAAATTATCGGCAGAGTTTTTGGGTACTTTTTGGTTGGTATTTGGTGGATGTGGTAGTGCTGTTTTAGCTGCGGCATTTCCACAGTTAGGGATTGGTTTTGTGGGGGTATCCCTGGCTTTTGGTTTAACTGTAGTAACGATGGCCTATGCGGTCGGGCATATTTCAGGAGGGCATTTTAATCCGGCAGTCACATTAGGGTTGTTCGCTGGCGGGCGTATTCCTGCTAAAGAGGTTATTCCTTATATTATTGCCCAAGTGATTGGCGGAATTGCGGCGGCAGCGGTACTTTACCTCATTGCCAGCGGTAAAAGTGGTTTTGATGCCACGGCAAGTGGTTTTGCGTCTAATGGCTATGGTGAACACTCTCCTGGTGGTTTTTCATTACGAGCTGCAATTATTATTGAATTAGTATTAACCGGATTTTTCTTGATTGTCATTCTTGGCGCAACAGATAAAAATGCACCAGCAGGTTTTGCACCATTGGCTATCGGTTTGGCATTGACACTTATTCACTTAATCAGTATTCCGGTAACCAATACATCGGTTAACCCAGCAAGAAGTACTGCGGTCGCTATTTTCCAGGGGACCTGGGCCTTGGAGCAGCTTTGGGTATTTTGGTTGATTCCGTTAATTGGTGGTGCTATCGGTGGGTTGTTATACCGGACACTCTTACAGAAAGATGATTCATCCGTTAATTAATATTTCCCTCATTTTGATAAGCCATGTTATAGCATGGCTTTTTTTACTCCTTTTTATGGTAGATTTATTCACATTTCAATCCCTTCTTAAAAGGAAAAATGATGGAGCAAAATATAACATGGGAACGAGGTGAATATTGGGTTACAACGGATAAGAGTAAAATTGATATTCATTTTGTGCATAGTGAATTAACGCAATTATTTTGGGCGCGTGGTGTTGGGTTTGATAAAGTCAAAACTGCAATAGGAAAGTAAAACATGTGATGTTGGTGACTTCTAATGCAGGCTGGTTTTATCAGAAACTGGGATTTTCACCTGTCGTAGAGCAGGATTTTGTATGGACATTAGACAAAGAGAAAATACTTAGAGTACCTCAATAAATGCTGAGAAAGCAGGCGGTTATTATTAGTATTTGGATAATTCCGCCCGCGTTGTTTATATTTACTCATTAGAAAGAAAAATAAAAATTCAAGCTGAAACTAAATATCATTATCTATTAGAAGTATTATTTTTTTTATACAAAGTACAAATATCAGGTAGTAAAGTTATTAAGCCAATGAAAGCCATAAGTCCGCCAACCCATAATGGTGCCCGCAATCCCCAGCCTAAATTAATACAAAATCCACCAAGAAAAGAGCCTATAACTACACCAAGAGTAATTACGGAGGTGTGAATCGTATTAACCAGTGGACGACCGTTAGCCGTTCGCATAACTCGAGTCACCATAGCTGGGTTCATAGTTACTCCGACCAATCCGATACCGATGAGGGATAAGGCAGAAAGTAATTTCTTATCTGCAAACAAGCCAAAGAGCAGGAGAAATAGGGTAAGAGAAATTAAGCCAATGGTTAAGGTTATGATTGTATGGCGATCCGCTAGTTTGCCGACTACGGCATTACCCACTATTGTGGCGGCACCATAGAGAATCAGTAAACTGGCGATCATGTTATCACTATAACCGGTTATCTCTTTTAAGATTGGTGTGAAATAAGTAAATGCCGCAAAAGTTGCTCCTATAATCAGCAGGCTGGTGGAAAAAACACGCCATAATTCCAGATTTTTTAGCTCTCCCAGTTCCGCACGTAAACTAATAGTAGGGATCTTTGGAATAGAGGGAAGGTAAAATATACTGATAACACTCGCTATTGTAGCTAATATACCAGTTGTCCAAAAACTTTCTCGCCAACCGACATGTGTGCCTATCAAATTAGCCATAGGTAATCCTAAAATCGTTCCTAACATAATGCCGAAAAGCACAATAGAAATTGCCCATGCTCGCTGCTGTTCCTTTACGATTTCCACACAGATAGCCAATGCAACACCAAAGAAGGCTCCCGAAACCGCACCGGTGATAATCCTTGCGATCATTAACATGGGATATGAATTTGCAAGTGCACCAATGATTTCACCGGTAATGAAAGTCACGTATAGGATAATTAGTGCCGTTTTGGGTGGTGTTTTTAATAATCCTATAGCGAGAAGTGGGCCACCAAACGCCATAGCCAGAGCATATAAGGAAACAAGATAACCAATTTGAGAAATGGATACGCCTAGATCGTAAGCCATAATTGGTATCATACCTGTAACTTGAAATTCACTAGTTACTATAGCGAAGATACCGATGGTTAGTATGTAAATGGCCAGGGGAATCGATTTATGCTTTGCCGTAGTATGGCCATGATTAGCAGTATTGGTGCTTAAGTTTTCCATAATTAGTGCCTTTTATTCACTGATTATTTTTGTAGTCATGATTACAAAATTATCTGACTTGCGAAAATAGATCAATATATTTATGTTATAGTCACTACAAAAATAACGATGGTACATATGATGGCACAACGAGGACGCCCTTTAAGCTTTGATCGTGATACTGCTCTGCAACAAGCAATGGAGTTGTTTTGGGCTAAAGGTTATGAAGGTACACAACTTGTTGATCTCACGGTTGCGATGAATATTAATCCACCGAGTTTTTATTCGGCATTTGGCAGCAAGAAAAAAGCCTTTTATGCGGCGGTTGAACTCTATATTAAAACAGTCGGGGTTAAGACTATGGACAGGCTTAATGAGGCTAGTAATGTAAGGGAAGGTGTGCGAGCAATGTTAGCATGTTCTGTCGATGTGGCGACTTCGAACCGATCCGGTGGATGTTTGCTTATTTTAGGAATAGTTAACAATTCGCAAGAAAATAAAGATGTTCATGACTATCTTAAAACTGTACGCAAAAATACACTGGCATTAATTTATAATCGAATAGAAAAGGGAGTAAAGGATGGTGAATTACCCACTGATACTAATGTTGGAAAATTGGCATCATTTTTTTTGGGGATTATGCAGGCTATTTCATTGCAGGCACGTGATGGTGTGTCAAAAGATGAGCTTATGAGTTTGATTGAGCCGGCGATGGCTGCAATATCTTCTTAAATTAATTGATGTCAAAAATATTGCAACCTGATAAAAATAAATCTATAGAGTAATTATTGCAATTCATCCCAATGATGAATGATCTGCCCAACAATACCGTAATCATGGGCTTCTTCTGGCTCCATCCAGTAATTCCGATTAGTATCTTTTGCAACCTTATCAAGGGATTGATTGGTTGCTTGACTGATCAGCCGGTTTATCCGGTTGCGAATTTTTATTATTTCTTTGGCTTCGATTTCGATATCAGAAGCGCGTCCTTGAATATCTCCTTCTTGCAAAATTATCAGTTGTGTCATGACATTTTCAGCAAGTTGCTGATTAATTTCATCGTCAATAATGACGGATCGTGATTTAATGAGTTGATTTTGAGTATATGAGATTATTATCACTTTTTTGTCGAATTTATTTGTAAATTCGCCGATACATTATTTTTCTTCTGTAATAAATAATGTTGGATGTATAAATAATATAGCTTTAAAGATAATATTTTCTAAAAACTTTGAACTTTATTTCGGTTTTGTAACACCATCAAAAAAATTGAATTATTTTTTTAAAAAAACTTAATTTCTTTGTGGGAATATAATGGCGTATATTTATGTTCATGATTTTTTTGGGTTTTGTGTTATGTATAATAAAATAAGATACAATGAAAAACTCAGTATATTTATAGTTGGGTTTGGTTGTATATTGTCACTTTCCTGCTGTAAGTTTTATTTCAATGTTTTTATATATCCAAAAGTATGTGAGTTAATGTTTTTATACTCAGCAATATCTGGAAATTGCTAATTGTATTAATTGGTTGTGATGTAAATGTAATAGATTAGGAATGAATTATGGAACGTTTTGACATAGAAGAAGTGTCTAACAAAATTCTACATGAATTATTGCAGTATCGACGTCGTTTTCCTGAGTCTGAACATACAGTTCAATATGAAGAAAAAAAGGTTTCTGAGGTTCAATTGCCACGTATTCGTGCATTTGTGGAACAGGGGAAACCTATCGAATGTATTTTACCTGCATTTCCGACAAAATCCCCCAATCCCAGGAAAGTATTGGGTAAAATACCGGATATGGCAGAAAAATTATCACTGATTTTTCTAAATTCTCTTTGCCAGCGAATTCAGCTTTATTATCCACCTGGGGCAAATATTGTTATTTGTTCTGATGGGCATGTTTTTAGTGATCTTATTCTTGTCGATGATGACACAATTACCCATTATCAATTAGAAATTGAAAAGTTGTTGCATGAACTGGGTGCGACTCATCTTTCAGTTTTTAATCTTGGTAACGTTGAATCACTCACCCAATATACCAATGATTATGATCAACTGCGGGAATTATTGGTCAGCCGTTATGCCTCTTCAATTGAGGAGATCAAGGAAGAACTCAAAAAAACCGAAGAAGGTGTTCAATTATATCGGGCGATTACTCGTTTTCTTTATGAAGATAGCTTATTGCCCGAATATACAGGTTCGAAAAATGCGTTGCAAAAAGATGCCCGCCAGCGCTCGGCTGGGGTTATCCAACGTAGTTGGGCGTGGGGTAATTTGCTGGCAGAGCAGTTCCCATTGGCGATCCGCCTTTCTATTCACCCGCAGCCCGTGGACAGTATCAAAATTGGTATTCATATGATGCCAACTAGGGATGATTGGCTGACGCCGTGGCACGGTGTGGCGGCCAACATTAACGGTCAGTTCGTATTGATGAAAAGTGATGAAGTGAAAAAAAGGAATGGAAAGCTGATCGAAATTCGGGGTGTTCCAAGCCATTACTTGATTGAAATACCATCAGAGAAAAATCCGCAAACAGAATTCCAGACGGTGACAGCATAAACAGAATAACCACGTGGTATACGTATCTTGGAGAGAAAAATCATGAATACCTATGAACTTGATTGTCATATTGAGGTGATGAAACCTTTTGGTGTATTTATTACTCCCAATTACCCTAATCAGGATATTACTACACTGCCTGTTGATGCTTTGCGTGAATTAGCTCGTACTCACCTGCTGGTTGTATTGCGAGGCTTTCAATCCGGTTTTACCGATAAAGAAAAATTAGCGGAATATTCTGGTCGTTGGGGTGAAATCATGATGTGGCCATTTGGTGCTGTATTGGATGTTATGGAGCACCCAGAACCGTCTGATCATGTTATGGACAGTGGTCATTTGCCGTTGCATTGGGATGGAATGTATAGAGAAACCATCCCTGAATTTCAGCTATTTCACTGTGTTTCTGCCCCTGAAGCGGCTCAAGGGGGGCGCACTACGTTTGTCAACACGGAACAATTAATTATCGATGCCAGTGATGAAGAGCGTAATACATGGAAAAATACCACCATTACCTACCGAACAAGCCGAGTGACACATTATGGCGGGGAAGTGACTTCACCATTGGTTTGTTCTCACCCAGACGGCAAAAAATGGGTGATGCGTTACAACGAACCGATGGGAAAAGAAGATGTGAAATATGCTGATCATCACGCTTTGAAGATAGAAGGTATGTCGCAGGAAGAGCAACAAGTTCTTGAGGAAACACTGTATAACCGATTGTATGATCCGCGTTATTTCTACGCTCATCAATGGCAGTCTGGTGATATTGCGATTTGCGATAATTTCACTCTATTACATGGCCGTGAAGCTTTTATTTCCCGTTCTCCTCGCCATATTCAACGGGTGCATATCCACGGCGTGCCTGTGTGTAACAATCACAGTTTCCGTACTATTTCTGTTTCCAGTGCCGATTGAGTAGAAGTTGCCTTGAAGGAGGCTTGATTAATGTCTCGTATTGTTTTGGCGGCTGTTGCAACTCCTGTCCATGTTTTTCCCATGTTCACTATTGCGGAACATTTAATAGGGCAGGGACATGATGTCACAATATTTAGTGGTTCTTTGTTTCAACAGCAAGCGGAAACATTGGGGGCTAATTTTGTTCCCTTTGATAAGCAAGTGGATATTGATTATCGCTGTCTGGAAAAATATTTTCCTGAACGGGCAGAACTTCCGCCGGGGAATGCCCAGATGGCACTGCCGTTATTGCAGAAACCGGCTGAAAAACGTATCCCTGTCATTGCTATTGGTGTTACTCCACTGGCGTGGTCAACAAAGGATGCCATATTCTGGGGGGCTAGAATTCCACCTGAATTATTGCCTGCTGATTTAACCCGTGATCAATTGATAGATAAGGAAACGCACCAGTTAATTGAACAGGTTAGGGAAGCATTCAATCGGTCGCTTGCTGCCGTGGGTTATCCCCCACTGACAGGGGATCACAATGATGTTTTGATGAGTCGGGTTGATCGTTTCTTGCAACTGGCAACTCAATCATTTGAATTTATTCGTGATGATTTACCTGAGACGGTGGATTTTATCGGCTCGCTGCCGGTAAAAGTTGAAGATGATAAAGCACAAATCAGTTGGCCAGATGAAAGCCTGCCGTTGATCCTGGTGACTCAGGGAACACTGGCAAATATTGATTTTAACCAATTGATATTACCCACATTGCGGGGGCTGGCAACTTTGCCGGTTCGGGTATTGGCAATTACAGGCGGTCGTTCTATCAATATCCTGGGTGAAGATCTTCCAGAGAATGCCAGGGTAGTAGAGTATCTTAATTTTGAAGACTGGCTGCCCAGAGCATCAATTTTTATTACCAATGGCGGTTACGGCTCTCTGAATTCAGCGATTCGTCACGGTGTACCTTTGGTGGTCGCGGGAACAGGTGATGGTAAATTGGAAGCTGTCGCCCGCGTTATCTGGTCACGTTGTGGTATCAGCTTGCATACTGATACACCAAATGAGCAGCAACTATATCAGGCAGTGACAAGGATATTATCTTCCCCGATATGGCGTCAGCAGTCACAGATCATTAAGGCAGATTATGATGCCCATAATGCTTTGGCATCAATAACGCGCCACATTAATGAATTAATTACTCAATAGATACAAATCTGTTTAAAACAGATAAGGCCATAAAATGGAACGCGGTACGTTTTTTTACCGCGTTCTTTTATGATTAGGCTTTTTCCCGCACGCCTTCAACGGAAATGATAAGTTCGACTTCCTGAGATTTTGGCCCTAGATCTTCTTTGATATTAAAGTCTTTTAATTTGAGTTTACCTGTAGCTTCGAAACCAGCACGGTATCCACCCCACGGGTCGTTTCCTGCATTGATTAATTTTGCATCCAGTGTGACAGGCTTGGTCACACCATTTAATGTGAGATCTCCGGTAATAACGTAATGTTCACCTTCTTTCTTAACATTCGTTGATGTGAATTTAGCTTCAGGATATTTATTACTGTTCAAAAAGTTAGCACCACGTAAATGCTTATCTCGTTCGGCATGTTTGGTATCTACACTATCGGTTTTGATGACTACACTCACTTTATCGTTTGCTGGATTTTGCGGGTCAAAAGTAAAATTACCATCGAAATCCCTAAAACCACCATAAAGCCAGCTAAATCCCAAATGCTGAATACGAAATTCAATGAAGGCGTGTTGGCCTATTTTATCGAATTTATAATCAGCGGCGAGTGCGCTTCCTGTACTTATAAGCCATCCCCCTACGGTCAGGGCTATTAGCGTCTTTTTCAGCATAATAATTCTCCAAAGGTCATTTTAATCTGGTTTGTAACCAAGCATTCTTTTTAGGGTGGTATCACGATCAATAAAGTGGTGTTTCAGTGCAGCAAGCCCATGTAATAGGGAGAGCAAAACAACAGTCCAGGCAAGATAAAGATGAATAACGCCCGCCGTATCAGCCTGTATGCCCTGACCTGTTAAAATTGCAGGGATTTCAAACCAGCCAAAAATGCTGATAGGTTGCCCATCGGCTGTGGAAATGAGATATCCACTAAATAGAATACCAAATAAGGCGATATAGAGAGTGAATTGCATCAGTTGTGAACTGATGTGTATAAAAAGGCTGTAGCTTGCCAAGGGTTTTGGTGGTGGTGAAATAAATCGCCATATTACCCGAATAACCATGACAATAAATAGTAAACTACCTATACTTTTATGCAATTCAGGGGCACGATGATACCAATTATCATAATAACTTAATGTGACCATCCATAATCCCAGTGCAAACATTCCATAAACTGCAAGTGCTGCTAGCCAATGAATTAAAATAGAAATATGACCAAAGCTGGTGGAAGTGTTTTTGAGTGGCATATTATATCCCTATTTTTAATATAAAGATGTTTTTACAATATAGGCGAGAGTTTTTAAAGTGCATAGTGAATTAATTTCTTTATTTTGTGTGTTATTTTGTTTTTTTATGGGGTGTTATGCTAATGATATGGTGATTTATAATGGATGGCCATAATTCCCATAAGGGTAAATGATTTAAATAAATTAGCTGATTTACTATTCTGATTTAATAATTAATAGATCTATCATAGTCGTTAACCTTTTGTTCATTCATGTTAGCCGTTGTCTAATCAAATTTAACGACCATTGCATTTTAAAAATCAACAAACAAAAACGCTAATCTATTTATTTGGATAAAAAAAAGCTCCGTGTAGGAACGGAGCGAGAATGGGTAAAAGTAGCTGAGAAAAATGTAGTACAGGAATATCATAACTCTGCGACATTAAATACGGATTAAACAAAGAAGAGATGAGTATATGATTTTGCTTAATGGGAAATTGCATCTCGAATCGCTTCCAATGAAGCAGGGTTTTCAATCAGGGCAATATCGCCTGGCTCACGTCCTTCACAAATGGCTTGCATAGTACGGCGCAACATTTTCCCTGAGCGGGTTTTCGGTAATTGCGTCACAAAATAGACACGTGCCGGACGTCCAACGCTGCCGATTTTCTTATCGACCAATTCCATCAATGCCTTTTCCAGTGTGGCAAAATGGTCAGCACTCTGAATTTCTCGTCCTTCTTTGAGGACAGCAAAAGCTACTGCGGCTTGCCCTTTGACTTCATCTTTGATACCAATGACGGCCACTTCGGCAACATCTGCGTGGCTGGCGATGCACTCTTCAATCTCCCGCGTTCCTAAACGGTGGCCGGAAACATTAATCACATCATCCGAACGTCCCAGAATAAAATAATAACCATCGCTGTCACGTATTCCCCAGTCAAATGTCGAATAGACTTGCTGGTCAAAGTGACGCCAGTAAGTATTAATGAAACGGTGATCGTCACCATAGATAGTCTGGATACACCCTGGAGGCAAAGGGCCTTTGATGACCAACATGCCCTTTTCATTATCACCACATTCCTGGCCGGTCAGCTCGTTGAGCAGTTTGACGTTAAAGCCATACATGGGAAAGCCTGTGCTACCAAAACGGCTTGGCCTGTCATCCAGACTACGTGCAATTGCCATAATGGGCCAGCCGGTTTCAGTTTGCCAGTAATTATCAATGACCGGCACATGAATGGCTTCGGCAACCCAACGGGCTGTATGCTCATCAAGGGGTTCTCCCGCTAAATAGAGTGTTTCAAGCGATGAGATATCATATTTGGCGATACAATCCGTAGGATATTTTTTCAAGACGCGGATTGCCGTAGGGGCAGAAAACATTCTGGTGACACGGTATTTTTCGACAATTTGCCACCAAATGCCAGCGTCTGGGCGTATCGGGAGACCTTCATACATGATCGTTGCCATGCCGGCGATCAAGGGCGCATAGACAATATAAGAGTGTCCGACAACCCAGCCAATATCCGATGTACAGAAAAAAACGCCACCGGCCTTACCACCAAAAATAACGTCCATTGATGTCGCCAGCGCCACGGCATAACCGCCGACATCACGTTGAACCCCTTTCGGGGTTCCGGTTGTGCCTGATGTATAGAGCACACAAGAAGTTTCATTGGATTCGAGCCATGTGACAGGAACTTCTGCATCAAGATGCTTCTGCCGTAATGTAGCAAAATCGACGTCCCTGCCATTTACCCAATTAATATCGGACAGCCCGCGATCGACCATTAAAACATGGCGTGGCTTGTGTTTGGCTAACCCAATCGCTTCATCAAGCAGTGGCTTATAGGGGATGATTTTTCCCCCACGCGAACCCGCATCCGCTGAGACGACTAAAACCGGTTCAGCGTTATCCAGTCGGGTAGCGAGGCTGTGGGAAGCAAAACCCCCAAATACGACGGAATGGATGGCGCCAATACGGGCGCAGGCCAGTAAAATAAACAGGGCTTCGGCCACCATTGGCATATAAATAACAACCCGATCGCCTTTTTTTACGCCGAGCGACAACATGATAGCGGCGGCTCGATTCACTTCCCGATGTAGTGCTTTATAGGTGAAAACTCGCTCGCTATTGGTTTTAGTTTCCGTTGAAATGGCAATCAGTGCCTTGGCATCGGGTTGGCTTTCCAGCCAGCGGTCTAGTGCGTTGTAGCAGAGATTGGTTTTTCCCCCACAGAACCAACGGGTAAAAGGCGGATTGCGATGATCTAAGATCTGTTCAAAAGGCTGTTGCCAGTGAATGCGTTTGGCCTGTTTTGCCCAGAAAGTATCGGGATCATCAATTGAATGCTGATAGAAATTTTGGAATGACATAATCTCTCCTACATTCATCTCTCAAGGGTATACAAATTATATAACATATAAATCGAGGTATTCGTTTACGGGGATGTCTCTTAATGACATCAGGTCAAGGGATATTGCTAAAATTTTTTGTTGTTGCTCTTGCGGGAAGCGACGCGCCAGATTGATTTTGAATTTATCCTCTAATAGCGGAATGCCATCTTTACGGCGACGGGTGTGTCCAATCGGGAATTCGATTTTAACTTCGTCCAATTGAGTGCCATCGGTGAATGTCAAAGTCAGCGCATTGGCGATGGCGCGTTTTTCGGGGTCATGATAGTCACGGGTGAAATCGGGATCTTCGACGCAAACTACCTTTTCCCGCAAGGCGTCAATGCGTGGATCGGCAGCGATATCATCTTCATAATCCGCAGCCGTCAGACGACCAAAAATCAGTGGAATGGCAACCATATATTGGATGCAGTGATCCCTGTCTGCGGGATTATTCAATGGTCCCTGTTTATCAATGATTCTGATACAGGCTTCGTGGGTACGGATAGTGATTTGGGCAATATCTTCAATACGCTTGCCGTGCTCTTTTAATTGCTGGTGCAAGATCATTGCCGCTTCTACGGCCGTTTGTGAATGGAATTCTGCTGGAAAAGAGATTTTGAACAGCACATTTTCCATGACATAAGAACCATAAGGGCGCTGGAATTTGAAGGGCTGACCATTGAACAGGACGTCGTAAAATCCCCAGGTTTTGGCAGTCAATACGGAGGGATAGCCCATTTCGCCTGTCTGGGCTATCAGAGCCAGACGTACAGCACGGGAAGTTGCATCTCCCGCAGCCCAGGATTTGCGAGAGCCGGTATTGGGGGCATGGCGATAAGTTCTCAAGGATTGTCCGTCAACCCAAGCCAATGAAACCGCACTTAATATCTCTTCACGTTTCAGCCCTAACAGTTGGGCAACAACCGCTGTAGAAGCCACTTTGACTAAAACGACGTGATCCAAACCAACTTTATTGAACGCATTTTCCAATGCCAGACAGCCCTGAATTTCATGTGCCTTAATCATTGCTGTCAGAACATCCCACATGAGAAGGGGTTTTTCTCCGCGGGCAATCGCATTTCTTGACAACCAGTCGGCGGTGGCAAGTATTCCGCCAAGATTATCAGAAGGATGTCCCCATTCAGCTGCTAGCCAGGTGTCATTGAAATCAAGCCAGCGAATCATGGCACCAATGTTGAATGCAGCCTGAACAGGATCGAGTTGGAATTGGGTTCCTGGTACGCGCGCGCCATTAAGCACTGTTGTGCCCGACACAATTGGCCCTAACAGTTTTGTGCAGGCTGGGTATTCGAGTGCCTCTAATCCACAACCCAAGGTATCTATCAGGCAGTGGTGGGCGGTGGCGTAGGCAATGGGGGATGTTATGGTGTAGTCCATGACATAATCCACAATATCTACAATCACCTGATCGTAATCAGGGCGTTTGTTAACAGCAGAGGTAGACATAATCAATCCTTAAATCGTGTTATTTGTAAATCGGACTATTAACGTTGTTCAATCGGTATAAATGCCAAATTTTCAGGGCCAATATAGTTAGCTGATGGACGGATAATTTTATTATCAACGCGTTGTTCAATAATGTGGGCTGCCCAACCAGAAGTACGGGCAATCACAAACAGTGGGGTAAACATGGCAGTAGGTACTCCCATCATGTGATAGGAAACCGCAGAGAACCAATCGAGATTCGGGAACATTTTCTTGTTATCCCACATTACGGATTCAATTCGATCGGCAATGTCATACATTTGGGTTGTACCTGCTTCTTGGGAAAGTTGCAGGGCAATTTCTTTAATGACTTTATGGCGGGGATCGGAGACGGTATAAACCGGATGACCAAAACCAATGATGACTTCTTTTCTTTCCAAACGGGTCAGAATATCGGCCTCAGCTTGCGCAGGGGTGTCATAGCGTTGCTGGATTTCGAATGAAACTTCATTGGCACCACCATGCTTCGGTCCACGCAAGGCACCAATCCCTCCGATAATGGCGGAGTAAATATCCGATCCCGTACCTGAGATTACTCGGCTGGTAAAGGTAGAAGCATTAAATTCATGCTCGGCATACAGGATCAGGGAAGTTTGCATGGCTTTTTCCCATGATCCCCGTGGCTTTTGACCATGCAAGAGATGGAGAAAGTGCCCGCCAATGGAATCATCATCAGTTTCAACTTCAATGCGGCGGCCATTATGGCTGTAGTGATACCAATAAAGCAGTATTGAACCGAGAGAAGCGAGTAAGCGATCAGCAATATCGCGGGCACCGGCCAGGTTATGATCTTCTTTTTCTGGCAACGTACAACCCAGTACAGAAACGCCAGTACGCATGACATCCATAGGATGCGCTATCGCAGGCAGTGATTCCAACGCGGCTTTGACACTGCTGGGCAGGCCACGTAAGGATTTCAATTTGTTTTTGTAGGAGGCTAGTTCTGCGTGGGAAGGGAGCTTGCCATAGATGAGAAGATAAGCTACCTCTTCAAACTCGCAATGGGCAGCCAAATCGAGAATATCATAGCCACGGTAATGTAAATCATTGCCATTTTTGCCAACGGTACAGAGCGCTGTATTGCCTGCTGTAACACCGGACAGGGCAACTGATTTTTTGGGTTTAAATGGTGTAGGTTCAGAGACTCTCGTTGCCGTATTCTGCTTACTCATGAGTATCACCTCTGCTAGTTTTCTGGGAAAACAGGGCATCCAGTTTTCGTTCAAAATCGTAGTAGTTGATGCTTTCATAAAGTTCATTACGGGTTTGCATCGTATTGATGACATTTTTCTGTGTGCCATCTCGGCGCAAAGCGGTATAGACCTGTTCGGCAGCTTTATTCATAGCCCGAAATGCCGATAGAGGGTAAAGGGCAATGGCGACGTTTACGCTCCTTAATTCTTCGGTTGTAAACAGCGGTGTCGCACCGAACTCGGTAATATTCGCTAAAACAGGAACTTGCGTTTTGGCGGCGAATGCCTGATACATAGGCAGCTCTGTGATCGCTTCAGGGAACAGCATATCGGCGCCGGCTTCGATGTAAGCTGCGGCTCTGTCTAGTGCAGCATTTAATCCTTCTACCGCCAGTGCGTCCGTGCGAGCCATAATGACAAAATTCTCATCGGTACGGGCGTCAACAGCAGCCTTGATGCGGTCTGCCATTTCCTGTTTGGAAACAATTTCTTTATTTGGACGATGACCACAACGTTTGGCACCGACTTGATCTTCAATATGAACACCTGCGGCTCCTGCTTTAATCATAGAACGAATTGTGCGAGCGACATTAAACGCTGAGGAACCGAATCCAATATCGGCATCGACAAGCAGCGGTAAATCACAGACGTCAGTAATGCGGCGGACATCAATCAACACATCATCCAGCGTAGAGATCCCCAAATCGGGTAACCCCAGCGAACCCGCAGCAACCCCCCCGCCTGAAAGGTAAATGGCCTTGTAGCCTGCCCGTTTTGCCAGCAATGCATGGTTTGCATTGATGGTTCCGACAACTTGTAACGGAAATTCAGTCTTTATTGCCTGACGGAAAGCCAAACCAGCGGAAGAAAATGCCATACATAACCTCGTTGTTACTAAAATGAAATCGATTTGTGTTTTATTGTTACTATGGAAAGGTTTATAGCAAGGTCTATGCCAATACTTAAAAAGTGGCAAGGTGAGCCTGTGGGGATATAACAAGTGTATTGTTTTTATTATCTAAATTAATTTGGTAGATAGGTTTTGGTTGATGAGTGGTTACTGTTTAGCTATTGGCTATAATGTATATTTGTTTCATTTTGAATCAACTGTGTTTCATTTTTGTTTCATTTTTTAGTGATGAAACAACCTACAAGAAATAGGGAGGAGATATGGCATCAGCACTCGCAGGGGAACGTGCTAACAATAACCCCGTCATTTGGACAGTCTCTGTGTCCCGGCTTTTTGATCTTTTTCGTGATATTACGCCGGAATTTGATCACCAAGCTAATATCACACCGATTCAGTTGGGTTTTGAGCGTGCGGTTCAACATATTCGCAAGCGGCTAGAAACCGAACATTGTGATGCTGTGATTTGTGCGGGGTCTAATGGAGCTTATTTAAAAAGCCGTTTATCGGTGCCGGTGATTATTGCTAAAGCCAGTGGATTTGATTTTATGCAGGCACTGGCTCGTGCCCGCCAAATCAGTTCCCGAATTGG
Organism: Xenorhabdus eapokensis; assembly: GCF_001908105.1. The sequence goes on from NZ_MKGQ01000025.1 coordinate 40,611, forward strand.
TGTCATCACCTATCAGAATACTCTGCCTGTATTAGAAGAATTTCAGCAGCGTTTCAATTTGCGCATTGAACAACGCAGTTATGTCACAGAGGAAGACGCCAGGACGCAGGTCAATGCCTTGAAGGCAATGGGTATCAAAGTGATTGTAGGGGCAGGATTGATTACCGATCTTACTTATGAATCTGAGTTAGTTGGGGTTTTTGTCTATTCAGCGGATTCGATTCGACAGGCATTTCAAGATGCTTTGGAGATGGCTCGAATGAGCAAACTTAATCAGGCTGTGATTTCTCCTTATCCTACAGAAGACAAATTACGCACACGGCATACCATCAACGATATTAGAGGCAATTCTGCTGCGGTAGAACATGTGCGCAATACCATTATGCTGTACTCCCGCTCGACGGCTACGGTTTTAATTCAGGGAGAAAGTGGTACAGGAAAGGAGCTGGTGGCGCAGGCTATTCATCATGAATATACCTTGCGATATGGGCCGTTAGCGGGTAAACATCCACGGCCGTTTGTGGCGGTTAACTGTGGCGCGATTACCGAGTCTTTGCTGGAGGCCGAACTATTTGGTTATGAGGAAGGTGCCTTCACAGGTTCACGGCGTGGTGGGCGTGCGGGGTTATTTGAAATTGCACACAGGGGAACGTTATTTCTGGACGAAATCGGTGAAATGCCGTTACCTTTGCAAACGCGGTTATTAAGGGTATTGGAAGAAAAATCTGTTGTCAGGGTTGGTGGATATCGTCCAATTGCCGTCGATGTGCGGATCATCTGTGCTACACATTGTGATTTGGATACCTGGGTCAGGGAAGGGCGTTTTCGGGCAGATTTGTTCTACCGTTTAAGTGTATTGCGGATCAACATACCCGCATTAAGGGAGAGGGGAAATGATATTGGTTTGTTGGCGATAGAGTACTTACAACGGGCTTTTGCGGTACTTAACTTACCCGTTTCTGCATTAAGGATACAGGAACTGGCTGGGTGTCATGATGTGTTGCACACCTATCATTGGCCAGGAAATGTGCGTGAACTACGTAACTTAATGGAACGGGTAGCACTTTATTTGAGTGCACATCCAGAACAGGCGTTAACCTCTGCATTGATATTGTCACTTTCGCCTGAACGCCAGACTGAGACAGTTTCTTTTATCGAAAACACATTTCCAGCGCATGATATTTCAGTACACGATATTTCAGTACACGATATTGTGGCGCGGTTTTCTGGTAATCGCCGTGCGGCAGCAGAATATCTGGGAATTAGCCGCACGACGTTATGGCGGAGGTTAAAGCAGGAGCAGAAAAAAGTTAAGTAGAAACATTTTTCACGTTTTTATCATGCTAATTAGATCTTGTTTGCTAACAAATGTGCATATCGTTTTATATCGATATTTCCGCCACTCAAGATAATTCCGATACGTTGCCCTTTCAATTGTTCCCGCATGGCTTTTGCCGCAGCAAATCCCAAACAACCGGTAGGTTCGACAATGGTTTTCATTCGCTCTGCCAAAAAGTACATAGCATCAATTAATTGGTCTTCTGACGCAATAAGAATGTCTTTGACAAGGTGACGAATGATAGCAAAAGTAAGTTGCCCCAAGTGCTGTGTTTGAGCACCATCGGCAATTGTTTTTGGGGTATCTATATGGACTATTACACCTTTTTTAAACGATTGCTGACCATCATTACCGGCTGCTGGCTCGACACCAAAAACCTGACATTTAGGAGCTAAATGAGCAGCGGCCAGTGCAGAGCCAGATAATAAACCACCACCACCAAGGGGTACAAATAGCGCATCCAACTCGCCGATTTCTTCCAGCAACTCCTTAGCAGCAGTGCCTTGACCAGCAATGATATGTGGATGATCAAAAGGTGGGATGAGTGTCATGCCGTGTTTTTCTGCTAATTGCCGCCCGATTTCTTCGCGATCTTCAGTATATCTATCATAAAAAATGACTTTACCACCATAGCCTTTGGTTGCTGTTATCTTCGCCTGGGGAGCATCGTGTGGCATGATAATGGTGGCAGAAATATTCAGCAACTTAGCTGCCAGTGCAATTGCTTGTGCATGATTGCCTGATGAAAAAGCAATAACCCCTGCTTTTTTCTGCGCATCACTAAACTGACATAGGGCATTCATGGCTCCACGGAATTTGAATGCACCCATTTTTTGATAATTTTCACACTTGAAATAGACTTGAGCATCAAAGAGTTCATTGACCGTTGTTGATGTGAATATAGGCGTTTTATTGATATAGGGCTTAATACGAGAATGGGCTTCATGGATATGATTATAATTGGGAATAAACTTCATTACTTTGGCCTCCTTCGTGCAGTAACATATCTCATCAAACTTATTGAATACCTTGATAATAAGGAGGCAGTATAATCACAATATTGTGGCTAATACTGGGATGACTGTATCATTATGGTATATTAGAATTTATATATTCCAGAGGTATCCAGCCTGCATCCCCTGATTCTTTATATGCCCAATACCAACCATTTAATACTCGATCCAGAGACAGAGATTCTCCCGCTTTTACTGTTAACTCGTGAGCCGTGTAGTTTTCCTTACAGATTGCTTTATCAGGATAAATGAGATCCAGAATTTGTTGAGGAACCCAGCCACTGATATTTAAAGAGTTTGTCGTCCAAATCCAGTAAGGATACTCAATCTGATTTCTTTATTGGTAGTGAATTTTTCTAATAAAATAATGTAGACATCCTTCGATGATTACACTACCAATATTGTTGTTGTAATACTGATTTGTAGTCATTCAGACATAGCAATATCTGACAGGCATTCCCGCAACAGTAACAAAACTTCATCACTATGCTCAGTGCGTTGCATCATAATGATGGCACCTTCGATAAGTAAGGCAAATTTCTGCGCCAGACGTTTTCCGTTAAGTTCTGAGGGTAGAGAAGATGCAATGACCTGTTCCATTTGCTTTTTATGCTCCTGAATCAAGGGGATAATCTGTGGTTGCTCTTTTCCTATTTCGATGACTGTATTGATGAATGCACAACCTCTGAATTCATTAGAGTTAAACCACTCAGCTAACGTATCTGTCAGAGCTTCAATTGGTGAGTTATAACGGTTTATGTTGGCTTGGAGGGATTCTTTAAACCACCGAATCCACAGTTCATGGCGATAATCAAGAAAGGCCAATATCAGGTCATTTTTGGATGGAAAGTGACGGTAGAACGTTACTTTCGCTACCTCAGATTCCTTAATGATGCGGTCAATACCCGTAGCTCGTATACCATCACGATAAAACAACATATGGGATGTTTTTAGTATGCGCTCGCGAGCCTCGGATGCTTTTTTACTCATAATCTCTTTCTATGTAATGATTATTTTTGTAGACAGATAAGTCTACTTAATTTACCTTGTGTAGACAAATCTGTCTACATAAAATAGGGAGACATTATGGAAATCAGACAACCTGTACCTCCATTTACATTTGAAACTGCTGAATTGAAAGTCCGTCTGGCAGAAGACGCTTGGAACACTCGGAACCCAGAAAAGGTTTCGCTAGTGTATACAAAAGATACATTGTGGCGTAACCGAACTGAATTTGTGGCAGGGCGTGAAGCAGTTGTCGACTTTTTGACGCGCAAATGGGATAGGGAGATTGATTATCGTCTTATCAAAGAGTTATGGGCATTTGATACAAATCGTATTGCTGTACGTTTTGCCTATGAATGGCATGATGACTCAGATAATTGGTTCCGTAGTTTCGGCAATGAAAACTGGGTGTTTAATGGACAGGGTTTAATGACACACCGTTTCGCATGTATCAATGATATGCTAATCAAAGAAACGGAAAGGTTTTTTTACTGGCCATTGGGGCGTCGCCCTGATGAACATAAGGGGCTAAGTGAATATGGTTTGTGAACTTTTGAGGGTGTCAACAGAGGGAAAAGGGTAATACTGTTTTTGGAAACTTCAATTTTGATATTCCGTTCTGTAGTAAACATTTTCATTATCCTTAGATGCTGTCGTCATGAAATTTTCAGCCAAAGAACAAAGCAACGGATTTGCACAGCGGCAAGAAAAGACGCACTATTTTTTGCATAGCGAGTGGCTAT
>NZ_MKGQ01000026.1:0-22551 GCF_001908105.1 Xenorhabdus eapokensis
ACTGGTGTCACCCGGCTGGTAGGGCAGGACAATGCCCGGCGGCACCGAGCCGGCGTCATCGGCAAACACCAGCGTATTGCGCCCGTTGCCGCATTCAAAAAAGTAGAAGATGCCTTCTTCTGCGGTCAGCCGTTGCAGGAAAGCGAAATCACTTTCCTGGTATTGCACACAGAATTCCCGCTCCGGGTGGGCGTGGCGCAGGCTGAAAACCACGTCGCGGATACCGTGCTCTTTCAGGATGGTGGTGACGATAGTGGCAATATCCTGCTGCTGGAAGATGCGCGAGTTTTGCCGCAGGGTGGTGCGCCACAGGTCAGGGCGAATACTCATCTGGTAGGTGGTCTGGTGCAAACCGGTATTCCCCTGTTCAAAGCTGGCGACCATACCGGTGATACTGCGGCTTTCTATCCCATCCTGGGTGATCGTCAGGGTGGCGGAGCGGTCGAGTACGGCCGGAAAGTCGATGGCCGGATCGGCACTCGCCAGACCGACTTCCAGTTGGAACGGCTGGGAAAAGTGTTCATTCAGGGTAAAATCGGTAACGACAAAGGTTTGCGGCGGTAACCCGCCCACCGTCAGGGTAAATTGCAGGCCGCTTGGGGTACTGTTCCCCCCGCCTCCCAGCAGCGAGCGGGTTTTTTGCAGCACCTTAGTGGCGGCATTCTGACCGCTGGCGGCTCGTTCGGCCAGTCCCTGACCACTGGGCGCGGTTTGCCCTGCGCCACTGGAAATGATCCCTCGGTTCCCCAAGATATCAGCCGCCTGTGAGGCCTGCTGCCCCTGTCGGACAAACGACTGCCCTTTTTGAAGTTTCGCCATACTCTTTTTCAATGACATATTATGTCTCCCTGGTTAATGCTCACCGTCCGGTGTGACGGCTTGTGGCTGGTTATTGGACTGGCGTTCGGTTCCGCTCGCATTACCATGACGGCTAGCCGATTGTTCGGTCGCCTGACGCAACCGGTCATAACGACCCAGCAGGGCGTTAAAGCGGTCATCAATCCCTTTCAGCAGCACCGGCGGCGCCATTTCCCCTTTGGCGGCATAGACGCTCAACTGGCGCAGTTGTTCTTCCAGCGGTACTTCACTGCCGTGGCTGCGCTGGATGTCATAAATAGCCGTTTTCAGGTAGGACAGGGTGAAGCTGCCACGGGTCCGCTCCTGTAGCAGGATTTTGTCCGCCAGTTGCTGAAGCTGGTCACGAGTGGTATTCCAGCTCCCTTTTAGCGGCACGCTGTCAATCCGGGCGGCGACCTGCTGCTGCCATTGACGGGTTACCTGCTGCTGAACCGGAGACTGTGGCCAAAGTTGTTCCGCTGTTCCTGTCACCGTGCGGGCGGTTTCCCATGTGGCTAGTGGTGAGGTTTCCGCCAATCGATCCAACTGGTTCTGATAGTGAGCCAGTTCAGGTTGATACAGCCATGCCAGCCGGGCACCCGTGGGCTGGCCGGTGATAGCCTGGAGTTGTTGTTGCAGAGGTTTGTAGAACAACAGCCAACAGCCCATTAACACCAATAAACCCAACAAGGCGCCAAGGCCAAATCCCTGCCACGCATTAAGTCCCTGCGGAGGTTGTTCTGGAAACTGTACTCTTACCCGCGGTTGGTTATCGGCCGCAGGCTGGGGTTCATGGCGCAGTGGCGGCGGGGGCGGAGGTGTTTCTGACTCCCCTTCCGACTGAGACAGGTAAACTAACGGAGGCATCTGCACCGGTTGCGCGATCGGTTTCGCCACCTGACGGGGTTTTTCCAGTTTTTTCGCCGCGTTCTGGAAGAACCACAACAGGTTTTCCACCCGTGGTAGACGTTTCAGGTCGGATTGCTGCAACCGATCGATAATGAGCTGGAGTGCCCGTTCGGCGCGGTAAATCATCCGCAAGTCGCTGGCGGCAAAATCCAGTTGGCGCAGCACACTGCTGGTACGGGCATGGAACCACTCCAGCAGATCGGTGCGCACCTGCGGCTGAGACGGCCACAAAGTATCCCATTCGCTGACGATAACGCCGGCCAATAGTTCACACCCCTCAGTGAATCCCGCCAATCCATTTAAGTGCATCCGCGCCAGGGTGTAGTAAATCGCGGTTTGTAAATCGACTCCGTTGGTTTTGAATAACGTCAGGGACAGGGATTCTACCAACGGCCAGTTCACTTCCGGCTGTGCCGGATGACTGGTTTTGTTGATTTCATCGCGGATAACGGCAAATTCCGGCAAATTCAGCGGACTGCCGCCCGCCCGGATGATGAGATTTTCAGGATGCCCGCTCATATTCTCGCTTTTCTCCTTAAAAAAAACCCTGCCCGAAGGCAGGGGGAAGTGTTTGCTCTCAAAACTGACTCACTGCCGTTCCCTTAGTAGAGGGTGTCTGGCAGTTTGAATTGACTGAACAGCCCACCCGCAAATGGGTTGTCCGATTCATCCACATAGATGCGATAGGTCATCTCGCCATTATCGACGCTAAAACGTACATCAAAGAAGCCCGGCTGGACGTTGGTCAGCTTGCCGCTGTTAATCAGCCGCAACTGAGCCCACGGGCCACTAAAGCTGACAGAGCGCGGTGCCTGATTGCTTTTCGCTGGCATCAGGGTCAGTTGGCTTTCCGTGCCGGCACGCATGGAGTTTGGCCAGACCAGACGTGCCACATTGCTGCGGCCGTGGGAATAATCCACCAGTTGGCCATCAAGGTTTAACAAGGCACGGCGTTTATTGCCGGTCAGACTCACCGGTTCAACAGCAAACTGGGTGCCGAGGCCGTTTTGTGGGGTAAAAAAGGTGGTACGAATGCGGTTCGCCACAGCCAGTTGTTTCATGACGTCTGGACGGATCAACATCTTGCCGTCGGTGCCCGTGGTCAGGTTGTTTTCCACAAACGGTTTCAGGCTTTGCTGGTAGAAGGCGTCCAGCGTCCCACCCGGCCGGAAGAAGCGATCAAACTCGCTCAACGGCACTTCTTCACGGGCGTTCGGGTTGAACGGATAGCGCCCTGCCAGATAGGTTTTGTACTGCCTGACCACCGTGTCGTTCCATTCCACTTCCAGCGAGCGAACCGCTTCCATCATCACCACGCGCCACGCCTGTTCAGCCAGCTCACCGATCCAGCGGTTCAGCGGTTCCGGCAGGTTCTTCGCCATCTGCTGTACTTCAAAAATGGCGTCGCTGTTGTTCTTGTCCAGTCGCATCTGCACTGCCTGTAATGCAGCCTTACCCGGTACTGGTGAGTTCTGGATCGCCAGCAGGTAACGGTGCAGCGCCATCAGTTTTTGATAGACGCTTTGCAACGTGCTGCCCTTGTCACCATGCTCAACCAGCACGCCCGTTTCCGGTGCAAAGTCACGGCTAATGCGGTTTAACAGGCGATAGTCTTCTTTCAACGTCAACGCCTGTTTTTCCTTGTCGCTCAATGAAGCGCTGTTTATCACCGGAGGATTGGTGTTATCGCTCAGGATTTGCAGTGCTCGCTTGATGGGTTGCTCACCACTGATCACCTGTTCAATGGCACTGATGGCTTGTGGTAAATCATCAAAGTCACGCACTTCGAGGTTGTTCATCGCCGCCCGCCAGGTTGCGGTGTACTCGGCTACATACAACTCCGTGATTTCGCGCTGGATCCTCGACTGATCGGTGTCACTGTACTTATCGTTCACCGGTGACAGCGTCTGCTCGTTGTATTTCTCCGGGCTGTTATTCTTGATGTTCAGCACCCAGCTATCCATTGCCGTCAGCTCCACCAGCTCATTGCCCTGCTGGACGAAATACCCCATCAAGCCGTGGCGGGTCAGGAATTGCGGCACCACCAGCCGTTTTTCGTTGCTGGCAACAAACACGCTGTCAAAACTTGGGCCAATCTGGTCACGCAAGTTGATCGGCGCAGGCAGGGCATCCTGAGCTTTGATGCGCAGGTTCTGGTATACCCGCTGGTTGACAGAGAGCGCTTTCAACTCCTGCTGCGCCTGCCGGATCGGTTTAACAAAGGGAGCGAAGCGATCCACCGCATCCTGTTCGCCTTTATCCCGTTTTTCCTTCCAGTCAGTGCGCTCCAGGGCATAGTTCAGGTGGGTCAGCAACGCATCCTGCACATTACGTTGACCGTGGAACGCTTTACTCCAGCGTTCACGCATGTATTGGGTCACCAGGCCGCTGTTACGCTTGCTGGCATCTTCCATCATGCGCATGACACGTAAGATCTCTAGTTTTTCTTCACTGCCTGCCGGTGCCTGTTTTAAGTCATCCAGCAACCCCAGCATCAAGGCCGGCAGGAAACGTTGCTCCAGCAGTTTCAGGTAGGTTCCTTCCACATACGGCCCGACACCGCCCCCCTGATAGAGCGCCATATCGGTCAGGAAAGATTTGTTTTCGTGATAGTTACCGTAAGCCAGTGTCGCATCTCTGATGGGATTCAGCAGCGGCAACTGGAGGTTACCGTAATGGTCATCCCCTTTCGGTGGCGGGACGGACAGGAAGTTTTTCGCCTGCGCCAGCACTTCTTCACCTGCCCGATAGTTTTTCTGGTAGAAGTAATGCCAGCCACCCCACATCGCCAGCATGACCGACGCACTGACTACGGAGAAGGTATACAACTGGCGACGATTCCGGCTCAACCAGATCCGGTTTTCGGCCGCCAGATTCGGCTCTGCCAACAAGACATTTTCGAACAGAGAATGGGTGAAATACGGCAGAGTATCGCCCGTCGGCCAGGTGGGGAATGCCTGCAATCCCAGGTGATACTGGGACGAAGCGGATTGAGTGAACAAGTCATCCATCTGCCCCCTCTGGTGTGCCGACGTCAAATAGATGCCACGCAAGGTGGGACGGTGGTGTTCGTCGTTATACAAGATATCTTCCAACATCTGGACGATGTAGCTGTACAATCCCTGAATCTGGCGGGTGAAACTGAACAGAGCGCTACGCTGGTTAGCGTCCACGTTGTTCAGCATCATATCCGGCATCGCCAAATTCAGGTTGTTCATCCACTGCTTCCAGAACGCTTCCAGCTCACTACGCCACGCTTTTTCATCGCGGTTGTTAAGGCTGAACGTCACGCCCAAAATCTGGTCGCGCAGTTTGCGATCCAGTGACTGGTACATCGCCTCAAAGCCGTGCAATAAGTCAATTTTGGTCATCACCAAATAGAGCGGTAACTGGCTGTGGAAAGTCAGGCGAATGTCTTGCAGACGCTGATGGATCTCCCTTACATAGCGTTCGCGCTGTTCACGGCTATCGGTCATCAGACGCAGGATATCCACGGTCAGGATAATGCCGTTGAGTGGCTGGCGCTGACGGTTTTCAGCCAACCAGTTCAGCAATGCTTCCCACAAGCGGCTGTTGATTTGCGGTTTATCGCTATTGAGCGGGACGGGCTGGTCAATTAACTGACCTTTCGGATCGATGATGACCGCTTTTTCCCCCAACCAGCAGCGCAGCATCAGGGGCACTTCTCCATCCTGACGCAAATATTCCGGTGCCGCGATTTCGGATAGTTTATAACCTTCCTTTATCAGTGAGGTTTTACCACTTTTCTGGCTACCGACGACGATGTACCACGGACGTTCATACAGGTAATTGTGCGAGTCCAGATGGCGTTGCAACTGGGATTTCCAGTGGTCGAGATAGCGATCTTGATGTTCAATATCTACCCGTACCGGATCAACCACTTTCAGTTCAACGTCAAGGTTCAGTTTTTCCAGTGTCCGCAAGCGACGCCACGCTTTCATGCCAACCCAGAACACCACTACCATGATAATGATGACTGTTGCCAGCCAGCGCGCCGCGAGGCTCTCCAGTGGATAATCGTTGCGCAGTTTCCATTCCGGCCCCCACCACCATACCGCAATTAACAGTACGCAGGGGATAAGAGCCAGAACCAGTGCCATCAATGCCTTGAGGCGTGGCAGAGATTTAAACTTTGCCAGTGTCGGCAAGGCTGATTTCAATGGTGCCAAAGATGACAAAGAGGGCCATTTCATGGGTTAACACTCCTGTTTGAAGCCGTATCCTTGAGAGGAGAAGGGAGTTTTTCAGCCAATGACGCCAGCAGGCTGGGTTCCCATTGTGTAAGTTGCATGTGTTGTCCCGTGTGTAACAAATTCCGGTAATGCTGTTGAGCCAACGCTGTCATGCCAGCTTCTTCAAGCAATTGGGCATTGAGCAATTGACCATAAAATTGATCCCGTGGCTCAGTTAACTGTTGTTGATGTTCTTCCAACATTTTCAGGGCTGCTTCCAATCCCTGTTGCTGGAAACACTGCCAGATAACTTCCTGATCCGCAGAAATGGAACCCGTGCCCGTTGCCACAGGTTCAGGTGCGAGCCAGTCGAGGGTTTCAGGCGAAATAAACGGACTCATGTCAGAAAAACTTAAGGTTTTCAGCACGGGCAACCGCTCCAGAAACGCATTGAGTTCATCACGAATGGCCTGAGCGACGTTTCCATAACCCAATTGCAATGCGGCTTGTGCGGCAATGGCATGGCCATCCAGCCAGTAAGGAGCAAGCGCCAGACTTTGCTCGATTTGCTGGAGCAATTTGTTGTCCGCCAGCGGTAATTTCGCCAAATAATCAGCGGTACGATCTGCGGAGGTCGGTGCCAACGGGGTTTTGCCTGTCGCACTCGCCATCGGGGCGGTGGTGATGGTGTGCCATACTGCATGACGGCGCAGGGAATAACCAACCGGCAATTCGGGATAGCGTTCACACAGCAGATCGGCAACCGTCATTAAAGTCTGTTTCCACGCTTTTTCGCTCGAACTGTTAACGTCTACTTCTGGCATCGATGCAACCTGCGGCGCTTGCCCCACCGATTCAGCAGGCGCTGAAACCGGCACGGCAACAGAGGCGGGCTTTATCTCCACAGGTACGACTTCTGACTGACGGTTATAACGAATGCGCAGTTGGTCAACTTCTTTGGCAAGATCGGGTTCATTGGTATGCCAACATTGAGCGAGATGTGCCAACGCCCCTTGCGCATCATCCCGTTCATTTTTGCTTGCATGTTCAATAAAACTGCCCTGAGCAGAGTCAAAGCGCTTGAGAACTTGCTGTGCCAGTCGACGTTTTAACTGTGGCTTGGTTGGCCAGGCTTTTTCCCAGTAGTTTTTGACATACCCAGCCAGCAGCTCCATGGCGAGGATCAGTTCAGCCGCGTTGCCAGCATGTTGCAGGGTACGCAGCAGATGTACCATCAGCCGGAAGTCTTTGCTGTTTTCGCCCAACAATTGCAGTGCCTGACGCTGGATCTCTTCAACATCCAGCGAGCCATGCGACAGCGAACCAAACTTGATCATTTCGCTGTCAATGTATTCCCATGCGGGTTCGTTTTCTCCCAGTGCCTTGCCAATCTGTTCGTCGGACAGGGGGGCTAGCAGGGAGCCGAACCAATCGAATTGTGTTCTGATGTCCATGTCGATTACCAACGGCAAGCAGCACGTAATGGCTTCGCTGCCTGCTCCAACTGAGAAATGTTAAAGGTTATCTGGCTACCATTACTGCCCGTAATGCTCACCCGATCGCTGTTCATCAGGCGTTTGATTTCTTCAATGCCCGGTAAGCCACGGCTGGATTCCCACAAATACCCCTGCTCCCGCACGAACCATTCTGTACGGTATTCGGTTCTGTCTGTTGCCACAGTAACAGCCCCTGACTCCACGGGTTTAGGTAGTGCCACCTGCAAGCGGGTGATACTGTCAATGCAACTCAGCATTAATACGGGACGTGGAGGTGGTACGCCAATCGCGGGCGTGGTCAAGATAATCGGTGCTGCACCATTTTCTCCCTGCGTCACAATGAAGCTGGTAGAGTAATCAGTGCGTTTCATCTCCTGTTCCATCGCTTGTCGCCATAAAGGTCCCATATTTTCGATGGGGATCTGCACAGTCTTGAACTTGAGGTTATTCAATGCCCTGTCATAACATGCCAGCCGAATAAGAGGAGACGGCTCAAAGCGGCATTTATGCAGTTCATCTAAATTTTGCTCTTCCTTTACCGCAACCACTTCCTTTGGTTCTGCCACCTCTGCAAGCTTGGGATTCCCTGTCAATGAAGCAAGTAATGAACTGATAATTAAAACAATATTCATAATCTACACCCGTACTTAGCCAGTTTGTAAACCAACGTCCGCTGGGGAATGCCCAGGCTTTGTGCAATCAATCTGGTGTCGTTACCAAATTGACGCTGACGTTGAATCAACACGGCGCTTTCAAATTCTTCTATGGCCTTTGGCAGATTATCGATGTAACTGTAATCTACGGAGATACTGCTGACCGCCGCCGGGTTTTTCGATTCACTCAGGGAAGCAAGCAATTCATCCAATTGTTTTTCTTTTTGGCGCTGAACCAGAAATACCTGGCGGATTTGACGTAACTGTCCGCGCAGTTGTTCGAGTTCCTGCAATTTCTTCAGGCGGTGTTGCATGACATGGCAATAGATGCCAAACATGTTTTCATTGTTGGTGAAAGGGTGGACATTTTCGGCAAAGATAGCGATCACACCACAAGCCTGTCCATTGCAGTCAAACAGGGGAATGCCATACAACCCACAGTTATGCGGCAGTTCTGCAATAAATGTGCGGAAATGTGGATCGTCAATGCGCGCCCCGTGATTAAGGGAATCCCAAACAGTTGGGGCTCCCTTGCGTAATACCTGTATCAACGGGTTATTGACGTCATCAATATCCACTTGCAACCGACGCGAACTGGTTTGCTGAGGTTCCGGCAAGTTGTAGCATTCCAACCTGTTTTCGTTGATGTTCAGCAGAAAAACCAACAGGGCATCAAAACGCGAGCTATGGTTGACCTGTAAAAAATGGTCAACCAATTGTTCTACAGTGTTATTTTCCAATAACGCTAACGCGCTCCTCAGCCGCTGTTTCATTATTCTGCCTCCTCAACCTCTGCATGGAATTCATGTTCAACCACGGTTAGGTGAATAGCCTTGATGGGGATACCCGCAGCCATTTTCTGCAACAACAGTAATGAAACTGGCGGTAGCAGTGCGCCATCAATGATGGACTCCAACATACGGGCACCATTTTCCGCACGGGTAGCGCGTTGCAAGATCTCTTCGGATACTTCATCGCTAATAGTGACTTCTGCGTTGAAACGTTGAGTCAGCAGGGTATCCAGTCGAGCCAGTTTGCCCTGAATAATGGTTTTCAGCGTTTCATGGCCCAACGGCAGGTAAGGGATCACTTCCATACGCGCCAACAGCGCCGGTTTGAAGAAGGCCGCCAATTCAGGGTAAAGCAGGTCGTTGATCTGCGCTGGCTGCTCGGCATTGTCTACGATGGTTTGATAACCTAAGTTTGACGTCAGGAAGAATACGACGTTTTTACAATCGATGATGCGCCCTTCCCCATCAGCCAGTTCCCCTTTATCGAAAGCCTGATAGAACAGGTTCAATACGTCAGGGTGAGCTTTTTCCACTTCATCCAACAAGACAACTGAATACGGTTTTTGGCGAATGGCTTCGGTCAAGACACCGCCTTCGCCGTATCCTACGTAACCTGGCGGTGAACCGATCAGACGGGAAACCGTATGCTTCTCCTGAAACTCGGACATGTTGATGGTGGTAAGGTATTGACGGCCACCAAACATCAGCTCCGCAATTTGCAGGACGGTCTCTGTCTTACCGACACCACTTGGCCCTACTAACAGGAATGCCCCAAGAGGACGCCCCGGACGACGCAAATCCGCACGAGCTGTCAGTAAATGCTTGTGCAAACACTGGATCGCAACTTCCTGCCCCTTGATGCTTTGTCCCAAGTGAGTAGGTAATTCAGTGACGATGGACAGTTCACTTTGTGATAAGCGGTTCAATGGCACCCCTGTCCACTCGGCGATCACCGCCGCAATCTGTGTCTTATCCACATGTGGAGAAACCAGCGTTTGCTGCTGTTGTAGTTCTGCCAACTGGGTATTGAGATTCGCCAGTTTTTCGATCAAGGATAGTTCGTCGTCAGCTTCTTCTATTACCTCTGCTACCTCTGCTTCTTCTGCGGTTTCATCTTGTCCGGTCGCTTGATGTTTGTCCGCATTTTCGGCAATCTCGTCAGCCAATAATTGGCTGCGCAGTTCGATAATTTGCTTCACCAATTCTTGCTGCTGTTGCCAGCGATTTTCCAGCTCAGTAAGTTGTTGTTGAACTTCTTGTTGCTGGTTTTGTAACTCCGCCAATCGCTCGGCATGGGTGTTTAGCCCCATGCGTTGCTCCCTCTCCAACACGTCGATTTCCATTTGCATCTGGTGCAATTCGGTGGTTAATGAGGAGATCTGGCGCGGCGGTGAAGTCAGGTTAATGGCAACACGGGCACAGGCAGTATCCAGCACATCAATGGCTTTGTCTGGCAGTTGGCGGCCGGAAAGATAGCGATCACTCAATACCGCAGAGGCTTTCAGGGCTTCATCATCAATCAGTACACCATGCGCCTGTTCGTAGATAGCACGCAAACCGCGCATAATAATGGTCGCTTCATCTGCGGTCGGTTCAGAGACTTTCACCAGTTGGAAACGACGGGACAGCGCGGCGTCTTTTTCAAAATATTTCTTATATTCACTCCATGTGGTGGCTGCAATGGTTTTCAGTTCACCACGAGCCAGAGCAGGTTTCAGCAGGTTGGAGATATCCAATCCCCCTGCCTGGTTGCCCGCACCGATCAGGGTATGAGCCTCATCAATGAACAGGATGATGGGTTTTGAAGATTGGCTAATTTCAGCCATGATGCCTTTGAAGCGTTTTTCAAATTCACCTTTAACCGCTGCCCCTGCCTGCAATGCTCCCAAATCCAGGGTCATCAGTTCACTATTGCGCAATTTTTCCGGTACGCGGTCGTCAATAATGCGCAAGGCCAAACCTTCAATCAGGGCACTTTTACCAACACCTGCCTCACCCACGACGATGGGGTTGTTTTTGCGGCGACGGCAAAGAATGTCGATCATCAGATCGATCTCGTTATCGCGGCATAAAACCGGATCAAGCTTGCCCTGGCGTGCCTGTTCGGTCATGTTCTGGGTAAAGCGTGCTAACAAACTGTCGCTGTTTGCTGGATGTACTCCCTGCCCGCCGTTGTCACCGCTGATATCAAGGGGCTGTTCAGCCGAGCCATTCGTCCATTCAGCAAAGTTTTGGCGCAATAATTCGCGGTTGATACCTGCCAGCAAACGCGCCGTTTGTGGTGCCAAATAACGCAACGGACTGAATAGCAACGCAATCAGCATAACGCCGCTGCGTAGTTCGGAATGTTGCATCTCAGTAGAAGCCAACAGCCAGCTATCCTGCAACCATTCCACCAGCATGGGGGAAAAATTGGGGTAGGCCTGCACCAGCGATTGATGGTGCGTCATTACCTGATCGAGCTGTTCTTTCAGCAGATCTTTATCGATATCTGCTTTACTGAAGATGAGTCGCACATCACTGAGTGGCGTATCGAGCATGTGCAGCAGTAGTTGCGCAACCGTAATTTCAGGTTGTTGCTGGCTGACGCAAGATGCCGCCGCGGCTTCCAGTGCATGGCGGGTCATCGGGTTTAAACGATTCACAAGGGTAGGCAGATCAATCTGGATCATGGCGACTTCCTATCTCAATAAGTTACTTAGCTGCTTTAATATGTCTTGGGTTTGATCACCGAGGCGAATGGCATAAAAGCTGTAAATAGCCACCAGCAAGCCCACGCTAATCACAAACAGGTGCTTGATAGTCCATCGTCTGCTCAGGCGATAACGCGCATTACTCTCGTTGACGTTGACATACAGCGTGGTCGGCGGAGTATCCCCACGCAGTGAGTGAAGTTGTTGCTGCAAACGACGGAACAGGCGCTCAAAGTCATCGCTTTTCTGGGTGCTGACTTTGTAGCGCCCGCGATACCCCAGGCAGAGGCAGAGGTAAATGAACTCCAGCAGATGCTGGTAGCGCTGCGCCTCTCCCATCAGACGCTCAAGCAATACAAAGACCTTTTCCCCTCCCCAAGTTTCATTGTGGAAGTGCACCAACAGTGATTGCTTCAACCAGCCATTCTGGCTGTTCCAGCCGTGCCCCAACGCAGTTTCATCAATGAAGGTGCACAGTACGTAACGGAATGAAACAATCGCGCCGGGTTCATAACCCTTGGTTTGCAGATACTGCTCAATGGCGCGAATGTCAGTAACAACCTGTTGGTAAAGCTTGTCTGGTAGTGCCTGATCCGTCATATCCTGCAAACGCAAGACCATCCCCAGTAAAGGGGTGGCGGCATCGATCATTGAGTTGAGGCTTTCACCACGCAACGGTAGCTGATACTGGCGCTGAAACGTTTGCAACGTTTCAGACTTTTCCAGTGACGGACTGTCAACATTGATATCACTCATGATTATTCCTTACCGCCCCTGATAGCCCAAAGCTGCATATCTAAGTCAGGGAAATCCCCTGATACGTGGAACGCGATGGAATTTCCTTGCTGGATCTCTTTCCACGCCGGACTTTTCTGATCCAGACGGAAGTAGGTATATCCAGAGTGATACGGCAATTGGCGAGGCGCAGCAGATAGTGCAATCAATGGCACGCCCGGTAATTGAACGCTGACCAGATCGCGGATCTTTTCCATCGATGTGACTTTGGTTTGCTGGACAAACTGACGACGCAACTGTTCCTGCGGCGTGCTGGCGCTGATTGCCAGTACGAATTCGGCCTTGCGCAGTAGATCGTTATCATGAAGCGTTGCCACACGAATACCCCCTTCGTTCTGTTTCAACGCAATCGAAGTTGCACGTGGAGTCAGAACCACGTTTAACGCATCACGAATTGCGTGCATCACATCCTGGAAGGTATCTGTCAGGTTATTGTGGTCATACGCCAATATATTTCCTGGCAGGCGGCTTGCGTCGGTGAATGTTCTCAACTCACCGCAAGTCTGGAGTAGCTCGGTATATAAGTGCAGCGGGTGCAAAACGGTCTGTTTTGCATAATGGTTGAACAACGGCTGAACGCGGTTGAGTAATTGCAGCATCATGAATTCTGCGACATCTGCCACCCCTTGCTGACCCGGCGAACCAATGCGTTTAGCCAGTGTTCTTGAACGCTCTGTCAGCAGGCCATCAATTTCCACCATGAAACGCTTAAGTTTGTCAGCCACAAAGATCGACAAACAGGTCGGGACAAATTCGTTATCCAGAACAATGTTGCCATCTTTTTGCTTTTCTTTGATACGGCATAGTGGAATGGCGGTGTAAGCACTCATGTCCTCGGAGCCTTGCATCAGAACTGGCGTCAATTGGGCAAGGTTAAGGGCAAAGGAATCACCGCCTTTGGTATGGAGATCGCGGACATCAGTGGGAAGTTCCCGATAACGCACCGCACTTTGTATTTCTGCACCCTGATCAGCAATTTCCCGAATGGTATCGCTGGACATCGGTAATGCCAGATAAATATCTTTGCTTTTCAGGTCATTAACATTTTCGATATCCAATGGTTTTGGCAGTAAATCCTGGCTGGGCGCAGAAAAAACGGTGCCATCAGGCATAATACCGCTGGCTTCGGTAATCCCAATACGTCCTAACTTGAGCAAATCATCATTGATGCTCAGGGAGCTGAAACCGTGAGCATAAGGTGTTAATACTGAAACAAGGCTATGTGCCAGATAATCAATATGTTTTTGTTGTTGCTGAAAATGTTGTGGTCTGATGAATAATCCTTCGTGCCAAATCACCCGATTTTTACCTGGCATGATTACTCCTCCTCTTTTCTAAGTTCGACGTCGTTATTTCTGACATGCACCAAGATGTGATAATGGCGGCCGATGTCTTTTACCCGGATGATCTTTTTCCATTCAGATTGATTTGCATCTGCATAGTGAACGATGACACCGATGTAACGGTTTTTCTTTTCCAATGCGATCTGTTCCAGAGGCTTGTATTGCCCTGGCAACAGGGTGTAATCCTGATGATCGATATAGTTTTTCCCCAGTGCTTTTTCGAGTTTGTCACTATCGAGCTGGTCATAGTCGGCAGCCAGAAAGCGCGAATCCTCACTGAGATAAACCAAATTCATTTCAACAGGAGCCGCTTCACCACTTTCATTGGGGTTGATGTCGGGTTCGGCCAGCAATGTAATGTTGGCAACAGAGGCCTGCTCATCGGGTTTACCTACCGGTGTGGAAGGATCCCAAATGACCTGGCCTACTTTTTTTGTTGCGTTCCATGCACTGCTACAGCCGTTTAGTAACATCACTGACAGCAATAAAATCCCTACAGCCCATACACGGCGACTAGCGGAATGTGTCATTGCTGGATTCCTCCAAGCCCTGACGCAATGCGCGGTCATAAGCCTGCTCATACACCTCGCGGAATAATTTTTCGAATCCTTGCTGGCGGCTGGAAGACAATTCGCGGTAATAGTTGGTGTACATTTCCCAAGCCCAGGAAGCATCTTTACTCCTGACTTCGTTGCTACGACGATAGTGTGAGAAACGACGGAGCAATTGTTCTGGAGAAAAGGCTTCCAGCATGGTGTCTAGCGCGGCAGAAATAGCAATTCGGTTAGCCTGATAGTGTAATTGCAGGTTTTGCAGGCTTTCCGCTACCGCAGCCGGAGCAGAGAGATGAACCGGACTTTTCTGATCAGAGAACATCACCTGCATAGTCGTGCCATAATCCATATTCAGACGCAGCGGGTTATCTTCGATAGGCCGGAGTTGTTTATCACGTAATCCATGTTGTTCACGCTGGAGAGCCAATAACCCCTCAATGGCCGCTTTCATGGTCTTGCCCATTTCTTGCAGAAAATCATTCGCCTGCTGACTGTCGTGCAAAGGCAAACGAGCTTCCAGACCACGCATGAGCGGGGTAATAGCAACATGGTCAATATCCATACTTTCGTACTGCCTGTCGGAATCGATGTCCGGTAAATCAAGAAACTCCTGATCCATAATACTGCCTCGGTTATCAGAAATAGGGTTAGCAAATGGAGGGTTCTGGTAATGATCCGGTGGCAAAAGTTGTTCGGTATCATCAGCCTCAATCTTGGGTTTCAATGTGGTCAGGCTCTCGCTATCAAGTACCCGCAGCGGATCATCACTGAAACGATGCATCACCGTTGGCGCAATGCCTTCATTGTGGGCAAACACAGAGTTTTGGACGGGTGTACCTTCCATCATGGCATCCAGTGGATTGCTATAGCTGGAAACCAACGATTCAGGGGATATCATTGAAGGATCAACGCGATCGGCCTCAGAAAAACTGATATGGCTCTTGATCGACAAATTACCTACCTTGATTTGATCGCCTTGTTGTAACAGGATCAAACCCGATTCAGGCGTCAAAGTTGCATTGTTGATTTGCACTGATTCAGCAAATACTTGCAGGCAAAATGCCCCATCCTGCCATTTAATGGCAAATTGTGACGGGCAGACATTGCCCTGCTGATCCTGCACAGACCAAAGGTGGCTTTCACTGCTGCCGACCGTACCGCCCTGTGCCGAGAACTGGCAGTTGGCGGCTTTACCACTTTCTAGCTGTTCACTGTTAAGAACCCGCAATGAAAGGATTGGTTGATGTTTTTCCATGGTCGTTATTCCATAACTGAAATGATGACAGAGGGTTTCTTTTCCGGTTCGCCGAGAAAACTGGTCCACCCCAAATGGTTATTCTGCTTTGCCCCCAATACCATGCCGCTGACCTGATTTTCAGCCAGGCTAAGACGTAGTTCCCAGGCAAACTGGCTGCGCATGACAAAAGAGATGAACATCACCAACGGCAGATAGTTTTTGCCATCAGGCAGGAATGAGAGGAATCGCTCTCTAGGCAAGTCATTAATACTAAGTAAAAATTTACCGCTGTAATCCCCGACCCAAGAACCAATGGTGAAGTTTTCTCCCAATACCGATAACTTGTTATCAACCGTTTTCAGACCCTTATTGGTGCGCCCCAGACGATTTTGCTGATCCATTGGGATAATGACTTTCCTAAATTGCCAGCCGTGCAACGTAACGTCCTGCAAATCAAAACAGTGGGAAACAAGGCTGCATATGACTTCTGGCGAGCGTCCGGGGCTTGCCAGTAATCCGGCGTACGCCAGCATTTTGCTGTGGTTGATGTTCAGCATCCGGCGGTTGACATCACTGCCCAACCCAACCAGAGAAAACATGCGTTGGGAAAAATTATCTTCTCCACCCTTCTTGAAGCAGATGTAATAGCGGTATTTCCGCCAAATCTGATGCAGGATCGTAATTAAACGGTGGTTGAAAATGTTGAGAAAATCCGTCAACCGGTTTTCTCCATGTGCCTCTTCCCATGCCAATGAATCCAGATAATAACCAGGCATCGGAGACTGGCTGCCATGCAATCCCATAAAGGAAACTTCCAGTTCAAAATATCCCTTTTTGGATTGCGTAAGCGAGATAACATCCCGTGTCGGAAATGCCAGACTGGCACTGGAACGGAAACGGACAGATTCCAGATCAGGACGATCTGTCTCTCCGGTTTTATCCCACGCTACCGCCAATTGGTTAAGCAGCTCAACCAACTGGTAAAAGTTGTACTGTGAGATGTCCAATGCCAATGGCGTGGCAGGATCCTGTTCAGTGATTACATCAACGAGTGTTGACCTATCTGTACCGGCCATTCATAACATTCCTGATTATCTAAATTGATTACCTTCAACATATGAAACGCATTAACGCTGGCATACAGTGAGAAAAACCGTGACAGAATCGTACTGAACAGATAAAGCTCGCCTTCCGAGCTGAATGCCTGTTGCCGGATATACAGTGTTGAGCGCAACCCACGCACAGGCTGACCACGGAACAGACGATCTGTCGGCTCTGTTTCAATTTTTTCAATAGCATCAAGCCGTTTCTGCGATGAACGCTTGGACTGTCGGTTATGAATACTTGGGAAATCGTAGGTACGCAGCACTTGCTTGAGTGCGTCCTTATCCAGCAATGACATATAGTTGAGCGACATATTTGACAGTAATGACCAGTGCAAACCACCATCCAACAAGGGATAGAGAGGCACTGACGGCCGCGTGATATTGCGGAATGTCGCAAATGACGGGCTACCGATTGAAGGATAATTAATGTCGCCAACCCGCAACTCTAAAGGCAATTCACGGTTGGTACAGGTCAATCTGATCGAAACATTTTCTTTTAGCTTGAACCTGAGTAAATCGGCATCATCTCCCCGTACAAATGAGATGAAATGTTCCAGCCCCCTACGGAAAGGAGACTCTTTCACCCGAATACGGTAATAACGCATCGAATTTTCATCTTCGTTATCTATTTGGTGATTGAAACTTTCAAACGGGGTATAAACTCGCTCACCAATGCGGGCACGGCTGCGCTCACCATTTTCCCCTGTCAGCCAGCTTTCTACGCCATCAACCGAGAAAATGTCATAGTTATCTGGCAAGCTGTAACTGGCTTTCAACGGGTATTCAGTCTGGCTGCCATTGAGTTCAATCGCTTCACTGTCCATTGGGAACAGGTTAATTGCGGGCGTGCAATGCAGACGAAAAGTGTCATGGCGAATCTTGGCTTCTGGTGGCAGAGCCTGAGAAAAATGTAAATTCAGTTTGAAATCTTTGGCCTTGAGATCTTCCGGCAGTTTCGGGAAGCCTTTCACATCAAAAAACAGGAAACTTTCTGCGAAACAGAAATATTCCTGCAAGATGCGATATCCCATATAGGCGTTTTTCGGATAAGGCAGTAACGCATCTTCCCGCTCAAATCCCACAGGCACAAAATCAAAATCTGGCAGGGGGATCACGGTATCGCCTGCCACTAACTCAGCTTTTCTAAAGTAGTAACAAAGCCAGAAATAGAGCTGCGAAGTGGTATAGTTATCACCGCTCAAATAAAACCGCAGTTTGTCCAGCTCCAACTCATGCAGATTCAGCTCTGTTTTCGACGTAAAATTCAGGCCGATAATTCCGGTTTCATTACTGTTATTGACGGAAATGTCACGGATAGAAAACGGAAAAAGCCAAACATCGCGGCAGAGGGTGAAGGTACAGCGACCATGATCGTCTTTTTTGTCATCCGACTTTTCGTTCGAATAAATATCATCTTGAGTCGACAACGAATGGCTCATAATCTGTGTGCCACGCTTAACCTGTGTCGCTTTCGTCACTACACTCTCATCAGGGGTATATTCGATGATGGTCATGCTGGGGGTTGGACGCAGATAATTCGGCCACAACATATTGAGCAGACCATGCGTCAATTCAGGGAATTGATCATCAATCTTTGCCCGCAGGTTGCCTGTCAGGAAGGCAAAACCTTCAAGTAAACGTTCAACGTCGGGGTCAGAACCCTGTTCTGACAAAAATGCGGCAAGATGAGGGCGCTCAACGGCGGCTTCTTTCCCCAGTTGTCGCAGATAGTTCAACTCATCTCTGAAATATTTTTCAAATGACATTTATTGAGTTCGCTCCAGGCAATAGCGCCGGTTGTTATCCAACTGGATACTAAATTCCACAAGGTCGTTGATATCATCCAGGGAGATTTCAGCACTGATATGAAAGCTCAACAGCAACGGATCTGAATCATCATTGATGGCGCTGACAGAAACCGCTGATATTCTTGGCTCATAATTTCTGATGCACTCTTCAATTTCCCACTCGATACTTTGCTTGAAATCCACCGATGTTGCGGTCGCATCATTGAGATCAATAACCCCTAAATCAACGGCACTTTGGCAGGCCCCTGGACGGGAATTCAGCACTTCATTCAAATGCTTTTTGATAGAATCAAGTAGTGCACGCATCCTTGACTGACGGGAAGAGCCGGAGCTCTTCCCTTGAATGCGCTCAAACAGACTGGCAGAGCTGCCTCTGTTCCAACTGTACAGCGCAGCCATGATTATTCCTTATCCAAACGTCCAACCAGAGACAGTTCGAAACTTGCACCCATGTATTTGAAGTGCGGGCGAACTTGCATCGCCACCTGATACCAGCCTGGATCGCCTTCAACATCCAGCACCTTGATTTCAGCAGCACGCAGAGGACGGCGGCTACGAACATCAGTAGGTGGGTTTTCCTGATCAGCAATGTACTGTTTCAGCCACATGTTCAGTTCGCGCTCCAGATCCTGACGCTCTTTCCAGGAGCCGATTTGTTCACGCTGCAACACTTTGATGTAGTGAGCCAGACGGTTGATGATGAACATGTATGGAAGCTGAGTACCCAACTTGTAGTTGGTTTCCGCAATTTTCCCTTCACGAGTATTTGGGAACACTTTGGGTTTCTGAACTGAGTTTGCCGAGAAGAATGCTGCATTATCGCTACCCTTACGCATGGTCAGGGTAATGAAGCCTTCTTCTGCCAGTTCGAATTCACGACGGTCAGTGACCAACACTTCTGTTGGGATCTTCGCCTGAATTTGCCCCATTGCTTCATACAGGTGGACTGGCAGATCACTTACCGCACCACCACTCTGTGGACCGATAATGTTTGGACACCAGCGATATTTAGCGAAGCTGTCAGTCAGGCAGCTAGCCAGCAAGTACGCAGTATTGCCCCACAAGAAATGTTCGTGGTCACGGCTAACATTTTCCTGATAGTTGAAGTTCTTGATTGGGTTTTCAACATTGGAATAAGGCAGACGCAGCAAGAAGCGGGGGGCGGTCAGGCCTAAGTAACGTGAATCTTCTGACTCACGCAGCGCACGCCATTTAGTATGTGAAGGGCCTTCAAAGACGGACTTCAAATCCTTAATAGCAGGTAGCTCAGTAAAGCTGTTAATGCCAAAGAATTCCGGTGAAACGGATGACAAGAATGGCGCATGAGCCATCGCACCGACTGAACTGACATACTGCATCAATTTAATATCAGGCGTAGTATTGTTGAACGCGTAGTTACCAATGACGGAGGCAACAGGTTCACCACCGAACTGGCCGTAGCCTGAGGAATAAACGTGTTTGTAGAAGCCGGACTGAATAATTTCAGGGGAGAATTCAAAATCTTCTAACAGTTCATCTTTAGTAGCATGAAGGATGTTGATTTTGATGTTTTCACGAAAATCAGTACGATCCACCAAAATTTTCAGTGAACGCCAGGAAGATTCCAATTCCTGGAACGGCTTAGCGTGCATGATTTCATCCATCTGCTCACTTAGCTTTTTATCCAACTCAACGATCATCTTATCAACGAGCAATTTGTTGATTGGTTCTTCGTTAGAGCCAGTATCCAGGATGCTACCGATAAACGCAGCAACACCTTGTTTAGCAATATAGTAGCCATCATTTTCCGGAGTCATTCTCGCTTGAGACATAATTTCATCAAGCAAGGACGTCGTTGCGCCAGAAGCAATAGCTGTGCTGTTTTCTTCGTGCTGAGCCATTTAAAAATTCCTTTAACCAGTTATTTTTTATTGACGATTTCAAGTTCTTTCAGGAGTTGCTCACGAACGGATTCATCATCCAGCAGTGACTGCAAACGAGCACGAAATGCTGGGATATTTCCCAATGGGCCTTTTAATGCAACCAATGCCTCACGCAGTTCGAGAAGTTTGTTTAATTCAGGTACTTTCTTCGCGATATTATCCGGTGAAAAATCATTCAACGATTTTATTTCCAGATTAACTGGCAGATCGTCTTCGCTTTTTTCATCGAGGCGATTAGGAACGTTAAAAGTCAGGTTGATGTTCGCTTCATTCATTACGGCATTAAAGTTGTTCTTATTGATAGAAACTGTCTGCCGCTCTTCAATTGGCGTATCTTCGCTTTTCCCTTTCAAGTCACCAACAACCAGAAGATTCAGAGGTAATTCAACTTCTGCGGTCTGGTCACCGTTATTTGGAACATACTTAATATTAATTCTTTCTTTCGGAGCTACGCTACCTGGACTATTCTTACTCATATTTGAATCCTTTGGCTAATACAACCATGAACTGTCTAACAACCCATTATTGGTGAGAGAATGATTCCAATGTTTACCCATATAATACATACAGAAAATCTTCCTAAAAAATAGGCTAAAGAAGACAACTATATTTGCAGGCACGAATAGTTTTATATCAACATATAGTTAAATAATCAGATATACCCTATCCAATCGTGGAAATAACATCGATACGAGAAATCGTCAAGTTCGAGTTTGACATTTTATTTTTTTGATGTAAAGCCAAAACACAAATTGATAAATACCTCTATTCAAGCTTTTAATCTCCAAATCCCAATTCATAGCAATTTATAAACATTTTTTGGCGTTAAAAATAGAGGAAAATTTGGTTTTACACCCTCTAAGAGCATGTAATCCCATTATTTATTACTTGCATCAAAAGAAATATTTTCCATCTTCACCTGAATAAAACATAACCTGTCAATTTTCTATTAATAATCATCGTCAATATCATTTTTTATTTTATATTGATTAATTATGTACCATCACAACTCAAATTATTTTCATTTTTTTGATCTAGATAACACTTTTCAAATGATCATAAGAAAACAACCAAACCAAAAATTAAAAAACAATAAATATCAAGTAGTTAAAAAAATCAAAAAGTCATAGGTTATTTTTAAACCAGTCAAAGAAACTTATTGTTTATAAAAAATCAGCTATAAATTTTACAACGGCAATGATTATAAAATTTTTATTTGTCATTGAATTAGAGCATATGTTGCATTTTTCAAATAACTTTGCATTCATCAATTTCAGCTTTATTATTCGCATCGAGTGTTTGGTAAGCGATAATTTCATTCGATTAGCATTTGGTTAATAAATGGAATAATCACGCAAGGAATGAACACTTACACTAATATTGGTAAATTTTTATAGGATATTCATATGCCAACTCCATGTTATATTTCCATCCATGGTAAAACTCAGGGTCATATTACCGCTGGCTCATTCACTGCTGAATCCGTAGGTAATATCTTTGTTCAGGGTCACGAAGATGAAATGCTGGTTCAAGAATTTGACCACATCGTCACTGTCCCAACTGATCCACAGTCAGGACAACCTTCTGGCCAGCGTGCGCATAAGCCATTCCGCTTTACCGTTGCGTTGAATAAATCAGTTCCTCTGCTGTACAACGCACTGGCTTCTGGCGAAATGCTGCCTACTGTAGAATTGAAATGGTATCGTACTTCAATCGAAGGTAAACAAGAGCATTTCTTTACTACAAAACTGGAAGATGCAACTATCGTTGATATCGATTGCAAAATGCCACACTGCCAAGATCCAGCTAAATCAGAATTCACTCAATTAGTTCGTGTATCTCTTTCTTATCGTAAGATTACCTGGGAACACACTACTGCGGGTACTTCTGGTGCTGACGACTGGCGCGCACCGATTGTTGCTTAATATC
This sequence comes from Xenorhabdus eapokensis, assembly GCF_001908105.1. Next base: position 22,267 of record NZ_MKGQ01000026.1, read on the forward strand.
TTATTCATTAAATATTAAGTAATAACTTTTCAGCCAATGAATATTATTCATTGGCTGAATAATGTAAAAATCTTAAAATCCCCATAAATTTACTTTAATTCCTGCTTTTATCTTTTATATTTATTTTTCTGTTTTTTTTCCACTGTCAGATTTCCCTATAGTAATTATTTTCACAATAAATAGAGATAAGTTGATCAGATAAACTATCTGCATTGGTGTTATAATCGGTAATCAGATGACTTATTGCCTGTTCTTATGAAATCGAATATCACACTGTCTGAACCA